>JAKFXX010000038.1 GCA_021731145.1 Gammaproteobacteria bacterium | reverse complement strand
CCAACGCCGCCACCGGCGCTACCAGCTATTTCTCGAACACGCTGGCGCTGAGCGGGATGGGTGAAGGATTGACTTCCGGGGCGCAGAGTCTAAGCACGTTTACGATAGGGCAGCAAGGAAGTGGCGCGTCCTCAAGTGATTCGTTCCAACTTGCAGCCAATACTCCCCGTCCCGGTTGCGGTGGGTCAGATATCGGTTGCGGTGTCGGAGGTGGATTCGGCGGAGGTGGAGTGGGCGGAGGAGGTGGTGCTGCTGCGAGAGCAACTCAGACCGCACCCACTCCTAATGTGCCACAAACTTATTACCCGCCAAGCCGAGGATTTATCGGAGAACCGCAAACGACTACACTCCAGCCGGGTGCGCGTATTGATCGGTATGGCAGTCCGACCGGAACCTTTGCGTCTCCGCAGGGAACGCCATTTCCCCAGAGGTCATTGCCGCCTGAGGCGGCGTCGCGCCCACTTAATTCTTATGAGGTAATAAAACCGATCCCGAATGTAAATTCGGGTCCCGCTGCTTCTTGGTTCGGACAACCCGGTGGCGGTACGCAATATGAATTACCTAGTACTATCCAACAACTCATTAATTCGGGATATTTGAAACCATCACAGTAAACGGGCGGTATATGAAAAATCGGAATGTGCTTAATTTTGAACCTTCTAATGGATATCCTGCTGGAAAAAACATCTATTACGAATGTTTGAGATGTGGGAGTGTTTTACCCTCCCAGCCAGAGGACAATCAAGCTTGCTCTTGTTGTAATGTTGTTATTGATGTTGATGCCGGAAGAGTGTCGATCAGGGATCACTCTCAATTTAGAGTGTTTATTGAAAACGATGCCGGAAGTTAAGCGCGGTAGGATGCGGTGTCCCGTCCGCCTGTCCTTGTGCCCTGAACAAATCTGGAGGCTAACCATGATTTGATGCTGCACCCGAGATGAGCAAGCGTAGCGTGCGCCATGCGCACGAAATGGTACCGGTGCCCCGTCCGCCTGTCCGCCAAGCGTTTTTGACTGCAATTGACCCGTACTTTCATCAAACTGTTATCGCCAAACAACGCTTTTACCCTGAAGGGCACAAACGCGCGTAACGTGCAATAACGTAGGGTGCAAAAGGAAGTCCACCAGCAAGACTAATTCATGATTTAAATCAGGTTATTACGTTTTTTATGAATGATGTAGGGCGTCAATGAGAGAAGCGAATTACGCCGGATGAGTGGCTTAGGTAAAGGCGATCCATAAGGGGCCATGATGTACATTTTCTTGCAAGCGCGCAGATCTTTGGTCATAGGTATTGCCTTTCTGCCGCTATTGGCATCGACCCCAACATTATCTAACGGCGCGGAATTATCGAAGGACGCACGGTGGTTGATGGATACGCGCGGCTGCAAGTTTCTTGAGCCGGATCCGTCGTATCGAGCCGAGACCATTTTCTGGTCGGGTGAATGTAAGGACGGCTACGTTGATGGTAAGGGACTCGTGAATTTACCACTTCGGCAGTGGCAGTTTATCGGTACCTTCTCGAAGGGGATAATGATCGAGGGCAAAGGGCCACGTAACAATGGCGTTTATGATGGCGAATTCCAGAACAATCTGCCGGATGGAACGGGCACCTTGACAATGTTTAATGGAGCAAAAATAGAGGGTCGCTTTAGTCATGGCTTCGTGCAGGGGCGGGCCACCGAAATCTATCCTGACGGCTCCCGCTATGAAGGCGAGTTTGTCCGCGGTTTTATGCATGGACAAGGCGTGTTGGTTTTAGCGAGCGGCGCCCGCTTCGAAGGGCAGTTCGTGAACGGCCATATGCAGGGCCGCGGAAGGACGCATTTTCCAAATGGGAATGATTACGACGGCGAATTTGTGCAAGACAAGATGCAGGGCCAAGGTTTGATGAGATATGCCACAGGCGGCATTTATGAGGGCCAATTCTTAGCCGATCTTCCGCACGGGCGGGGCACAATGAAATACGCGGATGGCGGAGTTTACGAAGGCGAGTTCATTGCCGGGAAACGCCAAGGCAAGGGCAGAGCTCAAGCTGCGACCGGGGACGCCTATGAGGGTGACTACGTAGAAGATTCCCGTACGGGGCATGGCGCCATGACATTTGCCAATGGGGCGAGATACGAAGGCGGATTCATCAGTGATACTTTTCACGGGCACGGCGTTCTTCAATATGCCGATGGTGGCCGATACGATGGAGAATTTGTAGGCGGCAACAGGCAAGGACGTGGTAGGTATCAGCGCACAAATGGCGACGTGTTGGAAGGGGAATGGGTCGGCAATGTGCTGCACGGGAAGGGAGTGGAAACCCTCACCTCAGGCTTTCGCTACGAAGGGGAATTTAGGTCAGGGTTACACCACGGTATGGGACATCTCGTCGCTGCAGGGGGATCTGCGACCTATGACGGCGAATTCCAGGATGGGAGTTTTCATGGCAAAGGAATTCTGGTGCGCAGCGACGGCTACCGGTACGAAGGCATGTTTATTCGCGGGTTGTCCCAGGGGCAAGGAATTGAAATCACGATCGGCGGAGAACGCTATGAAGGCGACTTCAGTAATGGCAAACGTGATGGACATGGAGTGCTGACGGGGAAACGCAATTGGGGGGCATACACATTTGAGGGCACTTTCAAGAGCGGGCTGGCTGATGGTCAAGGGGTGATCAGCACGGAGAATATGCGAATTAAGGGAACATTCCGTGGTTCACAGATCATCCGGGCGGTGGTCACGATCGATGGTGCTGACAGGTACGAGATCGGCAGTGAGCAAGGCAAAGTGTATCGAATTGATCCTGATGGTAAGCGAATTGACGAGACGCGTACTGACTTATTGGATTTGCGGGTGTAGCACAGAAAGGATCACCCTCTGGCCTTGGCCTATAACTTCACACGTGTACTGAAAGACCACCGTCGCCTACCTCTACGACGCCGCCAACCAGCTCAGGGAAATCCGCCAGCCTGTGTAGAGTGGGCACGGTTTGTGTGCCCACGCGCGCCTCCTCATTCAGGTGCCCACGCGGAGTCGGCTCTGGCACCTCTGCCGGGTAGCCCACGCTGAGCATGGCTAGCGGTTTTTTGCCCGGCTCGATATTCAATATCCTTTTCACTTCATCTTCATTAAAGGCGCCTACCCAGCTTGAACCCACACGGCATAGGGGTCATACCTTACATTTGACACCACATCCACCCAAAAACCCCTCAATCCCTTTTTTCTGCCCGTTTCACCGCTCGACTCACTGTCGCGTAACTGACCCCAAAATGTTCGCCCACTTGTTCAAGAGTGTAGTGCCCACTTAAATAGGCCTGAGCCATGCTCTCGTCGCGTGTTTTGTAGCGCTCGGCAAAGTAGGCGATTGGCTTTGCCGGGGTTTGTTTTTGCTTTTTTGGAATATCGTTGAGTGACTGATCTGGGTCAAGCTTGCCTTGCATGTCATTAACAAAATCGTCATCCCCCAGATAAATCTGATTCTTCAGGTGTTGCCAGGGTGAAGGCTGCCCTTTACCTTGTTGAACAAAGTCACGGTAGCGCTGCTGTGCGACTTTTTTGGTTTTTGCAAATCCCGCAAGCACCCCGTCGGTGGTCAGGCATGGGGCGTTTTCTTCATGTCCGGCCGTTGCAAGATAACTGCTCCACCGCCACTCTTGTGCGCTGCGCACCATATGGGCCCTCACCGGATTTAAGGCAATGTAACGCGCTAACTCAAGGAGGTAGGCATCTTTTTGGATCAATAGGGCTTTGAATCGTCCTTGAAACACATGTCCAACACGATGGTGCTGGCGATTGTAATATTGGGTGTAGGTGCCATTGAGAAATTTCATACCCCTGGACAAGGATGGGGAATTGGTTTCAATTAATAGATGGTAGTGATTGTTCATCAGGCAATAGGCATGGCAATACCAGTCGTAACGATTGACTGTATGATGTAACAAGGATAAAAACTGCTGGCGATCGCTATCATCATTGTAAATGTCTGCCCGTGCGTTGCCACGGGCTGTCACATGATACAACGCCCCGGCAAACTCGATGCGTAAAGGTCTTGCCATCTCGGAGTCCTATGTGATTAGGGCGAGCATAGATTAGATTGATAGGAAGCGGATGTCAAATGTAAGGCCTGACCCCTATGCGCTGCTATGTGATTAGGGCGAGCATAGATTAGATTGATAGGAAGCGGATGTCAAATGTAAGGCCTGACCCCTATGCGCTGTTCCTCCCCGCAAGCGGGGAGAGGGAGCTGCTTCTTTTGCGCAAAAGTCATAAAAAGCGCTGCCCGTCACCTCCCGGCGACAAAAGCTTTGTTGGCAGAGTCGTGAAAAATAGGGTTGGCCCCCCTGGATACCGCCCCTCACGTCACGCTGCGCCATCCTTTTTGCTAGTTTTGTGAGGCAGTTAGCAAGGTTTTTGCCTTGCATGTCGCAGCAAAGAAAACCGCTATGTAATACGCTATTCCCACATGCTTAGTCATGGCATGAAATGTGCTGAAGTAGGCCCGAGCGCCAAAACGCCGCCTGAATGATCACCGGCGGCGGGCGATTTTCTGGGACGATAACGCTGGAGCTGCAACATCGATGAACATTCCTGCTTTGGATTTCTCTTTTTTACGCACGCAGGTTGTGGGGATAGACGCCCCCTTCCAGACCCCCTTTGGCGAGCGCCTGATGGTGTATTGCGACTACACCGCCTCCGGCCGCAGCCTTCACTTCATAGAAAACTACCTGATACATCTGCAACGCAGCTACGCCAACACGCACACCGAGGATGACATCACCGGGCGGCGCATGACGCAACGCCTGCACGAGGCGGAGAAGATCATAAAGGGTGCGGTCAATGCGGGGCCGCAGGGCCGTATCATCGCCTGTGGCACCGGTTCTACCGGCGCCATCGACAAATTCCAGCAACTGGTGGGCATAGCCTGTCCGCCCGCCACCCGTCAAATGCTGTTTGGCATTCTCGGGGACTGGCTCGGGGCCGGTGAGCTGGATGCCATTACCTATTTTGTGAAGGGTTGTTCCCCCGTGGTCTTCGTCGGCCCCTATGAGCATCACTCCAATGAGGTCACCTGGCGTGAGGGTCTGGCTACGGTGGTAAAGGTTCAGATGGCTGCCGATGGCAGTATCGATCTTGCGCATCTGGAAGCGCTGCTGCAAGAGCCTGCCTACCAGGGCCGGCTGCGTATCGGCTCATTTTCCGCCGCCTCTAATGTCACCGGCATGATCACACCTGTACACGAGATTGCGTGCCTGCTGCATCGCCACGGCGCCTTGGCCTGCTTCGACTTCGCAGCGAGCGGGCCCTATGTGCATATCGACATGAACCCGCCTCATGGCCCCGATGGCGGCGATCCGTCCCTGGATGCGGTTTTTATCTCGCCCCACAAGTTCCTGGGCGGTCCCGGTTCGGGTGGCGTGCTGATCTTCAACGAGCGGATCTATCAGCGCCACCTGGCACCCAGCGTCGGAGGCGGCGGGACGGTGGACTACGTGGGCTATGAGGAGCACGACTTCACCCAGGATATCGAGCAACGCGAGAAGGCCGGCACCCCAGGCGCGTTGCAGACCATGAAGGCCGCGCTGGCCTTTCAGGTGAAGCAGGCCGTGACCGTGGAGCGAATCGAAGCCCGCGAGCAAGCGCTGCTTCAGCGTGCCTGCGTAAAATGGAAGGCCAACCCCAACATCGAGATCCTCGGCAATCCGGACCCAGGGCGCCGCCTGGCGATCGTTTCCTTTAACGTCAGGGACGGGGAGGGCCGTTACCTGCATCCCAAGTTGGTCACTACGCTGCTCAATGATCTTTTTGGCATTCAGTCGCGCGCCGGCTGCTCCTGCGCTGGGCCTTACGGGCATCGCCTGCTGGATATCGATAACGAGACTTCAGAGCGCTACCGGCAATCGATACGCGAGGGTTATTTTGGGATCAAGCCAGGCTGGTGCCGATTGGGCTTCCATTACGTGATGGACGACCTGGAGGCCGATTATGTGATCGATGCCGTGGATTTCGTTGGGCAGCATGGCCATCTGTTTACCTCGCTGTACGAATTTGACCTGCGCAGCGGCGCATGGACACATGAGCGCGACCCCGGCGTGCAGGAACAGTTTTCCCTGAACGACGCCCTCCAGGCGGTGCCGCAGGGCAGCTCCGCGCTGGATGCCGATGTCAGAAGTAGTCTCTATGCCCGCCATCTGCAAGAGGCGCATCAATGGATCTGGAGACTGAAACAGAATGCCCCCAAAGCGAAAACAGTGTTGGAGGGGGATCTCGCGGCGTTGCAGTTTTTTTGCATGCCGTAAGGTGAGGTCTCGTGTAGTGCGCCATTCTGCCTGGGATTTATGTTACGCAAACCGTTTACCCGGAAACGTGCCAGAACGTCCCTTCTCCCTGAGGGAGAGCGGAGCGAGGGTGGCGAAGCCGGACAGGATGAGGGGGGCGCATAAAAACCGGGGGCGGTTTCCCGTCCCCGGCTGAAAGAACCCGATGAGTGGGTTGTTATTATGCCTTGATTGCGGCGCGTCGGCGTGCGGCAAAGGCTAGGCCCGCCAGACCACCGCCCAGCAGGAACACCGTGCCGGGTTCGGGGACTACATAGGTGTCAGTCGTGGCGGCTAGGTAACCATTTTGGCCAGCCACAAACGTCTCGTGGACGCTAATAAATTGGCCGGAAATGGATTTCGGGCCGTCGGGCAGTCCACTTATGCTGGTGAGCGTCACAAGTGGGAATCCGTCTGTGATCTCCTTGTTTACGGTGACATCAGGCGTTTGTGCTGGAACATCGCTATCTAGGCTGGCATTGACGAACTGTTCAGTGCTCGGAGGCAGGATCTGCGCAGTGTAATCCCAGAAGGACTGTTCATTCGGCCCGAGTCCGCCGTTTGGCAGTGGCGTAAAGTCGAGCGTAATGGTGTAGATGTCTTGGCCGCCTATTTCTAATTCTGCTATTGTTACCCGCGCAGTGTCAATGTCCGTATTAATCCCATCAACCACTCTGCCGCCATACTCGGTGAGTTTCCAGAATGAATCGCCGTCAGCGTCCATTACTCCTCCTGTGTTAAACCAGGCAGTGACAGTGTCCTGATAAAATATATGCGTGGCTTGAGCCTGCCCCGCCATCCCCATTCCCAATACCACCGAGGCGGTGGCGGCCACAAGCATCTTTTTGTTGAAGCATCTTAATGTGTTCATATAAAAACCCTCCTTTGGGTCGTCCTTACATCTGCTCTATCGTGAAAATCCGTAACACTTTCCTTGAAGCATGGGTTTTTATTGTTGTTCCCGCTAATAACCATGCACAGAATGGGCCATATTTATTTTTAATTAACATAATCAATAACTTGATAAAATTTATTAAAAATTCTGAAAAAAAGATTGTGAGGGTTGTAAATATTCCCGACAGTTTTTAGGGTATTTTGGAGCCCAAAAATGAAAGATTCCGAAGAGATTCTTCGGTGGCGACGGGGTGTGGAAAGATATTTTTTGTGGAAACTTAACTCTAACTTGATGATTTAAAAATAAATACTACATAATCAGTTGCTCCAGGGATTCCTCTGGATGGGGGAAGGATAGGGGATTTCGAGGGTGTAAAAATTTCCGACATAAAAATTTTGTCGTGAGATTGTTAAAAGCGCCCGGCAAAGCAAGTAGAACAACCGCCGTGCTGAGCCGATACGGTGTTCCCGGATTGTCATCCGGGCTACCGTTGCTGTCACCAGTCGCCGGTTAGCGCGTGGTCGCGGTGCTTCTCTGCCAGCGGCGCGTCGCAGGCCAGCGCCTTCACGATTTCCATGAAGTCATTCGTTAGCGCTCCCCTGCGCGGGCCTTTGGCCTCTGCGTTTCAGGTCGCAGTTTGAACTGCGCTGTCTGCTTAATCGTCCGCATCGAGCACCGTTTGGAGTTCGTCAAGGGTCACGATTTCCAAATTACCCCGACGTGCTTCCTTCATGGCTTCGATCGTCTCAGCATTAGGAATGAGCGGATCGAAGGGCAGCGCCTTTTCTCGGGCAATGCGAGTCAGCATGATGCGGAAAGCGTCCGACACGGTGAGCCCCATTGCCGCTCAGAACGCAACCACTCCAATCACCGTTTTTAGGTTCAATGGCGAGGAAATATTGCAGCAAGCATACAAGCCCGGATTGTCATCCAGAGCTACTTGCTCTGCTCTGGAATGGATAAGAAAGGAAGATTTTGAGTGTGTAAAAATTTCCGACACAAGAGTTTAGTCGCGAGATTGTCTGATTATCTCGAAATGCGGGGCAGAGCTTGTAGTGCGGCCAATATGCGCATAAAATATGCGCATATTTTAGTTAGAGTCCGCCATGCAGCCTACCTACAACCCAGATGCCCCCAAGCGCCCCACGAACCTAAGCTTGAACAGTGACCTGCTAAGCCAGGCCAGGGCGCTTGATATCAACCTCTCGCAGGTGCTTGAACAGGCGCTCGATGCCGTAGTGAGACAAAAACGCGCGCAACAATGGTTACAGGAGAGCCGCGAAGCTATTTCACAATACAACGCTGATGTTGAGGAAAGCGGGGTGTTCAGCGATGGGCTTCGGAGTTTTTGATGGCTCAGTTCAATGTGTACCGAAATCTCAACGCCACGACCAAAAGCGTAACGCCCTATCTTTTGGATGTGCAGAGCAATCTGTTGAGTGACCTCGTAACCCGCGTTGTAGTGCCCTTGCGGCTTGTTAGCCACTATTCCGGGAGCCCCGTGAAGACGCTGATGCCATGTTTACAAGTTGAAGGGCATGAGGTCCTCGTAATTACTCAGCAACTTGCGGCTATTTCAACAAAAGAAATCGGTGCTTCGGTTGCCGATCTCTCGGACCGGCGCTTCGAAATCATCGCGGCGCTCGATCTTCTCATTTCTGGTTTTTGATATGTGACGTTAGTCGATGCGTTCATTTATCTGATGAGCTTCGGGTATTCTGACCAGCGATTATTTCACCACGGCAGAATTAACAGGTCGATTCCCCCGCGAACAAATCCTCCAGTTTTTCTCGTGCCCGTACCAGGTGGGTCTTGTCTCCATCCACCATCACTTCCGCCGCGCGCGGGCGGGTGTTGTAGTTGGAGCTCATGACAAAGCCATAGGCTCCGGCGGAGCGTACTGCGAGCAGGTCGCCGGGCTGGATGTTGAGCTGGCGGTCCTTGCCCAGGAAGTCGCCGGTTTCGCACACCGGGCCGACGATGTCGTAGAGGCGCGATTCGCTGTCTGTGTTGGGTAGCACGGGGATGATTTCCTGCCAGGCCTTGTACAGGGCGGGGCGGATCAGGTCGTTCATGCCTGCATCGACTATCGCAAAATTCTTGTGCGCAGTGCATTTCAGGTATTCGACGGTGGTGAGCAGCACGCCGGCATTGCCGGCGATGGCGCGGCCCGGTTCGAGCAGGATTTTGTAGGGTCTTCCTTCAAGTTTTTTCAGCAACGCTACGGCGTATTCCGCCGGGCTAGGCGGCGTTTCGTCGCTGTAGGGAATGCCCAGTCCACCGCCGATGTCCAGATGCTGGATGGCGATGCCCTGTGCGGCGAGCTCGTCCACAAGATTTAATACCCGGTCCAGGGCGTCGACAAAGGGCGTGGCCTCGGTCAATTGGGAGCCGATATGACAGTCCACGCCTACGATGTCGATGTGCGACAGCTCGGTGGCGCGGGCGTATGCCGCCGGGGCTTCGGCGATGTCGATGCCGAACTTGTTCTCTTTCAGGCCGGTGGAGATATAGGGATGGGTGCGTGCATCCACATCGGGGTTGACGCGCAGCGACACCGGGGCGCGCATGCCCATCTCTGCCGCTACGGCATTGAGGCGCTCCAGTTCGGCTACGGATTCGACATTGAAGCAATAAATGCCCACTTCCAGCGCACGGCGCATTTCGTCGGCGCGCTTGCCTACCCCGGAAAACACCACTTTACTTGCATCACCTCCGGCGCGCAGCACGCGTTCCAGCTCACCGGCGGAAACGATGTCGAATCCCGAGCCGAGTCGCGCCAGGATGTTGAGCACGGCGAGATTGGAGTTGGCCTTGACGGCGTAACACACCAGGTGGTCGCGCCCGGCGAAGGCGCGGTCGAAGGCATGCCAGTGGCGTTCAAGCGTGGCGCGTGAATAGACATAACAGGGGGTGCCATGTGTGCGGGCGATCTCGGCGAGGTCGACGTCTTCGGCGCACAGCCGCCCATTGCGGTAGGTAAAGTGATCCATGAATGATTGGCTCTGTTTAGCGTTGCGGTTGGGTAGGCGCGGGTTTTTCGCCGGGCAGATATAAAGGGCCTTTCTGCCCGCAGCCGGAGATGATGCTGATACCGAGCAGTGCAATTATCAGGCATATCCGGTGGCGTGTGCGGGGCATTATTTTCTCTTCGGGTTTTGGAAAAGCGTTAAGTATAAATGGACGGGTGACAACCGCCAAATCGTTATCGCTGCTTTTACCCTGAAGCTCGTAAGCCGTGCCACATTCGTGACAGGAGTTTGCGCGCCTCTTCCAGCAGCAGTACCGATGAGGAGATCAATGCTGCAAGACCCCAGTCTGTCAGCGAAAGATCGGTGGCATTAAAGATTTCCTGCGCGGGTGACCAATGGACGGCGAGGATCTGCATGACGAGCACGCCAGCCAAGGCAAGCCACAGTTTGCCGTTGGCGAAGAAGTTCTGGTTGAATGCGGAGCCGCGTTCGGCGCGGGCGTTGAATACGTTAAAAAACTGGAACAGCACGAAGGTGGTGAAGGCCAGCGTCAGGGCATGTTCCTGCGAACCCGTCTGCAGCGCGTAATACAGCACGCCAAGCGTGCCCACCATCATCGTGGTGCCGTAGGCCAGCAGCTTGCCGAGGCGCCGCAGGGTGAGGATATGCGCCTTGGGGTCGCGCGGCGATTCCTCCATGAGGCCGGGGCGGGCGGGGTCTACGCCCAGCGCCATGGCGGGCGGGCCGTCCATGATGATGTTGATCCACAGGATCTGGACGGGGCTGAAGGGGATGGGTAGGCCGAAAAACGGCGCACTGACCACGGTGAGCAGGGCGCCCATATTGGTGGAAAGCTGGAAGCGCACGAATTTGACGATGTTGTCATAGATCATCCGGCCTTCCTTGACGGAGCGCACGATGGTGGCGAAGTTGTCGTCGGTGAGCACCATGGTGGCCGCTTCTTTGCTGACTTCGGTGCCGGTGATGCCCATTGCCACGCCGATGTCGGCGCCTTTGAGAGCGGGGGCGTCATTGACACCGTCACCCGTCATGGCGACCACGTGGCCGCGTTCCTGCAAGGCTTGTACGATCTTGATCTTATGCTCCGGCGCGACGCGCGCGAAGACGACGATCTGTTCGATACGCGAGGCCAATTCATGGGGGGTAAGACGATCCAGCTCCTCGCCGGTGACAGCGACGCCGCACAGGGATGTGCAAGTGTCGCCAGAGGGCCGCTCCAGAGCATCCTGCGCTCGCGGCACTTGTCCATCCGTGGACGGCGCAGGAGGCTGGAAGCGACCGCCGTGCAGGCCCAGTTCGGCGGCTATCGCCACAGCGGTAACCTTGTGGTCGCCTGTGATCATCTTGACAGCGATGCCCGCCTTTTTGCACAGGGAGATGGCGTCGCGGGCTTCGGGGCGTGGTGGATCCATCAGCCCGATTAGCCCCGTAAACGTCAGGCCGTGGATATGAGCAAAAAGGTCCCCGTGCGGATCGAAGGAGGCGGCGGGCAGGGTGCGTGTGGCGACCGCCAGCACGCGCAGTGCGCTGGCGGCCATGGCCTCGATTTCGTGTGTGAGCCGGTCACGCAGGGCGCTATCGACAGGCTGCTCTCCCTCTGGTCCGAGGAAGGTGTTACAACGCGCCAGCAATACATCCGGCGCGCCTTTCACGAACACGCGTACCCATTCACCGTCCTGGTGGAAGGTCGCCATGAACTTGTTGGCGGGATCGAAGGGGATCTCGGCGCTACGCGGCATCGTTGTCTCTGCGGCGTCCCGATCCACCCCACCCTTGGCCGCCAGCACCAGCAGCGCGCCTTCCGTAGGGTCGCCAATAAGCTGGCCATCGCGCACGCGGCTGTCGTTGCACAGCGCCAGCGGGCGCAGCAGGGGGGTGAAGTCCGGCGCGTTATCCGCTGGGTGGATGTCTCCTGTGCCCTGGTAGCCCTCGCCGCTGACGGTGTAGCGTCGTCCTTGATAGAAAAAGGCGCGGGCCGTCATCTGGTTGAGGGTGAGCGTGCCGGTTTTGTCCGAGCATATGACGCTGGTGCAGCCCAGTGTCTCGACGGCGGCCAGGCGCTTGACGATGGCCCCCTGCCGCGCCATGCGGTACATGCCGATGGCAAGTGTAACTGTAACCACCGCCGGCAGGCCCTCCGGGATGGCCGCCACCGCCAGGGCGATGGCGGTGAGGATAAGCTCTACCAGCTCCTCGCCACGCAGCAGGCCCAGCACCAGAATGAGCAGCACGGCCACCAGCGCAATACCCGCCAGCCGCTTGCCGAGCTGGTCCAACTGGAGCTGGAGCGGGGTTGGCCCTTCCTGGGTGGTTTCCAGCAGGCCCGCCAGACGACCCATTTCCGTATTCATGCCAGTGGCGGTGATGAGGAGTTCGGCGCGACCGCGCGTCACCACGGTGTTCATGTAGGCCATGTTGAACCGTTCCGCCAACGGGATCGTCCCGGAAGTCAGAGCCTGTGTGTCTTTGCCCACCACATGGGATTCTCCGGTCAGGGCCGACTCGTCGATCTCCAGGCTGTGGGCGGCGATGAGGCGGCCATCGGCGGGGACTCTATCGCCTGCCTCCATCAGCACCATGTCTCCGGGCACCAGCGCATCGGCGCTGATCTCGGCGGTGATGCCGTTGCGCCGTACTCGTGCCTTGAGCGCCAGCATTTTTTTGAGGGCGGCCAGACTTTGCTCGGCGCGGTACTCCTGGTAAAAACCCAGTGCGGCATTGAACAGGACAACGAGGAGGATTACAGCGGCGTCCTTGATATCGCCAACAGCCCCCGCCAGTACGGCGGCGCCGATCAGGATCAGAATCAGCAGGTTCCTGAATTGTGCAAGAAGCAACAGCCAAGGCGAGCGCGGCGGCTTTTCGGCGAGGCGGTTGGGGCCGTAAACAGCCAAACGCGTCTCCACCTCAGCCGAATCAAGTCCCTTGCCAGGCTCGACGCCCATCGTCTCGCTGGTTTTATCGACAGTGAGGGCATGCCAGGCGAGGATTTCCAGATGCGCCTTATCCATTGAGCGATCATTCTCCATAGAGGTAAAGCACGTAAGTGTTGAGCAGATATATCGAGAACAGCAGCAGGCTGATCCAGCCGACGGTTTTGAATATCCTTGCCGTGGGGCGGTAAAGCAGCCCGACGATGACCACGCCGCTCATCATGACAGCGGAAAGGGCGGAAACTGCATGATGTTGTGAAACATGAGACAAAATTGGCCCCTTGAGGAAGAACAGATCATCCACCGCGATAATCAGGATGTTGAACAGGTTGCTTCCCAGCAGGTTGCCGATCGCCATGTCCAGCGCGCCGATGCGAAACGCGGCGAGGGTGACTGCCAATTCCGGCACCGAGGTGGCGAATGCGATGAAGAGGGTGCCAACGAAGGTGTTGTTCCAGCCCATCACCTGCGCCATTTCCTTGCCGATAAATGGCAGCCAGATGCCCGCGCCGACCACAACCAGGGCTGCCAATGCGTAGCGGGATGCCGCCTGTTTCAGTGTCACGTCAGGGTAGCGGCTGGCGATCTCCCTGGCGTAAGCGGCTATCTGTTGCTGCTCATAGAGGAATACGGTGCGCATGGCAATGGCGTAAAACAGCACGATCACCGGGGTGTAGATGCCCACATGCCCGATGGAAAAATTCTCTGCTTTTTCACCGAGCAGCAGATTGAAACCGACAAAACCTATCAGCATGACGCCGAATCCCGCCGACAGGATGTGCCCCTGGCTGGCGCGCGTATATATCGATCCCTCACGGTGCAGGAAATCCAGGATCATGAGAATGATCAGGTTGAAGACACAGCTCCCCAATACATCGCCTAGCGCGATATTCGGGGTGTTGGCGACAGTAACTGAAGAGATGCCCACCGCCAGCTCGGGCAGGGATGTCACCGTAGCCAGCAGGATCACGCCGATCCAGGTGCCGCCCACACCGGTTTTTTCCGCAATCACATCCCCATAGCGGGATAGCTGGTAGCCCGCCAGCCCGATGAGGGCGGCACATAGAAGGAACTGTAGCCAGACAAAAGGCAAAGGTCAGTCTCCGGGTTTTTTATCAGTATACCCGACACCCGGAATGACTTGTGCAGATACCTTATGCAGGAAAGTGGCGATCTCGTATTTTCCATTCTGTGACTGCTGGAGTGTGCCCGTCTCACCAAAAAACTACGCCTTTTGCCCCCTTTTGTGGTTTAATCAACGCCCATGTTTAAGCCGTTAGAAATCTTCGTTGCTCTGCGTTACACCCGCGCCAAGCGGCGTAATCACTTTATCTCCTTTATTTCACTGATTTCCATGCTGGGTATCGCGTTGGGCGTAGCTGCGCTCATCACGGTGCTGTCGGTGATGAATGGGTTTGAGAAGGAGCTGCGCGCCCGTATTCTTGGCGTGGTAGCGCATACCACGATCTCCGGTGTGGAGAATGGCGGGCTGCGTGACTGGAAGGCAGTGACCACATTCGCGGGCCGTTATCCTCATGTGACGGGCGCGGCACCCTATGTGGATGGCGAAGGGATGCTCAGCAACGGCCCGCAGGTGAGTGGAACCCTGATCCGCGGTATTTTGCCGAATGAAGAACCCAAGGTGTCCGACCTGGGATCGAAGATGGTCGATGGTCATCTGAGCGATTTAAAGCCAGGCGGGTTCGGCATCATCCTTGGCAAGGAGCTGGCGCGCACCCTGGGTGTGGGGGTAGGGGACAAGGTAACCCTGCTCACGCCGCAAGCCAATGTCACGCCGGTCGGGATTCTGCCGCGCCTCAAGCGCTTTACGGTGGTGGGGATTTTTGAGATTGGGATGTATGAGTATGACAGCGCAATGGCGCTGTTGCATCTCGACGACGCGGCCAAACTGATGCGCATGGAAGATGGCGTGGTGAGCGGCGTGCGTCTGAAACTCGATGATATGTTTGCCGCCCCGCGTCTGAGCCAGCAGTTGGCGCTTGAATTGCCCGTGGGCTACATGATCAGCGACTGGACGCGCCAGCACGTCAATTTTTTCCGCGCCATTCAGATGGAAAAGACCGTCATGTTCATCATCCTGACAGCGATAGTGGCCGTGGCGGCCTTCAATATTGTCTCCATGCTGGTAATGATGGTAGCTGACAAAAGGGCCGATATCGCCATTCTGCGCACGCTGGGAGCTACCCCGGCCAGCATCATGGTGATCTTCATGGTGCAGGGCACCCTGCTTGGCATGGCAGGCACGTTATTGGGTACTGCTGGCGGTGTGAGTCTGGCGCTTAATGTCGATACCCTGGTGCCGGCGATTGAGCGTCTGTTTGGAATGCAGTTCCTTGCCGCAGATGTCTACTACATCAGCGAGCTGCCGTCCGAAATGCGGCTTTCGGATGTTGTAAAAATCAATGTCGTATCATTTTTCTTCAGTTTTCTCGCCACCATGTATCCCGCTTTACGCGCTGCGCGCACCCAGCCGGCGGAGGCGCTGCGCTATGAGTGATCAGCCTGTACTGTGGTGCCAAGACCTCAGCAAAACCTTTAGCGAGGGTGGACTCACTGTGGAGGTGATCCAGGATGTGACGCTCTCGGTGGCGCGCGGCGAGCGCGTCGCCATTGTCGGCACATCCGGGGCGGGCAAGAGTACGTTGTTGCACCTGCTTGGCGGCCTGGACAAGCCGACGCGCGGCGAAGTGTGGGTGGCGGGTAAAAACATGGCACAGCTCAGCGAGGTGCAGCGCGGGCGTTTACGCAACGAGGCGCTGGGTTTTATCTACCAGTTTCATCACCTGCTGCCGGAGTTCACCGCCCTGGAAAATGTCGCCATGCCGCTGTTGATCCGGGGGGTGCGCCCAGTGGAGGCGGCGGACAAGGCACGCGCACTTCTTGAAAACGTCGGTCTTGGCGCGCGCCTGGAGCATAAGCCCGGCGAACTGTCCGGCGGTGAACGCCAACGCGCCGCCGTGGCCCGCGCCCTGGTGACGCAGCCGCAGTGTGTGCTGGCAGACGAGCCGACCGGCAATCTCGATCACAAGACCGCCGATCATGTGTACAGCCTGATGCTGGAACTGAACAGGGAACTTCATACCAGCTTTATAGTGGTGACCCATGACCTCACGCTTGCGGCACGCATGGACCGGACCTTGATGCTGGAGGATGGGGTACTGAAGGGGTGACCCACTATGTAGGGCGCACCCTACAACTGCTTGTCCTGTAATACCCGCTGTTTCCTCTTCTTCAAATACCGCACGATATGCCAATGCCAGACCCCGCGCATCAGCAGGTTGCCGAGCACGGCGCTGCTAACGGAAAGCACCAGGGTGCCGAGCAGGAAAGGTCCTCCGATGGTGTTTAACTGTCCCCATAACCAGTCAATCGACATCTCGATTTTGAAGGGATGTTCCGGCATTTGCAGAATCCAGGTGCCAATTTTGTAGGAAAAGTAGGCGATCGGCGGTACCGTGAACGGGTTGGTAATGAATGTCAGCGCGACGGACAGTGGCATATTGACCCGAAACATGACCGCCCCCGCCGCTGCGATCAGCATTTGCACCGGACCGGGGATAAATGCCGCGAACAATCCCACGGAAACCGCGCCGGGCACAGAGTGCCGGTTCAGATGCCACAGATTGGGGGCGTGCAATAGCGCGCCGAGGAATTGCAGGTGCTTGTGGTCGCGGATGGTTTTGTGATCGGGGACGTAACGCTTGATGAAGCGTTTGATAAGCTGTTTTGGCATAAATTAATGTAATTCCTACCCCGTTCGATATAGGGTAGATCGACGCCTCCCTGTCCCGATTATCCACACTTTTGGACCATAACAAAAGCATGCGTTTTGGTACACTGGCATTCCTGGCCGGAATTCTTGCCTTTCAGCAACTCGTTGAGCTGCCGGATCAGCGCTGGTGCTTGCTGCTGATGCCGTTGTTGCTGGTAGCGGCCTTTAGCAAATGGCTACGTTTTCCGGTGCTGGTGGCCTGTGGCTTCCTTTGGACTTTGTTTAGTGTGGCGGGTTCCCTTTCCATGGGTATTGCGCCCGGCCTGGAAGGTGAGGACGTCATGGCGGAGGGGGTGATAGCCTCTATCCCCAGCCGTTTATCCGAGAGCGTAATGGGC
Organism: Gammaproteobacteria bacterium; assembly: GCA_021731145.1. Classification (GTDB taxonomy): domain Bacteria; phylum Pseudomonadota; class Gammaproteobacteria; family Ga007554; genus LNEJ01. The sequence continues at coordinate 37,883 of JAKFXX010000038.1, read as the reverse complement.
CGGCCAAAGGCTGCCCAAACGGTGAGCGCCAAGGGTGGCGATCATTCGCGTGGCATGCGCTTTGAATTTGACGTGATTTCGCTGCATCAGGGCGCGACACAGTACCCCACGCCTGGCCGTATTCTGCTCAGTTGGCAAGAGGCGCCGCCTGATCTTCGGGTGGGGGATACCTGGCGATTACAGGTGCGCCTCAAGCGCGCGCGTGGCCTGATGAATCCTGGCGGATTCGACTATGAGGGCTGGTTGTTCCGCCACCACTTGCATGCTACGGGTTATGTCAGGCCAGGCGGCCCTCATCTACGCATAGCCTCGAACGCCGGCGGCTATACCATTGACAGGTTGCGCCAGCGGATAGCGGCGGGCATTGCAGTAGCCCTGCCCGCCAGCCCCTATGCCGGGATTATCACCGCACTGACGATAGGCGAACAGCGCGCCATCTCCAACACGCAATGGGAGGTTTTTTCGCGCACCGGGACTACCCATCTGGTGGCGATTTCCGGCTCGCACATCACACTGGTGGCGGGGCTGCTGTTCTTCATGGCGCGCTGGGGGTGGGCCCGCCTGGGATCGTTGGCGCTGCATTGGCCCGCGCCCAAGGCCGCCGCTGTAATCGCCCTGCTGGGGGCGGTTTACTACGCCGCCCTGGCCGGATTTTCCATCCCGGTGCAGCGTGCGCTGATCATGGTCTTGGTGGTCATGATGGGGATTTTGTTGCAGCGCAACCGCGCGCTCAGCCACACCCTGGCGGTGGCGCTGCTGCTGGTGCTGCTGTATGACCCGTTGGCGGTCATGGAGGCGGGGTTCTGGTTGTCGTTCGGCACCGTGGCGCTGATCCTGTTCGCCATGGGCAATCGCCTGGCGCCAGAGGGGGTGTGGTGGAAGTGGGGGCGGCTGCACTGGCTGATTACCATTGGCCTTGCACCCGTAATGCTGATCCTGTTCCAGCGCGTCTCGCTGATCTCGCCTGTGGCAAATTTCATTGCGGTGCCCTGGGTGAATGTGCTGGTGGTGCCCCCTGCACTGGTGGGTGCGCTGCTGACGCTGATGTCGCCGCTTCTGGGAGGCTGGGTGCTGGCATTGGTGGATCTCGCCGTGGCGGGGTTGTGGCCGATCCTGAAGTGGCTTTCCGATCTTGACGTGGCGCAGTGGACGCAACACGCCCCGCCGTGGTGGGCGTTGTTGCCGGGATTGGTGGGGGTTGCCCTGCTGCTTGCCCCCAAGGGGTTACCGGGGCGCTGGCTGGGGGTGGTGTGGCTGCTGCCAATGTTTTTCCTGCCCATTCCCAAGCCCGCTGCGGGGGAGGTATGGTTTACCCTGCTGGATGTTGGTCAAGGGCTGGCGGCGGTGGTGCGCACGCGTGATCACGCGCTGGTGTTTGATACCGGCCCGCGTTTCAGCCAAAGTTTCGATACCGGCGAGGCGGTGGTCACGCCGTTTTTGCGCGCGGTTGGTGTTACGCAGCTTGATATGCTGATCGTCAGCCATGGCGATAACGACCATATGGGAGGCGCACAATCTATCCTCAAAGAGATGGCAGTCAAGAGCGTGTTGACCGGCGTTCCGCACCAGATGCAGTGGGCGCGGGCGCAACAGTGTTCGAGCGGGCAAACGTGGCGCTGGGATGGGGTGGAGTTTCAAATCCTCAGCCCACCTGTCGACATGGCTGGCGACGACAACGATGGTTCATGCGTATTGCGTATCACCACTGCGGCAGGCAGTGTTTTGATCCCCGGTGATATTGAAAAAGGCGCGGAACGGCGTCTGCTCGACATCTCACCCGATGCCCTGCGCGCGCGCATTCTGGTTGCGCCGCACCACGGCAGCAAAACCTCATCCACCCAGGATTTCCTGGATGCCGTGCATCCTGATTATGTGCTGTTTCCCGCCGGTTACCGAAACCGCTACGGTCACCCCAAGCCCGAGGTCGTAGCGCGTTATCGTGCCATGAATGTGCATATGTACGACTCCGCGCAGCACGGCGCCATCACATTCAAGCTCAATGCGCACGGCAAGATTGCGCCGCCGGAGACCTACCGCCAGTCGGGGCGGCGGTATTGGCATGCTGACTAAAGCTTCTCCCCCCAACGTAACTTGGTGCGTAGAATTTTATAATGGTCATGATCCGCCGGGTGAATGAGCCGGATCGGGTAAGCATTTTTCCTGATATGGATATGGTCGCCCTCGAACAGATCGAAATTCATCTGCCCATCGCAGGTAAGCTGCGCCCGCTCGTGATTACAGTCAGTAATGACGACATCAATCTGGCTGTCACTGTTGACGACAATTGGGCGGCTGCTCAAGGTGTGAGGGCAAATCGGCACCAGAGTGATCGCGCAGAGCGTAGGGTGGAGGATCGGCCCGCCACCGGACAGCGCATACGCCGTGGAGCCTGTAGGGGTGGCGACGATAAGCCCGTCGGCGCGCTGGCTGTTGACGAACTGACCGTTGATGTAGGTCTCAAATTCGATCATGCGCGCCATGTTCCATTTGTGGACAACCACATCATTGAAGGCGCAACCTTCATTGATTTCTTTGTCGCCACGTTTGATGGCGCTGCGTAGCAGGCAGCGCTCTTCCAGCAGGTAATGCCCCCGCAGGATTTCCTCCATTATTTCGATCATGCGACCGGGAGAAATGTCGGCAAGAAAGCCCAGTCTGCCAAGATTAACGCCAACCAGAGGAATGCCGGTGTCGGCCAGTGAACGCGCCGCATTAAGCAATGTGCCGTCTCCGCCAATGACAATCACAAGATCGCAGTGTGCGCCGATGACCTGGCGGCTGGCGGTTTCCATTCCTTGTCCGGGAAAGGTTTGCGCAGTAACTTCGTCCAGCATAACCCGCAACCCCTGTGTCTGCAGGTAGGCGCTAAGGGTGCCGAGCGTCTCATTGACGCTCGGGTCGTCGTATTTTCCGATCAGGCCGATGGTGGTAAATGCCAATGGCATGGCGTTTTTGCTCCCTGACTTGAAATATATTAATGAGCGGCAAAGTTATCACGCGCGGTATACAGGTGCCAACTGGTTATCTTGCAGGTCCTGGCGGCTTTATCCGTCTCGATGTAGCCGCGTGCGTTTCCTTGACAGGCTGTGGTAGGAATTGGTAGTGTTCTGGCACTCTTTTGATGCGAGTGCTAATATTCGAAGTATTCGTCAAAATTTAATATTATTAACAAGTTGCCTCCACTTTATGAGGCATTGAAAGAGATTTTTACCGGTAGGGATATGTTTGGCAAGCCAATAATATTACGGGTTGATTAAGGTGTGACACAAGAAGTCAGCGAACGCGCGCAGCTTATATTAAAGACCCTGGTTGAATCCTACATTCGTGAGGGGCAGCCGGTGGGGTCGCGCCTGCTTGCGCGTGATTCCGGGCTGGATCTGAGTCCGGCGACGATTCGTAACATCATGATCGACCTCGAAGAATTGGGGATGGTGACGTCTCCTCATACCTCGGCGGGAAGAATCCCCACAGCCAAGGGCTACCGTTTGTTTGTGGATGCCCTGCTCACCGTCCAGCCGCCGGACAGCGGCGACATGGTGCGCCTGAAAAGCCAGCTTAACCCCGGCGTCAGTGTGGAAAATTTACTGGAGTCGGCATCCTCGATGCTGTCGAGCATTACCCGCATGGCGGGTCTGGTGATGGTGCCGCGTCGTGAGCATACCGTGCTGCGCCAGATAGAGTTTTTGCCCTTGTCGGGAGACAACCGCGTTCTGGTGATCGTCGTGATCAATGGCCATGAGGTGCAAAACCGTGTCATCCAGCCCCGGCGGCGCTATTCGGAGTCCGAGTTGCAGCAGGCGGCAAATTACCTGAATGCGACATTTGCCGGCAAGGATCTGCCGACGATCCGGAACTGCCTGTTGTCCGAAATGGGCACGGCGCGCGAGACGCTGAACGGGATGATGCAGACCGCCGTCGAGATGGCCGAAGAAGTATTCGCCCCGGCGCCTTCCAACGTGCAAGGCACTGCGAGTGCCGGTCGCTTCCAGCATCCTGCTTCTGGCGACACTTGTGCATCCCTGCACGTCGCAGGAGGCGGGATGCCGGGAATGGCCGAACCCGGCTACCTGCTCGCAGGGCAGACCAATTTGATGGATTTTGCGGAGCTGTCGAGCGTCGACACGCTGCGCCAGCTCTTTGAGGCCTTCAATCAAAAACGCGGCATGCTGGATTTGCTGGACCAATGTATGCGCGCCGAAGCGGCGCAGGTGTTCATCGGCGCGGAATCCGGTTACAAGGCGCTGGATGAGTGCAGCATCGTGACCGCCCCCTATGAGGTCGAGGGGCAAGTGGTAGGGGTGCTGGGGGTGATCGGCCCGACCCGCATGGCCTATCATCGCGTGATCCCCCTGGTTGACGTGACGGCGAAATTGCTGGGGGCGGCCTTGAATCAGCGATAATTGCCCATATCTGGAACTACACTTGCCTGCCCACGCGGCAGGCTTCGTTTTTTAGTCTACGGGAGAAGAAGAAGTGACCAGCACAGAGAACCTTTCTCAAGAAACAGCGCATGAAGAAGGCGCGCATCCGGAGGCTGCCGCCGAAGCGGTGTCGTATGAACAACTGGCTCTGACCCTGCAGGATGCGCAAACCAAGGCGGATGATTACTGGAATCAATTGCTGCGCGTGCGCGCGGATATGGAAAACCTGCGCCGCCGCGCCGAGCGAGACCTGGAAAACGCCCACAAGTATGCGCTGGAGAGATTTGTCGGCGAGTTGCTGCCGGTGAAGGACAGCCTGGAACTGGGGCTGGTGGCGGCCAGCGGCGAGGCGGCGGATATCGCCAAAGTCCGCGAAGGGCTCGACCTGACGGTGAAAATGATGCAGTCAGCGGTGCAAAAGGCGGGTGTGCGGGAGATAGATCCGCAGGGTGAAAAATTCAACCCGGAAATGCACCAGGCCATGACCACGCAGGAAAGCGCAGACCTGGAACCCAATACGGTAGTCGCTGTGTTTCAGAAAGGCTATCTGCTTAATGAGAGATTAGTCCGTCCGGCCATGGTGGTGGTGTCCAAAAAACCTTAAACCGTGCCTCTAAGCTTGAAATCACCCTGAAAACCCCAATTTAAGCAGACATACATGGCGGTTTGTGATCCGCCTGCAGAGTTAATTTATAGAAAATTCATACTGGAGATAGAGAAAAATGGGAAAAATTATCGGAATTGATCTGGGTACCACCAACTCCTGTGTTGCAGTCATGGAAGGCGGGCAGCCCCGCGTCATCGAAAATGCCGAGGGAGGTCGCACCACTCCTTCCATTATCGCCTACTCCGATGACGCCGAGATTCTGGTCGGGCAGGCCGCCAAAAGGCAGGCTGTAACCAACCCGGAGAGCACGCTGTTTGCCGTGAAGCGCCTGATTGGCCGCAAGTTCAGTGATGAAGTGGTGCAGCGCGACATAAAAATGGTGCCCTACAAGATCATCGGTGCCGATAATGGCGATGCCTGGGTAGAAGCCAAAGGCAGAAAAATGGCGCCGCCGGAGATCTCCGCGCGCGTGCTGATGAAAATGAAAAAGACCGCCGAGGATTATCTGGGCGAGCCTGTCACCGAGGCGGTGATCACCGTACCCGCCTATTTCAACGATTCGCAGCGTCAGGCCACCAAGGACGCCGGACGTATCGCCGGGCTGGATGTGAAGCGCATCATCAACGAGCCGACTGCGGCGGCGCTGGCCTATGGCATGGACAAGAAACCGGGTGAGAGCAAGGTTGCGGTGTTTGATTTGGGCGGCGGCACGTTTGATATCTCCATCATTGAAATCGCCGAAGTCGATGGCGAACACCAGTTCGAAGTGTTGTCCACCAACGGCGACACCTTCCTGGGTGGTGAAGACTTCGATATGCGCCTGATAGATTACCTGGCGGCGGAATTCAAGAAAGACAGCGGCATTGATCTGCACAATGACGCGCTGGCCCTGCAACGCCTCAAGGAGGCTGCCGAAAAGGCCAAGATCGAGCTTTCTTCCAGCCAGCAGACCGACGTGAATCTGCCATACATCACGGCGGATGCCAAAGGCCCGAAACACCTGAACATCAAGCTCACGCGCGCCAAGCTGGAATCGCTGGTGGACGATCTGATTGAGCGCACCATCGCCCCCTGCCGGATAGCCATGAAGGATGCTGGGGTGCAGGCGTCGGACATCGATGACGTGATTCTTGTCGGTGGTCAGACCCGCATGCCCAAGGTGCAGGAGAAGGTGAAAGAGTTCTTCGGCAAGGAGCCGCGTAAGGACGTCAACCCTGACGAGGCCGTTGCAGTCGGCGCCGCGATTCAGGCCGGTGTGCTGGGCGGCGAGGTGAAGGATGTGCTGCTGCTCGACGTAACCCCGCTGTCACTGGGAATTGAAACCCTGGGCGGCGTGATGACCAAGCTGATCGAGAAGAACACCACCATCCCGACCAAGGCAGCCCAGGTGTTTTCGACTGCAGAAGACAACCAGAACGCGGTCACCGTGCATGTGTTGCAGGGTGAGCGCGAAATAGCCGCCGCCAACAAATCACTGGGGCGCTTTGATCTGGCCGACATCCCGCCCTCACGGCGTGGCATGCCGCAGATCGAGGTGGCCTTTGACATCGACGCCAACGGTATCCTGAACGTGTCCGCCAAGGACAAGGCCACCGGCAAACAGCAGTCGATTGTCATCAAGGCCTCCAGCGGTCTCTCCGAGGATGAAATCAAGCGCATGGTCAAGGATGCCGAGGCGCATGCCGAGGAAGACCGCAAGTTCCATGAGCTGGTACAGGCCCGCAATCATGCAGATAACCTGATCCACAGCACCCTCAAATCCTTGAAGGATCTGGAGGGCCAGGTGGAGGCCGACGAAAAGCAGCGCATTGAGGCTGCTGCCGAAGCCCTCAAGGAAGCCATCAAGGGCGATGACAAGGCTGATATCGAGGCCAAGACCAATGCCTTGATGGAAGTGGCCAGCAAGCTCGCCGAACGCGCCTATGCGCAGGCAGCGCAAAGCGAGGCCGGGCAGCAGGGCGAGTCGACAGGCGCATCAAGCAACAAGGATGATGTGGTCGACGCCGAGTTTGAAGAAGTTAAGGACGATAAAAACAAATAAGTTACGCGCCCGAATGGCACTTACTTAAAGCAAAATGTAGGGTGGGTTAGCGGTCGTAGACCGCGTAACCCACCCATCTGTCGCCGCGTGCGGCACATAAAATAAAATAGGTTTTTGCCGTCTACGGCGGCATCTTGGTGGGCTACGGCCTTCGGCCTAACCCACCCTACATCGACGCGGGATTTATACCGAATGGCGAAACGCGATTTTTACGAAGTGCTGGAGGTGGCGCGCAATGCCAGCGAGGCTGAGATCAAGAAGGCCTACCGGCGCCTCGCCATGAAATACCACCCTGACCGCAATCCTGACGACAATGCGGCGGAGGAGCAATTCAAGGAAGCCAAAGAAGCGTATGAAGTGCTTAGCGATGAACGCAAGCGCGCCGCCTACGACCAGTTCGGCCATGCCGGCGTAGACCCTTCCGCAGCGGCGGCAGGTGGCGCGGCCGGGGGCGGCAACTTTGGTGACATCTTCGGGGATATCTTCGGTGATATCTTTGGCGGCGCAGCAGGAGGCCGGGCGGGCGGGAGCCGTGTCCACCGTGGTGCGGATTTGCGCTACAACATGGAGCTGGACCTGGAAGAGGCGGTGCATGGCACCACCACCAAGGTGCGTATCCCCACCCTGGTCGCGTGCTCGGTGTGCGAAGGCTCCGGCGCCAAGAAAGGCACCAGCGCGACAACCTGCACAACCTGCGCAGGCCATGGTCAGGTTCGTATGCAGCAAGGTTTCTTCTCGTTGCAGCAGACCTGTCCCAAGTGCCGTGGCGCCGGAAAAATCATCGCTAATCCCTGCGGGACGTGCCATGGGCATGGGCGTGTACAGGAGCAAAAAACCCTGTCCGTCAAGATTCCTGCCGGGGTGGATAACGGCGATCGCATCCGTTTAACTGGCGAGGGCGAGGCGGGTGAGAGCGGTGGGCCGCCTGGTGATCTTTATGTCCATATCCACGTGCGGGAGCACGCCATCTTCACGCGTGAGGAGAATCACCTGATGTGCGAAGTGCCCATCAGTTTTGTTACTGCAACGCTGGGTGGCGAACTGGAAGTGCCGACGCTGGGTGGCCAGGTTGTCTTGAAAATACCGGCGGAAACCCAGTCCGGCAAGATGTTCCGTCTGCGCGGAAAGGGTGTCAGATCCGTTCGCGGTGGAGATGTCGGCGACCTGTTGTGCAGGGTGGTTGTCGAAACTCCGGTGAAACTCACGCGCCAGCAAAAAGATTTGCTGATCGAGTTTGAAAAGTCCATGAAAGAAGACAGCGCCATCAAGCATAGCCCACGCTCAAGCTCCTGGCTTGACGGAGTGAAAAAGTTTTTTGATGCCATGAAGTTTTGAGTGACGGGGGCCGGTGTCAACGGCCCCTTTCTTCCTTAGAGACAAAATCATAGAGCCGTCAGGGCTTGCCGGTTTCTTTATCCGTGCACGACGGCTCCACTTCAAACCCAAGATGATAGTAGGCGTGCCAGCGGCTTTTTTCCTTGAGTGGCAATCCTGGCCATACGTTAAGGTGTATACCTTCCTTGCTGGTGCATTGAGAAAAATGCGCAGGTTTTTTTTCGAGGCCAAACTTGGCCTGTACCATACCATTTTTTTCTCGCAACGCGACGCGTTTTCCTATAATTCCGAATCCAAAAGCGGCAGCCTGATCACTTTGAAGTAATTTGAGCGCGTAGCGTGTTTGCGGCTGACCGCCGTCTATCGAGACCGTTTGCGTTCCATTATCGTTACATGATGACCCCATCACTTCGGCCTTAATCAACGATTGCGGTTCGCCTGGGCCACCTGGCGTCACAATCGTAACCGGCATGCCTTTGACCAGATCCGCGCGTTGAATTTCCAGGCATTGCAGGCCATCTTTCTGGGTGAAGACCACGCCCACAAGAGAAGCATAGCGGGATGAGGGCGATTTCCCCACTGTCTCCGCGATGGATGGCGCTGCAATGGCCAGTGCGGCCAGTGCTGTGAGTGTCAGTATGTATTTCAAGAATCTGCCAACTCGTACACAATCTTGCCTGCCAACAGGGTATGGGTCACGCGGCCTTTGAATTCCCACCCCATGAACGGTGTGTTGCGGCCACGGCTTTGCAGGGTGCCGTCCGTCAATTCCCAATAGCGTTGCGGGTCGAAAATGCAGATGTCCGCAGGCGCCCCCGCGCTTAGCGTACCGGCCTCGATGCCGAGGATTTGCGCGGGATTATGGGTCAGGCACGCCAGAACCTCGCTGAGCGTGAGCACGTCTTCATCCACCAGCCGCAGGCTGAGCGGGAGCAGGGTCTCAAGGGAAGATATGCCCGGCTCGGTGGCGCTGAAGGGGGCCAGCTTGGCATCCGGTTCATGCGGCTGGTGATCGGAGCAGATCGCCGCCAGAGTGCCGCGCGCCAAGCCTGCGCGCAAACCATCGCGGTCGCGTTGGGTACGCAACGGCGGTGTGACATGGCACTGGCTGTTAAAGTCGGTCACGTCCATTTCCGTGAGATATAAGTGATGCGCGCTCACATCCGCGCTGACCGGCAGGCCCTCGTAACGTGCGCGCGCCACCATGCGTACCGCACGTGCCGTAGACAGCCTGCAGAAGTGTGCGCGCACCCCGGTCTGTTCGATCAGCATCAGATCGCGCGCTACTGCCGCAGTCTCGGCGGATTCGGGGATGGCGGGCAAGCCAAGGCGCGTGCTGACAGCGCCTTCGTGCATGCAGCCCTTGTTGCGCAGCCAAGTGTCTTCGGGGTTCAGAAATATCGTCAGGCCATGCGTGGCGGCGTATTCCATGGCGCAGCGCAACACATGGGTATTGGTGATGGGGCGCAGAGCATTGCTGACACCGGCACAGCCCGCCTCTTTTAGTGCTGCCATTTCACTCAAACTTTCCCCTGCCAACCCTTCAGTGAGTGCGCCCAGCGGTACAACCCGTGCGTATCCTGCCGACTCGGCGCGGTTGCGGATGAGCTCAATGACTGCGGGAGTATCGATCACGGGGTCGGTGTCCGGCGGGCAACACAGGGTAGTAATGCCCGCACTGGCTGCCGCCAACGTCTCGCTGGCGATAGTGCCCTTATGTTCCTGGCCGGGTTCGCGCAGGCGGGCGCACAGGTCCACCAGGCCGGGGCAGACAATCAGGCCGGTGGCATCGATTTCACGGTCCGCTGTAAAGCCTTGAAGGGTATCGCCGACGGCCTGGATGCGGCCGTCGGCGATGAAAATGTCCTGCACGCTATCAATGGCGTTGGCAGGGTCGATAACACGTCCATTGGAAATGCGCAGGCGCATCAGATGATCTCTCCTTCAATATTCGCGCGAGAGGACATGGCCATCGACATGATCGCCATACGCACTGCGATGCCATGCGTGACCTGCTCAAGGATCACGGAACGTGAACCGTCGGCGACTGCCGAGTCGATCTCGACGCCGCGATTGATGGGGCCGGGGTGCATGACGATGACATCCGGCTTGGCGAGCGCAAGTTTTTCTTCCGTCAGCCCGTAAAGGCGAAAATATTCATGCTCACTGGGCAACAGCGCGCCGCGCATGCGTTCGTGTTGCAGGCGCAGCGTGATCACCACATCAGCATCGCGCAATCCCTCGCGCAGGTCGTGATGGACGTGCACACCGAGGGCTTCGACATCGGCGGGCATCAGGGTTTCAGGCCCAATGACGCGCACCTCGTTGACGCCGAGCGTGGTCAGTGCATGGATCTGCGAACGCGCCACTCGCGAATGCAGGATGTCGCCGACGATGGCGATATTGAGCGGCGCAAAGTCCTTTTTGTGGCGGCGAATGGTGAACATGTCCAGCATCGCCTGGGTAGGGTGCGCATGGCGGCCATCACCGGCATTGATCACGCTGATGTGCGGCGCGACATGCTGGGCGATAAAGTGCGCCGCACCGCTGCGGTCGTGGCGCACCACGAACATATCGCAGTGCATCGCCTGAAGATTGTGCAGCGTGTCGAGCAGGCTTTCGCCCTTGCTGGTCGCCGAGGCCGCGACATTGATGTTTAGCACATCCGCTGAGAGGCGCTTGGCGGCGAGTTCAAAGGTGGTGCGGGTGCGCGTACTGGCTTCGAAGAACAGATTGACGATGGTCTTGCCACGCAGCAGGGGGACTTTCTTGATGGATTGCTCGGTGACGCCGGAAAACGATTCGGCGGTATCCAGTATTTCCACCAGCAGTTTGCGGTTCAAACCCTCAATGGTTAGAAAGTGGCGCAGACGGCCGTTTTTGTCGAGCTGTATATTGTGGCGTCTCATGTCGCGGGTTGTGTCTTTCTATTTGCTGGATGGGTTTATGATGGTCTCTTTATTCGGCCATATGACATTCGACCTGCCTTCTTCGCCGGAATAGAATACCAAAATCGTTACCGGCGTTTTGCCAAAATTTTTCCCATTGTGCCAGGTGTTCATTACTTCCACAAAGGCCGTGCCTGCAGAAAATTCATGCCGTGAGCGGTCTTGCATGTCGACCGTAAGGTTTCCTGTCTGGACATAGGCATACGTGGGTACGGGATGCTTGTGCCAGCCGGTTTCCGCGCCTGGTTCGAGTTGAATGATCAGCGAGGTGACTTCGGGTTTATTGGTTCGCAGATATTCAATTTTATCTCCGATGGTGGTCGTCGTGGATTTTAAAAGAGGCGTGCTTTTAATGGCACTTTCCGCCCACGCCGAAGTGATGATGCAACTGGCAAGCAGCGCTACGATGGATAACCATGCTTTCATGGATAGGCTCTTCATTAGCGGACGGTTTGCAGGCGCAACGCCAGCGGCTCAGGTCCCGTGAGCTTGATATGGGTGTTTGCATCCAGCTCCATATGCTGGCCTACCACATCGGCCTGGATCGGTAGTTCACGCCCGCCGCGTTCGATCAATACCGCCAGGGTGATGGCGGTGGGGCGGCCATAGTCGAAGATTTCATTGAACGCGGCGCGGATGGTGCGTCCGGTATACAACACGTCATCGACCAGGATGATATGGCGGTCATCCACGTTGAAAGGCAGATGCGAAGGCTTGACCTGGGGGTTGATGCCGATGCGCATGAAATCATCGCGATAGAATGAGATATCCAGGCTGCCGAGGGGTTGGCTCAAGCCCAGCAGGCTGTGCAGCCGCTGCGCGACCCATACCCCGCCCGTATGGATGCCGACCATGGCGGGGTCGCGCACATGCAGGGTGTCCATGCGCGATTTTAAGTCCTGCGCCATTTTGGCGAGCAGTTGATCGATGTCGGGTAGTTGGGTCATTGCTCTGTGCCTTTTGTTACTAATGTTCTTGCTTGCTGTTCAGCCATCCATGTTTGCAGGATAACCTGTGCAGCCACCGCATCCACTCTCTGTGTGCCGGTTTTTGAGCGCCGTTTGCCCGGCGTAGCCAGGAGCTGTTCAGCCTCCCTTGAAGATAAGCGCTCGTCGATCAGGTGTACAGGCAAATGATAACGCTCCCGCAACCGATTGCCAAAGCGGCGCGCGGCGTGCGTCATGTCGTTTTCGCTGCCGTCCATGCTCAATGGGATGCCGACAATCAACGCATCCGGGCGCCATGTGTCGATCAGGCGCGAGATAACGTCCCAGTCCGGCTTGCCATCGGTGGCAGGCAAGACTTCCAGTGAGGTGGTTGTAAAGGTCAGATCCTGTCCGGTTGCCACACCGATGCGTTTCATGCCGAAGTCAAAGCCAAGAAATGTCCGGGGCTGTCTGGGCGGCATTTCAGAAAATACGTGTAGAGGCCTCTGAGAAACTCAGAGGTCTCGTGATGCAAGGATGTGCCGCACAAAAACAACCGTTTGATTTTGTGCGCGCAGAGGCCTGTTCCTCATGCATGTCCAACATCACCGGAGAGCCGGTTCAGATCTACCCCCGACAGCGCCGCAGCAGCCTGCCAGCGCTGTTCGCTGGGAATATTGAACAGAATAGTGGCATCGGCCGGACCGTTCAGCCAGGCATTATCCGCCAGCTCCTTCTCCAGTTGCCCCGGCCCCCATCCGGCATAGCCTAGCGCTATCAGGGATTGTTCCGGCCCTTCTCCCCGCGCAATCGCCTCCAGGATGTCGCGCGAACTGGCAACACCAATGTCCGACACTTTCAATGCGCTGTCCCACGCGCCAGTGGGCCGGTGAATAACAAATCCCCGTTCACGTTGCATCGGCCCGCCCATGAACACCGGAAGACTGGCGATGGCGGGTGTGGCAGCTTCGATGCCCATATGCTGAAGCACGTCACTAAGCCTGATATCCAGCGGGTGATTGATGACAATGCCTAGCGCCCCTTCAGGGGTATGCTCACAGATATAGGTGACGCTGTGAAAAAAATTCGGATCCGCCAACGCAGGCATGGCGATCAGGAACTGGTTGGTCAGTGAGATGGATTCGATCATGTGGGTAGTATCGGCTACAAGGGTGGCAAGTGACAAGGTGGATGCGCAGGAAATTAGCTAATGGTTACTGCCCCGTTTCCAGCCGGTTGCCCTGGAATTGCCAGGTACGCGTGATATGCAGGACATCGGTATCCTTGCGCATCCCCTCAGGGAAAGGGCTGAAGGGCGAGGCAAGCTGGACAATACGTTTGGCGGCGTCGTCCAGCGCCTTGTAGCCGGAGGAACGGCGTAGCGTAATGGCGTTCAGTGTGCCATCCGGGTTCAAGGCAACATCCAGCAACAACTCACCGGATATGTTGCGGCGCCGGGCTTCCTCAGGGTAGTTAAGTGTGCCGATGGACTCGATCTTTGCTTGCCACGCCGCCAGATAAGCGGCATCGCGGTATTGCGCTGTCTTGGCCGAGATGAAACGATGTTTGGGGCGGCGCGCATAGGCCTGGACGGATTCGCTGAGCTCGGCCTCCAGCCGGGCAATTTCCCGGCTGCGCATCACCAGTTCTGCGGCGCTGGAGGTTGATTGAGGGGTGGGTGATGGCTCATCAGCAGGCTCGGTTTGCTGCTCAGGGTTGCGCTGGGTGGTTATTTGAGGGGCTTGAGGCGCAACGGTGGCCTGAATAGCCGCTGGCGCCTGGTTCACCGGCGCGTTGCCCGTGACAGGGGCCGGTAGCGGCGAGGGAGGAGGGGCAGTCGGGCGGTGTTTGGTCTCGCTCGTGCCGCCGCCTTCCTGGTGCGCCTGTGCCAGGAAATCAGGGTTTTCTACCTTTGCTTTGGTGGGCGTGTGCGCGAGGATTATTTCCAGTGTGGGCGTGCTCTCGGGTTTGTTTTTAGCCATTTCCTGGCTGAAAGAGATGCCAAGAATGATCAGGACGTGGATGACGATGGCAAAAAAAAGCGTCAGGCCGAGACGGTCAGTTGATGTGATTGGCGAATTCGGGTGTACAGCAGCCATGAGGTTAATTGCGGATCCTGCTCAGCGTCATATGGACTATCATACCGCTCACTATGCCAAAGATCACCGCAGCAGTCATCAGCGCCGGCAGGAGATGAAACAGCGCCTGGTGCGGGATGAACAATAAATAGGCGGTATAGAATTGCCCCGCCATATGCGCCATGGCAGCCAGCACGCTGTAGCCGATCGGCCCAAAGCCACGCCCCGGCAGCCACTTTGATAGCTGGCAGGCCAGCCCGAGCGTAACGATGCTGGCCAACGCGCCGCTCAGGCTGAGCATGAAGGTGGGTGAGAGGAACGTGCCCATCAGCAGGCTGCCCACCAGCACCCGCAGCCCGGTTATCCATGCAGCAGTAGACCACCCGAACTGGAGCAGCGCCAGAAGGGTAATCACATTGGCAAGCCCCGGCTTAACGCCCGGCAGCGGGCTGGGGAGGGCGCTTTCCGCAATGTGAATGGTGATCGCCAGTGCGGTGAGCCAGGCAATGCGGTGGTCTTCTCGGGTAGTATTAAGGATCACGGCCGTGGATACTAACATGGTCTTGCCAAGTGCTTAATCACTATGTTTGATGAGACAGATAAAATCGTTTAAAATCAACAGCAAACAATCATCATTTTTTGGTTGGCGGCTGCCTGTTTCTCGTTGACATTTTAGCCCTAACCCATTACATTTGTTCAATTATTGAACGAATAGGGAATTGCTCTCCGGATGAACGAACCATTACGAACCCGTATCATCCGCGTATTACTCGATAGTCTGCCGGGTGTGGTGGCGATTTATCGTTTTGGCAGTTGGGATACGCCGCAGGCGCGGAGCGACAGCGATATTGATCTGGCGGTGCTGCCAGAGCAGCCGTTATCCAATCTGGATCGGTGGGAATTATCGCAAAAGCTGGCGCAGATAGCCTCTCGTGATGTCGATCTGGTGGATTTGCGTTCAGCTTCAACAGTAATGAGGCTACAGATCATTGCGCATGGCGAGCGGCTTTATTGTGCAGATGAGGCAGCAGCCAGCCGCTTCGAAACCGTCGCTTACTCCGGATATGCGAGACTGAACGAGGAGAGACGCGAAATACTGGCGGATATACGAGACAGAGGGAGCGTATATGGCCGATGACGTATTGCTCAACAAGGTCGAAATCATAGAGCGTTGCCTGGGTCGGATTGACGAAGAATACTGCGGGCATGAAGGCGAGCTTGAGACCGACTACACGCGTCAGGACTCGATTATCCTCAACCTGCAACGTGCCTGTGAGGCGGCAATCGATGCGGCCATGCATGTTGTGCGCCTGCGGCGCCTGGGCATTCCCCAGGACAGCCGGGAAGCTTTTACCATGTTGCGCGAAGCGGGGGTGCTGCCTGCCGACTTGTCTGATCACCTTCAGGCAATGGTCGGATTTCGCAATATTGCAGTGCATGATTATCGAAAGCTGAATATTGAAATTGTTCGAAGCATTATTCAGCAGCGGCTCCCGGATTTTCGGGAGTTTTCGAGGATTATTTTGAAACTGGCTTTGTAGCACCCGTAAAAGAGCGCAGGCAGACTTCCTGTCTCTTGGGTGGAGCATGAGATTTCAATTGACCAGCCCCGATAAATTTGTTGTAATCGTTCACCTAATGAACATATGCGCCGCCCCATGCTCGACGACGAAACCCACTACAAGATACTGAAGCTCCTGCAGGAAGACCCGCACATCAGCCAGCGCGCACTGGCTGATGTGCTGGGCGTGAGCCTGGGGAAGACCAACTATTGCCTCAAGGCACTGATCGGCAGAGGGTTGGTCAAAGCCAGAAACTTCCGCAACAGCAACAACAAGGCCGCCTACGCCTATTTTCTCACCCCAATGGGCATGGAAGAAAAGGCCAAAGTCACCGCCCGCTTTCTCAAGCGCAAAATGGCGGAATATGAAACGCTACGGGAAGAGATCAAGAGCTTGCGGCGTGAAGTTGGCTCCGGGCGGTCGAATAACACAGCGGTGCCGGAAATTGACATGGAAGAACCACCATTGGCAAATCCGCTGTCATGAATGCGTGGCTTTTTGGGTAAGAGCCTCAAGCATGGGCGCAAAGTGGGCGTGCTGCAAACATAGCCATAGCCAACAAAAATGTGTACCGAAATCGAGCGGCGGGGCTGGGCATGATGCAAAATACCACCCGGACAGAAAAACCGGTGTGCTCAATATTTAGCCACCTTTTAATTGTTGGCAACGCGGATACAAAGGAAGAGGAATCATGCTGACATTAAACATTGAGTATGAGGTTTTGCCGGATAGACTTATCACCATAAAGTTGCCGGAAACGGTTTGTCTTGGGCGGCATGAGCTGGTGATAGTACTGGAAGAAAATGCCGCCGGTAAAAATGTTACAGAAGATATAAATGCAAAAAGGTTGATGCAGTTCGCGGGGGCTGTTGCCGCGTTTAATGGGATTGATGGTGTTGAATACCAGAGAAAAGTACGCTCGGAGTGGAATTGAATAGGCGCTATTTGCTAGACACTAATGCCATCATTTATCTGGTGAGTGGGCGTCTTGTCTTTCCTCTGCCTGATGGGCGATACAGCGTTTCAATTATCACTGAAATTGAACTGCTATCGTTTTCTGGCATGTCCGCTGAGGAAGAGCAGAAAATACGTGACCTATTGTTTTTGCTTGACCGAGTTCATTTAACAGACACAGTACGAGATGAAACAATTAGGTTGCGCCGCAAAAATCGATTAAAACTCCCTGATGCCATTATTGCTGCCAGCGCATTGATCCATGATGCGGTTTTGCTGACAAACGATCAATCTTTCTCATCGATAGACGGGTTGATTTTTGAATCGTTGCAACTTTCGGAATAGAACCTGTGGCAGATGCGTCATCGAATGGATTGAGGAATGGAAAGAGCAAGGCCTCCAGCAAGGCGAGCTAATTTGTCATTCCCGTGAAGGCGGGAATCCAGCATTCTGGAGCAGATGATAAGCCAATAACTTCTCGATTCCCGCCTTCACGGGAATGACAGTTGTTGAATTTTTAGAGATTTGAAAACCGGTGTAGTCGTCGTCAGGGATGTTCCTGTATTTGTCTGTACAATGGCGCCAGCCAGGGAAAGCGACGCGTAAGCGAGCGCAGGCTGGCAACCCCCGGATAGCCGCAGGGGCCGGGAGTTTTGTCGGAGTCTGGGCGCAAGCCCGGGCGTAGACAAAACACAAGGCCAACCGATCAACGGCGTAGCGGCATTGTGGTAGCCATGGCGCCCCGCGCAGTGGGGTGTCGTGGCGGACGCAGGCCTGTCCGGGCCGCCGGAGGCATACTTGTCGCCGAGCGCAGTCATTTTGGGGACTTGGATGTCCCAAAATGTATAGCGAGCACGGCGACACTATCAATGCGGAGATGCATGGATCGACGACCCCGTAGCGGCAAAGCTGGAAAGCATTGTCGCGGACGCGCGTCGCAAACATGCAGTGGTTGAGGTAACGCAATGGCAACAGGTGGCGGCGTGATTCCTGTGCGGATGGCCTTTTCTTCCGAAGCGGAATTACACCATGAGTTGGAGAAACAATATGACGAATCATGATCCACGTATTGCTATCGTCGATGCTGTCTGTGATGTTGAAGAGAGCAAGCAACCTTTCGGTAAACGCTGGCGGCAGGAATTGGTCACTCTGAAGGCCGAGCACCTTGCCGCTTTGCAAGCGGGTAAATTGCTTGCGCTGGATGTGCAGGACAAATATGTGATGTTTGTGCAGATGAATAAGGAAGAATAGGGGGTTGCCCAAGCCTTATTATTCAGAAACGCCAGAGCAAGGAAATCATGCAAGAAAATACCATGGGACAAGCGCAAAATCTCTTTGCGCAGCAGGCGAACATCGAGCTGGCACTGCTGATCGGTAGTCGTGCCCTTGGTCAGGCGCGAGAAGATAGCGATTGGGATTTTGCCGTGCAATGGCGCAGGGATATTCCCTTGGGGGATGTGCTGGGTTATACCGAAACCCTGCGTACAGAGCTTGCCAGGTTTCTGCAGACAACGCAGGATCAAATTGACATAGTCGATATCCCCACAGCACGGCTTGCCATGCGCGCGGTGATCGCCGAGGAAGGGTTGCTGCTCAAGGGCGAAAACACGCTGCCATGGAGCCATTTTTTGTTAAAAACATGGCGCGATCTCGAAGATTTTTATTGGGCGAAAGACCATGCGGCTTGACGTCTATCAGCAGGAAGCGGCGCAACTCGCACGTTACCAATCAGAAATTCTGGCAGATGCCAGGAATAAGTTAATGTTGGGTAATACGCTGTCCCGTCTGGAGCAGAACGGTGTGCTGCATGCGCTGCAAGTGCTGGTAGAAAACGCCATTGGCAAGGCCAAGCATTTACTCACCAAAAGTAGGCGCCTCTAGGCGAGGCAGCGGGACAGGATATCCCGGTATCGGCTTATGATGCTTTTGTTTTGTTGACCGATATCGGGCAGATCCGCGTGAACAAATAACTGACTGGAACCGTGCCATAGGCCTTCGTAACCGAATCGTTCATGACTACATGAATATCCGTATGGACGTTATTCTTGATCTGGTTCAGAACGAGCAGTATGGCTTTATTGCGGATTTTCTGTTGAAACCGATTGCCCCGGATTGATCACTTGTATCGTGTCCTTCACGTAGAAGGGTCTCGCTTCTTTTTGTATACTGGTGAACTGAATGACTGGCAACTGCCCATCAAGAATTACAGCAGGGGGCTTAACGCACTGATATGAACATGGAAAAATCTGCCCACACTTTTGCTGTATCGCAAGAGCCGCCCGCCCCATGCGCCTGACCCAAACTCAGCAAGCCGCCATACGCAATACCGTAGCCCACATCATGGGGGAGGATGCCCGCGTCTGGCTATTTGGCTCCCGCGTAGACGACGCCGCGCGCGGTGGTGACATTGACCTTTACATCGAGGCAGACCACATCGTTCCCAATCGCGTCCAGGCACTTTGTCGGCTGGAAGGCGCGCTTGTCATGGCGCTGGGTGACCGCAAACTCGACATCCTGCTCAAAGACACTCGTACACCCGAAACACCGATATTCCAGATTGCCAAACAAAACGGAGTCCAGTTGTGAGCCTCACTTACCTTCCCGAACATGCCGATAACGCCCGCTTGGCACTGGACCTGGCAGAACGCGAGGCAGCCCATCTGGCCTATACCCATCGCACCCTGTATGCCCTGTCGATTGACCTGGCATGGGTCCGCTCACTTTCTGAGCGTGAAGACCTTGCGGAAAAGCTAGATGCCTTCGTCGGGCGCTTCGGTAGGCTGCAAGATCATATTGGTGACAAGCTGCTACCACGCTTTTCGGTCTTGGTCGGGGCGCAACCCAAATCTCTTCTCGATGTGCTTGCTTATGCAGAACGCAGGCAGGCTGGCTGGAAAGTGCGGAAGAGTTTATCGGTGCCAGAAAACTCAGGAATCTCTTGGTACATGAATACATGTCATCAGAAGAACTATTTTTCGAAGCGCTGCAATCCGCCGAATCGGCCACGAAAATGCTGCTGGATGTTGTCGCACGTATCCAAACCTATGCGAAACAGATAGGCTTGCGGCATGACTAAACGCGCACTAATTACCGGTGTCACCGGACAAGACGGGGCTTACCTTGCCGGGTTTCTGCTCCACAAAGGCTATGAAGTGCATGG
This sequence comes from Gammaproteobacteria bacterium, assembly GCA_021731145.1. Lineage (GTDB taxonomy): Bacteria > Pseudomonadota > Gammaproteobacteria > Ga007554 > LNEJ01. The sequence continues at coordinate 17,851 of JAKFXX010000038.1, read as the reverse complement.
CATCAAGCGCCGTGCGTTGTTTAATAGGCTCGGGCTGATTACTTGTATCGTGGCCTTCACGAAGCAAGGAGTGCGCTTCTTTTTGTATGCTGATAAACTGAATGACTGGCAACTGCCCATCAAGAATTATAATGGAAGACTCAAAGCCCATGCGCCTGACTGATTATCAAGTCCAAGTTATTCGCCAACTTGCTCGCCAAGTGGCGGGAAGCCAATCCCGCGTGCGAGTTTTCGGTTCCAGGCTTGATGACACGGCGCACGGCGGAGATCTTGACCTCATGCTTGAATTGCCGGAACCCGTAGACAATCCTGCCCTCATGGCCGCGCAGATGTCCGCTCAAGTGTCACGCGCCATGCACGGACGCAAAGTGGACGTGTTGCTCAGCGCACCCAATCTCATGCGCCTGCCCATCCACGACATTGCATTCAAAGAAGGGCAATTGCTATGACAGTGGAACCCGGGATTGCGCTGCGCCTGCAGTTTTTGGTGCGCGTCGTGCGCAAAGAATGTCAACACCTCGCCACCACAGACCAGCGCCTGTTTGGTGGCCTGTTTACCTTGGAGCAAGCAGCACAGCTCGAAAACAACCCCGATCTGGCAGAACGGGTGGAAGCTTTTGTGGGCAGATTTGGCCGTCTGCAAGACACAGTAGGCGATAAACTGTTGCCGTTACTCTTGACTGCACTGGGTGAAAAACCATCCGCCGCCATCGACAACCTTGATCGGGCTGAACGCTTGGGGCTGCTCAGGTCTACGGACGAATGGATGACCATGCGCAACCTCAGAAACCAGATGGTTCACGAATACGTTGAAGACCCGGTCGTGCTCACCAGTGCCCTGCAAAGCGGTCATGCTTTTGTGCCAGCACTCATAGCTGTAGCCAACAACATGTGTACCGAAATCGAGCGGCGGGGCTGGGCGTGATGCAAAACACCGCTATTGATATGTGTCATTTCGAGCGCAGGGAGAAATCTTGCCCATGATCAATAATGGCAAACACTGAAGCATGCTCAACAACATAAAGATGTCTACTGCAGTAGAAATGACGGCGCACCACACATCAGAGTGTCATAAAGCAAAAGAAATGACTAAACGCGCATGTGTACCGGTGTCACCGGACAAGACGGGGCTTATCTTGCCGAGTTTCTGCTCCACAAGGGCTATGAAGTGCATGGCATCAAGCGCCGTGCATCGCTGTTCAACACAGCCCGGATTGGTCACCTGTATCGTGGTTCTCACAAAGTAAGGGGTTCGCTTCTTTTTGCATCCTGGTGAGATGAATGACTGGCAACCGCCCATTAAGAATTACAGTAGAGGGCTAACGCGCTGATATGAACACGGAAATCGAGTCTGACCCCAATTTCTTCGCATGTGGTGGCTGCCGCTGATCCTATTGCCCGGATATGTCATGTGATCACCGCATACCGGCCGGATCTTGAATATTTCGAACCAGATTTTAGAATTAGGAGGAAAAAATCATGAGCGACAATCTTGGACAGTGCCCGCTTTGCGGTGGTGAAAAGCAACCAGGTACCACTACCTTTGCTGTTGATTTGAAAACCGGTGTAGTAGTCGTCAGGGATGTTCCTGCATTTGTCTGTACAAAATGCGGAGATGCATGGATTGATGACCCTGTAGTAGAAAAACTGGAAGGCATTGTCGCGGACGCACGTCGCAAACATGCAGTGGTTGAGGTGACGCAATGGCAACAGGTGGCGGCGTGATTCCTGCGCGGATGGCTTTTCTTCCGAAGTGGAATGCAGCTACTCGTAAAAGAGCGTACACGCATGAAAAAGGCAGCGTGTGTGCCAGCGCCCCCCGGACATAATGGAACTCGCCCTACAAATGCTGTAGATGCGCCGATCGAAGGAATAGTGTTGGGCATAAATGAAGCATCAGGCGCTAGCCAATCCATGCTTGCCAGGCTACAAGAATCAACGGGTTTTGCAAATAATGTTCTGACCAGTATTGAAGAAGATGTTTGGAATGGCATATGAGCACACGTAGGGTGAGCATCGCCCGCCATGAGACATGAGAATAGAGTAAAGTGAAAAAACATGACTAAACGCGCATGTGTACCGGTGTCACCGGACAAGACGGGGCTTACCTTGGCGGTTCTTGCGGAACCCTTCGCTTTCGCTCTTCCCTGCGCTCACGACGTGCATGGATGCACAAGTGTCGCCAGAGGGAGGATGCCGGAAGCGACCCGCACTTGGGCCTTCTGCCCGGCGCCGAGTTTCTGCTCCACAAGGGCTATGAAGTGCACAGCATCAATCGCCGCGCATTACTGTTCAATACAGCCCGGATTGATCACTTTTATCGTGTCCTTCACGTAGAAGGGGCTCGCTTCTTTTTGTATACTGGTGAACTGAATGACTGGCAACCGCCCATTAAGAGTTACAGTAGGGGACTAATGCGCTGATATGAACATGGAAAAGTGTGCCCCCATTTTTTCTGCGCCGCAAGAGCCGCCTGCCCCATGCGCCTGACCCAAACCCAACAAGCCGCGATACGCAATACCGTAGTCCGCATGATGGGGGCGGATGCCCGCGTCTGGCTGTTTGGCTCCCGCGTAGACGACGCCGCGCGCGGTGGTGACATTGACCTTTACATCGAGGCAGACCACATCGTTCCCAATCGCGTCCAGGCACTTTGTCGGCTGGAAGGCGCACTTGTCATGGCGCTGGGCGACCGCAAACTCGACATCCTGCTCAAAGACACGAGTACACCCGAAACACCGATATTCCGCATTGCCAAACAAAACGGAGTCCAATTGTGAGTCTCGCTTACCTTCCCGAACATGCCGATATCGCCCGCCTGGCACTGGACCTGGCAGAGCGCGAGGCAGCCCATCTGGCCTATACCCATCGCACCCTGTATGCCTTGCCGATTGACCTGGCATGGGTTCGCTCACTTCCTGAGCGCGAAGACCTTGCGGAAAAGATAGATGCCTTTGTCGGGCGCTTCGGTCGGCTGCAAGATCATATTGGTGACAAGCTGCTGCCACGTTTTTCGGCCTTGGTCGGGGCACAACCCAAATCACTTCTCGATGTGCTTGCTTATGCGGAACGCATGGACTGGCTGGAAAGTGCAGAAGAGTTTATCGGTGTCAGAAAACTCAGGAATCTCCTGGTGCATGAATACATGTCATCCGAAGAACTGTTTTTCGAAGCGCTGCAATCTGCCGACCCAGCCACGAAAATGCTGCTGGATGTTGTTGCACGTATCCAAAACTATGCGAAACAGATAGGCTTGCCGCATGACTAAACGCGCATCCCTGTTCAATAGAGGGCACCTCTAATAATTCGTCATTCCCGCGAAGGCGGGAATCTAGGATTTTGAAACAGATGATAAGTCAATGACTTATGGATTCCCGCCTTCGCGGGAATGACGGGAATTTGAATTTTTAGAGGTGCCCTAGAGTCCGGATTGATCACCCGTATCACGAAGAACGGATTTGCTTCTTTTTGCATCTTTGTGAAATGAATGACTGGCAACTGTTCATCAAGAATTAGAGTAGGCGGCTAACGCACTGATATGAATATTGAAATCGAGCCTGCCCCCGTTTTTGCGCTGACCGAAGGGATAGTGCTGGAAACAAATGAAGCATCAGCCGCCAGCCAATTCATGCTTGCCAGGCTGCAAGAATCAACGGGTTTTGCAAAGGATGTTCTGACCCGTGTCGAAGAAGATGTTTGGAATGACATATGAGCACACGTAGGGTGAGCACCGCCCACTATGAGAAATAGAGTAAAGTAAAAAGACATGACTAAACGCGCATGTGTACCGGTGTCACCGGGCAAGACGGGGCTTACCTCACCGAATTTCTGCTCAACAAGGGCTATGAAGTGCAGGGCATCAAGCGGTGTGCGTCGTTGTTCAAAACAGCCCGGATTGATCACCTGCGTCGTGGCCCTCACGAAGAAGGGGTGCGCGTCTTTTTGCATCCTGATAAACTGAATGACAGGCTGCTAGCGTACTGGTAGCAGCATCTCGCCAATGCGCTGGGATGAGGTTATAGGGCAAGTTGCGCAAAAAACTATAGCAAGAACGAGCTGATATGAGCGACATAGTAAAAATCGAGAATTTAGAAGAGTTCATCATCGAGATAAGAGGGCAAAAAGTTTTGCTTGATAGCGATGTGGCTCAAATCTATGGGGTTGAGACCAGAGATATCAATAAAGCCGTTGCAAATAATCCAGATAAGTTTCCTGCTGGATATATTGTTGAGCTTTCAAAGCCTGAAAAAAATGAACTGGTGGAAAATTTCCACCGGTTCGATAAGCTCAAGCACTCCACGGTAAACCCCAAAGCGTTTGCTGAAAAAGGCTTGTACATGCTTGCCACAATACTCAAAAGCTCGCAAGCAACCCAAGCGACCATCTCAATAGTCGAGACTTTCTCAAAAATCAGGGAACTATCCAGAAACATCAAAGAGTTATCAGTAGCTCAAGATAAAGCCCAACAAAAGTCACTCATGCAAAAAAGCGGTGAGCTAATCTCCGAAATTTTCGATGACGATTTACAAACGAGTGACACGGAAACCTCAATCGAACTGAACTTCGCGGTTTTAAGGTTTAAGCACACGATAAAGAAGAAAAATAAATGAGGAAAATCTGCGTTGTTACCGGCACTCGAGCCGAATACGGATTGATGTGCTGGGTCATGCAAGGTATCAAGTACGACCCTGAGTTGACGCTGAAAATCATCGCTACTGACATGCGCCTGCCGTCTGAATTTGGCCTCACTTATAGCGGGATTGAGCAAGGTGGGTTTCAGGCCGACCGGTTTCGCCGATGCCTTGAGCGAATTGCGCCCCGATCTGGTCGTGCTACTCGGTGACCGGTTTGAGATTTTTACAGCGGTGGCAGCCGCCCTTATGAAAGAGCGCATAGAGCATGAAAAATGCAGCTTGTGTGCCGGTGCTCCCGGACATAATGGGGATCGCCCTATCAATGCTGTAGATGTGCCGATTGAAGGGATAGTGCTGGGCATAAATGAAGAATCAGCCGCCAGACTTCAGGAATCAACGGGTTTTGCAAAAGATATTCTGACCCGTGTCGAAGAAGATGTTTGGAATGGCATATGAGCACACGACTTTCGTCCTGCCGAAATGGAAATCTTGCTGGGAGATCCCAGCAGGGCCGGGGGAACACCAGAGCTCGTGGCCGAAATGGTACGGGAAGGCCTTAAAACGGCTGAGCGTGATGAGTTGGTCAAGAAACATGGCTATTCGGTCCTGAATTGCCATGAGTAACAATCTGGGAGCCTGAAAGATGCCACATACGCAAAGAATTTTTATTGAGCCCGGAAAGCGAGGAGGTCGGCCTTGTGTTCGTGGACTCCGCATCAGTGTTTATGATGTTCTGGCGATGCTTTCGGATGGAATGACTGAGGTTGAAATTCTGGAAGACTTTCCAGAACTGGAGCCAGCCGATATCAGAGCTTGCCTGGCCTATGCGGCTGATAGGGAACACAACGTGTATTCGGTGGCAATCGAATGAAACTATTGCTCGACAAAAACTTGTCGAGACGACTTGTGGGCACCTCTAATAATTCGTCATTCCCGCGAAGGCGGGAATCCAGGATTTTGAAACAGATGTTAAGCCAATGACATATGGGAGCTCGCTAAAAAAAATGGTTTTGTTATTGTGACACGCGATGCTGATTTTGAAGATATGGCCATCGTAAAAGGGCACCCGCCTCAAGTCATCTGGCTGAAAACGTCAAATCAGACGCCGGGCAGGATGCCCAAGTGCGGTGAGCGCAGGGATGTGCAAGAACCGCCAAAAGCGGTAGTTCTAAATATGCTACTTCAGCACAGGAGTGTCATCGAACATGCCTTACTTCAAGAAAATCAGGCCTGCATAGAATTGAGATTAAAAACGCAACATGGATAAATCTGCCAAAATTTACGTCGCCGGTCACCGTGGCCTCGTCGGCTCCGCCCTGATGCGGCGCCTAATATCACCCTCTCCCTCCGTGGGAGAGGGCAGGGGTGAGGGGAAGGGTCCTTACACGCATATCATCACCCGCACCCACGCGCCGGGCAGGATGCCCAAGTGCGGTGAGCGCAGGGATGCGCAAGAACCGCCCGAACTGGACCTCACCGATCAACGCGCGGTACAAGAGCTCTTCGAAAAAGAACAACCCGAATATGTCTTCCTGGCGGCGGCCAAGGTGGGCGGCATTCATGCCAACAACACTTATCCTGGTGATTTTATTTATCAGAATCTGGCTATCCAGACCAATGTCATACATGAATCCTGGCGAGCAGGAGTAAAAAGGCTGCTGTTTCTCGGCTCGTCCTGCATTTATCCGCGCGACTGCCCCCAGCCGATGAAAGAGGAGTATCTGCTGACAGGTACCCTGGAGCCAACCAATCGCCCCTATGCTATAGCTAAAATCGCCGGCATTGAAATGTGCTGGTCGTACAACCGGCAGTATGGCACCCAATATCTGGCGGTCATGCCCACCAATCTGTACGGGCCAAATGATAATTATGACCTGCAAAACTCCCATGTTCTTCCAGCACTAATTAAAAAAATGCACGAGGCAAAGATCAAGGACGATAAAGAGGTTGTTGTCTGGGGTACGGGTACCCCGAGGCGGGAGTTCCTCTATAGTGATGATATGGCCGATGCCTGCGTTTTTTTAATGAATTTACCAAGCGAAGAGTTTGCGCCACTTCTCGCGCATTACTCCTCGCCACCTTTAATTAACATTGGTTGCGGAAAAGACATTACCATCCGTGAATTGGCAGATATAATAAGGGGGATTGTGGGATTTAAAGGCGAAATCATAATGGATATTAGTAAACCTGACGGTCCCTCACAGAAGCTTTTGGATGTTGGTCGGCTAAATACGCTGGGGTGGCGAGCCGTAACAGAAATTAAACAGGGTATCACGATGGCGTATAACAATTTTCTGGCGCAATAATATTTATGAAACGCTGATGATCCACGAATGATTGGCTACCTGCCGGAAACAAAAGAGGGGGAAGTCGGCATGGCGAATAACTCAGGAAATCGTGGCCTATCATTAAAGAGGCTCAAGTGAAAAAACATGACGAAACGCGCATGTGTACTGGTGTCACCGGACAAGCTGGAGCTGACCTTGCCGAGTTTTTTCTCCACAAGGGCCATGAAGTGCATGGCATCAAGCGTCGCGCATCGCTGTTCAACGCAGCCTGGATTAATCACCTGTATCGTCGCCTTCACGAAGAAGGGACTCGCTTCTTTTTGTATACTGGTGAACTGAATGACTGGCAACCGCCCATCAAGAGTTACAGTAGGGAGCTAATGCAGGGAAATGAACAATGGAATCGAATTTGACCCTATTTCCATGCATTTTTATGGGTTCAAACAGGCGTTGGCAGGTAAGGGGGTGGCTGGGTTTGTGGAGTGGCAGCGACGCTACTTTGGGCTATGACGTTGAGCGTTAGCGGCGTGGTATCTCATGAAGCTTAGTCTTTGCATAGCGTTGCCGCCGTGAAGCTTGCAATTAAACTCGGCGCTCTGTCCGCAGTCAACATCGGCATCGCCTTCCTGTTCCAGTGGTATGTCTTTACCCAATTGGGTCCAGGGGTAGAGACCGACGCATTTTTTGCCGGTATGACGATCCCTCAATTGGTGCTGGCGGTCATCAGCGCATCGCTTATGCATGTACTGGTTCCGCTTCTTTCGGGCGAAAGTGAAGATCGTCGTCGGCATGATGTTTGGGGATTCCTTGCCCTTATTGGCGGCCTGTTCGGGTTGTTGGCTGTTCTTCTTTACGCGGCGGCGCCATGGTGGGTGCCGCTCACCGTACCAGGTTTCGATGAGGCGGGGCAGGCCTTGACTGTTGAGCTTACTCGCATTCAACTGGTCGGCATGGTGTTTGCCGCCATCAATGGTGTGCAGTGGGCCACCTACCACGCTAGACAACAGTTTCTGTGGGCTGAATCCACGCCAATCCTGGCCAGCGCTTTTGCCTTTCTGCTGTTGATTTGGGCACTTCCCCGTTTTGGTGTGATTGCGGCTGCATGGATCAGTACCTTGAGCATGGGCGCGCAAACCCTGCTGCTCGCTCCTGGCATGGGCCGTCCAGTTCGACCCGATCTAAAAGGCGCGGCCATCCGGGAAGCCTGGCAGCGAATCAAACCCCTGTTGCTGGGCACAGCCTATTACAAGACAGACCCTTTGGTAGATCGCTTTTTGCTCTCCATGGCAGGTAGCGGCAGCCTGTCGTTGTATTACCTCGCCCAGCAGATATATGGTGCCGCTAGCCAAGTGCTCAACAAGGCCATTGCCGTCCCCTTGGTGCCGGTACTGAGCATGCTACACAAAGCGGGAGACAAGGCCGGATTTCGGCGTACTTATCACCGGAAACTGCTGCAAGTGGGGGCTGTCACCCTTACAGGGCTGCTGATCCTGGGCCTGTTTGGTCAGGCTGCGCTTGATTTGTTGATTGGACATGGGAGTGTCAGTGCTAGCAATGTAGCGGAATTATGGTGGATCATGATCTGGCTGGGTGGCATGTTTATAGGTGGTGCAGTGGGACAGATATGTTCGTCATCTTTTTACGCATGTGGCGATACCCTGACGCCCACGCGGATGTCTATGTTCACCTATACGGTATATATTCCCATCAAAGTGGTAGTTTTTAATTTCTGGGGTGTAGTCGGGTTGGCGATAGTTACAAGCATTTACTACATGGCTAATCTATTGTTACAGATTTATTTTTTAGAGAAAAAGTTGGTTTTATGAATACACCAAAAAATGTTATGCTTGAAAATGTTTGCTGCCCCTTCGGCTGCCCAAAAAACGACGAAGTCATTCTCACCGGACGCGACCTGCTCCATGACCTGCCCGGTGAATTCACCGTCGTCAAATGCCGAACCTGTGGACTGATGCGCACCAACCCCCGCCCAACGCCGGAAACGATCGGTTTCTATTATCCGGACAACTATGGCCCTTACCTAGGCACCCAAGTACGACAGGCTAAACCCGCTTCCGGTATCAAGAGACTGCTTAAGCTCACGGTCAAAAGAATCTTCAATCTCAACACTACGCCCTTGCCGTTGTTGGCTCCGGGGCGGCTGCTGGAGGTGGGCTGCGCATCTGGTGCTTTCATGCACCAGATGGCAGGTCAAGGCTGGCAGGTGGAGGGCATTGAGTTTTCCGAGAAAGCCGCCCAAGCGGTGGCCCAGCTTGGCTACCGTGTCCATGCCGGGCCATTGGAAACGGCTCCGGATCCCAATGAACCTTTTGACCTTATCGTTGGTTGGATGGTGCTGGAGCACCTGCATGATCCTATCGGCGGACTTCAAAAGCTTCGCGAATGGGCCAAGCCTGGCGCTTGGCTGGTACTTTCGGTGCCAAATGCCGGTTCGCTGGAGTTTCGCTTTTTTAAAGAAAAATGGTATGCGCTGCAGCTGCCAAATCATCTTCACCATTTCACGCCCGAAACCTTGGGGCGGATTTTGCAGGCTGGTGGCTGGACGCTGGAGAAGGTTCACCACCACCGAGTGTTGAGCAACCTGATTGCGGGCACGGGTTACCTGTTGCGAGACGAGGGCTGTGTGGGGTTTGGGCAGAAGCTTATCGACTTTCCGGAACGCGCCGGTAAATGGCAATTAGCGTTGCAATATCCAATTGCCCGAGTCATGAGCGCGTTCGGTCAGACTGGACGCATGACCGTTTGGGCGAGGGTTAAGGAATGATTAGGGTGGCTGCGTTCACCGGTGGCGTCGCTGTACCAAGTGCGCGATTCCGCGTTCGCCAATATATTGAATCATTGCGGCACGTAGGCATTCAGATTCAGGAGTTTCCCGCAACAGTGGGCAGCTATCCACCGCGTAGCCATATTACCCGTCCCTTATGGGCTGTTTCTTCCTTGATGAGTAGGCTGCCCGGTATTGCACTTTCGTATCAGTGTGATTTAACGCTTTTTCAACGGGAAATGCTATCGACATTTGTGACGCTGGAGCCGTTGACAATGAAGCCGCGAATCCTGGACGTGGATGACGCGATTTTCCTGCTACGAAAGGGTCACTTCGCACGCCGCCTTGCCCAGATGTCGGACGGGGTGATCTGCGGCAACGCCTACCTGGCGGAGTGGTTCGGCGCTTGGAATCGCAACGTGACCATAATTCCAACAGCAGTGGATACGGCGCGATATGTCCCGCCGTCGAGACATAGTCAGATCGACGATCGAAAGGTAATAGGCTGGATTGGTACATACACTAATCTGAGATATCTCTATGCCATAGAAGCAGCTTTGGCGAAAGTCATGACGATGATCCCGAAGGCGCAGTTATTAGTTGTCTGTGATCAGTTTCCAAAGTTTCAATCCATTGATCCAAATCGAATCAAGTATATTCGTTGGGAGGAAAAAATCGAGGTGGAAAGCATTCAAAGTATGGATATTGGCATTATGCCCCTTGAGGATACGCCTTGGGCGAGAGGCAAGTGCAGTTTCAAGATGCTCCAATACATGGCTTGTGGTTTGCCGGTCGTGGTGTCACCTGTCGGTATGAATGCGGAGGTGCTGGCGATGGGGAATGTTGGAATCGGGGCAAGTACGGGGGGGCAGTGGGTGGAGGCACTGGTTAGTCTGCTGGACAATCAAAGGTTGCGCTCAGAAATGGGGGCTTCGGGCCGACGAGTTGTTGAGGAGTCGTATAGCGTCAACGCGCTGGCACCCCTGTTCGCTGGCTACCTGCGAGGAGTGTAAGGGGTGCGCGTAGCGATTATTATCACCGGACTAAATACCGGTGGCGCCGAAATAATGTTGCTCAAGGTGCTGGAGCGGCTGGATCGCCAGCGCTTTGTACCCCATGTCATTTCCCTGACGACACTGGGCGGGCTTGCCCCGCGTATTGCCGCACTCGGTATTCCGGTGGAAGCGGTTGGCATGAAACCAGGTATACCCAACTTGCTGGATTTTTTTCGGCTGGTGCGAATGCTCAAACGCCTGAACCCCGATGTCGTTCACACCTGGATGTACCACGCTGATTTGCTGGGTGGGCTGGCGGCACGCCTGGCAGGTATTTCCGCGATAGGCTGGTGTATTCGCAACAGCAATCTGGATAGGGACAAAACTAAACTTTCAACCCGTGCAGTCGTCAGCCTGTGCGCGTCGATCTCGAAATGGGTGCCGTCACGAATCCTCTCGTGTTCCGAGAAGGCACGGCAAGTTCATGTGGCATGTGGCTATGCAGCGGAAAAAATGGTGGTTGTGCCCAATGGTTTCGATCTGACCCGATTTAAACCGGACAACGATGCCAGACACCAGATACGGGCTGAGCTGGGGATTACTGATCAAACGCTCTTGGTAGGGCTGATCGGCAGGTTTGACCCACAGAAAAATCATGCCGGGTTTTTTGAGGCAGCGGGTGTGTTGTATCGCCACATGCCGCAAGTGTATTTTGTCCTCGCAGGCCAAGGTATTGATATTGGTAACGCAGCGTTGATGCAGACAATTACCCAGGCAGGTGTGCTTGCCAATACCCATCTACTGGGTTTGCGTAATGATATACCTGAGTTGATGGCGGCATTGGATGTGCTGGCTTCTTCTTCTTACGGTGAGGCATTCCCCAACGTCCTGGGCGAGGCGATGGCGTGCGGCGTACCGTGTGTGGTCACGGATGTGGGCGATTCGGCTTACATCGTCGGTGATACGGGGCGGGTCGTCGCGTCGGGTGACATGGCCGGACTTGCTGCCGCGCTGGAAGAATTGCTTGCATTGCCCCCCGCTGAAAAGTCGGTACTGGGCGAACAGGCGCGCGCGCGGGTGGCGGAGCATTTTGAGATCGGGATGGTGATTCGGCAATATGAGGTGTTTTACGGTGAGTTGGCTGCCATGGGGCAGAGAAGGTGACAGTAAATGTGCGGATTGACCGGTTTATGGAACCTGGCAGTTTTTCTGCTTCGGATGTAAAGTCGTTTATTGTTTTGTGTTGATGTGATGGATTATTTTTTTCTATGAAAAATGTCGCAACATGAGTAACCATTGGTTAATCGCTCGCAGTAGGCGCTGGATCAGTGCGCTTATTGTGCTAGTTATTAGTGCGCTGCTCGTGTTTGGCTTTTTTGATCTGGTAATAGACTTGGGGCGCAACATTCCCCAAACGGATATAGTATCTGATTACATCATTGGAATTATATGGGCCGCTTTTCTGGGGGTAAGTATTTTAGCGTGGCCCTTGCCATTTCGAGATAGAAGAGCTTTGATAGTTGTATGGCTAATCAAATCAGTCATTACTCTGGGTTTTATGTTGTTGTACGAGGCAAATTACGAGACGCTAGACGCATATTCGTACTTTTCTGACTCTAAACAGAATGATGCTTTATTTTTGGAAGAAGTTGGGTTTGGATCTGGCACCCAGAACATTTCTGCTTTGGCGTGGCTGCATAACCAAGCATTCCCTGATTCTTACCATGCGATGAAAGTATCTTTTTCTATGGTTGGATTATTAGCTATATACCTTTTTTATCGAGCATCTGTGATATTTCTTCGACGCGAAAATATTCGTGTTTTTTATATGTTAGCTCTTTTTCCTTCCATTTTGTTCTGGTCATCTATTTTGGGGAAGGAACCAATTATTCTATTGGGTATGGCGCTTTATACCTATGGGGTTGTAGGCTGGTATCGGTCGCGAGGGCTATATTATTTGTTTATGATTGCTTTGGGAATCGCTCTGACGATGTTTATTCGTCAATGGATGGGATTGATTCTGTTGCTGCCATTAATTGTTTTTGCCTTGCATGGCATACGTGGTGGCTTGCAAAAAGTGATGTTTGCTGTATTTGTGGTTTCTATTTTTTCATTCTTTTTTAATCAGTTTTCTGAGCAGATGAATATTGGAACTATTCAAGATATGCTTGAAACCACAGATACGATTTCTCGGGGTTTTGCTACGGGCGGAAGCGGTCAAGAGATAGCGATGGAATTCGCTAGTATTAATGATATGGTGGCTTTTGCGCCTCTAGGCATCTTTACTGCATTATTTCGTCCTTTGCCTGGAGAGATTCTTAATCCGTTTGGATTATTGGCTGGGTTAGAAAATTTAGTGCTTCTTAGTCTCTTATTATTAGCGATAAAGCGTACTGGCTGGAGAGAAGCACGTCAACCATTAGTGATTTGGGCTATTTTTCTGGTAGTGATATGGGCGGCCGTATATGGTTTTGTTTCCTACCAGAATCTGGGAACCGCAGTACGCTTCAAATTGCAAATATTGCCGGTACTAGTAGGTTTGTTGTTATATCTTGCACGGCGCCGATCTAGGGCTTTGATATCCAACAATAACGTTTAACCCCTCTCTTAATCTATTAAAGAGTAATTTCTGTGTTTAGAAAAAAATAATGTGTGGTTTTGCTGGTTTCTTTACTCCTCTATCCAACGTCAGTGATGAACAGCTCAATGTAAGTGCCACATACATGGCAAATGCTTTGTTGCATCGTGGCCCCGATGACTATGGAATATGGGTTGATCGTGAGGTGGGTATTGCGTTAGGCCATCGCCGCCTTTCCATCGTCGATTTGTCTCCCCAGGGCCATCAGCCGATGCTTTCTGCTTGTGGCCGCTTTGTTATTGCATTCAACGGAGAGATTTATAATCACGAAATTATTCGCGAGGAATTAGATACATTACACGCATGCCCATCTTGGCGGGGCCATTCTGATACAGAGGTAATGTTGGCTGCGATTGCTCATTGGGGTGTGGTAGAGGCGATTAAACGTTCTATTGGAATGTTTGCTCTTGCGTTGTGGGATCGTAAAGAGCGGGTACTCCATTTAATACGAGATCGATTGGGGGAAAAACCGCTTTATTATGGTTGGATGGGAGATGTATTTCTGTTTGGTTCGGAACTCAAAGCCTTGCGCGTCCATCCTGCCTGGGGCGGAGAGATCAATCGCGATGCTTTGGCGGCGCTTATGCGACACAATTATATTCCTGCACCCTATTCTATTTATAAGGGAATTTTCAAACTCTTGCCTGGGACTATTTTAAGCTTGTCGTTTGATGATGCGGCTAAAAATCGTTTTTGCACGCCTATGCCCTATTGGTCTGTGGAGGAGGTGGCTGAAAGTGGGGTCGCCAATCCTTTTTCTGGTACTGAAGAAGACGCTATCGAGCATCTGGATGGCTTGCTGAGGCAATCGGTGAGGCAACAGATGGTGGCTGATGTTCCCTTGGGGGCGTTTTTGTCGGGTGGGGTGGATTCTTCTGCTGTGGTCGCGTTGATGCAAGCACAAAGTGACAGGCCAGTCAAAACCTTCACCATTGGTTTTCATGAGGCGGGTTATAATGAAGCGGAACACGCCAAAGCAGTCGCGCAGCATTTAGGGACTGATCACACCGAGTTATATGTGACGCCGGAGCAGGCGATGGCGGTGATTCCCCGGTTGCCGACGCTGTATGATGAACCTTTTGCCGATTCCTCGCAGATTCCGACATTCCTTGTCTCGCAATTGGCGCGCCAGCATGTAACGGTGAGCCTTTCAGGGGATGGGGGGGACGAATTATTCGGCGGCTATAATCGCTATTTCTGGGGCAGAGACCTCTGGAAAAGAATTGGCTGGATGCCGAGTGAAATGCGTGTGCTTATTGGGAAAATGCTGAAAGGCATTCCGCCGCAGAGGTGGGATGATATTTTTGCCCGGCTTGGGCCGTTGCTGCCATCCAAGCTTCGACAGCGCACCCCGGGGGATAAACTGCATAAACTGGCAGAGATTTTAGGCGCACGGCAACCTGAGGAAATGTATCAGGGTTTGGTTTCGCACTGGAAAGACCCTGATGCGTTGGTGATTGGCGGGCATGAACCGCTGACCGTGTTGACTGACCGGAGTCAATGGGCTGACCTGGAAGATTTCAGCCATCGCATGATGTACCTCGATACGATGACATATTTGCCAGATGATATCCTGGCGAAGGTAGATCGCGCGTCAATGGGAGTCAGCCTCGAATCGCGGGTGCCCTTATTAGACCACCGGGTGGTGGAGTTTGCTTGGCGTTTGCCATTGCCCATGAAAATTCGCAACGGCCAGGGTAAGTGGATTTTACGGCAAGTGCTTTACAAATATGTACCAAAGGAATTGATCGAGCGACCCAAGATGGGTTTTGGTGTGCCAATTGATTCCTGGTTGCGCGGCCCATTGCGTGAATGGGCTGAGGATCTATTGGATGAGGGAAGGTTACGGCGAGAGGGCTATTTTCATCCAGAACCGATTCGTGTCAAGTGGCTAGAGCATCTTTCTGGGAAGAGGAATTGGCAATATCACTTATGGGATGTTTTGATGTTTCAGGCTTGGTTGGAGAATCAGAATAATGAGAGTGCGGCTGCTTCAGCCTTTTGTCGCTAATGAGCATGCGCATTTTATATGTTGTTAATGATGCAAATTTCTTTCTTTCTCACCGCTTGCCGCTAGCGCTTGCTGCTCAGGGCGAGGGCTTTGATGTTCATGTGGCGACGCCTCTGTCGGACGATGCGGAAAAGATACTTGCTGTGGGTTTTACGTTCCATCCAATTCCCCTTACCCGCCGAGGAGTACACCTGGGAGAAGAGTTGGCGAGTGTGGTAGCTTTATATCGCCTTTATCGAAAGGTAAAGCCTGATTTGGTACATCTGGTTACTATAAAGCCGGTACTTTATGGGGGTATCGCGGCGCGCCTTGCGGGCGTACCTGCGGTTGTAAGCGCCGTCACTGGTTTGGGCTATGTTTTTATTGCGCGGGGTTTCAAGGCGTCCCTCCTGCGCATGATTGTTAAGGGAGCTTATCGCTTTGCCTTGGGTCACGCAAATGGGCGGGTGATCTTTCAAAATCCCGATGATCGTTCTTCATTTTTGATGTCGAGGTTGGTTGATGCGCGTCAAACAGTATTAATCAAAGGCTCGGGTGTGGACATGGCTCAGTTCTCTCCGGTGCCAGAACCGCCGGGTCTGCCCTTAGTAGTATTCGCCGCGCGTATGTTGTGGGACAAGGGGGTTGGGGAGTTTGTAGATGCGGCGCGGCAGCTCTGCGATAGGGGCATTAAAGCCCGTTTTGCTCTGGTAGGAGATACTGATTCTGGCAATCCAGCGGCAGTGCCTAAGTCTCAGTTAGAGAGCTGGCAACAGAGCGATGTAGTGGAGTGGTGGGGGCAACATGCCAACATGCCTATGGTATTCGCAAAGGCACATATTGTTTGCTTGCCATCATATCGCGAAGGTCTGCCAAAAGTGCTTATTGAAGCTGCTGCCAGTGGACTCCCCATTGTGGCCACAGATGTGCCGGGCTGTCGGGAAATTGTTCGGGATGGAGAAAACGGCTTCCTTGTTCCGGTGCGCGACGCTACGGCATTGGCAGAAGCTCTGCGGCGCTTGATTGAAGATGCGGAACTGCGTCGGCGCATGGGGGCCAAAGGGCGAGAAATCGCCATGGCAGAGTTTTCGGTGGAAAGGGTTGTGAGCGAAACTCTTGATGTGTATCGGCAGTTGTTGTGTTAGAAAATGAAATGAACCCGATTGTGTTAGTCACGGGCGCTAACGGTTTTGTCGGGCGGGGTGTTGTCGATGCATTGTTGAAATCAAGTTTCAGAGTGCGCGCGGTTGTTCGCCGTAGTGGCCGCGCTTCATCCCTTGTCGGCTACGAGGTTGCTGTAGGCGACATCGATCCGGATACATGTTGGGAAGATGCCCTTATCGGTGTGAATAGGGTTGTTCATCTTGCCGCGCGGGTTCATGTCATGCACGACAGTGTTACCGATCCGTTGGCGGAGTTTCGCAAGGTGAACGTGGCTGGAACCGAGCGATTGGCGCGCGAGGCTGCTCGTGCGGGTGTTCGGCGCTTTGTTTATGTGAGCTCTATCAAGGTGAATGGGGAGCAAGCGCCGGGGCCATATCCTTCACAAATCGCATCTACTCAAATCCCCCCTGGCCCCCCTTTGTTAAAGGGGGGAACATTGAGGGCGTTTGCGGAAGGTAATGAACCAAACCCACAAGATCCTTATGGAGTGAGTAAATGGGAGGCCGAACAGGCTTTACATCGCGTTGCCCAGGAAACAGGGCTTGAGGTCGTCATATTGCGCCCCCCTTTGGTCTACGGGCCGGGGGTGGGTGCAAATTTTTTGAGATTACTGGCCTTGGTTCAAAAGGGTGTGCCACTACCATTCGGGGCGATTAACAATCACCGCAGTCTTGTCTACGTCGGCAATCTTGTCGATGCCATCATTGCTTGTTTGGAGCACCCTGCCGCCGCTGGTCAAACCTATCTGGTGAGCGACGGCGAGGATGTATCAACGCCAGAGTTGATCCGGCGTATTGCCACTTCACTGGGGCGTCCGGCGCGATTGCTGCCTGTACCACCCGCCTTGCTGCGTTTAGCGGGGCAGTTGACCGGCAAATCGGCGCAGGTGGAACGGCTGCTGGATTCTTTGGTGATTGACAGCTCTAAAATCCGGCGGGAGCTGGGGTGGACGCCGCCGTTTACGATGGAGCAGGGCCTGGCGGAAACTGCGCAGTGGTTTCAGGGGAGTGGTTGCCCCTGAAAGCGCTCCTACGGTGTAAAACTGGCCGGGCTAACTGCCCACCACATCGACAAAGGCACGGCAAACAGGTCAGCATCGAACGGCACGACTTCGCGCCCGGTATACAGTACGATGCCCCGCTGGAAGGCATGCGGTTCAGTTTCTTTCAGGTGGCGTAATCCCTTGAAGTCTTTGCCGTCCACATTACTGCTGGCCTTGACCTCAATGCCCGTTAAATATAGCGTCTTAAATAATGCCGCATAATCTACGCAGCACAGAATTGGGTTTCCGCCATCGCTCGAAGCATTCTTCGACGGCCACGAGCACATCGGCCAGGGTAGCGAAGTACCGATTGTGGGT
>JAKFXX010000022.1 GCA_021731145.1 Gammaproteobacteria bacterium | reverse complement strand
TCCAAACCAATCACAGTTGCAGTATGCTTCATGATGGACTCCTCCTTTTTCGTTTAGCCGGTGACCCTTCACCCGCTTGGCACATTATGATGCCGTTTGAAGAAGGGTGGAGTCCATTTCATTAGCGTCACTTTCGATCTCGGCAGGTTGCTTATCACGCGGCCCGGCTTGCGAAATGCCTCACATAGCGCGCGTCCAGCCGGTCTCTGTCGAGCATGATCAGCACGTCCGCTACATTAAAGTGCGGGTCCCAGGCGGGTTCGCCGCAGATTACCGCGCCGAGGCGCATGTAGGCCTTGAGCAGGGGTGGGGTGCTGGGCGCAGTCGTTGTGTCATGCTGAAACAGATCCATGCCGGGTACGGCTAACCTGGGTGTGGCGCGCCATGCCTCGGGGCTGAGGTGGTTGTCACGCAGGTGGCGATAAGTGGCTGCGACCTTCTTCACGCCCATGCCCATGGGGACGCTGGCGCAGCCCATCATGTAATCGAAGTTGTTGATGGACATGTAACGTGTGAGCCCTGCCCACAGCAGCCCGATGGTGCTGCCATTGCGGTAATTGGGGTGGACGCAGGTGCGGCCTACCTCCATGATGCGCGCGGGCATGGAAAGGATATTTTTCAGATCAAACTCGGTATGCGAATAAAAACCACCGGCTTCGATGGCCTGGGTATCGGTGAGGATGCGGTAGCAGCCTACCACCTGATTATTGTTGAGGTCTCGTACCAGCAAGTGCTGGCAGTAGGGATCGAAGCGGTCGCTTTCCATGCCGGGCTGTTTGCACGAGATGCATGCGCCCATTTCCTCGACAAACACCTGATAGCGCAGGCGCTGGGCGGCCTCGATGTCTTTTCTCGAATTTGCCAGGCCGACATGCAGGTGATGTCCCTGGTGTGATTCGATCTCAAAATATTGGTTTTGTCTCGCCGCCAGTGCCATGACCTATGCTCCTCTTTTAGTTTTAGGCCGCGCCTGCGGCATTCGTGTGTTCCGGTTATGTTCTGGTAAAGAATGGCGATTTTGTGTTACGGAGCCGTAACAGAATGATGAATTTTTCATTACGGCGCGGCCGCAACTCCGCAAATATTTGCGGAGTTGCGCGTTCACGCGTATTCTAGTGGGTGGAGTTGGCCAGACAGCCGCGGTACCCGCGAGGGTATGGAGGAAAGTCCGGGCTCCACAGGGCAGGGCGCCAGGTAACGCCTGGGAGGCGCGAGTCTACGGAAAGTGCCACAGAAAATATACCGCCGATGTCTCGCAAGAGGCAGGTAAGGTTGAAATGGTGCGGTAAGAGCGCACCGCGCGGCTGGCAACAGCCGTGGCAGGGAAAACCCCGCCCGGAGCAAGACCAAATAGGGGGACGATGGTGCGGCCCGCACTGTTCCCGGGTAGGTTGCTTGAGGTGTGCGGTGACGCACATCCCAGATGAATGGCTGTCCACGACAGAACCCGGCTTATAGGCCGACTCCTTTATTTCTTGGTTCTACATGCTGACCCCGCCCCACTCTTAATGTTTTGCTGTAATCATCCGCTCCAACTTTTTGATTTGATTGCCGCTTGCTCCCCTTCTTGTCCCTGCCTGCTTCCAATTCCCGTGTTGTTGCGCTAAGTCACTGTCCACAAAGCAGGAATTTATCCATTTCCGTGGTGTTTTTTTCTTGACAGGGGTGGCTTGTGATACCTATAGTGTCGTCGAGTGGGGCAAAGTGGGAAAAAGTGGGGATAAATTTTGTTTCGCGGGGTCACTTCACTGAATCTGGATACCAAGGGCCGCATGGCAATGCCGGCCAAGTATCGCGATCGCCTGCAGGATTTGTGCGGCGGTCAGCTGGTGATCACCGTGGATCGTGACGACCGCTGTCTGTTGGTGTATCCCCTGCCGGAGTGGGAAGAGATTGAGCGTAAGCTGGCGAAATTGCCCAGCCTCAATAAGCAGACGCGCCGCCTGCAGCGACTGCTGATCGGTCATGCCACCGAGTGTGAGCTGGACAGTGCGGGCCGTATCCTGTTGCCTCCCAAATTGCGGGAGTATGCCGGACTCGACAAGCAGGTGATGCTGCTTGGTCAGGTCAATAAGTTTGAGCTGTGGGATGAGCAAGCCTGGAGTGCCATCTGGTCGAACGAAGAGGCAGGCGAGGAAGGCCTTTCCGCAGAGTTGGAGTCGTTGTCGCTTTAGTGGAGTTTAGTATGGAATCCCGCGCCACAGTGACTGACGCCTATCTTCACCGTCCAGTGCTGCTGGCGGAGACGATAGACGCCTTGAATATCACGCCGGAGGGCATCTATGTGGATGCCACCTTCGGGCGCGGCGGCCATGCGCAGGTGATATTGCAGCAGTTGGGTCCGCACGGTGCATTGCTGGGCATCGACAAGGATCCGCAGGCCGTGACTGCCGCGCGGCAGATGTTTGAGGGTGAGCCAAGGTTTTCGATTGAGCGAGGGACGTTTGCCATGCTTGGGCAGTATGTTCGGGAGCGCGGCTGGGTGGGCAAGGTCAACGGTGTGTTGCTTGACCTTGGGGTTTCCTCGCCCCAGTTGGACGATCCCCAGCGTGGTTTCAGCTTCCGGCAGGATGGGCCACTCGATATGCGCATGGATCCCGCGACGGGTATCAGCGCCGCGCAGTGGCTGGCTGCCGCCTCGGAGCAGGAGATCACATCGGTGCTGTATACCTACGGTGAAGAACGTTATGCCCGGCGCATTGTGCGCGCTATCGTTGCCGCCCGGCAGGAAGCGCCCATCACCACCACTGGCCGTCTGGCGGCGATTGTGGCCGCCGCCAATCCGGCCTGGGAGCGAGACAAGCACCCCGCTACGCGCAGTTTTCAGGCGATACGCATTTTTATTAATCACGAACTTGAGGATGTGCAGACCTGTCTTCCTCAGGTGGTCGAGGCGCTGACGTCCGGCGGACGGCTGGCGGTGATCAGTTTTCATTCCCTGGAAGATCGGATCGTAAAGCGTTTTATCCGTGAACAGGTGCGCGGCGATGACTTTCCGCCGGGGCTGCCGGTGACGCAGGCGCAGTTGCGCCCGCGTTTACGTGCGGTGGGTAAGGCGATATATCCGGGTGCGGAGGAGTTGCAGGCCAATCCCCGTGCACGCAGTGCGGTGTTGCGCGTGGCGGAGAAGGTTTAAGAAGATGATGGTGAGCAACTCAAAAACTTCACGGCTGGCCTTGTTCAATAGCCGTTATTTCCGGGGCGGCCTTCTGACGGCGGCGGTGCTGGTGTCTGCCTTCGCTGTGGTCTATAGCAAATATGAGAGCCGTAAGTTGTTTGTCGAATTGCAATCCCTGCAGAAGGTCCGTGACGATATGGCTGTCGAGTGGGGGCAGTTGCAATTGGAGCAAAGCACGTGGGCGACGCATGGCAGGATTGAAGGTACGGCGCGTACTACCTTGGGCATGATTCTGCCTCCACCCGAAGCCGTGGTGATCGTAAAGCCATGACGCAGAATACACCCCATACCCAGCCGGTCAGGCTCCTGGTGGTGCTGGGTGTGCTGGGCGCGATTGCCTTGTTGCTGGTATGGCGTGCGCTGGATCTGCAAATATTGAGCAATGATTTTTTACAGGATCAGGGTGATGCGCGTCATCTGAGAGAGGTGGCGACACCCGCGCATCGCGGCATGATTGCTGATCGCAATGGCGAGCCGCTGGCGATTAGCACCCCGGTCGACTCGGTGTGGGCAAATCCGCAAGAGCTGCTGGCGGCGCGTGCGCAATGGCCGCATCTGGCACGCCTGCTGAATATTGATGCAAAAGGTTTGGGGCGTCATCTGACCAGTCGCGTGGGGCGTGAATTCGTCTACCTCAAACGCAATGTCAGCCCGGATCTGGCCGAGCAGGTGATGGCGCTGGGCGTGCCGGGCGTATCCCTGCAACGTGGGTATCGCCGCTATTATCCGGCGGGCGAGGTGGCGGCGCACGTGGTCGGTTTTACCAATGTGGATGATACCGGCCAGGAGGGTCTGGAGCTGGCCTATGACGAATGGCTGCATGGCATGCCGGGCAGCAAACGGGTGATCAAGGACCGCTTGGGCCGGGTTGTGGAAAATGTCGAGAGAGTGAGCGAGCCGCTGCCGGGCAAGGATGTGGCCTTGAGCATAGACCGGCGTCTTCAGTATCTCGCCTACCGTGAATTGAAAGCGGCAATCCAGAGCAGTCATGCGCGCTCAGGTTCGGTGGTGATGCTTGATGTGAATACCGGTGAGGTGTTGGCGCTGGTTAATCAACCCTCGTTCAATCCAAATAATCGCGCCAATTTGCGCGGTGATGATTTTCGCAACCGTGGCGTAACGGATGTCTTCGAGCCTGGCTCCACGATCAAACCATTTACCGTTGCCGCAGCGCTGGAAACCGGAAAATTTCGCCCCACCACCATGATTGATACCGGCTCCGGTTTGTTCAAGGTGGGCAATCATACGGTGCGCGATGTGCATAACTACGGTGTCATTGATGTGTCTACCGTTATTCAGAAATCGAGCAACGTCGGTGCTACCAAGATGGCCCTGGCGATGGAGCCGAAGCAGTTATGGTCAATTTTTTCGCGGGTGGGATTTGGCGCCGCCAGCGGGGGCCGTTTCCCTGGAGAAATGACCGGCGCACTGTCCGGCTATGAAGGTTGGGGTGAGGTTGAGCGGGCCACGCTTTCTTACGGTTATGGTCTGTCGGTGACCCCGCTGCAACTTGCCCGTGCGTATATGGTGCTGGCGAATGGCGGCCAATTCAAGCCAGTCTCTTTCGTCCACTTAGCCGAGCCGCCGCAGGGTGAGCAGGTGATGCGTCCTGAAGTCGCCGGGCAGGTGTTGAAGATGATGGAGTCGGTGGTGAATGCCGGTGGCACCGGTTTGTCGGCAGGTGTGCCGGGTTATCGGGTGGCGGGCAAAACCGGCACGGTGCATAAGTCCCAGGCAGGTGGGTATGCGGCTGACCGCTACCTTGCCCTTTTTGCCGGCATGGCGCCCGTCAGTAAGCCGCGCCTGGTCATGGTGGTGATGATCGACGAGCCGCGCAGTGGCGAATACTACGGCGGATTGGTGGCGGCGCCGGTGTTTGGGCGGATCATGGCGGGTGCGCTACGCCTCCTCGATGTGGCGCCGGACGATGTGCAATCGCTGCGGACACAGTTGGTGCAGGGAGATGGGGTTGGTAAAAATGCTACGGGTGCTGCAGTGCAGGCGATGCCGGGACAGCCTGCGGTTCGTCAGGCACATGTATCGAGTCCGCAGCCCAAGCATATGGCGGGGGTATTGTGATGGTGTCGCGCAGCTGCGCATTGAGTATGTTGCTGGAAGGATATGCACACGTTGACGCCGCCAGTGACCGGGAGATTCGGGGCTTGTCGATGGACAGCCGCAAGACCCGGCCTGGCGATCTGTTTTTGGCGTGCGCGGGACAATCTCAACGTGGCCACGATTTTATCGCTGCTGCGATTCGGACGGGCGCAATTGCTGTTGCCTATGAGGCGGATGGCGAGGCGGCTGCGCCGCCGTTGTCTGAGAATACCCCTTTGTTCGGCGTTGCAGATCTGAGCCGGTGCGCCGGGATTATCGCCGAACGGTTTTACGGCAATCCCACGCGCAGGTTGTTTGTGGCGGGCGTGACGGGCACCAACGGCAAGACCTCGTGTAGCCAGTTTCTTGCCCAGGCGCTCAACGAAAACGCGCCCTGCGGTGTGATTGGCACGCTGGGCAATGGCCTGTCCGGGCGCTTGGAGACAGGCACTCACACCACGCCTGATGCGATTTCCCTGCACGCCCTGCTGGCTGACATGCTGGAGAAGGGTGCGGCGAGTGTTGCGATGGAAGTATCGTCCCACGGGCTGGAGCAGGGGCGGGTCAACGGTGTTGCGTTCGACCTGGCAATTTTTACCAACCTCAGCCGCGATCATCTCGATTATCACGGTGACATGGCCTCCTATGCACGCGCCAAGCGGCGCTTGTTTGAGATGCCGGGGCTGCGCTATGCGGTGATCAATGCTGATGATCCCTTTGGTAGCGAGCTGCTGCAATCCATGCCCGCGAGCGTGAAAACGATAAGTTATTCTCTTGTCGGGTATGGCAAGGGCGATGAAGGCGGTATCCCGTCGCGTCATGTTGCAGCCAGGATGAACAGGGTGCAGGGCACAGTGCTGCATCAATATATCAATGGCATGGAAATGCACGTTGTCACCCCGTGGGGAGAGGGGCGTTTTCCCAGTAGGCTGCTGGGCCGTTTCAATGCCAGCAATCTGCTGGCGGTGCTGTCGGCGTTGGTGCTGTCGGGCATAGATTTTCTCGATGCCCTGCACAAAGTCAGCCGGATCCGTCCAGTGCCGGGGCGCATGGAATGCTTTGGTGGAAGTGATGGGAAGCCGCTGGTGGTGGTCGATTACGCCCATTCCCCGGATGCACTGCGGCAGGTTTTGCAAGCCTTGCGCGAGCACTGCCGGGGCGCGCTGTGGGTAGTGTTCGGCTGCGGCGGCAATCGTGACCGCGGCAAACGCCCGCTGATGGGCGAGGTGGCGCAGCGCTATGCCGACCATGTAGTACTCACCGATGACAACCCCCGTCATGAGGATGCGGATGAAATTATCGCGGAGATTGCGGCGGGTCTGCATGAGCCTGGTCATGTGCATGTGCAGCGTGACCGCGCACGGGCGATTACCCATGTCTTGAAACAGGCGAAAGAAAACGATGTGGTGCTGGTGGCAGGCAAGGGTCATGAGGATTATCAAATCATGGGTGATGATAAGCGGCCATTCAGCGATAGTGCTCAGGTGAGCGCCTTGCTCGGAGAAGTTGCAGAATGATGACGTTGTCCGAAGCAGCCAAGGCGTTGGGTGCCGAGCTGCATGGCGAGGATGTGGCGTTCGCGGCAGTGAACACCGATACCCGCACCTTGCAGCAAGGGGATCTATTTGTTGCGCTGTGCGGCGAGAATTTTGATGGTCATGCCTTTGTGGCGGAGGCCGCTGTCCGTGGCGCGGTGGCGGCGCTGGTCAGCACGCCTATTGAGTCTGCTTTGCCTACCCTGCGCGTGGCGGATACCCGCCTGGCGTTAGGCCAGTTGGCTGCGGCATGGCGTGTGCGCTTCGCCATGCCGCTGGTTGCAGTCACTGGCAGCAACGGCAAGACCACCACCAAGGAGATGCTCGCCGCGATACTGGCGCGACGTGGGCCGGTGCTGGCGACCCAGGGCAATTTGAACAATGACATCGGTGTGCCTTTGACGCTGTTGCGCCTGCGCGATGAGCACCGTTGCGCGGTGATCGAAATGGGCGCCAATCATCCTGGCGAGATCGCCTATCTAAGCAATCTGGCACGGCCCACTGTGGCGCTGATTACCAACGCTGCCATGGCCCATATCGGAGGTTTTGGTAGTCTGGATGAAATCGCGCATACCAAGGGCGGAATCTACGCAGGGCTGGATGAAAACGGCATTGGCATAGTGAATGCCGATGATGTCTATGCCGGGTTTTGGCGCACCCTGCTGGGCGGACGCCGCTGCATGACTTTCGGCATGAGTAATTCAGCGGATGTCTACGCGGCAGCGGAGAGCGTGCGATGCGAGGTGGACGATACCGCCATTACAACTTCTTTTCATATGCACACGCCTGCCGGTGATGCCTCTGTGGTGTTGCCTCTGATGGGCATGCACAACGTGATGAACGCCCTGGCGGCGAGTGCCGCGTCATTGGCAGCGGGCGCTACGCTTGCCGACATTAAGGCGGGGCTGGAGGCGATGCGCGCGGTCAAAGGGCGCTTGCAGGTTAAAAAGGGTATACATGGCACGCGTATCATAGACGACACCTACAATGCGAACCCGCCGTCAGTGCAGGCGGCGATTGCTGTGCTGGCCACCGTTGAGGGCGAAAAGGTGCTGGTGCTGGGCGATATGGGCGAGCTGGGTGATGATGCGCCGCTGTTCCATGAGCAAGTGGGCGCGCAAGCGAGGCAGGCCGGTATAGGCCGCCTCTATGCCACCGGGGAACTCAGCGTGGGCGCGGTGCGGGAGTTTGGTGCGAACGGGCGGCACTGTGCCAGCCACGATGAATTGATAGCCGCGCTGCTGACGGATCTGGCGCCAGGGACGACAGTGCTGGTGAAAGGATCACGGTTCATGCGCATGGAGCGAGTGGTTGATGCTTTGGTGGAAAAGGCGTGATTTCATTAGAACCTGTTCAATATCTCGCTGAAGGGCGCATCGCGGCGTTGGAAACGGGCTCAAAATGCTCATGTACTACAAGTACACTCCGCTTTTTCGCCCGTTTCCGCCTTGCGCTGCATCCCTTGATCGAGATTTTGAACAGGTTCTTAAAGGCCAATTAAATGCTGCTTTATTTTTTCAAATATCTGTCCCAGTTCCACACCGGCTTCGGTGTGTTCCAGTACCTGACGCTGCGCGTCGTGCTGGGTGCGCTCACTGCGCTGGCGATTTCGCTGCTGGTGGGGCCGGCGATGATCCGCAAGTTGACCATGTACAAGGTGGGGCAGAGCGTGCGCGACGATGGTCCTCAGACCCATCTGACCAAGGCCGGCACGCCAACCATGGGCGGTGCGTTGATCCTGGTGGCGATTGCGTTGAGCACCCTGCTGTGGGGTGATTTGGGCAATCGCCATGTTTGGCTGGTGCTGATCGTTACACTACTGTTTGGGGTGATCGGCTGGGTGGATGACTATAAAAAACTGGTGCTGCGCAACTCCAAGGGCCTGTCGGCGCGTGCCAAGTATTTCTGGCAGTCGGTGGTGGGGTTGGGCGCTGCGGTGTTCATCTATCACTACGCGGCAACCCCGGCCGAAACCGATCTGCTGATACCGTTCCTCAAGCATGCCTCCATCGAGCTGGGGGTGGTGTTCATCCTGCTCACCTATTTCGTGATCGTCGGCACCAGCAACGCGGTTAATCTGACCGATGGCCTGGACGGTTTGGCGATCATGCCCACCGTTCTGGTGGCGGGGGCGCTGGCGGTATTTGCCTATGTCGCGGGGCATGCCAAATTCGCACCTTACCTCAGCATCCCCTATGTCGCAGGTGTAGGCGAGGTGGCGGTGTTTTGCGGCGCAATAGTCGGGGCGGGCCTGGGTTTTTTGTGGTTCAACACCTATCCGGCGCAGGTGTTCATGGGCGATGTCGGCGCCCTCGCCCTCGGCGCGGCGCTTGGCGTGGTCGCGGTGGTGGTGCGTCAGGAGCTGGTGTTGCTCGTCATGGGCGGGGTGTTCGTGATGGAGGCGGTGTCGGTGATGCTGCAAGTGGGTTCATACAAACTCACCGGCCAACGCATCTTCCGCATGGCGCCGCTGCATCATCATTATGAATTGAAGGGTTGGCCGGAACCGCGCGTCATCGTGCGCTTCTGGATAATTACCGTGATCCTGGTGCTGGTTGGCTTGAGTTCGTTGAAGATACGATGAGCATGAATGAGGTAAAACTCAATACATTGATCGTTGGTCTGGGCAAGACCGGCCTGTCCTGTGCGCGTTTTCTCGCTGCGCGCGGGGTGCCGGTGGCGGTGACCGACAGTCGCGATTTCCCGCCGGGATTGGCCGCCCTGGAACAGGAGTTTCCGGGCATGGCGGTCTTTATTGGCGGTTTTGACCCCGCCGCCTTTGCCGCCGCACAGCAATTGGTGGTGAGCCCCGGCGTGTCGCTACGCGAGCCGCTGATTGTCCAGGCCATGGGGCGCGGTGTGCCGGTGCTAGGTGATATCGAATTGTTTGTGCGCCATGCCGCCGCGCCTGTGGTGGCGATCACCGGTTCGAACGGCAAGAGCACCGTGACCACGCTGGTGGGCGAGATGGCCGTACGCGCTGGTCGCAATGTGCGCGTCGGCGGTAATCTTGGTATGCCCGCGCTTGATCTGATTGGCGCCACTGAGCCGGATCTGTATGTGCTGGAGCTGTCCAGTTTTCAGCTAGAGACCACGTCCTCGCTCAATGCTGCGGCGGCGACAGTGCTCAATATCAGTGTTGATCATATGGATCGTTATCAAAGCATGGATGAATACGCTGCTGCCAAGCAGCGCATTTTTCACGGCGACGGCGTGATGGTGCTCAATATTGATGATCCTGTAGTGATGGGCATGGCGCAGACGGGCAGGCGCACGGTGCGCTTTGATCTGGGTGAGCCGGAATTTAATGACTTCGGAATTATGCAGCGGGTGCATGGGCCCTGGCTGGCGCGGGATAGCGAACCGCTGATGCCGGTGGCCGAGGTGCGCATCAAGGGCATGCACAATGTCGCCAATGCCCTGGCGGCATTGGCCTTGGGTGATGTCATGGGCTTGCCGATGGCGGCAATGTTGCAAACCCTGCGTGAATTCCCGGGCCTGCCGCACCGCAGTCAGTGGGTAGCCGAGAAAGAGGGTGTGGCCTGGTACAACGATTCGAAGGGGACCAACGTCGGCGCCACGCTCGCCGCATTACAAGGTATGCCGGGCAGGGTGGTGCTGATTGCCGGTGGACTGGGCAAAGGAGCGGATTTTACACCGTTGCGCCAGGCAGCTGCGGACAAGGCGCGCGCCGTGGTGTTGATCGGGCGCGACGCGCCGCTCATCGAAGCCGCGTTGGGCGGCGTGACGCCAGTGGTGCATGCGGCCAGCATGGAGGACGCCGTGGCCCAGGCACGTCATCTTGCGCAACCGGGCGATGTCGTGCTGTTGTCACCGGCCTGCGCAAGTTTCGACATGTTTAGCGGATATGAAGAGCGTGGCGATGTATTCACCAGTGCAGTGTTGAAGGTGACCGCATGATTGCGGGGCTCAAAAAAATCTGGGTGTCGCGCGCAAAGAACGCCAGCAAGGTTGCAGGGCGGGGCGGGGTGGTAATGCCGAGTCCGCGTAGCGGGACGCGCCCCCAGGCACCGGCACGATCTGCGGTCGCGCTGCCATTGGGTGACCCCTGGCTGCTCGGTGCGGCGCTCACGCTGCTGGTGCTGGGGGTGGTGATGGTAAGTTCCGCATCGCTCAATATCGCCGAGCGCCAGTTTGGCCATCCCTTTTATTACATCATCCGCCAGGTGGCATTTGTGATGGTGGGCGTGATGGCAGCGGTGCTGGTGGCGCGCACGCGCCTGGTTTATTGGGAAAAGGCGGGCAGCACACTGCTGCTGGTTGGCATGGTGTTGCTGGCATTGGTGTTGCTGCCGGGGATAGGCAAGGTGATCAACGGCAGTCAGCGTTGGGTCTCTTTGGGGTTGTTTAATTTGCAGGCCTCCGAGCCGGTGAAGCTGTTTGTGGTGATCTATATCGCCGGTTATCTGGTGCGCCACGGGGCGGAGGTGCGTAACTCGATCCTGGGCTTTATCAAACCAATGCTGCTGTTGACGTTGATCGCGTTGCTGCTGTTGCTGGAGCCGGATTTCGGTGCCACTGCGGTCATGTTCGCCACTGCGCTGGGCATGCTGTTCCTGGGCGGCGCGCGTCTTTTGCCGTTCGTGGCGTTGATGGCGGCGCTGGCAGTGGCGGTGGTGGGGTTGATCTTTTCATCGCCGTATCGCATGGCGCGCCTGACGGGCTTCATGAATCCGTGGGCCGATCCGTTCGACAGCGGTTTCCAGTTGACCCAGGCGCTGATCGCCTTCGGGCGCGGCGAGTGGTTTGGCGTGGGGCTGGGCGCGAGCGTGCAGAAGTTGTTCTACCTGCCCGAGGCGCACACCGATTTTCTGTTTGCGGTGCTGGCCGAAGAGTTGGGTTTGGTGGGTTCGCTGGTGGTGATCGGCTTGTTCGCGCTGCTGGTGGTGCGCGCCTATATCATCGGGCGGACAGCGGAAAAGGCCGGCCACAGCTTCGCGGCCTATCTCGCCTATGGGCTGGGGTTGTGGATCGCCTTGCAGGCGATTATCAACATCGGCGTCAACATGGGCGTGCTGCCGACCAAGGGGCTGACGCTGCCACTGATGAGTTACGGCGGCAGCAGTATTGTGGTGATGTGCGTGGCAGTGGCGTTGCTGTTGCGCGTCGCGCATGAAACCCGCGCGCACGACCATGCACGTACCGCCCCTGTGGTGCGTGCTGCGGGAGCCGTGGCGACATGAGCGTACAGCGGGTTTTGATTATGGCGGGCGGCACTGGCGGACACGTTTTCCCGGCGCTGGCGGTGGCCGATGAGTTGCGTGCGCAAGGGGTCGAGGTGGTGTGGATGGGCACCCGTGCCGGCCTGGAAGCCGAGGTGGTGCCGCGCGCCGGTATCGACATCGAATGGGTGTCGATCAGCGGCCTGCGCGGCAAAGGGCCGATCAGCCTGCTGCTGGCGCCCTTCAAGCTGATGGTTGCGATGGCACAATCGCTGGCAATAGTGATGCGCCGCCGTCCGATGGCGGTGTTGGGGATGGGCGGCTTTGTCACCGGCCCCGGCGGGTTTATCACCTGGCTGTTGCGCAAGCCGCTGGTGATCCATGAGCAGAATGCCCTCGCGGGGATGACCAACCGCTGGCTGGCGCGGCTGGCGAATAAGGTTCTGGAAGCCTTCCCCGGCACGTTTCCGGCACGGTACAAGGCCGTCGCCACCGGCAACCCTATCCGCGCCACGATCACCGCGCTGCCGCCGCCGGAGCAGCGCCTTGCCGGGCGCGGCGGCGTGCTGCGTCTGCTGGTGGTAGGCGGTAGTCTGGGCGCGCAGGTATTCAATCAAACGGTGCCCGATGCCATCAAGGCGATGGGGCCGGGGGTACGCCCCGAGGTATGGCATCAGGCGGGGAAAAAGCACATCGAGGCCGCCCGTGAGTCTTACCGACAAGCGGGCGTCGCGGCGCGTGTTGATCCATTCATCGGTGATATGGCCGAGGCCTATGCCTGGGCCGATCTGGTGCTGTGCCGTGCAGGCGCCTTGACGGTGTCGGAGCTGGCCTCGGCGGGCGCGGCATCGATTCTGGTGCCTTACCCGTTCGCCGTGGATGACCATCAGACGCACAACGCGGCGTATCTGGCGGATGCAGGTGCGGCCATATTGGCGCCACAGCCGCAGCTCACCGCGCAGTCGCTGGGTAAACTGCTCGCCGGTTTCTGCGAGGCGCCGCAGCAGGGCAGGCAAAAACTTTTAGAGATGGCGCGCATCGCACGGCGTCTGGCGAAACCGGAATCCACCCGCGTAGTGGCGGCACTGTGTATGGAGGCGGCGCGAGCATGAGACGCATTAAACGTATTCATTTTGTAGGCATCGGCGGCGCAGGCATGAGCGGCATCGCGGAGGTGTTGCATAACCTGGGCTATCAGGTGTCCGGTTCGGATGTCCATGAGAACGCCGCAACGCGCCGCCTGGCAGGGCTGGGTGTTTCCATCTCGCTGGGCCACAGCGCGGAGTGCATCAACGGCTGCGACGTGGTGGTGACCTCCACCGCCGTGCGCGCCGATAATCCCGAGGTGATCGAGGCGACACGCTTGCGTATCCCGGTGGTGCCGCGCGCCGAGATGCTCGCTGAACTGATGCGTTTCCGCCAAGGCATTGCCGTGGCGGGCACACACGGGAAAACCACCACCACCAGCCTGGCCGCCAGCCTGCTCGCCGAGGGCGGACTGGATCCCACTTTTGTGATCGGTGGACGGCTCAACAGCGCTGGCGCCAACGCCCGTCTCGGCGCGGGCCAATATCTGGTGGCCGAGGCCGACGAGAGCGACGCATCTTTTTTGTATTTACAGCCGATGATTGCCGTGGTGACCAACATCGACGCCGACCATATGGAGACCTATGGTGGCGATTTCGGGCGGCTGCGCCAGACCTTCGTCGAGTTTCTGCACCACCTGCCCTTTTACGGGCTGGCAGTGCTGTGCCTGGATGATCCGGTGGTGCGCCAGATCCTGCCGCAGGTGACACGCCCGGTGATTACCTATGGCATCGGTGAGGACAGCGGTGCGGATATTTTCGCCAGCGATATTCGCCAGGAGCAGGATCGCACCTACTTCACCGTGTCGCGCCCCGGTAAACGCGATTGGTTGACGGTCACCGCGAATCTGGCGGGCCGCCACAATGTATTGAACGCCCTGGCGGCGATAGCCATCGCCCATGAGGTGGATGTTGCCGATGATGCGATTCTGCGCGGTCTGGCAGGGTTCCAGGGCGTCGGGCGGCGCCTCCAGAATTACGGCGAGATCGACACGCCTGCGGGCGGCGTGCTGATGATCGACGATTATGGACATCATCCGCGCGAAGTCGCCGCCGTGGTGCAGGCGATTCGCGCTGGCTGGCCTGAACGCCGCCTGGTGGTGGCTTTCCAGCCGCATCGCTACACGCGTACCCGCGATCTGTTTGAAGACTTCGCCAAGGTGCTCTCCGAGGTGGACGTGCTGGCGCTGGTGGAGGTGTATCCCGCCGGTGAAGCGCCGATTGCCGGGGCCGACGGGCGAACGCTATGCCGCGCCATCCGGGCGCGCGGCCATGCCGATCCCGTGTTCGTGGAGCGTGTCGCTGAACTGCCGGAAACGCTGGCCGGGCTGCTGCGCAAGGGCGACATTCTGCTCACGCTGGGCGCGGGCGACATCGGTGCAGCGGCGGCGAAATTGCCGCAGCAACTTAAAGACTTGATGGCGTGATGGCGTACCCATGAAGGGCACAATGCACCACCAGCCACCAGCCTTGCGCGGCACCCTGCTCCGTGATGAGTCCATGGCGCGCCACACCACCTGGCGCGTGGGTGGACCGGCCCGGCAGTTTTATCAGCCCGCCGATATCGACGATCTGGCGCTGTTCCTGAGCCAGTTGCCGGAGAGTGAACCGCTATTCTGGGTTGGCCTGGGCAGCAATCTGCTGGTGCGTGATGGAGGCATTAACGGCACTGTCATCATGATTGCCGGTGCGCTGGGCGGGTTACAGCATGATGGCGTCACTGTGCGGGCCGAGGCGGGCGTGCCGTGCGCCAAAGTGGCTCGTCACTGTGCGCGCCAGGGGCTGGTGGGCATCGAATTTTTCGCCGGGATTCCCGGCACGGTAGGCGGCGCCTTGGCGATGAACGCAGGCGCCTTCGGTGGCGAGACCTGGCCGCTGGTCGAATCGGTGGAGACCATTGATCACCAGGGTGTGCGCCGTATACGCAGACCGGACGAATATCATGTCGGCTATCGCAGCGTCACCGGGCCTGCGGGGGAATGGTTCATCGCTGCGAATTTCAGGCTGCAAAGCGGCGATACCGAGGCCAGTCAGGCGCGCATCA
Organism: Gammaproteobacteria bacterium; assembly: GCA_021731145.1. Classification (GTDB taxonomy): domain Bacteria; phylum Pseudomonadota; class Gammaproteobacteria; family Ga007554; genus LNEJ01. The sequence continues at coordinate 41,972 of JAKFXX010000022.1, read as the reverse complement.
AGGAATTGCTGGAGCAGCGCAACCGCACCCAGCCGACCAATCAGCCCAGTTGCGGATCGGTGTTCCGCAATCCGCCCGGCGATCATGCGGCGCGGTTGATCGAGGCCAGTGGACTGAAAGGCACGTGCATCGGTGGCGCCTGCGTGTCCACCAAGCACGCCAATTTCATTGTGAATACAGGCAATGCCACGGCAGCGGATATCGAGACATTGATCGCGCATGTAGCAGATGTGGTGGAGCGGGAACACGGCATTAGATTAATCCGGGAGGCGCACATTATCGGTGAGCGCCTCCCGTCAAAAGAGGTTTGAGTCATGACGCGCAACACCAATAATCCAGCGGATTTCGGCAAGGTCGCGGTACTTCTGGGCGGCCGGTCGGCCGAGCGCGAGGTTTCGCTGATGAGCGGCAACGCCGTGCTGACCGGATTGCGCAACCGTGGTGTCGACGCCCATCCCTTCGATCCCGCCGAGCGTGATCTGGCTGATCTGCGCGGCTATGACCGCGCCTTCATCATTTTGCACGGACGCTACGGCGAGGACGGCACCATCCAGGGCGCGCTGGAGCTGATGGATATCCCCTATACCGGCAGCGGCGTGCTGGCGAGCGCGCTGGCGATGGACAAGTGGCGTACCAAACTGGTGTGGCAGGCCGCGGGCGTGCCTACACCACGCTATATCCTGCTGGAGGAAGGCTTCGATCCTGATGCCGTCGTGCATCAGCTCGGGCTGCCGATTTTCGTCAAACCGGCTACCGAGGGATCCAGCATCGGTATCGCCAAGGTGACGCGCGCCGATCAGCTTGTGGAGGCCTGGCAGGCAGCATCGCAATACGACAGCCTGGTGCTCGCGGAACAGTTTATCGAAGGGCAAGAGGTGCAGTTCCCCATCCTGGGCGATTGCGTGCTGCCTTCGATCCGCATCGAAACGCCGTGTGAGTTCTATGATTATCAGGCCAAGTATATTCGCGACGATACGCGCTACTACTGCCCGGGCCTTCCCGCCGATGAGGAGAGCCGCCTGCACGATATCGTGTTGCGCGCCTTCCGCGTGCTGGGATGCCGGGGCTGGGCGCGGGTGGATCTCATGATCGACCACCAGGGCAATCCGTATTTTCTGGAGATGAATACCTCACCCGGCATGACCAGCCACAGCTTGGTGCCAATGGCGGCCCGTGTGGCCGGAATCGAATTTGACGAGTTGGTGTGGCGGGTATTGGAAACAACGCTGCACCCATGAAGGGCACCATGCAATCAAATTAAGGAAAGAGATCTTTAAAGCAGATGTTCAGCAAACGCACGCCTAAAACCAATCGACGCATCGAGCCGGCTCAAACCGACGGTGGCTGGCGAGCGCGCATCAATGCCCGTCTGATCGTCATGGCGGCGCTGGGCGTGACAGTGTGCGGATTGGCAGCATGGGGCTCGGTGAAGCTGGATGATCCGCGTACCTTGCCGATTGCGGCGGTGAAGGTTGAAGGCCAATTTCATCACCTGAGCACGCAACAGTTGCAGCAGGCGGCCACCGCGTATACGGCGGGAGGGTTTTTCAATGTCAATGTCGATGCGGTCAGGGATGCCGTGCTGCGTTTGCCGTGGGTGAATGCCGTCAGCGTGCGCCGCGTCTGGCCGGATACGCTGCAGATTGCCGTGGTGGAACATCTGCCCGTGGCGCGCTGGGGCAGCGGCGGGCTGGTCAACAGCCAGGGCGCGCTGTTCTTTCCTCCTGCGGCGAGTTATCCCGCAGGGTTGCCCGAGTTGCAGGGGCCGCAAGGCAGCGAGACCGTGGTCGCCGCGCGTTACCGGGACATGGACAAGACCTTGAAGCCGCTCGCACTGCATGTCAGCCGCGTATCGCTGGATGAGCGCCGTTCCTGGCGGATCGAATTGGATAACGGCGCCCTGCTGGTGTTGGGCCACGTTGCGGACGATGCGCGCCTGACGCGATTTGCGCGCATCTATCCGATAGCGCTCGCGGCACGCGCGGCGGATATCGGCGAGGTGGATCTGCGTTACACGAACGGATTTGCAGTGCGCTGGAAAAAGGTATGAAGCGGAATGGCGAAAATGTAGGGTGGGTTTACCCAAAGGGTACAAGAGCGTTTTTTGCGTAACCCACCAAGCGTTGCGCAGCAACTCAACTGGTTTAGGTAGGTAGGGGTAAAAGATTTAAATGTCCAAGAAGTCTGACAAAGATTTGATCGTAGGTCTCGATATCGGCACCTCCAAGGTGGTGGCGATAGTGTGCGAGATTACGCCGGAGGGGAAGGTCGATATCATCGGTATCGGCTCGCACCCCTCACGCGGCCTGAAGAAGGGCGTGGTGGTGAATATCGAGTCCACCGTGCAATCCATCCAGCGTGCCGTGGAAGAGGCCGAGCTGATGGCCGGCTGCCAGATTCACTCCGTCTACGCGGGCATCGCGGGCAGCCACATCCGCAGCCTCAATTCACATGGCATCGTGGCGATTCGCGACCAGGAAGTCACCTCCGCCGATGTCGATCGTGTTATCGACGCCGCGCGCGCGGTGGCGATTCCTGCCGACCAGAAGATCCTGCATATCCTGCCGCAGGAATTCATTATCGATCACCAGGAGGGCATCCGCGAGCCCATCGGCATGTCGGGCGTGCGTCTTGAGGCCAAGGTACACATCGTTACCGGCGCGGTGAGCGCGGCGCAGAATATCGAGAAATGCGTGCGGCGCTGCGGCCTGGAAGTGGACGATGTCATCCTTGAACAGCTTGCCTCCAGCTACGCGGTATTGACCGAGGATGAAAAAGAGCTGGGCGTGTGTCTGGTCGATATTGGCGGTGGCACCACGGACATTGCCATTTTTACCGACGGCGCGATTCGCCATACGGCGGTGATACCCATCGCCGGTGATCAGGTGACCAATGATATTGCCGTGGCGCTGCGCACGCCCACCCAGTTTGCCGAGGACATCAAGATCAAATACGGTTGCGCGTTGCGGCAACTGGCCAGCGTCAATGAAACCATCGAAGTGCCCGGTGTCGGCGAGCGCCCGTCGCGCCGTCTGGCGCGCCAGACGCTGGCCGAGGTGATTGAGCCGCGCTATGAAGAGTTGTTGAGCCTGGTTCAGGCGGAGCTACGCCGTAGCGGGTTTGAAGGCCTGATTGCTGCCGGCATCGTGCTGACCGGCGGCACGTCCAAGATGGAAGGTGTGGTCGAGCTTGCAGAGGAAATTTTCCACATGCCGGTACGCCTGGGTGTTCCGCAGAATGTCGTGGGGTTGGTGGATGTAGTGCGCAATCCGATTCATGCCACGGGTGTCGGACTATTGTTGTTCGGCTGCCAGCAGCGTCATGGGCGTGGCGGGGAGGCGAAGGTGAAAGAGGGCGTCAAGAACATGTGGGAAAGGATGAGGGGCTGGTTTCAGGGGAGTTTCTAGTTTCAAGGGTTTGGCCACGGAGCTTGCGGTGTCTCTGTGGTAATGGCGATTCAACGGCGGGTTATTTTAGGAGATAAAATCATGTTTGAACTAATGGATGCATACAGTCAAAACGCAGTTATCAAGGTCATTGGTGTGGGTGGCGGCGGCGGCAACGCTGTTGAGCATATGGTGGTGGCGAGCATTGATGGCGTCGATTTCATCTGCGCCAACACCGATGCTCAGGCGCTGAAAAACTCATCGGCACGCACCGTGCTGCAACTGGGCGGCAGCATGACCAAAGGGCTGGGCGCGGGCGCCAATCCCGATGTCGGCAGGCAGGCGGCGCTGGAAGACCGTGACCGCATCATGGAGCTGATCGAAGGAACCGATATGCTGTTTATCACCGCCGGCATGGGCGGCGGCACCGGCACCGGCGCAGCGCCCATCGTGGCACAGATCGCAAAGGAAATGGGCATCCTGACCGTGGCAGTGGTGACCAAGCCGTTCCCCTTCGAAGGCGCCAAGCGCATGAAGGTGGCGCAAGCCGGCATCAAGGAACTGGCGCAGCATGTCGATTCGCTGATCACCATCCCCAACGAAAAGCTGCTCTCCGTGCTGGGCAAGGGCGTATCCCTGCTCGACGCCTTCAAGTCGGCGAACAACGTCCTGTTGGGCGCGGTGCAGGGCATCGCGGAACTGATTACCCGTCCCGGCCTGATCAACGTTGACTTTGCCGACGTGCGCACCGTGATGTCCGAGATGGGCATGGGCATGATGGGCTCAGGCTCCGCCAGCGGTGATGATCGCGCAAGACGCGCCGCCGAGGCCGCCGTCGCCAGCCCGCTGCTGGAAGACATCAATCTGTCCGGCGCGCGTGGCATTCTGGTGAATGTCACCGCCGGTCTGGACATGTCTATTGGTGAGTTTGAAGAGGTCGGCAATATCATCAAAGAGTTCGCTTCGGAGAACGCCACTGTGGTGGTGGGGACGGTAATCGACCCTGATATGGTGGCTGGCGAACTGCGCGTCACCGTGGTCGCAACCGGGTTGGGTGGGCGTGAGGAGATTACCGAAAAGCCGGTCAAGCTGGTTTACCAGAGCGTCGCCGGATTGAGCACCGGTCACAGCAGTGCGCAGAGCAGCTACGCCAGCGACCAAAACGCAGGATTTGGCATGGGCGACATTGATTACGGCAAGCTGGACCGTCCGACTGTGATGCGTAACCAGGCCGTGGCCGGGCGCCATGCGCAGGCGATCAACCTGGATTCCAACCTGGACTACCTGGATATCCCTGCGTTTCTGCGCCGCCAGGCGGATTGAGCGGCTGTGCTGGCCGGAGCTCCGGCCAGCACGTGGCAGCGACGCCCCTGTTTTTACTAGGCAGGGTTTGTTGCGCTGTGATAACATGGCGCCAAAGAAGCCTCGCAGTGTCCCGTCGTGATGGCGGGGCAGGGTAAGCTATCGTGTATGGATATCGTGGTATTGTTAGCATGATCAAGCAGCGCACTTTAAAAAACGTCATCAGGGCCACAGGCGTCGGTTTGCACACCGGTGAAAAGGTGTACCTGACACTCCGGCCTGCCGCCGCCGATGCGGGTATCGTGTTTCGCCGCGTGGATCTTGATCCGCCGGTGGAAATCCACGCCTCCCCGGACAATGTCGGAGATACCCGTTTGTCCACAACGCTGGGCAGCGGTGCCGCGTCTGTTTCCACCGTGGAGCATCTGTTGTCGGCGCTGGCGGGTCTGGGCATCGACAATGCCTGTATCGACATCAGCGCGCCTGAAGTGCCAATCATGGATGGCAGCGCCGGCCCCTTTGTGTTCCTCATCCAGTCCGCTGGCGTGGTAGAGCAGAACGCGCCCAAGCGTTTCATTCGCATCAAGGAGTCCGTGCTTGTTCAGGATGGCGACAAGTGGGCCAGATTCGATCCCTTTGACGGTTTCAAGGTATCGTTCAGCATCGACTTCGACCACCCGGCCTTCAAGGGGCGTCCCCAAGAGGTGGTTGTGGATTTTTCCACGACCTCGTTTGTCAAGGAAGTCAGCCGCGCCCGCACCTTCGGTTTTATGCGCGACATAGAGATGCTGCGCAAAAACAAGCTGGCGTTGGGCGGCAGCCCCGATAACGCGATTGTCGTGGACGACTACCGCATCCTCAACGAAGATGGTCTGCGTTACGAAGACGAGTTTGTCAAACACAAGGTGCTGGACGCCGTGGGCGACCTTTACCTGCTGGGGCACAGCCTGATCGGCGCGTTCAGCGGCTACAAATCGGGGCACCAATTGAATAATCGTCTGTTGCGTGCGCTGATGGCCAACGAAAACGCGTGGGAGCTGGTGACTTTCGAAGAAGACAGCAAATCCGCCCCCGTGTCGTTCCTGCAGCCGGTGACGGCGGGTTGAGCGATTGATTTAAGGGCGCCCTTATTGCATTCTAAATCAATAAAGTAAAATCGTAGGGTGCGTCCCACGCACCATAATCATTGGTGCGTGGGACGCACCCTACATATATTGGCGTTTTGAAATAGAATTAGCCGTGTTTTCCATGCCGCGCCAGACGGTGCAGCGCGGCCTGGAGCTTGGGGTGGGTGATGGCATCGGCCATGCTGTCAAGCAGGCTGGCGGTGTCCCCGGACATGTGTGCGCGCCTTGGTTTTTCTGCCGGGGTGGCGACCATGCTAGCGGGCCTGACCTTGATGTCGATGCCGCGCAGATTCTGCAAGGCGGGGGTTTTTTGTAGTTGTGCAAGCATGACGGGCACGCTATAGCGCAACTTCAGCGCCCAGGCGGAAGAGTCGGCATGCAATACCAGTGTATCCCCCCGGATGTTTGCCACCTGACAGTGCTGGTTTAGCGGCGGCGGAAGCTGGTTACGCAAGGCATGGTTCAACTGTTCCAGCCGCTTGGCGCGGGCGAGTAGCGGCTGGAGCGTGTCATGACTTCCTGCCAACAGGCCGGCTATGCGTTTAGGTGTCTTGATTGGCATGTTTTTTAATGATTGCGATGTAAACGAAAACATAACATAGACTGGGAGCCTTTATCCTGGGAGTCTACCTAAGTCAGACAGACTTCTAGCTCCTTTCCCCATCCTCCGATTTCTGAATTGATTATCCCATGGTCACCAAATTCCTGAGCAAAATTTTTGGCAGCCGCAATGAGCGGCTCGTAAAAGCCATGCAAAGCACTGTGGCGCGCATCAACGCGCTTGAGCCTCAGTATACCGCCCTGTCCGATGACGCGTTGCGCGCCAAGACTGAAGAGTTCCGGCAGCGGCTCGCCAAGGGCGAGGCCCTGGACGCCTTGTTGCCGGAGGCCTTCGCCACGGTGCGCGAGGCGGGCAAGCGTGTCATGAACATGCGTCACTTCGATGTACAATTGGTCGGCGGTATGACGCTGCACGATGGCAAGATTGCCGAGATGCGCACCGGCGAGGGTAAAACCCTGGTCGGAACGCTCCCTGTCTACCTGAATGCCTTGGCTGGCAATGGCGTGCATGTGGTGACGGTCAATGATTACCTGGCGCGCCGCGACTCCGCCTGGATGGGCAGGCTCTATAGTTTCCTGGGGTTGACCACGGGCGTGATTCTCTCCGGGCAGGATTCCGCCGCCAAACGCGAGGCGTATGCGGCGGACATCACCTACGGCACCAACAACGAGTTTGGTTTTGACTATCTGCGCGACAACATGGCGTTCAGCCCCGCCGACCGCGTGCAGCGTCCTCTTCATTATGCGGTGATTGACGAGGTCGATTCGATCCTGATCGACGAGGCACGCACGCCGTTGATCATCTCCGGTCCTGCCGAAGACAGCTCGGATATGTACAAAAAGATCAATGTACTTATCCCCAAGCTGACCAAGCAGGACGTAGAGGAAGGGCCGGGCGACTATTCCGTGGACGAAAAGGCGCGGCAGGTCTATCTCACCGAGGAAGGTCACGCGCAGGCCGAAGAATTGTTGCTTAATGCCGGGCTGCTACAGGAAGGCGAGAGTCTCTATGATGCCGCCAATATCAGCCTGATGCATCACCTGAATGCCGCCTTGCGCGCGCATGTGCTCTACCACCGTGATGTCGAATACATCGTGCGGGACGGCGAGGTGATCATCGTCGACGAATTCACGGGCCGCATCATGCCGGGACGCCGCTGGTCCGATGGGTTGCACCAGGCGGTAGAAGCAAAGGAAAGCGTGTCGATTCAGAACGAGAATCAGACACTGGCGTCGATTACTTTCCAGAACTATTTCCGGCTTTACAACAAACTGTCTGGCATGACCGGCACGGCGGATACCGAAGCCTACGAATTCCAGCAGATCTATGGTCTGGAGGTGGTGGTCATCCCCACCAACCGGCCCATGATCCGCAAGGATCACGGCGATTTGATTTATCTTACCGCCAAGGAAAAGTTTGCCGCGATCATCGAAGATATCAAAGGATGCCGGGAGCGTGGCCAGCCGGTACTGGTCGGCACGGCCTCAATTGAAGCATCCGAGCTTCTGTCGCGCCTGCTCACCGAGCAAAAGATCAAGCATGAAGTGCTCAACGCCAAGCAGCATGACCGCGAGGCGGAGATCATCGCCCAGGCAGGGCGTCCGGCTGCGGTTACCATCGCCACCAATATGGCGGGCCGTGGTACTGACATCGTGCTGGGCGGCAGCCTGGAAGTGGAATTGGCCGCGCTGAAAGAGCCGGATGAGCAGGCAGTGCAGCGGCTGCGCGACGAATGGCAGAAGCGCCATGAGCAGGTGCTGGCGCTGGGCGGACTGCACATCATCGGCACAGAACGCCACGAATCGCGGCGCATCGACAACCAGTTGCGCGGTCGTTCAGGACGGCAGGGTGATGCCGGTTCAACGCGTTTTTACCTGTCACTGGAAGACAATCTGATGCGCATTTTCGCCTCTGATCGCGTATCCGCAATCATGCAAAAACTGGGCATGGAGGAAGGCGAGGCGATTGAGCATCCCTGGGTCAGCAAGGCGATTGAAAACGCCCAGCGCAAGGTGGAAGGGCACAATTTCGATATCCGCAAGCAATTGCTGGAATACGACGATGTCGCCAACGATCAGCGCAAGGTGATTTATGAGCAGCGCAACCACCTGATGGAGTCGGAGGATGTGTCCGAAACCATTGCCGCGATACGCGCCGATGTGATGGAGACCTTAATCAGCCAGCACATACCGCCGCACAGCCTTGATGAGCAGTGGGATATCCCCGGCTTGCAAGAGGCGCTGGAGGCGGAGTTCAGCCTGAAGCTTGATATTGCGGGATGGCTGCATACCGACGAAAACCTGCACGAAGAGACGCTGCGCGAGCGCATTCGCGATGAGGTGGAAAAGGCCTATGTCGCCAAGGAAGCCGAGGCGGGCAGCCCCGTGATGCGCCATTTCGAAAAGGCGGTGATGCTGCAAGTGCTGGATACCCACTGGAAGGATCACCTGGCGGCGATGGATCACCTGCGTCAGGGCATCCATCTGCGCGGCTATGCCCAGAAAAACCCCAAGCAGGAATACAAGCGCGAAGCCTTCGATATGTTTGGCATGATGCTGGGCAACATCAAGCGCGAGGTGATCAGCATCCTCTCCAGGGTGCAGATACGCGCCGAAGAAGACGTACAGGCCGTCGAAGAGCAGCGCCGTTCGCACGTCCCCATGCATTTTGAGCATGCGCAGATGAGTGCCATGACCACGGGCGAAGCAGGCGAAGGCGCGATAGGTGAGGAACAGCACACCCCCGTCGTGCGCGAAGGCCGCAAGGTCGGTCGTAACGAACCTTGCCCCTGCGGTTCGGGCCAGAAGTATAAAAATTGTCATGGGAAGTTGGTGTAATCCATTTCTGTTTTGACTCCCCCTCTCCCGCTTTGCGGGAGAGGGTCGGGGAGAGGGCCGGAGGGCGAGATAGTGGCGGTAGGATTGACAGGTTTGCCAGAAATGCATCCGGTGGCAGGCATTCGGCTCGGCACGGCATGCGCAGGTATCAAAAAACCGGGGCGGCGTGATCTGGTGGTGGTGGAATTGGCAGAGGGCGCGCGTTGCGCCGCGGTGTTCACGCGCAACGCCTTTTGCGCCGCGCCGGTGACCGTGGCCCGCCATCATCTTGCCGCCGCCCGCTACCTGCTGATCAATACCGGCAACGCCAACGCCGGCACCGGCGAACAGGGTATGCGCGATGCCCTGGCCTGCTGTGCCGCGCTGGCGCAACAGGTTGGGTGTATGCCCGAGTCCGTCCTGCCGTTTTCCACCGGTGTGATCGGCGAGTCCTTGCCGGTGCAGCGCATCACTGCCGGGCTGCCCGAGGCCTGCGCAAATCTGAATGAGACGGGCTGGGACGATGCCGCCCACGGCATCATGACCACCGACACCGTGCCCAAGGGCGCGTCGCGCCACCTCCTAATAGACGGGCAGGCAGTCACTGTCACCGGCATCGCCAAAGGCTCGGGCATGATCCGTCCCGACATGGCCACCATGCTCGCTTTTGTCGCCACCGATGCGGCCTGTGATCCCGCGCTGTTGCAGCAATGCCTGAACGAAGCGGTGGCGGTGTCATTTAACCGCATCACCGTGGACGGCGACACCTCCACCAACGACGCATGTGTGCTGATTGCTACAGGGAAAAGCGCACTCGCGCCCATTGCGAGCACATCCAGTGATGCCTATAAGTTGCTGTGCACGGCAGTCGCCGAGGTTTGCACCGAGCTTGCGCAGGCCGTCATCCGCGATGGCGAAGGTGCCACCAAACTGATCACTGTCGAGGTGCAGGAGGGCGGGAGCGCTGATGAGTGCGCGCTGGTGGCCTACGCCGTCGCCCATTCTCCTTTGGTCAAAACCGCGTTCTTTGCCAGCGACCCCAACTGGGGCCGCATCCTCGCTGCCGTGGGCCGCGCCGGGCTTTCTGGTCTGGATGTTGGGCGAATCACCATCTATCTTGATGAAGTCTGTATCGTCCGCAACGGCGGCCGCGCGCCTGAATACCGTGAGGAACTGGGGCAACAGGTGATGAAGCGCGACGAAATCACCGTGTGCATCCACCTGGGACGCGGCACACATCACGACAAGGTATGGACCTGTGACTTCTCCTATGACTACGTGCGGATTAATGCGGAATACCGGACATAACCCGTTTATGTCGCCCCCGGTATTTTGATGTCAGCGAGCGTAGTTTGGATGGGATAGAGTAGAATCTGCGGGGAATGTGCATGGAGGGATAGCGTTTCCCGGATTCCGCTTGCGCTTCGTCCGGGCTACTTGCTTTGTTTGATTTGGTGCGTGGGATGCACCCTACGCCCTTCGCTATAATGAGGCCTTAATCTCTGGCCAGTTAGTCTTCTCTATGCAATTTTTAATCAAGGACCAAGCCACCCATCGCATGTGTCTCGTTTATTGATCCCCCGTGGGCACACACACACACAACGTGCCCACCCTGCTCGGCTTTGCGCTCCGCGACCGCTGCGCTTCAGAGAGGCCTAACGAGTGTTACGCGCTCGTCCCCCCCACCGTCAACTCATCTATCCTTAACGTCGGCTGCCCCACGCCGACGGGCACGCTCTGTCCCTCCTTGCCGCAGGTGCCGACGCCTGTGTCGAGCTTCAGGTCGTTGCCGACCATGCTGACGCGGGTGAGTACGTCGGGGCCGTTGCCGATGAGGGTGGCGCCTTTGACGGGGTAGGTGATTTTGCCGTCTTCGATCATGTAGGCCTCGCTCGCCGAGAACACGAATTTGCCGGAGGTGATGTCCACCTGGCCGCCGCCGAAGTTGACGGCGTACAGGCCATTTTTCACCGAGGCGATGATTTCTTGCGGATCATGTTCCCCGGCCAGCATGTAGGTATTGGTCATGCGCGGCATGGGGAGATGCGCATAGGACTCGCGGCGGCCGTTGCCGGTGGGCGCGACGCCCATCAGGCGGGCGTTCATCTTGTCCTGCATGTAGCCCTTGAGGATGCCGTTTTCGATGAGTACGGTGCGTTGCGTGGGGGTGCCTTCGTCATCGACATTGAGCGAGCCGCGGCGGCTGTCCAGGGTGCCATCGTCCACCACCGTGCACAGCGGGGAGGCGACACGCTCGCCGACGCGCCCGGCAAATGCAGAAGTGCCCTTGCGGTTGAAGTCGCCTTCCAGTCCGTGGCCGATCGCCTCGTGCAGCAACACGCCCGGCCAGCCCGGCCCGAGCACCACTTGCATGGCACCGGCGGGTGCGTCGCGCGCATCGAGGTTGACCAGCGCCTGACGTACCGCTTCGCGCGCATAACCCAGCGCACGCCCGTCTCCTGAAAAAAACTCGTAACCGGCACGCGCACCACCACCGCTCGACCCTTGCTCGCGACGGCCATTGTGCTCGACGATCACGCTCACGTTGACACGCACCAGCGGACGCACGTCGGCAGCCAGTGTGCCATCTGACGCGGCCACCAGCACCACGTCATAGACGCCCGCGAGGCTGACCATCACCTGCTTGACACGCGGATCCTGCTTGCGCGCCTCTGCGTCCAGCGACTCCAGCAAGGCCACCTTGTCTTGTTCGGGCAATGTCCCCAGCGGATTCGTAGGCAAATACAGGCCATGGCCTGCGACGGCTGACAAGGCTTTTACCCGGTGCTGCTGTCCGCTGCGGGCGATGGCGCGTGCGGCGAGGGCGGCCTCGGTCAGCGCGGGCAGGGCGATTTCATCGGAATAGGCAAAGCCGGTTTTTTCGCCGCTGATGGCACGCACGCCAACGCCGCGATCTATGCTGTAACTGCCTTCCTTGACGATGCCATCTTCCAGCGACCAGGATTCGTAATGCGTGGCCTGAAAATAGAGGTCGGCGCTGTCCACGGCGTGGTTCAATACCTGACCCAGTACGCCGTGGAGATCTGCCTCGGTAAGGCCCGAAGGAGCAAGCAGCATGTGGCGGGCAATATCAAGCGATGTATTCATGATTTCGGCTTCCGGGTTCTGGCTTAATGGGAACCTCTAAAATTCCATGTCTGGACTTTATAGAGGTGAAAAGCAATAAATTGCCGCTGCTACGCGTATTCCCAACATCTTTATGATTTTTTATGAACAGCGCAACTTGCGATGCTGTATCGACGGAAAGTTGCGGCGCATGCTCTCCAGGCGGCCACGGTCAATCTCCGCGCTGACAAACCCTGAGCCGCGCGGCAGGCGATCCAGCACTATACCCCATGGCCCGACGATCATGCTGTCGCCGTGGGTTTCACGTCCGCCGACGTGATAACCACCCTGGGCAGCGGCAACCACATAGCACAGATTTTCCACGGCGCGGGCGCGCACCAGCGTTTCCCAGTGGGCTTTGCCGGTGATGGCGGTAAACGCCGATGGCACCGCCACCAGCTCCATGCCATCATCCAGCAGGCGCCGGAACAACTCCGGAAAGCGCAAGTCGTAGCACACCGCCAGGCCCAGCCTGCCGAAAGGGGTATCCACCACCACCGTCGTGTCTCCAGCCTCGATCGTTTCCGATTCGACGTAGTTTTCCCCGCTTTCTTCGACGCGCACATCGAACATATGTATCTTGTCGTAACGCGCCACGCGCTCGCCTTTGGCATTAAATAACAGGCAGGCGGCGCGCACTTTGTTCGGGTTGTTCGCCACCAGCGGGATAGTGCCGCCCACCAGCCAGACACCGTGTTTTGCAGCCTGCTGGGAGAGAAAATCCTGGATCGGCCCCTGCCCGTCCTGCTCGCTGATCTTGACCTTATCGAATTCCGTGACACCCATAATGGCGAAATTTTCAGGCAGCACGATCAGCTCCGCACCCGCTTGCGCGGCATTGCGGATGAGTCTGGCGGCCTCCAGCAGATTGGCGCTGACGCTCGGCCCGGAGGCCATCTGGATTGCGGCGACGCGGCTCATGGGGTCTCTCCCTGATCCATCGAGGGAATATCCACAACAGGAAAGGACGCCATGCCTGCGCTGCCCGATTGACCAGCGCCCTCCTTGTTGGGTGCGGCGAGAACAGCAAGCTCAATGGCCCCGCCAGCGCCACTCTGCACCATCTCGATGCGATCGGAAGACATGCCCAGCGCCACCAGCCAGTCGCGCAGCTCCTGCGCCCACGCTACGCCTTCCTCGCCACGGGGGTAGCGCAGCACGATGCGGCTTGCGGGCCTGTTCATGACATCCTGCATCGCAGCCACAAGCGGAGGCATTGATACGATAGCCTCGCTGTTGCTCGCCCACTGCTCCGCCGTTACGGCGAGCAGCGGCACTGCATCCGGCAGGGGCTCAGCGGCATGGGATAAAATGGGAACGCAAAAAACACCCGCCAAAAAGCACACACTTTTCATCAGGCGTCGATTAGCATCAAAATGCCGCATGGGTTTTCATCCGGTGGTTATTAATAGTGCCTCGAGTACCCTAAAGGGCACAAGTGAAAAAAGGGCGCCTTTAGTATACTTTAAATTGTATCGGCCTCGCGTCTCATAAACACAACCACGCCTTCATGTGGGCGCGCGTTAGCCCCTCTGCCGCTTTTCCGTTACAATGCCGAGATAGATTGAGCAGTTGCTCGCGCATGATTTCATCAAGGAATTACCCATGACCGTCCGCACCCGTTTCGCCCCCAGCCCCACCGGCTATCTCCATATCGGCGGTGCCCGTACTGCGCTGTTTTCCTGGTTGTATGCACGCAAGCACGGCGGCACGTTTATTCTGCGCATCGAGGACACCGATCTGGAACGCTCCACGGCGGAATCGGTGAATGCGATTCTGGAGGGGATGACGTGGCTGGGGCTGGAGTATGACGAGGGTCCGTTTTCACAGAGCGACCGCTTTGACCGCTACCGCGAGGTGGCCCGGCAGTTGCTGGCCGAAGGCAAGGCCTATCACTGTTACTGCTCCAGGGAACGGCTTGAAACGCTGCGCAACGAACAGATGGCAAAAAAAGAAAAGCCGCGCTATGACGGCTATTGCCGGGATATGAAAGATGCTCCGCCGCCCGGCGTGCGTCCGGTGATCCGCTTCAGGAATCCGCAAGAGGACTCCGTCGTGGTCGAGGACTCAGTCCGCGGCCGGGTAACATTCAACAACAACGAGCTGGATGACCTGATCATCGTGCGTTCGGACGGCACGCCCACTTACAATTTCACCGTAGTGGTGGACGATCATGACATGAACGTAACGCACGTCATTCGCGGTGATGACCACCTCAACAACACACCGCGCCAGATCAATATCCTGAAAACACTCGGGGCCACCCCGCCGGTCTATGCCCACGTTCCAATGATACTGGGTGAAGATGGCGCGCGCCTGTCGAAGCGCCACGGCGCGGTGAGCGTGATGCAATACCGCGAGGACGGTTTTCTGCCCGAGGCTGTGCTGAACTATCTGGTGCGGCTGGGCTGGTCGCACGGTGATCAGGAGATATTTTCGACCGATGAAATGATCAGTCTGTTCGACACCAACAATGTCAACACTTCCGCATCCACCTTCAACCCCGGCAAGCTGCTATGGCTCAATCAGCATTATATCAAGACCAGTGATCCTGCCCATGTAGCGCACCATTTGAGCTGGCACATGGGGCGTATCGGCATTGATCCTGCCACCGGCCCGGAACTGGTTGAGGTGGTCAAGGCGCAGCGTGAGCGCGCCAAGACCCTGGTGGAAATGGCGCACAACAGCGCATTTTTCTACCGGGATTTCGACACCTTTGACGAAAAAGCCGCCACTAAAAATCTCAAACCCGAGATTCGGGATATCCTGGCAGCGCTACGCGCACGCTTTTCCGATTTGCCAGAGTGGAACGCCGAGGGGATTCATCAAGCGGTGACGGAAATTGCCGAGGCACACGGCCTGAAGATGGGTAAACTCGCCCAGCCACTGCGCGTGGCGGTGTGCGGTACGGATGTGTCACCGCCGATAGACGTGACGGTAGCCCTGACTGGGCGCGAGCGGACCTTGCAGCGGATTGATAAGGCGTTGGCTTATATCGAAGCAGTGAAGTAGGGCAGGCTCAAATTCCGCCCTCATGCGGAAATGTCACCAGGTGATTCGCCGCGATGCGGATGCCCACCCATTCGTGGATGGCGTGATCATGGTGGCTGGGGAACAGGGCCAGCACCTTGCTGCCGCTGGCCAGTCTTAGCGTGTACATGATCGACGCCCCCTTGAAGGCCTTGTTGAGAATTTCGCCGCGCAGTGAACTTTCCATGCAGGGCACGATATCATCAGGGCGCAGCAGCACATCCACCTTGGTGCCCGTCGCCCAGGGATAGGCGCGGTCACCGCTAATCACGCCAACTTCGGTCTCTACCGTGTCGGGGGCCAGCAGTTTCCCGGCGAGAAACACCCCCTGGCCGATGAAGTCGGCGACGAAGCGGTTGGCGGGTTCATGGTAGAGATTGAACGGCGTATCCCACTGCAATATGCGCCCCTGGTGCATGATACCCACCATCTCGCCGAGTGCGAACGCCTCCTGCTGATCGTGCGTAACCAGGATGGTAGCGATGTTTTGGCTTTTGAGAATATCACGCACTTCCAGCCCGAGCCGTTCACGTAATTCGACATCGAGATTGGAAAAAGGCTCGTCCATCAGGATCATCTCGGGTTGTGGCGCCAGCGCCCGCGCCAGGGCAACACGCTGTTGCTGGCCTCCCGAGAGCTCGTGAGGATAGCGCTTACCCAGCCCGCCCAATCCCACCACGTCCAACAAACGTGCAACCGTCTGCCGCCTGTCCTCTTTTGAGGCATCGCGCAGACCGAAACCGATGTTCGACGCAACATCCATGTGCGGAAACAGCGCGTAATCCTGAAACACCATCCCCAGGCGGCGCTTCTCCGGCGGAAGGGTGTAGCCAGGGCGAGAAACCGCACTGCCGCGCAACACAATTTCCCCGCCGTAAACCGGCTCAAATCCCGCGATGGCACGCAACACCGTAGTCTTGCCGCAACCGCTCGGCCCCAGCAGACAGGCCAGCGCACCCTGATTGATGCGCAGCGAAAGGTCGCGCACCACCGTGCTGCTGTTATAGCGGCACTCGATGTTTTTGAGTTCGAGGAGGGGGTTCATGTGAATAATTTTGTAGGTCGGGTCAAGGAGCGCACGCTCCGGACCCAACAATAACCTGGTTGGTGACTATGTTGGGTCCGCTGCGCTTGACCCAACCTACAAGTATCCTCATTTTTGCACGAGCAGCAGTTCTAGCAGCGCTTTTTGGGCGTGCAGGCGATTCTCCGCCTCATCCCACACTACGCTCTGCGGCCCGTCGATCACCTCGGCGCTAACCTCCTCGCCGCGATGGGCGGGCAGGCAGTGCATGAACAGGGCATCGGGTTTGGCGTGGGCCATGATTTCGGTATTGACCTGATACGTTGCAAAGTCACGCAGGCGTTTTTCCTGCTCTTCCTCCCAGCCCATGCTGGTCCAGGTGTCCGTGACTATCAGGTCGGCATTGAGCGCGGCAGAGGCCGCATCACGCATGAGCGTGACATGCCCGCCGCCGGATTTCATGCCAGATTCCATGATGGCGCTGTCAGGCTCGTAACCCGGCGGGCAGGCAATGCGCAGATGGAAATCGAACTGGCGGGCGGCGCTGATATAGGTGTGGCACATGTTGTTGCCGTCCCCGATCCAGGCCACGGTTTTACCCTGGATATCACCACGGTGCTCGAACCAGGTCTGCATGTCGGCCAGTAACTGGCACGGGTGCCATTGATCGGTGAGGGCATTGATCACCGGCACGCGTGAGTGAGCGGCGAAGCGCTCGATGAGTTCATGGGCATAGGTGCGGATCATGATCACATCCACCATGCGCGACAACACGCGTGCAGTGTCCTCCACCGGCTCGCCGCGCCCAAGCTGGGTGTCGCGCGGGGACAAAAAGATTGCGCTGCCGCCGAACTGGGCCATGCCGGTCTCGAATGAAACGCGAGTCCGTGTCGAGGATTTCTCGAACACCATGCCGAGCACCTTGTTTTTCAGAGGCTCATGAATTTTTCCTGCGTACTGCAACGCTTTGAGCTCAATCGCGCGCTGAATCAGCGCCCTAAGCTCGACAGGACTCAAATCCGTTAAGGTAAGAAAATGACGTGGGACCATTGGAGTTTCCAGCAACAATAAATCAGGCGGCATCCGCAAAATCGCGGACCAACACGGCCAGGTGATCGACGACCATGTCCGCCTCGGCCTCGGTGAGAATCAGCGGCGGCAGCAGGCGGATAACCCGCTCCGCAGTGACATTGATCAGCAGCCCGCGCTCGCGCGCCTGATGCACCAGTGCGTAGCAGGGACGGTTGAGCTCGATGCCGATCATCAGACCTTGAGCGCGGATCGCAGTGACATGTTTGTAACCGCTCAAGGTACGCGTCAGGCCGTTGAGCAAGTATTCCCCCATGGTTGCGGCGTGTGCGACCAGATTTTCCTGCTCCATGGTTTTGAGCACGGCCAGTGCAGCAGCGCACGCCAGCGGGTTGCCGCCGAAGGTGGAGCCATGCGAGCCGGGTTGCAGCACCTCGGCGGCCTGTCCGCGTGCCAGACAGGCGCCGATGGGTACACCATTGCCGAGCGCCTTGGCGAGCGTCATGACATCGGGCGCCGCGCCGCTGTGCTGCCAGGCGAACCACTGACCAGTACGGCCCATGCCAGTCTGGATTTCATCAAGCATCATCAGCCAGCCATGCTCATCACACAGGGCGCGCACGCCGGACAGGTAGTCATCAGCGGGGATATTGACGCCACCCTCACCCTGAATGGGTTCAACCAGCACAGCGACAATGTTGGGGCTGTTGCGGGCAACGATGCGCAGCGCCTCCAGGTCGTTATAGGGGACACGCACAAAACCTTGCACCAGTGGTTCAAACCCCGCCTGGATCTTGCGGTTGCCGGTAGCCGTGAGTGTGGCCAGGGTGCGCCCGTGGAAACTGCCCTCAGTCACCACGATAGTGGGCATAGCGATGCCCTTGCGATGGCCGTGGAACCGCGCAATCTTGATCGCCGCCTCATTGGCCTCCGCACCGGAATTGCCGAAAAATACCTTGTCCATACCGGACAAACGCATAAGGTGCGCGCCCAGTTCGTCCTGCAAGGGGATCCCAAAATGATTGGAGGTATGCACCAGCTTTGCCGCCTGTTTGCACACGGCCGCGGTTACTGCCGGGTGGGCATGGCCGAGATTGCAAACGGAAACGCCGCTGAAGGCGTCCAGATATTTATTGCCCTGCGTATCCCATAACCACGACCCCGCGCCACGCTCAAAACTGACGGGCTGACGGGAATAGGTATTCATCAACGGTTCCTGTGTGTTGCTAGACATGATGATTATTCACATATCGTTCCAAAACAAAAAGGCAGTCAAAAGACTGCCATAGAGGTCAAAAGATAATATTACAGCGTCCCCGTGGCAATGTCACGGGGACGCTGTAATTTGCACGGGGGATACCCCGTGGCGGGATCTATTACGAAGCCAGATTCTTCGCCACGAAATCCCAGTTCACCAGGCTCCAGAAGTGATCGACATAGGAGGGGCGGGCGTTGCGGTAATCAACGTAATAGGCATGTTCCCATACGTCGCAGGTGAGCAGCGCCTTTTGCCCGGCGGTCATGGGAGTGGCGGCGTTGGAAGTCGAGACAATGGCGAGTGCGCCGTCCTTGTCTTGTACCAGCCAGGCCCAGCCGGAGCCGAAGGTGGTGATGGCGGTCTGGGTGAATTTCTTTTTGAACTCATCAAACGAGCCGAAGGCTTTGGTGATCGCCTCAGCCAATGCGCCGGAAGGCTCGCCGCCGCCATTGGGGCTCAGGCAGTGCCAGTAAAAGGTGTGATTCCACACCTGCGCGGCATTGTTGAAAACGCCGCCGGAGGATTTCATGATAATCTCTTCCAGCGAGAGATTTTCGAACTCGGTGCCGGGAACAAGATTGTTCAGGTTGTTAACATACGCCTGGTGGTGCTTGCCGTAGTGGTATTCGATGGTTTCTGCCGAGATGTGGGGTTCCAGGGCATTCTTGGCATAGGGTAATTCAGGCAATGCGTGCGCCATGTTTCTCTCCTCATAATGTGTAAAATAATGCCGCGTCGCGGATAAGAATGAGTCTAGGGGAGAGCGGGCATCAATGCAAGATTTCATGCCTCCTACTTTAGCGCCGGATTGTTACAATAAGGCTAAAACTGCTACATTGCGGATGTTGTAGTTAAAAATTTCCACTATCCCGGATCTCCGTCCTTTGCGTATAGCACTCCTAGAAGATGACCCAGACCAGGTGGCCCTGCTGCAGAATTGGCTGCATCCGGCAGGCTACAGTTGCCATGTTTTTGGCGCAGGGGAGGCCTTGTTGCGCGACCTGGGGAGAAACACTTTCGACTTGCTGATAATTGATTGGGAGCTCCCTGGCCTAAGTGGCATTGAGGTGGTTACCCTTATCCGTGAGCGGCTGGACTGGCACATCCCTATCCTGTTTGTGACTGCACGCGACCGCGAGGAAGATATCGTGCAAGCCCTGGAGGCAGGGGCGGATGACTATATGATCAAGCCAGTGCGGCAGATGGAAATACTGGCCCGCCTCCGCGCGTTGCAGCGACGCACTGGGGCACCTGAAACGACGGAATTTGCTCCATACCGGTTTGATCGCGCCAGTCGCACCGTAACTCACGGTGAACAGACGGTGCAACTCACCTCCAAAGAGTACGAACTTGCCGAATTCCTGTTCCGCAATGCGGGACGGTTGCTTGGCCGCGGCCATATTCTGGAAAGCGTCTGGGGCCAGCGTGCTGATTTGAACACGCGCACAGTGGATACCCATGTCAGCCTGATCCGCCAGAAGCTGGACATCGGAATGCACAATGGATGGCAGCTCAGCACGGTCTACCGGCATGGCTATCGGCTGGAAAGCGCAATGGGTGAATCCAAGCCGGTTGTGTGAGCAAAAAAATCCCCCTTGCGGGGGAAGTGGGGGGGCTTTATTATTTGGTCTGCAACAAATCCCTGATCTCAGTCAGCAACCTTTCTTCCGCAGAGGGCGGTGGCGGAGCGGCGGGGGCAGCCGGCGTGGCCTCTTCCTGCTTCTTCAGCGAGTTGATGGCCTTTACCGCCATGAATATGGCGAATGCAATAATCGTAAAATCAATGATGGTTTGCAGGAATTTTCCATATTTCATGCTCACCGCCGCAGCGCCCGCCGTGGCTTCCTGCAAAGTGATCGCCAGATCGGAGAAGTTAACCCCACCGATCAGCATACCAATCGGCGGCATGATTACATCCTCCACCAAAGACGACACAATCTTGCCGAACGCCGCACCGACGATGATACCCACCGCCATATCGACCACGTTGCCCTTGACTGCAAATGCTTTAAACTCTTGTAACATGCTCATGGCATTATCCTCCTGAAAAACGTAATCCGGCTTGATCCGTTAAAAACCATACACCAGAGTCACCGCAGTTTCGGTATCCGTTTTCTTCACCGCAACAGGCACATCAGAGATATGCCTTGCAGTAAATGATAACTTCATTGCCAGATTACCCACCAGTTGTGCCGTCAGCGCCGTTACCGAACGGGTGATTGTAGATGTACTGCCGAACTCGCTTGTCAAATTCTCGGAGAACGTCGCCGTTGGGCTGAGCTTCCACAGCAGATTGCCCGCGACGCGACCAATCAATTCATTGTCGGAATCGCCGGTTTTGAACTTGGTCTGACGCGCGCCTGGGCCTGCTTCCAGATCCAGCGTCAGATTGCTTTGGTTGATAACGCGCCGGCCGTAACCCACTACCTCACTCACGCGGTAATCAAATCCGGCAAAACGGTCGCTTTCATAACCCACCAGGCCGAACATGTAGTTCAACTCGTCAAACTTGTAATCGCTCTTGCCCGACAGCATGTAGCGCTCCGCCGTGGTACGCACTGCATCGGAGGAATTCAATACGTCGAACTTTCCAGTGTGGCGCCATTTTTCCTTCTCATAGACCACTCCGGCATAGCCCTTGACCGTTGTGGTTTTGGTATTACCGCTGGTTGCCACCACGCCCAATCCTGCCTCGCCTTTCCAGGGTTTGGGGGCGTCTTCCGCCATTGCTGGAACAGTGGTGCCCAATAATACGATTGTTGCTGCAATATTTCTGATAGACATCGCGGCTCTCCTTAGTTTAAAAACAGGGGTTGCATCTGTGGAAATAAATCCACCTGATGCAACCCCTATGCTCTACCTCTAATTACTGCAAGATATGCAGCTCTACGCGGCGGTTCTGCGCTTGTCCCGCAGCAGTGGCGTTATCCGCCACCGGATTGGCTGCACCGTAACCCTTGGCGCTCAACTTTTCAGCCTTGACACCACGGCTGATCAGATAATTGGCAACCATCTGGGCGCGCTTCTGAGACAACTTCTGGTTCACAGAGGCGGAACCGCGACTGTCAGTGTAGCCGGCCACTTCGACGGTGATCTCCGGCCGCTTCGACAAGGTGTCAGCAACGCCGTTGAGGATGTCGATAGAGCCTTTGGTCAAACGATCGGTTGATGTCTCGAAGTTCACGCCCTTGAGTACGATGACCTCGGCGATCTCGCAGCCGTTGCCATCAACCTTGACGCCCACCTTGCTGTCGGGGCAGCGGTCTTTGCTGTCCACGACACCATCCGCATCGCTGTCCAGCTCACAACCTTCGGCATTGACCTTGGCACCGGCAGGTGAGTTCGGGCAACGATCCTTGCTGTCCACTACGCCATCTGCATCGCCGTCCAGCTCACAGCCCTCGGCATTGACCTTGGCACCAGCGGGTGAGTTGGGGCAACGGTCCTTGCTATCCACTACGCCATCTGCGTCGTTGTCCAGCTCACACCCTTCGGCGTTGACCTTGGCGCCGGCAGGCGTATTGGGGCAGCGGTCTTTTTTATCCACCACACCATCGTTATCGCTATCCATAGGAGGGGCGGGCGGAGCAACCACCGCTGCCACGACGGGCGCGGCCATCGCTACCGGCGCCACAGCCTTCGCGCCCAATGGAATTACCAGGCCGACATTGACCAGCCAGTCGCCAAAGCGTTTCTCGCCGGGGATGCTGTTGTCATCACGGTCTATGCGGTAGCGCGCATCGGCACGCAGAGCCAGGCCGTAATCGTTAAAGGTGTGCATGACGCCCAAGCCGGCATTGGCCATGGGGTTGGTGTTGCGGCTCCCGGCATAGGTGGTCCTGAGCGCGCCTGCGCCGATTACGGCATAAGGGGCAAAGCCTGGGCTGCGATTAAGAAAGTACAAGCCATCCAGCAGCAGGCCGCGCTGCCGGAAGGTGTTCGCGCCATTATCCGTATGCAGATTATCACCGACGCCGCTGAATTCCAGATTCCAGGAATCGCTTACTGATCTGCCGACGCCAAGCTGTCCACCCAGGTGATTCTTGGCCTGACGATCATCATCCGCACCGATGAACGATACCGATGGCGCCACATACCAGCGGCTATCCGGCTCGCCCGCGCCAGCTTGAGCACAAACTACCAGCGCCGCCGATGCAGTTAACGCGTATGCCACATTTCTTTTTTTCATAACCATTCTCCGCAATTTTATAATCCATATTTAACTATGATTCACGACATCGATTACCTTCGAAAAAGCTCACAATGCCGTTTCCCAAAGGTGTGGCACATGGTAATGAGGCATCCCTTGCGGCACAATGGATCAAGACTGGAATTAACAAACCTTAACATTGTTGAAAATATGGGAATATTTTATGTGCGGCATCTGTGGTGAATTGCGATTTGACGGCGGCGCGCCCGACCTGGCGGCGTTGCAGCGCATGATGGCTCAGCTTGCGCGGCGCGGGCCGGACAACGAGGGTGGTTACTCCTCCGGCCCGGTGGCGCTAGGGCACCGGCGGCTCGCGATCATTGATCTCTCCGGGCGCGCCAACCAGCCGATGGTAGACAGCGAACTGGGTGTTGCTGTGGTGTTCAACGGCACAATCTACAACTACCGCGCCCTGCGCACTGAGTTGCAGGCCCTGGGTTATCGCTTTTTTTCCGATGGCGACACCGAAGTTATCATCAAGGCCTATGCCGCATGGGGTCCCGCCTGCGTCGAGCGGCTGGAAGGCATGTTCGCCTTCGCGGTGTGGGATAGCCGTGACCAACGCCTATTTCTTGCACGCGACAGGCTGGGCATCAAACCGCTCTACTACAGCCGCAACGGGCAAACACTGCGCTTCGCCTCCAGCCTGCAAGCCCTGCTGGCGGCGGGCAATGTGGATACCTCCATTGACCCGGTGGCGCTGCATCATCAATTGACATTGCACGCAGTGGTACCCGCGCCACGCACCATCCTCAACGGTGTGCGCAAACTGGAACCAGCCACCACCCTGACGGTGGATGCGCGGGGCACGACCGCTTTCAATACCTACTGGCGGCTCAATGCGACGCGGCCAACCACCACCAGGGACGAAACTGAATGGGTGGAGGCCGTCCACACCACGCTGCGCAACGCGGTGCAAAGCCATCTCAGCGCGGCGGATGTGCCGGTGGGCGTGCTGCTCTCAGGCGGGCTTGATTCAAGCCTGCTGGTGGCACTGCTCGCCGAGGCGGGCGTAAGTGATTTGCGTACCTTTTCGGTAGGCTTTGAAGACCAGCCAGAGGAGCGCGGCAGCGAGTTTGAATATTCGGATCTGGTGGTGCAACGCTATGGCACGCGCCACCACAAATACACCATCCCCAACAGCGACATCCTGGACCGCCTACCCGAGGCGATACGCGCCATGGCCGAGCCGATGGTGGGCCAGGATGCCGTGGCGTTTTACCTGCTCGCCGAGCGCGTCTCCCAGGAAGTGAAGGTGGTACAAAGCGGCCAGGGCGCGGATGAGGTGTTCGGCGGCTATTTCTGGTATCCGCAGATGCAGGCCGAATCAGGCACGGATCTGGAGCGCTTCCGAAAACACTATTTCGACCGCAGCCATGCCGAATTTCTGGAGACGGTGACAGAACGCTATCACGGTGAGGACCATACCTCGGCAATAGTGGCCGCGCTGCTCGCCGCGCCCGGCGCGGACACCTTCCTTGACCGGGTGCTGCGCATGGATGTGACGACGCTGATCGTCGATGACCCGGTCAAGCGCGTGGACAACATGACCATGGCGTGGGGACTGGAGGCGCGCGTGCCGTTTCTCGATCATCATGTGGTGGAGCTGGCCGCGCAGATGCCACCAGAGTTGAAGCTAAAGGACGACGGTAAATACCCGCTCAAGACCATTGCGCGTGGGCGGCTACCGGACACGGTAATCGACCGCCCCAAGGGCTATTTCCCGGTGCCCGCCCTCAAGTACGTGCGCGGGCCGTTCCTGGAATTCATGCACGGCGTACTGGATTCGCAGGCCTGCCGCAACCGGGGGTTGTTCCAGCGCGGGTACGTGGAAAAACTGCTCGGCGCACCGGAGAAATACCTGACACCGCTGCAAGGCAGCAAGCTGTGGCACCTGGCGCTGCTGGAGTGTTGGCTGCAGTTGAATGTCGACGCAAAATAACCAAGCAATTATGTCAAGAATTGTTTTGGACTGGATTTACAAGTAGAATCCCATTTAACCGGACCGCCTGGCCTATTATTTAATCGGCCCGCCTGCCTATCACGGCGCCACAATCTGAAAACGAGGTAATCTATGGAAATTCTGGAAGTCATCGACCAACAGGTCAAAAGCAACCCCGTCCTCATCTATATGAAAGGCACGCCGCAGATGCCGATGTGCGGCTTCTCCAGCCGCGCCGTCCAGGCCCTGCGCGCCTGCGACGCCGACTTTGCCTTTGTCAACGTGCTCGAAGACTCGGAAGTCCTCGAAAATCTGCCCCGCTACGCCAACTGGCCCACTTTCCCGCAGATCTACATCAACGGCGAACTGATCGGCGGCTGCGACATCACCCTGGAGCTTTACCAGCGCGGTGAGTTGCAGAAGATGGTGGATGAGATCAAGGCGGGGAAGGAAGCGGCGGGCTGATACTGCGCATCCCTCTATCCCTTCAGGCTAGGGGGCGGCATCAAGCCGCCCCTTTTGTTTGTCACCCAGGAGTCAAAGATCGGCCCACTTTCCTGGTATTTGCTTCTCAAGAATGCCGTCTCCATCCGCATCGACATCAATACGATAATCGGTATTGCTAAGGGCTATTAATGTGGCCTTGGATCCATTGCCCCCCGTGACAACGAGCTCGCCTTGCGAAGGCGTCACCGCTACGACACCCGCAGCAGCAATATCGAAACGGAATGGCGTGGGCGTAGTCAGATCTACATACCCATCATCCGGGCCATAGAATCTCCCCGTCATGCTGACATCCACCCAGACGCCCGGATTTACACTGGCAAACAGTTGATAATTTTCCATCTTGTATACCTTGCCCGCAGTATCGTCGCGCGTCACCATGTTGATGGTGGTGAGAACCTTGAGGGGCACCGTCGCATCGATGGCTATGTTACCGCATCAAATCCGCATTACTTAGCGCTGCCAGGCTCTTTCCTTAATCGCTGTGGTGCGGCGCAACCCCGATTGCTGCGTCTGGGCGGACAGATTGGCGCGCAGGCTGGTGTCGAAGCCGGTGGTGAAGTCGATACCGGCGAGGCCGCTGTCGGTGATGGTGATCGTTTTGGGTTGCTCCAGGGTGAGGTAGCCGCCGCAGGCCTCGCCGGGATCGCAGATGGTCTGGTTATTGTTGGAATCCGATCCGGCGATGATCTGGTAGGTGCCCGCCGCAACGCCGGTGAGGTTGTAGTGGTATTGGCCACTGGCATCAGCGCCAACGGCAGCCTGTTCCACGACCTTGCCGGTGGCGGGGTCGATCAGCAGTACATAGTGATAACCGGCATCCGGTTTGGTGGCGCCGCCGGGGCTGCCTACCTGCAGGGTGACACGCAGCGCTACGGTGTTTGCCGATGAGGTGAAGGTGAGGGTGGCGGAATACGCGCCGATGTCGAGGCCGCTGCGGTTTACCGTTACTGTATAAACCCCCAGCTTGGTGACGGAGTCAACGGAGTTTTCCGTGACACTCAACCATGGGGCGTCACCCGTCGGGGCATTTACGGTGACTGGGCCGCCGATGTTCCCGACAGCAAGGTCGATTTCGGTGGATGTCAGACCGAAGTTGAGAGTGGCGGGACTGATAATCAGTGTTGGCTTGAGGGCACTACTTTGGGCTGCCGAGACCGCCTTGTAAGCATCTATCAACCCATAACCAAACTGGTCGTCACGTCCTTGCACACCGATATCCTGGGTGATATCGCCCTGTATCAGAAACGCATCGACGCTATCCGGCGTCAATCTGGAATTCACCGCCTTCATCAAGGCGATCACCCCGGCCACATGCGGCGCGGCCATCGAGGTGCCTTGCAGAAAGCTGTAGGTGTATTGCAAAGTACCTCCCGCATCATCGCCACGCGTACTGAGAATGCCGTCGGGGAACCCATCTCCATTGATATCTTTACGGCTGTCGCCGCCCGGCGCGGCCACGTCGATATTCGTGCCATAGTTGGAGTAGTATGCCAGGCTCTTGGTGGCATCCACCGCACTCACCGAGATTACACCCGCGTAGGAGGCGGGATAGAAGTCGGTGCTGCTCGCCTCATTACCGGCGGCGGCCACGACGATCACGCCCTGCGCACGGGCCTTGGTATAGACATCCTGCTCAGCCTGGGAATAGCCGCTGCCGCCCAGGCTCAGGTTGATGATGTCGGCGGGCTTGTCAGGAACCTTGCCGGAATCATTGATCAACCCCGCCGCGTAACGCACCGCCTGGAGGATGTCATAGCTGGTGCCGCCCAGTTTGCCGAGTACGCGCAACGGCATGACCTTGGCACCCCGCGCCACGCCAGCCACTCCCTTGCCATTATCAGTGGTTGCGGCGATGGTGCCCGCCACATGGGTGCCGTGAAAACTGCTGCCCGTCGGTCCTTGGTCGCCGGGGTCCGCGGGGTTGCTGTCGATACCGTCACCGTCCAGGGCATTGGTTGGATCCTTGATGAAATCGTAACCGTCGACGAACTGGCCTTGCAGGTCCGGGTGGACGGACAACACGCCGGTGTCGATCACCGCGACGATCACGTTGCTGTTGCCGGTGGGGATATCCCAGGCCTGCGGCAGGTTGATCAGCGGATAGTGCCACTGGCGGGGATAAAATTCGTCATTGGGAATCGCAGTGGCGGTGCGGATGTAATTGGGTTCGGCATAGGCGACATCGGCGCGGCGGCGCAGCGCTTTGATCGCCTGGATGGTCTCGCGCTTGAGCTGGGCCTGTTCGTCGCGGGTTGCGCTGCCGGTAGCGGTTATGCCCAATGCGCTGCGCATCTGGCGGCGTTGCTGGGCGTCGCCCAGGCCGAGCAGCATGGGCCGGCCTGCGTCACCGGCCTTGGCGGTGAAACCGAGCGATTGGGCGCGTGATGCGACGGCGGCGCTATTCGTCGAGCGCTTGTCATCATTGAATTGGACAATGATGTCGCCGGGCACAAAGTCGTCGCCCAGCCGTAACGCCCCTGCCGCAGTCGATGCTGTGGCGGAGTTAAAGCCAATCGTCAGGGTGTAGTTCGATGCTCCGGTAGGGCAGAACGTGCATATGGCGACTTCGATGTAATAGGTGCCAGACAGTGCGACCGTGATGGATTCGGTCTTGGTTATACCCTGCGAGCTGGTTACAAGGCGCTTGCCTTCGTCGTACAGGAAAATGTCGATATCGTTGGATTGCAGATCGGCCTCGCCGATGCTGAGAGTGATGGTCTGGCCTGCGGCCAGGGTGATCTTGTAAAAATCCGACACATCACCGTTCCGCCACGATCGGCCGGGGCGCCCGTTCCTGGGTTGATTGACATACCCTCCAATCGCCACAGGATTGCCGACCGGTTGGGCATGGTCGATATCGTCATTCGGCGCATATGGCGCGGCGAGGTCGTTAACATCACTGTCCATCGCGGTATATGCGGCGGCGCTTATCGTGCCGCTAATCGTATAGGTTTTTACGGGCGGCGCAGGCGTGCCACCTCCTCCGCATCCGCTCTGCGTAGCGGCAAGGGCAAATATCACACTAAAGAAAAATCGCCGCCAAACTTTCATAATAGCCCGATACTCCGGCAGGTGCGCGTGCATTAACGCCAACTCAATACACCACCCGGTTCCGCCCTCCTTCTTTGGCCTGATACAGCTTGGCGTCGGCGCATTCAAGGAGGGCTTCCAATGACTGCGGCCCTTGCGCCGCGCCACTGTAGAAACAGACACCGAGTGAGACAGTGACGGAAAGGTTACCCGCAGCGGTTTTGACTGGCCGCTGATTGATAGCGCGCAGGATACGCTCAAAGAGCGCGGGGTTGGATTGGTTAGCATCTGCGCAATACATGATCACCGCAAACTCCTCCCCGCCCATGCGTACCACAACATCGGTTGGACGCACTGCGCGACGCATGCGGTTGGCGACGGCCACCAGCACCTCGTCGCCCACCGCATGCCCGTGGCTGTCATTAACGGCCTTGAAGTGATCGATGTCTGCGATAGCAAGATAAATGGCACCGCCGCGCGTGGCGGTTTCCAGCATCAACGCTTCCAGATGGGTTCGCATAAAACGCCGGTTGCCAAGACTGGTGAGCGGGTCCGTGGTCGCCATTTCTTCCAGACGCAGGTTGTGAGCGGCCAGGTTCTGGGCAGTTTCAAACAGCGTATTCTGCAACGCAGCAATGCGCCCGGCGGCGTGGAGGCGCGCGGTGAGTTCACGCTCATTGACGGGTTTGGTCAGGTAATCATCGACGCCATGCTCAAAGGCAAGCACAAGATTCTCCACACCCTCCTTTGCGGTAAACAGGATGATGGAGGTATAGTGGTTGCCAGTCTCATCCTGCTGACGGATGCGGCTGGTGAGCTCCAGACCATCCATCTCAGGCATCACCCAGTCCGCCAGCACGACATCGGCGGGGTGCTCCGCCAGCAGTGTCAGTGCCTCACTGGCAGAACTGGCGGCACGGACATCGTGATAACCGTTACTGGCAAGCGCGACGCATACCGCCTCGCGGCCAAGAGGCATATCGTCTACCACGACGATGGAGAGATTGTTGCTGATCATAAATGGCAGGCTCGCTTGTGAAACGCTCTAAGTATAGGCCGATGACACTGAGTTCGCCTCCCGCGCGCGGCATCTGACGCACCACAAGCACAGCCGGTCAGCGCATGGGAAGCAACCCATTTTCACTTTAAGATACACAGATTACAACAGCGGGCCTTGCTATGGCAAAGAACGGTAGATAAGTTCATATGCGCGAAATAGACGGTTCCCACGGTGAGGGCGGTGGGCAGTTGATCCGCACGGCAGTGGCCTTGGCGGCGATATCGGGGACAGAGGTCTTGATACGCAATGTCCGTGCAAGACGCGCCAATCCCGGCCTGGCCGCGCAGCATATGGCCGCCGTGCGCGCAGTGGCCGCACTGTGCGACGCGCAGGTGGACGGCCTGCAAGTGGGCTCCCAGGAGCTGACTTTCCGGCCCGGACTGCTGCACGGCGGTAGGTTTCAGTTCGATGTGGGCACGGCGGGCAGCCTGACCCTGGTGCTACAGGCCGTGCTCCCGGCAGCGGCGGCCTGCGGTGAGTCCGTCCACCTGCTGCTGACCGGCGGCACTGACGTGAAGGCCGCACCGCCTCTGGATTATCTGTGCCACGTATTGCTGGCCCTGCTGGCACGCATGGGACTTCAAACCCGCGTGACGGTACTCAAGCGCGGCTATTATCCGCGCGGCGGCGGGGAGATCGAGGCGGAGATACTCCCAGTGACCGCCCTGCATCCCCTGGTGCTGGACACACGCGGCACTCTTGAAGCGATCCGGGGCATCGCACATATCGCCAACCTGTCGGTCCACATCGTCGAACGCATGAAACAGGCTGCACTACAGGAACTCACGGAATTCCCTGACGCACACATAGAAGGCCGGGTGCTGGGGCGGGATGAGGCCATCGGACAAGGCGGGGCCGTGGTCTTGTGGGCACAGACGGCCACTACCCTATTGGGCGCAGCAACAGTGGCAGAACGCGGCGTGCCCGCCGAACGGCTGGGCGAGCAAGCAGGACAGGCACTGCGCGCCGAGATCCAGAGTGGCGCCACCCTGGACATTCACACTGCGGACCAGATGCTGATCTATCTGGCCTTGGCGCACGGCCCCTCGCGCTTCCTTGTTCGCACCCTCTCCTCCCATGCGCAGACCACGATATGGCTGCTGGAACAGTTCCTGCCGGTACGCTTTACGGTAACGCCAGCGGGGGAGCTGACACGTGTTGATGTCTATCCCTCGACCACATAGCTCTACTGTGTCACCTCTCCTCTCCTTTCGCCCGATCCCACAACGCATCCATCTCCTCCAGCGTAGCCTCCTGCGGCGTTCTACCCTGCTCACCAAGCAATGCCTCGATACGCCGGAAGCGCCGTTCGAATTTGGCGCAGGCGACACGTAGCGCAGCTTCGGCATCGATGTTGGCGTGGCGGGCGAGATTGACGGCAACGAACAGCAAGTCGCCGATCTCGTCCTCCATGCGCTCGGGCGGAGCGCCTTGGGCAATCTCGGCGTGGATTTCCGCCGTCTCTTCCTCGAGTTTTTCCATAACCTGGCTTATCTGCGGCCAATCGAACCCGACCTTTGCTGCGCGGTTTTGCAGCTTTGCAGCGCGCGTCAGACCGGGCAGAGTGCGCGCTACGCCGTCGAGAATGCTGGCAGACCGATCTTCGGCCCTGGCGCGTTCGGCACGCTCGGCAGCCTTGTGCTCGTCCCAGGCCAGCGACTGATCGGCGGCGGATGCGATTTTCGCCTCGCCAAAGACATGCGGGTGGCGGCGGATGATTTTGCCAATAATCGCATCAACGACCTCATCGAAGTCAAACTGCCCCGTCTCACGCGCCACTTGGGCATAGAACACCACTTGGAACAACAGATCACCCAGCTCGGAGCGTAGTTCGTCCAGGTTACCCTGCGCAATCGCATCGGCCACTTCGTAGGCCTCTTCAATGGTATGGGGTACCAGGCTCGCGAAGGTTTGCTCACGGTCCCAGGGGCAGCCATCCTTGGGGTCGCGCAACCGTGCCATAATGTCCAGAAGTTGATCTATTTTATTCATGCGTTCCTCTTTTTATCGCAATAGGCCCGCGACTATTGTTTACTATTATCAGCCAATGCCGTGAGGAAAACATTTTTCATGTCACCATCCCGCAAGAAACTCCTGGCCGCCACTGTCGTCGCGCTGATCCTCGGGGCGATTGCCTACTATTATCGCCAAAGCCAGGTGATGACCGTGGAAACAACGCCCGTCAAGCGGGGCGATCTGGTGATCACGGTTACCCCCACGGAAACCGGGACGGTGGATACCGACGCAACGGCGCTTGTGAAGGCTGAAATTGCAGCCCAGGTGGTCGAGGTCCGGGCGCAGGAGGGGGATGTGGTCAAGGCCGGCGACACCCTGATGCGCCTTGATGCGGAGCAGGCGCAAGCCAAGCTGAACCTAGCGCGCTCCGCGCTGGAAGCGGCGCGTTCCCGCCTCGCCTCGGCGCACATCGCGCTGCAAATGGATAAGGCGCGCACCACGGCGGCGCTGGCGGAGGCCAAGGCACGGCTAGGCGACGCGACACAGAAATACGACAAGAAAAAACAGCTCTTCGACAAACGCCTGATCCCACTCGGTGAGATGGAGACGAGTGAAGCCGAACAGGCAGTGGCGCGCGCCGCGCTCAACACTGCACAGGCAAACCTCCAGCAAGCAGGCGTTCAGGAACGCCAAATCAAGACGGCGGAGGCCGATGTAAAACAGCAGGAAGCCTCATTGCGCGTGGCGCAGTTGAACCTGGATTACGCCACAATCCGCACACCCATGAACGGCACGGTCATGGAAGTACCTGTCAAGGCAGGCGAATTGGTCCAACCCGGCACGCCGGTGGCGCGCGTCACACGCATGAGCGGGCTGTATGTAAAGGCGCTGGTGGACGAGGTGGACCTTAGCCGGTTACGGCTCGGGCAAGCCGCCGAGATTAAATTCGATACCCTGCCCGATAAAAAATTCAGCGCCACCCTGTTTGAGGTCTCGCCCGGCGTGTCTATCGAAAAACTCAAGAGCCGCAACGTCACCGTGAAGCTGCGCCTGACCGATCCACCCCCCTTCCTCCGCCCCGGCATGTCCGCCGATGTGGAAATCATTGTGAACACGCTCAAGAACATACTCTACGCCCCCGCCCAGACGATCATGTCCAAGGATAAGGAACACTACGTCTATGTGATCGAGGACGGCAAGGTTGCCAAGCGCGCCATCACCCCCGGCCAGTCAAACTGGGATTCCACCGAGGTGCGCAAAGGGCTGAGCGAAAATGAGCGGATCATCACCTCGCTCGATCAGGAAGGGTTGCAACCCGGCGTGCGCGCCCGGCAGAAGTAAAAAATGTCCGACGCACCTCTTATTCAGCTTGACGATGTCACCAAGGTGTTTGTCACTGGCGCCATTCGTTATGAGGTGCTCAAAGACATCAGCATTGAGGTGCGCCGTGGCGAATATATCGCCTTGATCGGCGCCTCCGGCTCCGGCAAATCCACCCTGCTGAACATCCTCGGCTGCCTGGATGTGCCCACCTCCGGCCATTACCGCCTCGAAGGTGAAGAAATATCGGCCAAGAGCGACACGGAGATGGCGCACATCCGCAATCGCTTTTTCGGCTTCGTGTTCCAGTCATTCAACTTGTTGGGGCGCTACACTGTAGCCGAGAACGTGGCGTTACCGATGGTGTACCACGGACTGGGCCGCCGTGAACGGCTCGACAAGGCCAAGGCGCTGCTCACCCGCGTCGGCCTGGGTGAATTCACCGGTCATTACCCGTCGGAACTGTCCGGCGGGATGCAGCAGCGCGTAGCCATCGCCCGTGCATTGGCCAACAATCCGGCAGTGCTGTTTGCCGACGAACCCACCGGCAATCTGGACAGCAAGACCGGCACGGAGATCATCTCACTGTTCGAGCAACTCAACGCGGAGGGCACGACGCTGGTAGTCGTCACCCACGATGCGCGGGTGGCGCAACACGCGCGGCGCGTGCTGACCCTGGCCGATGGGCGTATGCTCACCGACAAGCAGAATTCAATCGCGGAACTGACGGGAGCATAAGCGCCATGAATCCGTTCGAGCACCTGCGCATCGCCTTCGACGCCCTGCTCGCCAACAAGATACGCGCCTTCCTGACCATGCTCGGTGTCATCATCGGCGTGGCCTCGGTGATCATGCTGGTCGCCATCGGCGAGGGCGCCCAGACATACATCCGCAAGGAATTGATGGGCATCGGTACCAACCTGCTGATCATCGTCCCCGGCAAAACCGAAACTACCGGCATGGGCCGCATGCCGTCGGGTATACAAAAAATCACTATCGCCGACCTGCGCGCCCTGGAAAAACGCGCCACCCTGCTTAACGGCCTGAGCGCGGTAGTGGTCAGCAACGCCCCGGTCAAATATCAAAACCGCCTGCGCAACGTGCAGATTATCGGCACCGACCAGAATTTCGAGCAGGTGCGCAATCTGCATGCGGAGATCGGCTCGTTCATCTCCAAGGCCGATGTCGACGCGCAACGCCGCGTTGCAGTCATCGGGCGTACGGTCAGGAAAGAGCTGTTCGGCGAGGCTAACCCGCTGGGGCGCACTGTCAAGATTGGCGAGACCAAGTTTCGCGTCATAGGCATCATGGAAAGCAAGGGCGTCACGCTGGGCATGGACATTGACGATCACGTCTTCATTCCGGTGGAGACTGCGCAGGAAATTTTCGATCAGGACGGCCTGACCAACATCCTCACCCAGGCCATCAACGAAAACACCATCGAGCGCGCCAAGGATCAGATCAAGGCCATCATGATGCAGCGCCACGCAGGCGAAGAAGACTTCACCATCATCAGTCAACAGGCCATGCTCTCCACCATGCAGACCATTCTGACCACTTTCACCTACGTGCTGGGCGGCATCGCCAGCATCTCGCTGCTGGTCGGCGGCATCGGCATCATGAACATCATGCTGGTGTCAGTGCGCGAACGCACCCGAGAGATCGGCCTGCGCAAGGCCATAGGTGCCTCGCAGCGCGACATCCTGCTGCAGTTCGTCATCGAATCCGTGACGCTCTCGGTGATCGGCGGCATCATCGGCATCCTGTTCGGCGCCGGCGTCGCCTACGGCGCCAAGGCTGCTTTTCCGGTACTGCCCGTCGATGTCAGCGCCTGGTCGGTGGCGCTGGCCTTCACCTTTGCCTTTTTTGTCGGCGCCTTCTTCGGCATCTACCCTGCCATGAAGGCGGCGCGGCTTAATCCTATTGAGGCGTTAAGATACGAATAGCCCAAGCAGCATACTGCCGGTTATTGCGATAAGGATAAAGCTCAGTCCGGCTTTTTATCAGGGCGCGGCTCATAAGACGGTTTTGACCACCAGAAATACCGCGAAGCCGCATGCTCCCAACGTGACAAAACGCCGTACTCAAAGGCCTGTTCAGGGTGGGCGTATCGTCCCATGGCATTGTTGTGTTTGTAAAACCCGAACTTTCGATAAAACCCTTGTTTGTCCGGCGGGGCCGTGAGGAAAATCTTGTCAAAGGGGAGGTTTTCCAGTAGCGCGCCCATCAACGCCCTGCCAACACCCATGCCCTGATACTCTATGGCCACCACGACATCAAACACCGTGGCGTAATACACTCCATCCGAAATCGCGCGCGCCGCGCCGATCAGCGTGGCATCGTCATAGGCAAAGCACGAAATATAGCTGTTTTCAAAAGCCCGCTGTATATCAAGCGGATTTCTCTTGGCGAACGGCGCATCTTTAAAGATCTCAGCCAGGCGAACCCAGTCCACCCCATCCTTGTTATCCACGACTAAAAATCTGCTGCCCATGTAACACCTCCATGTGGTGAACAACGCCGCCCCAGCAATCCTTACTATATCTGTGTGGAATTGTCAACTTACTTTTCGCTGGCCCGCAAGCAAAAAATGATTGACAATCATTCTCATTTGCATTTATAAATAGCGCTAGGTTGTTTCACTGGGTGATCCATCATGTACATCTGCCTTTGCCATGCCGTAACCGAAAGCGATATCCAAAACGCCGTGGAGCATGGCGCCTGTACTATGCGCGGGCTGCGCGACGAACTAAAGGTGGCCACCCAGTGCGGGCGCTGCGCCACCTGCGCACGGACCTGCCTCAACCAAGCTCTTGCCGAAATTGCAGGCGATCAGGAGATGGCCGCCTAAGAACCTGTTCACGATCTCGCTGAAGGGCGCATTGCGGCGTTAAAATCGAACTCAAAATGCTCACATACTTCGTGTATGCTCCGCTTTTTCGTTCGATTTTGCCTTGCACTGCATCCCTTGATCAAGATCGTGAACAGGTTCTAACAAACGGCCAGGCTTGGGGGTCGTAGCGAGCGCGAAGCCACCGTAATCACCGTGAAGGTGACAATGCCTGCCCTTGGGGTGAAAAGTGGGTGCGCGCAGCAACGCAAAACCTGATCGGGCAAGCCTTTTCCGGACGAAATTTCACGCGGCATTTCGATTTTTTTCTTCATGGCCCAATAGTGTGTTGCGAATACGCCTCCCAATCAATGGCGGTGCGGCACCCCGCAGGGTGAGGTGCGTTCGAGATCCCGTATGCCACCGCCAAGCTAAATCGGTCATGCCGACCGATAAGAAAAGCCAGAAAATGGCGGCAGATGACTGCCCATTAAAAATAGCCGCAGATTTTTGGTAAAAGTAATAGTAACCATTTGATTTTCATTTGATCTTATCAACTAATCGAACAGTGTTGAGACTTGATCCATGCTCAAAATCGGCTTAACTGGCGGCATCGGTAGCGGCAAAACCACTGTGGCGGATTGCTTCGCTTCATTGGGTGTGCCGGTCATCGACGCCGATAAGATCGCCCATGAGCTGGCAGCCCCCGGGCAACCGGCGTTGCAGGCCATCGCCAGCGCCTTTGGGCCAGACATCCTGTGTGACGATGGACAACTTGACCGGGCACGGCTGCGCGCCATCGTGTTCAATGACACCGCGCGCCGCAAGCAGCTTGAGGAAATCCTGCATCCCCGGATCCGCGCCGAGATGCGCCGCCGCATCGCCGATATCGAAGCAAGCGCCGCTCCCTACTGCATTCTCTCCATCCCCCTGCTGCTGGAAACCGGACAAACCGATCTGGTGGACCGCATTCTGGTAGTGGACACCCTCGAAGACCTGCAATACCACCGCGTGAGAGTGCGCAATGGTCTGCCGGATGCCGAAATCGCTGCGATCATCCATGCCCAAGTCAGCAGGGAACAGCGTCTGGCGGTAGCGGACGATATCATTGCCAATGATGGCGGGCTTGAAGAGCTGCGCCAGCACGTCCTGGGGCTGCACCAGCGCTATCTAAAACATTCGGGTTAGATTTTCATGTCGCACGGCGTGGTTCCGGTTGCCGGACGTCGTCTTGCAACGACGCAATTTTTTTACGCTATTATTCTTAATGTTTTACACTCCCTGTTTATTTATTTAAATTATCAGGTATAGTGCCTAAGCTCCGGCGATGACTAGCGAAACGGTAATCTTCGTGCAGAAAAAAATCACTTACGAACAACCGCTGAACGAACGAATCCGCACCTTTTTGCGGCTCGAATTCCTGTTTCAACAGGCGCATGCCCATCTGGCGAATAATTCCGTATGGGACAGCCGCGCGACGCTTAACAGCATCCTGGAAATGCTGAGCATCTTCAGTCGTGCCGATCTCAAGACCGAGGTCATGAAGGAGCTTGAGCGGCAAATTATCGTATTGGAAAGGCTGGAGCAAAATCCGAGTGTCGATCGCCAAAGGCTAAACTCACTGCTCAGTGAGATGGATGGACTCATTGATCATCTGCACGCCAGCAAGGGCCAAATCGGCCACGAATTGCGGCAGAATGAATTTCTCAATAGCATCCGGCAGCGCAGCAGCATTCCAGGTGGCACATGCGATTTCGATCTCCCCGCGTACCACTACTGGCTGCAACAACCCCCCGAGATGCGCAGGCAGCAGCTTGAGCGCTGGCTCAAGCCCTTCAGTGTTATCGCGCAATCCATTAGCCTGATCCTGCGGCTGATCCGTGACAGCGCCCCACCGGCGAAGGAAGTCGCCGAGGCGGGTTTTTTCCAAAAAACCCTGGAGCCGACGCCCCCATGTCACATCGTGCGTGTTACCGTGCCGGCGGACAGCCCCTATTTTGCCGAGATCAGCGGCGGCAAGCACCGTTTCACAGTGCGCTTCATGGAGCAGCGGATAGACGAGCGTCCGGTTCAGACCATGGAAGATGTGAACTTTGAGTTGACCTGCTGCACCATATGACACCGCTGAAAAAAACCGTTGTCACCTGCCCCACGTGCGGCAAGACCGTGGAATGGGTGTCGGAGCAGCGCTGGCGGCCGTTTTGCAGCGAACGCTGCCGACTCATCGATCTGGGCGAATGGGCAAGCGAGTCATACCGCGTCCCGGCCGAGGAACAGACGCCCGCTGAAGATTCAGAGGCGGAGAAGCAGTAGACGTTCCTGCCCTGCATATGTTAGTTGCAGTCATTTCCCCATAACGCCCCGATTCCCGCAATACCTTGCGCCCCGTGCGCCCAGGCCTGGAGCAGATGGCCCGGTGTCATCCCGCCCAGTGCGTATACCGGCACTGTGGCCTGCTCGGTCAGCGCGCGCAGCCCGGTCCATCCCAAGGTCTGCGCACCTGGATGGCTGGCGGTTTCCAGCACGGGTGAGACCACCGCAAAATCAACGCCGATGCGGCAGGCATGGGCCAGTTCTGTGGCGTTGTGGCAGGAGGCGGCGACCCACAGGTCCCGGGTCAGCGGACGTTCATCCAGTGTCATCAGGCGCGTGCTATCCAAGTGTACTCCATCAGCACCCAGCTCCTGTGCAAGCTGAGGAGGGGCGTTTAGCATCAGTTGCGCCTGATAGCGGCGGCACAGGTGCAGCGACTGCTCTGCCAGGCGTTTATAATCATCACCCGCCAGGGTCTTTACACGCAATTGCACCAGCCGGATGCTGCCGTGCAGCGATTCGCCGGAACGGCCGCCGCGCAGGGATTGTTCGAGCGCGCGGAGAAAATCAGCCGTCCCGTTGCGCGGCTCAGGCGTGATCAAATAAAGGGAGGGCAGGCGCACGGCGGTCACGATAGGCCAGTTCGCAGCCGGGTAGGCGCGCTCCAGCAGGTGCTCCGGTGCAACCCACTCGATCTGTTGGCCCTCACGGCCATGCGGTTGCCCGGCAAAGGCATCGACGCGCCATACATCGAGCAGCACGGATTTGTCCGGGTAATCGTGGCGCACCCGGATCAGCGGGCGGGCGGCCTCGACGGTGATGCCCAGTTCCTCATGCAGCTCACGCGCAAGGGCGCGCTGTATGTCTTCACCCGCCTCAACCTTGCCGCCGGGAAACTCCCACAATCCGCCTTGATGTGCCTCGGGCGGGCGCAACGCCAGCAGCACCTCGCCTGCACTGTTAAATACAACGGCGGCGGCGACGTGTTGAATCTTAGGGGATGGCATGGCGGGTTAAGCAGTAGCAATAAGTGTTTTGAAAAGAGGATTTTTATGCCCAAAAAGGACACTTGTTGTCATTTTGCGTCACAGTTCACAACTATAGTGATACGCCCCGCACAGCAAAAGCCTTCGACTCTTGGCACTATAGACTCCACGGAAACAACTTAACCTAACTTTTTATCCCTGGAGTCGAAAATGTTAAAAATCATATTTGCTGTCATAGTAGGATTGATGGTAATCACCAACCCCGGTGATGGTGTCAGTGCCTTTGCTGCCTATAAAGATTACATACTGGCGCTGATCGTCGCGTTCCTTGTTCATCCGCTGGTGGTTCGGCAGTTCGAATAAGCAAAACCGGGAGGGGCACGCCTGCAATCCTGCGGCCCATCCCGGAGTTCGCAACAGGGCTAAAAATCCGCCCCGATCGCCAGGAATGGGCCTGAGTTTTTGATGAGTGCCTTGTTGGCGCCGTCTTTGAGCTCTACATCTATATAGCGGTATCCGCCCGCCATATAAAAGAACGGCACAGGGCTCAATTTAACCTGGGCGGTGACATCATAAAAATGGTTGCCCTGATAGACCATGCCCATGCCATCAACCTCTGCTTTAACAAAAGGCACGCTGGCGCGCACTACGGCCTTGAGCATGGGAACAGGGACGGAGAAGCTGGCGCTCGCGGTTTGCGAGGAGCCTGTCAATGCGACCGAGCCATCCACGTATTTCAGGTTTGCGCCAAGCTCCGCCTCGACGACCCCTGCATCCAGCGCTGTAAACGTCCAGCCCAGATCATAGCTTTTTAATTCTGCGGCTGTTTGCAATGAGGTGCCTGCGCCAAATATTTTGTTGTCGTAAGTAACGCCTTGAGAGAGCGTTCTGGTTGCGTCATATTTGATCGGCGTATACCCGACGTAGACATTTCCCAAGGCTATTACATGCAGTCTGGCACGGGCAAAGGCGATGGTTTGATCCTTGAGTCCCAAGTCATCCTTGAAGTTGATGTCCGGGGAGGAATTGGTATGGGTTTGTCCCGAAACGCTGGACTTCCAGCCCGCCACTTGCACGTCAAGATCCACCGGCCCCAAGGCAAACGCCGAACCTGTCGGCAACATCATTAAAGCAACTGCTATCCGTCCGCTTTTTTTCATAACTCCCCCGCACGTTGGAAATAAAAAGTTGAAATAAAAAGGTAAGGTGAGACGCTTCTCAGGCATAGTCATCAATCCTGTGAAGCGGTGGAACCCGGCCACCCTCCATCAGGGACAGTGACCAGTATTCCGCCACGGCGCGCCGCACGAGCATGCTTTCGCCGCCCATCGGCGTAGTATAGCGGCGTGTTTGGTGAAAACTTGCGGCATTAATGCCGGACAGGTCCTTTTTTTCAAGGAAATCACCTTCCACCACCTGTTCAACAGGGATTTGCTGCCGGACCTGCCGGTTTGAGGCGGGGGCCAGTGCCGGTGCTGACGAGGCAATCTGCCGCACACCGCCATCGGCGCGCCGTGGTGGTGCGCCATAACCAGGTATCAGGGCGGTGGTGACAGGCATCGTCCAACTATTCCATTAGCATGTTCTCAAGTCAACGGCAAAGCCGTGGAGCTTTCTAAAACAGGAACTTCACGCCCACATTGGCGCCTTCATCAAGGGTGGCGCCCGGGTTGTTTTCGATGCCAAACCTGATTTTTCGATAACCCACATAGGCTGTTGCCTGAGGCAATATTTCATATTCCAGCCGGAGGCCCGTTTCGAGAAATCGGTCAGCATCACCAAACGTTACAATTTTCGGTGCAAAATAGAATTGTCCAACCAGGCCCAGGCGCTTGGCAATCGATGGTGAAAAGCGCACCTGCCCACCCAGCGCCAATGCGGCGGCATCGTATTTTTTCAAGGAGGCGGCCAAGCCTTTGACGCCCACACCTAACGTCAGGCCAGGAAGATTGGCACCCACCTCGTTCATTACCTGCATACCCGCCTCAACCATGCCCTTGCCGTTTTCGGAATAGAGGAGGCCGGCATTGAATTCCGATTTCCCCAGGCTGTCTCGCCCCAATGGCATGGAATAGCGCAATTGGGCGCTTTTATCGCTCAGGTTGATGTCCACGGCATCCGCCAGGGCGCTGGTGCTGGCGGCCAACAGAGCAATAGCGAGGGTTTGGCGTAACGTCATAAATTTCTCCTTGATTAATCATAGGTTCCAAGAATAACACAACACCATCGTACGCCCAATCTTGCAGCGTCAATCGTTTAACGATGCGCGAGCGCATACCCACACATCGATAGCCCTCGCCTCGGCCTTGCGTAACGCCGTGGCAAGTTCCTCAACCGTGCTGCCGGTGGTCATCACATCATCAATAATGGCGACATGACGTCCTTTGAAGTTGCCCGTGATATTGAACACCCCCTTTACATTGCGTGGGCGTTCCTTGGCCGGCAAATCGGATTGCGCAGGCGTGGCGCGCAATCGTTCACAGCCGCGATAGTCAATCGGGAGGTGGAGCTTGCGCGCAATCGGGCGCGCCAGTTCCAGCGCCTGGTTATAGCCACGTTCGCGCAAACGCGCGCTATGCAGGGGCACCGGGATGATCAGATCGGGCCTTGTTTGCACACGTGGCGCCAGATGGCTGGCCATGATGTCCCCCAGCAAACGCGCGATGTGGAGCTTGTGGTGAAATTTAAGATCCTGGATAAGGTGATCGACGGGGCTGGCGTAGGTGAACACGCTTATAACACGGTCGTAGGCGGGAGAATCATTCAGGCAGTTGCCGCATAATGCCGCGCCGGACTCCTCATCATCGTGCATGCCATGCAATGGCAATGCGCAGCGCTGGCACGCCTGCTGTTGATAGGGGAGATCCTCATGGCACCCCACGCAGAGATCCATGCCTTGACCACCCTTGGCACCGCAAATAACGCAGATCGGCGGAAACAGCAGTGATTGTATATTATTTAGCCATTTGTTCACTTTTTGGCCGCCAGTAGGTTGACAGGAATCGTGTTGCCGTTAATATTGAGCCTCTCCATAGCATACCCAAACAGGAAAAGAGTCGCCATGAACAACGAAATCTATCAGCGTATCGACAGCCTGACCACACGCATTCTTGCAGGTGGGGATATAACGGGCGACGAAGGACGCTGGATGATCCGCC
>JAKFXX010000014.1 GCA_021731145.1 Gammaproteobacteria bacterium | reverse complement strand
CGGTGCGCCCCTGGCCGTCCGTGAGACGTCCGTCGTCGAGCACCTGCAACAGCACGTTGAATACGTCGGGATGGGCCTTTTCCACTTCATCGAGCAGGATCACCGAATAAGGCTTGCGGCGCACCGCTTCGGTGAGGTACCCACCCTCTTCATAGCCCACATAGCCGGGCGGCGCGCCGATCAGCCGTGCCACGGAATGCTTCTCCATGAACTCGGACATGTCGATGCGCACCATGGCATCATCGGTGTCGAACAGGAATGCCGCCAAGGCCTTGGTCAACTCAGTCTTGCCCACGCCGGTGGGACCGAGGAACAGGAACGAACCATTGGGCCGGTTGGGGTCGGACAAGCCCGCACGCGAACGGCGTATCGCATCGGATACCGCCTTCACCGCCTCCATTTGCCCTACGACGCGCTTGCCCAGCTCCTCCTCCATACGCAGCAGTTTGTCGCGCTCGCCCTCCAGCATTTTCGACACCGGGATGCCGGTCCATTTGGAAACCACCTCGGCGATCTCCTCGTCGCTTACCTTGTTGCGCAGCAATTTCATCTCGTGCATCTCGGCCTGCGCGGCCATGTCGAGTTGCTTCTGTAACTCTGGGATACGGCCATATTGCAGCTCGGACATGCGCGCGAGGTTGCCCGCGCGGCGTGCCGTCTCCAGCTCGATACGTGCCTGATCGAGCGCCTCCTTGATATGCTGGGTACCGTGTATCGCGGCCTTTTCCGCCTTCCAGATCTCCTCCAGATCGGCGAATTCCCGCTCCAGCTTGCCGATTTCAATCTGGAGAATATCCAGACGCTTTCTGGATGCCTCGTCGGCCTCTTTTTTCAACGCCTCGCGTTCGATCTTGAGCTGAATCAGACGACGCTCCAGACGATCCATCTCTTCCGGCTTGGAGTCGATTTCCATGCGGATACGGCTGGCCGCTTCGTCAATCAGATCAATCGCCTTGTCCGGCAGGTTACGGTCGGTGATGTAACGGTGTGACAGGGTGGCCGCCGCGACAATTGCCGGATCGGTGATGTCGACGCCGTGATGCGCCTCGTATTTTTCCTTCAGGCCGCGCAGGATGGCGATGGTATCCTCAACCGACGGCTCATCCACCAGCACCTTCTGGAAACGGCGTTCCAGCGCGGCATCTTTCTCAACGTATTGACGGTATTCATTCAGTGTCGTGGCGCCCACGCAGTGCAACTCGCCACGTGCCAGAGCTGGCTTGAGCATGTTGCCCGCGTCCATAGAGCCTTCCGCCTTGCCCGCGCCGACCATGGTGTGCAGTTCGTCTATAAACAGGATGACATTTCCTTCCTGCTTGGCGAGATCGTTCAACACCGCCTTGAGGCGCTCCTCGAACTCGCCACGGAACTTGGCACCGGCAATCAATGCGCCCATGTCCAGCGACAGCACACGCCTGCCCTTGAGCCCTTCCGGCACCTCGCCGTTGACAATGCGCTGCGCAAGGCCTTCCACGATAGCGGTCTTGCCCACGCCCGGCTCACCGATCAGCACCGGATTGTTCTTGGTGCGGCGCTGCAACACCTGAATGGTGCGGCGAATCTCGTCGTCACGCCCAATCACCGGGTCAATCTTGCCCTGCTCGGCACGCTCGGTAAGGTCGATGGTGTATTTTTCCAGCGCCTGACGCTGCTCCTCGGCATTCGGATCATCCACCTTCTGACCGCCGCGCATCTTTTCGATGGCCTGCTGGAGAGAACCCTTGGCCGCCCCAGCCTTGCGCAGCAGATCCCCCAGCGCACCCTTGTCTTCCAGCGCCGCGAGCACGAACAACTCGCTGGAGATATATTGATCCTTGCGCTGCTGGGCCAGCTTGTCGGCAAGATTCAACAAACGGCTCAAGTCATTGGATACATGCACCTCGCCCTCCGCGCCCGACACCGTCGGCAGGCGCTCCAGCGCCTCGCCAAGCTGCGAGCGCAGACTGTTGACATTGACATCAGCTTGGGTCAGCAGTGAACGCACCGCGCCGCCCTGCTGATCGAGCAGGGCGGTCATCACATGCACCGGCTCAATGAACTGATGATCACGCCCCACCGCCAGGCTCTGGGCATCGGCCAGCGCCATCTGGAACTTGCTGGTCAGTTTGTCCATACGCATCGGATTACCTCATATTGGAAGATATTGATGGTTAGATGATGGGGGTGGTCTGGCGGGGATTCAACCTGGGGACGGGGGCAGTTTAAGGGGACGGAACCCTTCTCGAAGGCCGCCATCACCTTGGTTGCCCTATTTTTGTCTTGAACGTAGCTTCTATCTCGATCTTCATCTTTAAATGACTCTGGTCGAATAGGCCAAAGGTACTTCCCCTTTAGCCTCTCGCAGAACCGTACGTGAAACTCTCGCTTCCGGGGGCGTGCGGCCTTTGCTGAATCATGAGCGGGAACTGCACTGAGAAATGTGGCGTCATCTGAGTTTTACACGCAATGAGAACAACTCACTCAAAAACTCTTCGCCCGTCAGCCGCCAAGGATAGCCGTGATTGCGAACCACCCCTTCCTTCTCTGACATCAGAAATTCGAACACGATTCGTTTCGCCCGAACGAGGTCGTTGAAACGCTGGATTGACGGTCTCTCACAGTAAATCAACTCCTTGTAGTGAAAACGCTGCCGGCCAGCAGCGTTACGCACATCCGCTTTCACGAAGACTGCGCGAGAATGCTTTTCACGAAGCCGCCCCTCAAGAACCCCGAAGGGCCAGTAACCAAATCGTGAAATCCCTTTCAATAAATCAATCTGTTCAGGTGTGGCGGATGGGTCAAGTAACAATCCGAGGTTGTTAACTGTCGTAGTCACTTGGGAATGGCAAGCATAGTTACCATGCTCATCCGGCTGGCCAATCAGACGTAATCGCTCCAGTCCAGATAATTTTCCCTCCCATCTTGGCGCTTGCTGGAACAGGTTTATTTTTCCGCCATGTCCGCCAGTT
Organism: Gammaproteobacteria bacterium; assembly: GCA_021731145.1. Lineage (GTDB taxonomy): Bacteria > Pseudomonadota > Gammaproteobacteria > Ga007554 > LNEJ01. The sequence goes on along the minus strand of JAKFXX010000014.1, from coordinate 54,733 downwards.
TCTTTGATCTGCTTGCATTTGACCTCAATACCCCTGAAATCAGCTCGTCGATCATTGTTTTCCTTGATGAGCAGCTTGGAATAAACGAGAAATTTTGTTTATCTGTCTCGTCAGTCCGATAGGCGTTAAAGAATTTAATCGACTTGGAACTCGAAACTCTACATCAATCCCTTGATGAGATTTTTCTGTGACCAAGTAGCATATGCGATTAACGAAATGGTATCCGGGAGTAATCCACTGGTCATTGCTTGAACCACCTTCCACCACTGTCCACAAATAAGAGGCATCCACCTTTCTGACTGTATCAAGGTCTTTGCCAAAAGTTTCCAGACCTAATCCACCCCAAATGTCGTGGCACGCATCAGGGTGGCGATATGGCTTGAAATACTCATAGAAAACATCTTCGTGAAGCACGACCGGATTAGTCATAAGTTCCTCCTTCGCAGGCAGAAGTTTATTGGCCTGCGACATCAATAAAAATCTCGTTGCGATGGCGCGTAAGAAAAGCGATGCTCGGAATAAATTTCTCCGGCAACTCAATTCTGCAGCCCTCCAATGGCAGAAATATCTGGGCAACAAAGGCATCATCATTTCGCTTCAATTGCTCAGACAGCATCACCTCATAGTTATCTGAGATCGCTATCAACCCTCGATCAAATGCCTTGTCGTGGATGGCAGAAAGACACAGGCCATTGCTGGGATTAAGACGATTTGTTTTGTCGCTACTCCACGACACAATATGGCTTGCCATCAGCAAGCGCGTATCCGAAAGACCAGATAGGCAACAACGCCCCCGATAGCTACTCAGCACCGCACGCCGGAAGAAGTGTTGCTTAACCCGTTGTTCAGTCATCACTCGCTTTGTCTCGCCAGTAAAATCTTGGAGACCCTCTTGTTCGGTAACGTCCAATTCAACAACTGCTTCGGCTCCTGCATCCTTACGGAGTTGAGCGTTTAACAGGGTGCATTCAAGCGCGAGTTTTTCCCAGTCGGCATGAAATTCAGCCCAAACTTCTTTGTCGAGCGAACCAGCATTCCCCAAGCCCGCCCGTCCGGTGTTGGTGATTGCCGGATCGAGGCTGGCAAAATTCACCAGCTTCATTGCTACGGCACCGGGTGTTCGTCCAATTAATTTTGCAAGCTGGATAATTTCGGGATTGCGGCTATGCAACCTTCCAAAAGAAAGTTGGCAGTACAGATGGAATGCGAGCTTGAGTTGTTCTTTCGTCCAGCGAGTTGTGGTCATTATGTCTTGCGGCACTTCGACAGCTTTCGCTTCCGGTGCCTTCTCCCCTAAGTTGAGTTGCGACACCATCAGTTTAGCTGCATATTCAACCATCGGTACAACTGCTGCCTGAGAAAATATTTGGTACGCCCGCGTATCCGACACCGGGATCCTGAACGTATCGGGATAACCCATCAACCGTGCACATTCTCTGGGCGTCAGCCGGCGCGGATTTTTTCTCGTGCTCTGATACACGAGAATTTCCGATCCGTCCTTGTAGTAGCGCGCCGATAAAGTGCGCGTCACGTCTCCGGGTTTGACCAAGCCGAAGCCAAAGCCGTTGCCCTTGGCGCGATGCTTCTCTGCATAATTCTGCAAGTAGAGCCAGAGGTTGTCGGTCAGGGTGTATTTGTCCTGCACGCGCTTTTTTTTGTGATCGAAGAATCTTCCTTCGTCCCATGGCAATTCAGGTTCGCTGCCATCGGTGCGGTGCAGGATGTCCTTGAGTTTGCGCTGGCCCTTGGGCGGCAGGGGCAAGGCATCAAAATCGAATGCAACCGGCTCGCGGAAGCCGACGATGAGGATGCGCTCGCGGTGTTGCGGGACAAAATGCGCGCCGTCGATGACGCGATAGTGGATGTGGTAGCCGAGCACTTCGGTCAGGGTGCGGCGGATGACATCGAAGGTGCGGCCTTTGTCGTGCGAGACGAGGTTCTTGACGTTTTCCAGCAGAAAGGCGCGTGGGCGTTTTGCCTCGATGATGCGCGCCACATCGAAGAACAGGGTGCCTTGCGTTTCGCAGGCAAAACCGTGAGCCTTGCCCAGCGCATTCTTCTTCGATACCCCAGCAATCGAGAAGGGCTGGCAGGGAAAGCCTGCCAGCAATACGTCGTGATTGGGAATGTCGGCGGCCTGCACTTGGGTGATGTCTCCGGCAATGGGGTGTCCATCACGGAAATTTTCGGCGTAGGTTTTCTGCGCGTAGGTGTCCCATTCGCTGGTGAATACGCACCGCCCACCGATTTGTTCAAATGCCTTGCGCAGGCCGCCGATGCCCGCGAACAGGTCGATGAAATCGAAAGCGCCTTCTGGCCTGTCCTCGCCGAATGGCAATAGTTGCTGCAATGCGTGAGACAAATAGGCGGGAGGGTGAGTTTCTCTCGCTTCCCACCTTCTGACTGTGCGGACATCAATGTCCAAATATTTGGCAATGGCGGCTTGTGTATGGTGCTTGCGGGCTTCGTCCAGACAGGAAAGCGCGGCGCCTTGATCGCTGACCGGGGTTAGGGTGGCATTCATGGGCATTTATTATCTTGGAATTATCTGGGAAATTATGCGGACAATATGCCATTTACTATTCCCAGTCAAGATGCTGTGGCGATGACCTGTTTGCTGATCACCACCTCCGGACTGACGTCCTCGGCACGGATTTGCAATACGCTGGGCTTCTCACTGCGGGTAGCGGCGAGGATCACGCTGAAATCCAGATCGTGGGTGAATACCACGTAGTCGTTCGCACTGGCGTAGGCCATGATCTCCGAGTCAGGCCCGCCATGCGGGGTAGCGAAGCGCCTGCATGATGTCCTCACGTTCGAGGTAGGGGTAGTCGGCCAGAACTTCATCAATGCTGTGGCCGGCACCAATCTGACCCACGACCATGCCGACCGTAACGCGCATGCCGCGGATGCACGCCTTGCCGCCCATCACATCGGGCTGCTGGGTGATGCGATTCAGTTGTCCCATGCTCTGCTCCTTATCGAAACCACATTGCCACGGCATTGATTTAAGAACCTTATTTCAAGGTCGCGCGTAAGTTTGCTCGCTTCCTTCATTACAGTTCAGGACTACAAATCAAGCCCCCCGCCAAAAATCACTTAACACCACTAAACTCAAGCGTCCCCATGTCGTATGAGATGCGTTGTGCTGGCGTTAGTATTGCGCGCATTTCCAGAATATGTGCATACCGGGAACGCAGGATCTGTTTTTTTATGCCCATCAGCTCATCGAGCTTGGCCTGAATCGCGTTTGTGTCTGCATTATCCCGTGCCACCGAGGCATTAATCTCTTTTTGCACTAACTCCTCCTGCGCCTTCAACACAACGAGTTCGCGATCAAGCTTGAGGTGCATCATATCCACGCGCGCTTTTTGATCGTCGTTCAATGTTTTTGCCCAATGGTCAGTAAAATGATGGGCAGACTTGTGTGCCTTTTCATTGTGCGCATCGGCGCTGGCGCCCTGTGCTCCATGCTTATCGGGTTCTGCGGACACCGCAAACGGTACTAATAATGTTGCGGCCATTACAACGGGTAGTATTCGATGTGTCATTTTCATGTTAGATCCCTCTTTATGTTAGCTGGATTTAATTATACGACCACTTCTTGCGAAGACCCGCCCGCCACCTTTGCCTTGCAAGGCAAGACATGCTTTGCGGACGGCGCGCCGCCTCTTACCAAGCCACCAAGCCCCGCCTCTTCCAAGCAGGCATTGAGGCAAGCGCGGATGGAGGCGGGATCTTCCAGGGTAAGCGCGCCTTCAAGAATTTCACGCGCTTGGACGCGGCTGATGTTGCGTATTACCCATTTGATACGCGGCAGACTGGCGGCGCTCATGCTCAGGCTGTCGATGCCCATGCCCAACAGCAGCAGCGCCGCTGCCGGATCGCCGGCCATTTCTCCGCATACGCTGACAGGTTTGCCTTGCCGGTGCGCGCCGTCGACCACTTGCATGAGGGCGCGCAGCACGGCGGGGTGCAGCGAATCGTAAAGATTTGCGACGCGGGCGTTATTGCGGTCCACGGCAAGAAGATACTGGGTGAGGTCGTTGGTGCCGACCGAGAGGAAATCCACGCGCCGCGCCAGAGCCTCGGTCTGGTACACCGCAGAGGGCACCTCTACCATCGCGCCGACACGGGGCCGCACGATGGTTTCCCCAGCCTCGACCAATTCCCGGTAGGCACGGTCCAGCAGTCTCTGTGCCTCGTCGATTTCGGTGACGCCGCTAATCATGGGCAACAGCACGTGCAGGTTGTTTAACCCCGAGCTGGCACGCAACATGGCGCGCAGTTGTACGATAAAGATTTCGGGATGGTCAAGGGTGATACGGATGCCGCGCCAGCCGAGGAAGGGGTTGTCTTCGGTGATGGGGAAATAGGGCAAATCCTTGTCACCGCCCACATCCAATGTGCGCAACGTCACGGGACGGGGGGCGTAGGCCTCCAGCACCTGGCGGTAGACCCGGCTCTGCTCCTCCTCGCTGGGAAAGCGTTGGCGGATCATGAAGGGGATTTCTGTACGGTACAGGCCGATACCCTCCGCGCCGCTGTTGAGCGACGAGGCGACATCCGACAGCAATCCGGTGTTGGCATACAGGGGAACATGGATGCCGTCCAGAGTTACGGCGGGAAGGTCGCGCAATTCCGCAAGACCGGCGGCGATCTCCGCCTCTTCGCGCTCCAGACGGGCGTATTCCACGCGCAGGCTGGCGGTGGGCTTTACATACACCCTGCCCATATGACCATCGACGATCATTTCCTGCCCGTCCATGCGCGCCACGGGCAGATCGTTCGCGCCCACTACGGCGGGGATGCCCATCGCACGCGCAAGAATGGCGACATGCGAGGAACTGGAGCCGCGTGCCGATATCACGCCGACCAGCCGCTCGTGGGGCACTTCGGCAAGCAGGGTGGCGGTAATCTCTTCACCCACCAGGATAGTCCTGAGCGGATAAGGCGGCTGGCTGCGCTTGCCGCTTTGCAGACATACCAGAATGCGCCGCCCCAGGTCGCGGATATCTTCGGCGCGTTCGCGGATGTAGGGGTCATCCATTTCATCGAAGATGCGCGCGTGTTCGTTGACCGTTTCACGCAGGGCGCCGGAAGCCCAACTCCCCGCGCGGATGCGCTGCACCGTGTTTTCCACCAGGCTGTCGCTGCCCAGCATAAGTCGGTAGGCATCAAACAACGCGCGGTCTTCGGCCTGCAGTAGCGGGCTGAGGCGCTCGCTGAGCGCCTGGATGTCGGCCCGTACCGCTTCAACTGCCGCCATGAAGGCGGTCACCTCGGCGTCAATATTGGTGATTTTTCGATCCGGCACGGCGTCCAGATCCGCAGCGGGATAGACGACCATCGCCGTGCCTATGGCCACGCCCGGCGCGCCCGGCAGGCCATCGATGGGGCGCAGCTCATGCGCGGCGCTACCATTCAGGCCGTCGATCCCGCCGCTCGCCTGCGCATGGGCGATAGCCCCAGAAAGCTGGGCCGCGACAGTCACCAGAAAGGCGACCTCGTCTTCCCCGAAGCGACGGCGAGCAAACTGACGCACCACGAGCACGCCCAATACCCTGCGATGATGGATGATCGGCACACCGAGGAAGGCATGATAGTGCTCCTCCCCGGTCTCGGCGATGAAACGGTAACGTGGATGGCCGGTGGCGCTGTCAAGATTAAGTGGCTCAGCGGTCTCTGCAACTACGCTGATGATCCCCTCACCCGGCGCCAGACGCACCACGCCGATGGCGGCTTGATTAAGCCCGTCGCTGGCCATCAGCACGTAGTGCTCCGTGTCAGGGTCGGCTAAATATACCGAGCAAACCTCGACGACCATCTCTTGCTTGACGCGTTTGACGATAATGGCGAGCGCCTGCCCCAGATTCTGGGCGGAGTTGACCTCTTGGATAATGCGGCGCAGGATGTCGAGCATGGTGGGTTGAGCTGTGAGCGCCTTTTAGGGTTGCGACTGCGGGGCTGGTCAACGCTCCGCTTTGTGTTGCATGCTGCTTTCCAATATCAGTGGCCGGTACGGCTCTTTGCGCTGATTCTGCTGCTTGAGCAAAGGTGCCAGTTCGCACAGGGCACGCTGATAGACACGGCGTTTGAATGACACGATCTCCCGCAGCGGATACCAGTAGTTTACCCAGCGCCAGCAATCAAACTCCGGCTTGTCGCTGCGGTCCAACCCTATGCAGCTCTCGTCGCTGGTAAGGCGCAGCATATACCATACCTGTTTTTGGCCGATGCACAATGGCTTGCAGCCATGGCGCACCAGCTTGTGGGGCAGGCGGTAGCGCAGCCAGCCACGGGTGTGACCAATAATCGCCACATCGGTGGCGTGCAGGCCGATCTCCTCGTACAATTCACGATACATCGCCTCCTCCGGGGACTCGTGCCCCCGGATGCCGCCTTGCGGGAATTGCCAAGCATCCTGACCGATGCGCCGGGCCCAGAACACCCGGCCGGACAGGTTGCTGACGATGATCCCTACATTGGGTCTGTAACCATCTGCATCAATCACTTGCGCGCCGCTTTAAAATAACTAACTTAACCGCATTGTTCCACAAATCCATGCTCTTCCGCAAATGCGAAATCGCGGTGCCGAAGGATTGTGGAAAACGTCGCATGCCGCGAGTTTCAACGCGCGCTTTACCTGTTCAACTTTCCCCTCTATGCTTTTGCTTCACCATCCCCAAACAATATTGGAGCACCCGTTTTGAATCTTGCGATTTTTGACCTCGACAATACCCTGCTGGGCGGCGACAGTGATTACCTGTGGGGGCGTTTTCTGGTTGAACAGAATATCGTCGATGGTGAACACTATGAGCGTGAAAACCAGCGTTTCTATGAAGAATACAAAGTGGGTACGCTGGATATCCACGAGTTTCTGCGTTTTTCATTACGCCCCTTGGCGGAGCACGACGTTGCAAGCCTGCGCATCTGGCGCGACGCCTTCATGCAGGAAAAAATAGCGCCCATCATGCTCCCGGCGGCGCGCGACCTGTTGGAAAAACACCGCGCACAGGGCCACTTGCTGTTGATAATTACTGCCACGAATCGTTTTGTCACGGAGCTTATCGCCGCTGCGCTGAACGTGGATCATCTTATCGCCACGGAACCTGAGATGCTGAATGGACGCTATACCGGCAACGTGACCGGCGTTCCCAGCTTCCGCGAAGGCAAAGTGAAATGCCTGGAAAACTGGTTGAAAAGCAACGGCATAAATCTGGCATCGAGCTGGTTTTACAGCGACTCGTTAAACGACCTGCCGCTGCTGGAGATGGTCACCCACCCCGTGGCGGTCGATCCGGATGACACCCTGGCCGACCACGCCCGGATGAGAGGATGGCCGATCATCAGCCTTAGAGCATCCAGCAAAGCAGAATCATCCCCCCTTTGAAAAAGGTTTTGATGCGAAAACGCGTCCTCCTGCCCAGCCTGCTCATGATGTCCGTGGCAAGCCTGATCCTCGCGCTGGCGTTCGGCAGCGTGACGATACGCTGGCCGGAGCTGTGGGCGGTGCTCAATGGCGAGGGCGGATTGAACCGCAGCCTGGTGCTGGATCTGCGCCTGCCGCGCGCGGCTTCCGCGTTCGCCACCGGCGGCCTGCTGGCGCTGGCTGGCGCCTTGATGCAAGTGCTGTTGCGCAATCCGCTGGCCGACCCTTACATCCTGGGCATCTCCGGCGGCGCAGCCGTGGGCGCACTGCTCTCAATGTTGTTGGGCGCAGGTGGCGCTTGGCTCACCGGCAGCGCCTTTGGCGGTGCCCTGCTGTCCATGCTGCTGGTGTTCACGCTGGCGCATGGTCACGGCAGTTGGACTTCATCCCGCCTGCTTTTGACAGGCGTAGTCTGTGCCGCAGGCTGGGGCGCGGTGATCAGCTTTATCCTCGCCATCAGCCCCGATGCCCAGTTGCGCGGCATGCTGTTCTGGTTGATGGGCGACCTCAGCCACGCCGATGACCCGTGGCCGGGACTGATGGTGCTGGCGCTGGGTGTGGTGGCATGCCTGCCCCTGGCCCGCAATCTCAACGTGCTTGCACGCGGCGAGTTGCAGGCTGGCGCGTTGGGGGTGGCGGTTGCGCCGTTGCGTTGGCAGATCTACCTGATCGCCTCGCTGCTCACCGCCGTGGCGGTGACGTTGGCGGGCAGCGTCGGCTTTGTCGGCCTGGTTGTACCGCACCTGCTACGCCTGATCATCGGCAATGACCAGCGCCTGCTGCTCCCCGCTGCCGCGCTGCTCGGCGGCAGCCTGCTGACGGTCGCAGACACCCTGGCACGCACCGTGGCAGCCCCGCAGCAACTGCCAGTGGGCGTGATTACGGCGCTGTTGGGTGTGCCGGTATTTCTCTACCTTCTCCAGCGCAGTCACCGCTGATGCCCGCATTACTGACAGCCAATGACCTGACAGTCTCCATCGCGGACAAGAGTGTCTGCCGCGGATTAAATCTCGCCATCGAGCGCGGCCAGTGCTGGGGGATACTGGGGCGCAACGGTATTGGCAAGACCACCCTGCTCCATACCCTGGCTGGTCTGCACGCACCCGATGCCGGGGCAATCTATCTGGAGGAACAACCGCTGACCCATCTGTCACGCCGCCATATCGCTCAATCCATCGGCGTGCTCTTTCAGCATAGCGAAGACCCGTTCCCCAGCACGGTACTGGAAACCGCCCTGGTCGGACGGCACCCTTATCTGAACGCGTGGGACTGGGAAAGTGAAGAAGATCAAACACTGGCGCGGCAGGCCCTCGCCACCGTTGGCATGGATGGCATGGCGTCTCGTCAGGCCGGCACACTTTCCGGCGGCGAACGGCAGCGTCTCGCCATCGCCACCCTGCTCACCCAGGATTCGCAACTGCTGCTGCTTGACGAGCCTGCTAACCACCTCGACCTGCATCACCAGATCACCATCCTCGACCTGCTCGTCCGCCAAACCCGCGAGCGCGGCAAGGCGCTGCTGATAATCGGCCACGACCTGAACCTGACGGCGCGCTATTGCGATCACGCCCTAATGTTGTTCGGGGAAGGGGAAACTACGCAGGGAAAGCTGCCCCAGATCCTTACAGAAGAGAATCTGGCGCGGCTTTATGGACATCCCATTCAGTGCTTTTCAATAGGCGGAAAACGAGTCTTCGTGCCGGAATGATACGATTTACTTAAACGCCTCTTTGTTCGCCGCCCGTGCCCGTGCATCAATACGACTGACGACACCCTTGCGCACCAGCTCGATCAGCGTCTGGTCGAGGGTTTGCATGCCGATGGCCTGGCCGGTCTGAATGGCGGAGTACATCTGCGGTATCTTGTTTTCGCGGATCAGGTTGCGGATGGCGGGGGTGCCGATCATGATCTCGTGGGCCGCGACACGCCCTCCCCCCACTTTTTTCAGCAATGCCTGTGAGATAACCGCGCGCAACGATTCCGAGAGCATGGAACGCACCATGTCCTTTTCCGCCGCAGGGAACACGTCGATGATACGGTCGATGGTCTTGGCCGCGGAGTTGGTGTGCAGCGTGCCGAACACAAGATGGCCGGTTTCCGCCGCCGTTAACGCCAGACGGATGGTTTCCGGGTCGCGCATTTCACCGACCAGAATAATGTCAGGGTCTTCACGCAACGCGGAGCGCAGTGATTCGCTGAATCCCAAGGTATCGCGGTGTACCTCGCGCTGGTTGACCAGGCACTTTTTGCTGGTGTGGACGAACTCGATGGGGTCTTCGATGGTGAGGATGTGGCCGAATTCGTTATTGTTCTTGTAGTCGACCATCGCCGCAAGGGTGGTGGATTTACCCGAGCCGGTCGGCCCAGTCACCAGCACCAGGCCACGCGGGTTGTCGGCAATCTCCTTGAACACTGCCGGGCAACCCAAATCCTCAAGCGACAGGATAGTCGAGGGAATGGTGCGAAATACCCCGCCCGCGCCGCGATTATGGTTGAATACGTTGACGCGGAAACGCGCCAGATCAGGGATCTCGAAAGAGAAATCCGTTTCGAAACGCTCTTCGAAGTCCTTGCGCTGCCGGTCATTCATGATATCGTAGAGCATGCCCTGCACGGCCTTGTGATCCAGCGCCGGAACATTGATGCGCCGCACGTCGCCATCCACGCGGATCATGGGCGGCAACCCCGCCGAGAGATGGAGGTCGGAGGCCTTGTTTTTGACGCTGAACGCGAGTAATTCTGCTACATCCATTCTGTATACCTCTAAAATAATGCCTATCAGGGACCGCAATGAAGATATTAGCGGCACGTTGCACGCGCTTTTGAATGTTTCGTCAGACTGATGAGCAATAATTCACCCATGGATTCGATAAAAGCGTGTCTTGACGCGGTGCGGCAGCGCATTGCCGAGGCGGAGCAACGGCATGGCAGACCGCCCGGCTCAGTGACACTGTTGGCAGTGAGCAAAACCTGGCCGGTGGCGGATATCCTCGCCGCTGTCGAGGCGGGCCAGGTCCGCTTTGGCGAAAGCTACCTGCAAGAGGCGCTGCCAAAGATTGCAGCGCTGCCGGGCAAGGGCTTGGAGTGGCATTTCATCGGCCCGATTCAATCCAACAAGACAAGAAATATCGCCCTGCATTTTGATTGGGCGCATGGCGTTGACAGATTGATCATTGCCGAGCGGCTGAACGCGCAACGTCCATCACACATGCCGCCACTGAATGTCTGCTTGCAGGTCAATGTGGGCAACGAGCCGCAAAAAGCGGGTGTCGGGGTGAAAGAGTTGCCCGTTCTCGCAAGCGCCGTGGCGGCACTGCCGCGCCTTCAATTACGCGGATTGATGGCGATCCCTCCTCCGACGGACAATATCGGGGAGCAGCGCCAGGCATTCCGAATTGTGCGCGAGGCATTGAAGAGACTTAATGATAGCGGGCTAGCGCTTGATACTTTGTCGATGGGCATGTCCGGCGACATGGAGGCTGCCATTGCCGAAGGCGCCACCCTGGTGCGCATCGGCAGCGCGATTTTTGGGGAACGAACAACGTAAAAGGCATTGTTTAAAACGCTGTGAATAATTGGAGAAAAAAATCATGACCACAAAAACCAGCACCATCGCCTTTATCGGCGGAGGAAACATGGCGCGCAGCCTGATTGGCGGGTTGCTTGCCGATGGCTATGACGCACAAAACATCTGGGTCTCCGATCCAGATCAGGGTCAACGTGACGCGATAAAGAAAAATTTTCCAGTGCATGCCATTGCATCAAATCAGGATGCTATCAAACACGCCGACGCAGTGATTCTCGCCGTGAAACCACAGGTTCTGCAAACGGTAGCCGAGGATTTGGCAAACACTGCGCAAAAAACAAAACCACTGATCATTTCCATTGCAGCGGGCATCCGCGAGTCCGCACTGAATGCCTGGCTGGGCGGTGACTTCCCCATCGTGCGCGCCATGCCCAACACCCCGGCGCTGGTAGGCAGCGGCGCCACCGCACTGTATGCCAACACACGGGTATCAAAGCACCAGCATGATCTGGCGGAGTCGATCATGCGCGCTGTTGGGCTGACATTGTGGCTGGACCATGAGGCACAGATGGATGCCGTTACGGCGCTATCAGGAAGCGGCCCGGCCTATTTCTTCCTGATAATGGAAGCGCTGGAAAATGCCGGGCGCGAACTTGGCCTGCCACCGGAAACCGCGCGGCTGCTGACCTTGCAGACCGCCTTTGGTGCGGCCAAAATGGCATTGGAAAGCACCGAGGACAGCGCTACGCTGCGCGCGCGCGTCACCTCCCCGGGCGGCACCACGGAGCAGGCAATCAAGGTGTTGCAAGAGGGACAGATCAAAAATCTGTTTTCCAAAGCCCTCACTGCTGCCCACGGACGCTCCATCGAGCTGGCTGAACTGCTGGGGGGCACACGTGGATAATCCTTACCTATCAGCCTCTGCGGCATTCCTGATAAAAACGGCATTTGATCTGTTCATCGGCGCGGTGTTGCTGCGCTTTTTGCTGCAATGGGTGCGCGCCGATTTCCGCAACCCGGTCAGCCAGTTTCTCATGAAAGTGACCAACCCGGTATTGATCCCGTTACGCCGGGTCATTCCCGGCGTGGGCGGCATCGATATTGCCTCAGTGATTGTGATCGCCACGCTGCAAATTATAAAGATGCTGCTGATCCACCTCGCCGCCGCCAAAAGCATGCCGGTCGCGGGGCTGCTGGTACTGTCCCTCGCCGACTTTATCGAACTGCTGCTCGGCCTCTATACGATAACCCTCATACTCGAAGTTATTCTAAGTTGGGTGGGACCACAAACCCGCAATCCCCTCGCCGGACCGCTGCATGCCCTCAATGAGCCTCTTCTGGCGCCCGTGCGCCGGGTGATTCCAGCGATAGCCGGTCTTGATTTGTCGCCCGTCGTGGTATTGATAACTTTCCAACTACTCAAGATTTTGGTGGTTGCGCCGCTGACTGATATGGGGCGCGGACTGGGTTGACATGGTATCGCTGGGAGCGCGTAGCCTACCCTTGGGGTATAGATGATACCCTGATCCTGACTATCCGGGTGCAGCCGCGCGCCAGCAAGGATGAAATGGTCACAGGCCAGGGCGATCATTTAAAGATACGCATCACCACCGTAATCACCGTGAAGGTGACAATGAGGTGGCAATGCAACGCCTCCAGTGGATGGCAAGGCTAACACCCATCTCATTGAGTTTCTGTCTGGCGTGTTCAAAGTACCAAAATCGAACATAACCATATTGAGCGACGAAACGGGCCGGGCAAAGCGCATATGTGTTCAGGCGCCGCGCGCGCTTCCACCCTTTATCGACTCACCGCTAAAGCCTGCCGGAAAATGACCGATAACAGAGATAGTGAAAACAAGGTTGGGCCTTTGGGCTGGAACAATTAGGTGGTAGTTATGTTCACAGGCAGTGAGTGAGGGGCATGGAAGAAGATCGTTTTAAACAACAAATGCGCGCCTTTGATCATTGGAAGGCCGATACCGCGCGAACCATCCAGAGCTTCATGGACTGGCTCGACAGCCAGCAACTGGGCACCCCCGAGATGGGTTTGCGCCTCTATAATACGATTGAAACCCTGCGTTCCGACCGTTTGACCATCGCCTTCGTGGCCGAGTTCTCGCGCGGCAAGACCGAGCTGATCAACGCCATTTTCTTCGCCGATTATAAACGCCGCCTGTTGCCATCCGATGCCGGCAGAACGACGATGTGCCCCACCGAGCTGTTTTACGACACCGTGGAGGATGATGCCTATATTCGCCTGCTGCCCATCGAAACGCGGCAGGAGGACATCAGCATCGCCGACCTCAAACGCGATCTTTCGCGCTGGACCACCTTCCCTCTGAATGTCAATTCTCCGGAAAGCATGGCGGAGACACTGCAACAGGTGGTCAAGGTCAAACATGTACCCATCGCCGAGGCGCAGCGTCTAGGGCTTTATAACGAAGACATGAATGCCAGCATGAACGCGGGCGATAAAGCCCCAGATACGGCGGAAATTCCGCAGTGGCGCCACGCGCTCATCAGCTTTCCTCACCCCCTCCTCCAGCAAGGCCTGGTGATATTGGATACGCCGGGACTTAACGCCCTCGGCAACGAACCTGAACTTACCCTGAACATGCTGCCCAGCGCCCAGGCAGTGCTGTTTGTGCTGGCGGCAGATACCGGCGTCACGCGCAGCGATCTCGACATGTGGCAAAACCACATTAAAGGCTGCCGCGGCGAAGGGAACAACGGCTTGGTGGCTGCGCTCAACAAGATCGACACCCTGTGGGATGAAATTAAAAATCCGGCGGAAGTCGACGCCACCATTGAGTCGCAGTTGCGGGAGACCGCACGCATGCTCGGCATCGATCCCGGCAATGTATTCCCCGTGTCAGCACAAAAGGCACTGCTGGCGAAGATCCGCCAGGATCATGATTTGCTGGAACGCAGCCGGCTCCCGAAACTCGAATCCTTCCTCTCCGACAACATCGTGCCCGCCAAACAGTCCATTGTACGCGACAATATCGTGGGCATTGCCGGTGCCATGCTCGGTGATGTTCGCAACACTCTCGAATCACGGGTGAACAACACCAAACAGCAAATCGAGGGGTTGCAGGGACTGGAGAACACCAACGCGGATGTGCTGCAACATTTAGTGCGCAAAACACGTGAAAAACAGGCCGCCTTCAACAAAAAAATGGAGCATTTCCAGTCCAGCCGCCGCGTCCTGGCGCAGCAGGCTAAAATCATTATGGATGCACTCAGCCTCCCCGTCTTCGACAACATGATGGCGACAGCGCGCAAGGACATGGAAGGTAGCTGGAGCACGGGTGGGCTGAAAAAAGGCATGCAGACATTTTTCGACAACATGCGTGATACCATGCAGATCGTATCCAGGCAGGCCGATCAAACCTACATCGTAATCCAGACGATTTACAACAAATTCCATGAGGACGGCGGCCCCTCCCACGTCATGCCAAAAATGTTTTCCGTGAAGAAATATTCGGAGGATTTCGAAAAGCTCTATTGGGAGGCTGAAAAATTCCGCAACAGCCCTGTGACCACCATGACGGAACAGAGCTTTGTCGTCAAAAAATTCTTCATCTCACTGGGAAGCCACGCCCGCTATATTATCTCCAAGGCCAGCCAGGAGGCGGACACCTGGCTTAAAGAAATCATGCACCCCCTGGTAAAGCAGGTCAATGAGAGCAAACTGCAACTGGAACAGCAAATGGAAACCTTGAATAAGGTAAACGAGTCCAAGGACAATCTTCAGGGAAAACTCAAGGAACTCGAGATGCAAAATACGGCGCTTGAGGCACAACTCGCCGCACTGGCCGAAATGGATCAAACCATACGCGCGCCCCTCCCTGGCGATAGCGCGCCCGCCATGCCGGAACGCCTTTCGAGCGTGGCGTGAAGAAAACGGCACGCTGTCAAGCCACGGGCACAACAACCTCCCACCGCGCAGACAGCAAAGCTGTCTGCGCTTAAGCCGTCGTTCATTGTAATCTGTACATTTAGAATGGTGGGAACGGCATACCGACTGAACGTCAGCAGGCAGAGCTGCTTGATGTACCTACTGCGCCGCCTTCCTCACGCCATGAACCGAATCGGGGAGTACCACGTTCAGCTCCAGCACCTCGAAGTTGCCATCATGCTCCAGGTTGACCTTCACCTGATCCAGATCGATCTGGACATATTTTGAAATCACCTGGAGCAGCTCCTGGCGCAGCTCAGGCAGAAAGTCGGGGCCTTTGCGGTCTACGCGCTCGCGGGCAAGAATGATTTGCAGGCGGTCTTTGGCCACATGCGCCGTTTTTTTGCGTGTTCCCAGCAGATAATCGAGGAATGACATGGCCTAGGCTCCAAACAAGCGGCTGAAAAAGCCTTTTCTCTCGGCCTGCAGAAAACGCATCGGCAGGTCTTCGCCCAAAAAGCGCGCTACTACATCGCGGTAGGCTTGGCCCGCAGTGCTTTCCGCATCGTGGATCACCGGCACACCGGCATTGGAGGATTGCAGCACAGCTTCGGCCTCGGGAATAACGCCCAGCAAGGGAATGCTCAGGATATCTTGCACATCGCTCACGCTCAGCATTTCACCCGCATCCGCGCGCTTGGCGGAATAGCGGGTAATCAGCAAATGCTCCCTGATCGGCTCCTGCCCTTCCTCGGCGCGCTTGGATTTGGCCGACAGGATGCCCAGGATGCGATCAGAATCGCGCACCGATGACACCTCGGGATTGGTCACGATAAGGGCCTCGTCGGCAAAGTACAGCGCCATCAACGCGCCCTTTTCGATGCCCGCCGGGGAGTCACAGACGATGTAATCATAGCTTTCACGCAACTCATCCAGAATCTTGCCGACCCCTTCCTTGGTGAGTGCATCCTTGTCCCGTGTCTGGGAGGCGGGAAGCACGAACAGGTTGTCGCAGTTTTTGTCCTTGATCAGTGCCTGCTTTAATGTGGCCTCGCCGTTGATGACATTAACAAAGTCATACACCACACGGCGCTCGCAGCCCATGATCAAATCAAGGTTACGCAACCCCACATCAAAGTCAATGACAGCCGTCTTGTGGCCGCGCAACGCCAGACCGCTGGCGAAACTGGAGCTGGTGGTGGTTTTGCCTACGCCACCCTTACCCGATGTAACGACGATAATCTTTGCCAATGTTATCTCCTTGAACGAATTAAATTTA
This sequence comes from Gammaproteobacteria bacterium, assembly GCA_021731145.1. Lineage (GTDB taxonomy): Bacteria > Pseudomonadota > Gammaproteobacteria > Ga007554 > LNEJ01. The sequence goes on along the minus strand of JAKFXX010000014.1, from coordinate 38,593 downwards.
ACCTAAAAACGGCGATTGGAGCCGTTTTTAGGTTAAAGGTGTGATGATGAGCCGCTCGCCGTCCAGATACACCTGGACGGGCTTGCCGAACACGTCGGCGGCAGGCTGCTGTTCAAAAATGCGGTAATGCCCCGCCACAGACACCAGCTCCGCCTCCAGCGACTGTGTAAACACACGCGCATTTGTGTCGCCATTTACGCCCGCCAGGGCGCGGCCTCGTAGCGGCGCGTACACATGAATATTGCCGTCAGCCAGCACCTCCGCCCCGGCATTGACCGGCGCGAGCAGCACCAGATCGCCACCGCGCGCGTAAATCTGCTGCCCTGAACGCACTGGCTGACGCACGATTTTCGCCGCCCCGGCTTGAGGTGGGCGGGTGACAGAACTGACGACATCAGCTACAGGAATCTGTTGAGCAGAGGGCTGCGGCTGAGGGGAGTCACTAGCCGATGCCACATCCACAGTCTCCGGCTTGGAACCGCCTTGCAGCACCGCCAGCCCGGCAGAAATCGCCGCCTCCAGTTGTTCCGGCGTGGCGTGACGCACACCTACTGGCACCAATTGATGGACACGCAGCAAACGGGCTAACGCGTGAAAATCCAAGCCGGCATCGCGCACCGCTTTGACGTCGATCACCACCGGTGCATTCTGGAAAAATCGCGGCGCCTGCGCCAGGCGCGCTCCCAATGCCCGCGCCATGGCATCAATGTCATTGCTTTTCAAGCACAATACGGACAAGGTGAATACCGAACCCTTTATGTCCAGAGCGTCCTTCTCCGCACCGCCTGCTTGCCGCACATCCTGCTGTGATCTCTGCACTCTATTAACTGCCCCACTCTGTCGCTAGAAACAATACCGCCATTTTACGCGGCTCGCCTGTTGCAAAGCAAAACAATATAAAGGGTACCCTGAGAAACTCAGAGGCCTAAAGACATATGGGTGAAACGAAACAAGATGGGCGCCCAGTAAATCGCCATTCCACGAAGAGGCGGGCAACCTTGGCCAAGAGGCCTAAATACGCAAAATAAAAGGCCTTGGACCATCGATCCAAGGCTTTGTTTTGATTGGTGGACTGTCTGGGATTCACGTCTTGGCGTCAACATCACTCCTTTGCCTTATTCTCATAACTTTTCACCGCGCGGCTCACGGTCGAATAATGCACCCCGAAATGTCGGGCTATCGCCGCCATCGAATGCTGGCCTGATAGATACGCCCGCGCCGTTCCCTCATTACGCTGATAATGCCGCTCGAATTCAAGCAAAGGTTGCGTTATTGCCCGTCGTTGGGCGCGGGGAATTTCGTCCAGTGTGGGTTTCTGCTCTATCTGCGCCTGCATCTTCAGCACGAAGGTTTCCGACCCCAGATAGATTCGTCCCTGCAATTGTGCCCATAGGCTCGGTAAACGCGCGCCTTCATGGACAAAACTTACATATTTCGCTATAGCGCTGGAACGCCGCCGCCCAAACTATAGTGGACCCCTCCAGCCAGGTTTCTCTGTCTGCATCGGACAGATAGATATCATCACCCCCGTCACCCCGCGAGGTGACGTGGTACACACCGCCGGATAATTCGATTCTTAAAGGTCGCGCCATGACATGAACAATAATAGAGGGCATGCGTTAATGGGAGAGTAGCAGCAAGCCTCCCGGTGACCCGGTACACCCGGCCTCTTCCAGCATGAGCTTGAGGCCCTCGCGAACGATGGCGTGATCCTCCACAAGGAGTATTTTTATGGGTCTGTCATTCATGCTTTTTCTCCAGCGGCATGCGCAGGATAACCGTGGTCCCATGCCCAGGTGCACCGGCAATATTGAGATCCCCACCAAAGTACTTGGCCCGCTCACGCATTCCCACAATCCCCCATGATTTTCCATTCACCATGTCGGCGGGGACAATCCCCTTGCCATTGTCGGATACTGTAATCATGACCCCATCGGCACAGGTCTGCGCCTTGACTCGAAGCCGCCCGGCAGACGGTCGACCGTATCGCGTAATCATGACCCCATCGGCGCAGACCTGAGCCTTGACCGTCACTCGGGTTGCTCCGGCATGGCACGTGATATTAGTGAGCGTTTCCTGAAAAATCGCGAGTGTGGAACCCAATTCGTCGTGAATCTCGCGTGCGATGCGGGTCCGTTCCGCTTCCAGGGCAATTTGCAAATGGGAGGACAGCTCGCGCAATTTTTCGACGGAAGGCTTTAACTCCTCCTGCGCCGGTCTGGCTTTATCGTATTTGTCCATCGGATGGAGACGCTCATCTGGGCCTGCAGTGATTCGATTTGCCGAATCAGTTCTGCCTTGGTCATTTTATGGTATGAGGTCACAGATCAAGTTTCCGGATTATTATGGATTATAGAAGAGTTTGATATAAAACTTGTCTTCCCGCGCACCCCCAGTTTGTGTAGGAAAAACACTTACGCAGCATTCCGGTTTTTCTCCATTCCCCAGCGGATCGTGTACAGGCATAATACCGGTCGATGCTGTACCCTCCAAAGGCCACACATACCGTCTGTAATACGCCGTATATTTTTTCATGCTAAAGGTATGGCCTTTAGGCCAGATCAGAAACCGTGTACCATCCATGGATGGACAGCGGGAAAAAAGGAAGGGAGAAAGCCTCGTGCCACTGCAATCTATCCCCATCAAGGTCAGCCTGCCCCATCTCAAGGCATCCTGCAGTACATGCAGCCTGTATGAGTTGTGCCTTCCCTTGGGCTTGAAACCGGATGATGTGGACTTCCTGGATCAAATCGTCAATAGCCGCCGCAAATACCGGCGCGGCGAGCATCTCTACCGCGCGGGCGACCCGTTTCATGCATTATTTGTAATTAAAAGCGGGTTTTTCAAGATTTTCGACCTGGACGCGGAAGGCCGGGAAAAAACCACCGGCTTTTATATGGCGGGCGAACTCCTCGGCATTGAGGCGATCAGCACCAACCGCTTTAACTATAACGCCGTGGCGCTGGAAGACTGTGCCGTGTGTGAGATCCCGTTCTGCGACCTGGAAAAACTGAGCATCACCATCCCAGCGTTGTCACACCAGTTCCACAGACTGATGAGCCGTGAAATCATTGCGGAACAGCAGCATATCTTGATGCTCGGCACCATGAAGGCGATACAGCGCCTCGCGGCCTTCCTGCTCAATCTATCCCAGCGCTTTGGCGCGCGCGGCTACTCCCCTACGCATTTTTATTTACGCATGAGTCGCGAGGAGATCGGTAATTATCTGGGACTCTCGATTGAAACCATCAGCCGCCTTTTGAGCAAGTTTCAGGAGGAAGGGATCATTAGTGTTCATAGCCGGGACATCGAAATCAAGAACTTGGCTGGGCTGAAAGATCTGGTTGCCAACCCCGCATAAAAATTGATCGTATAGCGGCCTGCCGGACGTAGGGGAGCGATGCATTCATCGCCGCACATAACACAGGGAAATGCTCATGATCGTTCTATTCACGGATTTCGGGCTGGAAGGCCCGTACGTCGGGCAGATGAAGGCGGTTCTTGCGCAACTGGCACCGAGGGAGCTGGTAGTAGACTTATTCTCCGATGCCCCCGCCTGCAATCCCAAGGCATCGTCCTATTTGCTGGCCGCGTATACCGAGGAATTTCCGCTGGATACGGTGTTCCTTTGTGTGGTGGACCCCGGAGTCGGCAGTGCCGCGCGGCGGCCCGTCATCATGCGCGCGAGTGGCCGCTGGTATGTTGGACCGGACAACGGGCTATTCGACATCGTGACGCGGCGCGGATCACATGTCGAATGGTGGGAGATCGCATGGCGGCCGCAGCAGCTATCAAACACCTTTCACGGCCGCGACCTGTTCGCCCCGGTGGCGGGACAATTAGCGCGCGGCACACTGCCTTCTGATGAACTTATCGTCGGCAAGCCGCTGGATGGGGGCCTGGAAACGGGGTGGCCGGATGATCTTTATGAGGCCATCTATATTGATCATTTCGGCAATGCGATGACGGGGATACGGACAGCGTCCTTATCCAGTAATGCGGTTTTGAAGGTAGGGAAGCATACCCTGCCATGGGCACGCACCTTTTCCGATATCGCGCCGGGCCAAGGATTCTGGTATGGAAATGCGAATGGTCTTGTTGAAATTGCCGTAAACCAGGGGCGCGCGGATCAAATACTGGAGTTGGAGATAGGAGACGCTCTGGAATGCCTGTAGGAGCGAGCAAACTTGCTCCTACAGGCTATGCCCCAGCGTTACAAAATATCCGCCGCGTGATCAGCCAGGCGTGAGCGTTCTCCGCTCTTGAGGGTGATATGCCCGCCATGCGCCCAGTCCTTGAAGCGATCGACCACATAGGTGATACCTGAGGTGGTCTCGGTGAGATACGGCGTGTCGATTTGCGCGACGTTGCCCATGCACACGATTTTTGTGCCGGGGCCGGCGCGCGTGATGAGGCTTTTCATCTGCTTGGATGTCAAATTTTGCGCTTCGTCGATAATGACGTATTTTTTCAGGAAGGTGCGGCCACGCATGAAGTTCAGGGAATGAATCTTGATGCGGTGACGCAACAGATCGTTGGTCGCGGCGCGGCCCCATTCACCGCCGTCAGCGCTGGAGAGCACTTCCAGGTTATCCATTAACGCGCCCATCCAGGGCACCATCTTTTCCTCCTCTGTGCCCGGCAGAAAACCTATGTCCTCACCCATCGGCACGGTGGCGCGTGTCATGATGATCTCTTGATAACGGCGCTCATCGAGCACCTGGGCGAGCCCCGCCGCCAGCGTCAGCAATGTTTTGCCCGTGCCGGCGTTGCCTAACAGGCTGACAAAATCAATCGCCGGGTCCATCAGCAAGTTGAGGGCGAAATTCTGCTCGCGATTGCGCGCGTTGATGCCCCATACGGCGTGGTGCGCGCTGCGGTAGTTGATGCAGATCTCGACAATTGCGGTATCGTGCTCAATGCTGCGCACAATGCCTTCAAAGCCATTCAGTGCGCCGTCATGCACCAATTGGTTGGGATACCACTGCGCGATGTCAGGCCCGGAAATCCTGTAAAATGTCCGGCCCTCCTCCTTCCACGAGGTCAGCTCCTTGCTGTGCCGGTCCCAGAATTCGGGCTCAATCTCAACCTGGCCTTTATACAGCAAGGTGAGGTCGTCGAGCACCTGGTCGTTTTGATAATCCTCGGCCGGGATGCCCAGTGCGGCGGCCTTGATGCGCAGATTGATGTCTTTGGAGACAAGAATTACCGTGGCGTCGGTGTGCTTGTCCTGAAGGGCCAGCACGGTTTCGAGTATGGTATTGTCCGGTTTGTTACCCGGCAGGCTGGGTGGCAGGTCGTGCGACAAGATCTGGGTTTGAAAAAACAGGCGCCCGCTTTCGAAGCTGGCGTTCACGGAGGTAGGCAGCTTGAGGCCCGCCTCCATGCCTTGCTCCAAACCATCGCGCATTAATTCTTCCATGAAACGGCTGGCCTGGCGGGCATTCCTTGCCACTTCAGAAGGGCCGCGTTTGTTGTTGTCAAGCTCTTCCAACACCATCATGGGCAAGAAAATATCGTGCTCATGAAAGCGGAAGAGCGCCGAGGGGTCATGCATCAGGACATTGGTGTCCAAGACAAAAAGACGTTTTCCGGTGACTTTATTTCTTACCATGGCCGTGCCCTTTCATTGATTGAAACAACATAAGGTGTAAAACAATGCGCCAGATAAAGTGCTCTATTAACTTTATCGGCAGCATGAAAATATTTAGCAGTTACCACCCTCACAAAACCCGCCGTGTCCGCACATCCACCCAGTCGCGCAAGTGATCGCCAAGAAGATTGACGGCGAGCACTACCAGCATCAGAATTATGCCCGGCGCCAGCACCATGTGCGGCGCAACCAGCATGTAGCGCGTGCCATCGCGGATAATGCTGCCCCACGAGGCGGCGGGCGGCTGAACGCCTAGCCCCAGGAATGACAAACCTGCTTCGGCAATGACCACACCCGCCACGGCGAAACTGGCCTCGACGATCAGTGGCGCGAGGGTCAACGGCAGAACATGACGTATGACAATACGCGCATGCCTCACGCCCATCGCCACTGCCGCCTCTATATGCAGGCGCTGTTTGATGGATAACACCTGAGCGCGCGCCAGCCGCGCAAAGCCAACCCGGCCCACCGTGCTCAGCGCGATGATGACGTTATCGACGCCCGGCCCCATCAGACCGGCCATGGCGATGGCGAGGAGGATGCCGGGGAAGGCAAGGAAGATGTCGATGATGCGCACGATCACGTGATCCCACGCGCCACCCACATAGGCGCCGGCCGTACCGATGGCGGTGCCCATCAGCGCGGAAATCACCACCACCCACAGCGCGACGAAAAACGAGGTGCGCGCCCCAACGACAAGACGATCCCACAACGGACGGCCCAGATCATCGTAGCCCAGCCACGCATCACTGCCGGGTGAGGCAAGTATCCGGGAAAGTTCGATATGATCAGGCTGCAAATCCAGCAGCGGGCCAAACATGGCCATGCCCAACCACAACAGCAAAATACCTAACGGCAATCCCAGACGCATCACCTATCCTCGTGCAGACGCACGCGCGGATCAAGCCAGACATAGGCAAGATCGGTGAGGGTATTCACCAGTACGTAGGTCACGCTGATTAGCAGTATACATGCCTGCACGACAGGGTAATCACGCCGGTGGATGGCCTCGATGGTCAACTGTCCGAGCCCTGGCCAGGAAAACACCATTTCCGTGACTATCGCCCCCCCCAGCAACGCGCCGAGTTGCAGGCCGAGCACGGTAATCACCGGCAACAGTGCGTTGCGTAACGCATGGTGCAAAACTACGGTGTATTCGCCAAGCCCCTTGGCGCGCGCGGTGCGGATGTAATCTTCATTCAGTGTTTCCAGCAGCGTGGCGCGCACCATACGCGACAGAATCGCCGCCAGCGCCGTGCCCAGCGTCAGCGCAGGCAGCACCAGCGAGGCGAATCCCTCGCGCCCGCTCACCGGCAGCCAGCCCAGCCACAAGGAAAATATCAGGATCAGCAGCGGCCCCAGCCAGAAGTGCGGGATGGAGATACCAAGCAGTGATATGACCCTGGCACCATGATCCAGCGCCGTATCCTTGCGCACAGCCGACAGCGCGCCGAGAGGAAAAGCAATGACCACGGCAATCAGCAAAGCTGCAACCGCCAGCTCCAGTGTCGCCGGCATGCGCTCCAGCATCACTTCGGCGATGGGACGCTGGCTATGCAGCGATGTACCAAGATCAAAATGCAGCAGGCCATTGAAGTAATTGAATAGCTGCACAGGCACAGGCTGATCCAGTCCCAGCGCGTGGCGCAACGCCGCCCGGTCCGCAGGCTGGGCGGACTCCCCCAGCATCACTTCCACCGGGTCACCGGGCACCAGATGGATCAGGAAAAACACCAGGGATGACACGCCGATCACCACTACGGCGGCACTCAGCAGGCGGGACAGGATGAAATTCAGCACGCTTCGATCAACACTTTCGTCCCCGCCTCGACCTTATCAAACAACTCGATAATGTCGCGGTTGCGCATCCTCACGCAGCCATGTGAGCCGGGAATGCCCATCGGCACATCATCAGGCGAACCGTGGATGTAGATGTAACGGCGTAGGGTATCGACATCGCCCAACCGGTTCCTGCCGGGCTCCAGGCCGCTCAGCCACAGAATGCGCGTGAGTATCCAGTCGCGGCTCGGGAATTGCGCGCGCAACTCCGGGCAATATATTTCACCAGTAGGACGCCTGCCGACGAAAACCGTATCGGGCGAACAACCCGCACCGATCCTGGCGCGAATCACATGCCAGCCGCGCGGCGTGCAGTTACTGCCCTTGCGCTCGCCTGGGCCGTTCGCCGCCGTGGATACGGGGAATTCACGCAATATCTGGCCGTTTTCGCGTAATTGCAGGTATTGTCTGGCAATGCTGATGTGGATGGTTTTTTCAGGCATGACACAATTCTTCGGCTTTTTTGTGTACATCCAGGACTTTTCTGGCTTCCCTGGCTAGGTTCAACGGCTCTTGCCGTGCCTCTGCGCAAATAGTGTACCCCGAAGCAGCACACCAGCGGAATTTCTATAGCGAAATAGTCCTCAAAATCCGCTTACTCAAACCCTAACTGCCCAAAATAACGCAACCCCTCCCAGGCAGCCAATTATCTCTTGACTAGAAAGTAGATAACTCACTGAATGCTTTGCTTGATCAACGTGTTCAACGTATCAATCAGTTCCTGATTCGAAATTTGAGACTTCACCAGCGCGGCGGCAGTCTTGCGCGCATCTTCAGATGCAACATTCTGCACTGAAAATATCACCACCGGAGGCTGAGGATTGAGCACGCCGAGCAGTGGCAGCACGTCCCAGCCCGAGCCATCGGGCAAACCCAGGTCAAGAATAATCAGGTCATAACGTTGCTGTTCGAGCCTGTCAGCCGCTTGCCGCAGATTCCCGGCATAATCAAAATCAGCAATATCCTGCGCCATGGAAGAGACCACCTGCCGGACATCAGGATCATCCTCAATGTGCAGAATACGCGGCTTGTGATTACCCCCATTCGCCGCAGCCTGTTTTAATGCACCTAGCAGCCGCCCCTGATCAATCGGCTTGCTGAGCCAATCCAGCACGGCAAAACCGCCGCCATTCAGATCCTTGCGGGCCTGCTCGACCTGCGCGGACACGACCATGATAGGCAATGTCCGCGTAGCCTCCTGACCACGCAGTTCACGGATCAATGTTGCGCCATCCTGATCCGGCAGGCCGATATCCAACGTCATCGCAGTATAGCGATTAACACTGAGCATCTGTTTGGCATGCGCCGCATCATGCACAACATCGACATCAAAACCATTACCCGTCAGCATCACCTCAAGAAATGACGCTACATCAGGATCATCTTCGCAGACCAAAATCCGAGGAACGCTACCCAGCAGGCTTTCCCGCCACTCCGGCATATCAAAATAAAACATGGCGCCCGTTTCACGTTGCGCATCAAACGCAAGCTGCCCGCCCATTCTTTCGATGATCGCCTTCGAGATGCTCAAACCCAAACCGGTGCCGCCCTTCTGGCGTGTATCGGATGTATCGGCCTGGGAAAATTTCTGAAAAATCTTGTCACGGAAAGCCGAAGGAATACCTGAACCCTGATCCGTTACCGACACCCTGATCATCGCACCACGCCGTTCCACATTGATATCAACACGGCCATTCGGCGGGGAAAACTTCGCCGCGTTTGAAAGCAGGTTGGACATGACCTGCATCAGACGGTCGCCATCCATGCTTACCTTAACGCCCGGCAGCGCTGTAACCAACCCAAATTTCACACCATATTGCTCACCGTAGGCATGATTTGCCTCCAGCGCGAGTTCGATGAACGGCATCAACGCTTGCGGATGTATGTTGAACGTCATTTGGCCGGACTCAATCTTCTCGATGTCCAATATATCGTTGATGAGATGCACCAGCCGTTCACTGTTTTTATAGGCAATATCGATCAACGGCTTGGCCCGCGCGGACAACTCACCGGCCACGCCACCTGCGAGCAGTCCAAGCGAACCGCGTATCGAGGTCAACGGGGTTCGCAACTCATGGCTGACCGTGGACACAAATTCATTCTTCATCAGATCAATTTTCTTGCGCTCGGTAATATCACGCACGATGGCGACAAATAATCCTTTTCCTTCCCCCGTCTTCACTAACTGCAAAAACACTTCAACCGGAAAGTCATGGCCATCCTTATGACGATGCACCGTTTCAAACTGCATGGAGGGCTTCTCCCCGGAAACCAGGGGCGCTATCGCACTGCGAAATACAGGCTCCGGCATCAGCGGCTTGATTTGGCATGGTGTCATGGTCATCAGCTCATCACGCGCATAACCCATACTCTCCACCGCCCCCTTGCTCAAATAAACAAAACGCAAGCTGTCCGGCTCAAACATGAAAATCATATCGAGAGTATTATCTAAAGCCTGCTTGAATCTATTCAGATCATCCATGATCCGCATACGCTCGGTCACATCGTAGGCAATCCCCAAAAAACCTGTAACGTCACCCTGGCTGTTACGTAACGCAGTCACCGACAAGTCTGCCTTGAAACGCCCGCCGCCCTTATGAATATACGTCCACTGGTTTTCATCTGCCTCACCCATACGCGCCTTGGCGACGAACGCATCAAACCCAGGCTGAATGTTCATTCCCAACTCTGTGCTCAACGCCTGGGCACGGCGCACAACCTCATCAGGATCATGAAAAATAGCTGGCGTGCATTTACCTATCAGGTCTTGCGCGGCATACCCCAGCAAGCGCTCGGCTGCGACATTAAAGGTACTTATTATTCCATTCTGATCAGCCGAGATGATCGCAAAATTCGCACTTTCAAGAATGGCTTTCTGCAAAGCCGTTGTCTCGCGCAATACGACCTCATTTTCCCTCAACTCACCCGTCATGCGGCTTGCCAAGGCCAGCGCCCTCACTCGATACGTTGACAACATCCAGATAAGCGCGGCAAGCAGGATACTCAAAGCCACCCCACCAGCCAGGATTATCCACGACTCTTCTTGATCGATATTCGCATCAAAAACCGGCCCAGAGGAAAATCGCAATGTCCACGAGTGTCCGGCCATATCAATTGATGCTGTTTGCGCATAAAGAGGAGGGTGATTTTTCGGCGTCTCTCCGTACAGACGCGCTTCCGGCGCAATCTGCCTACCGTCAAATATTTCAAGCCTGATACCCGGCCATTGCCGACCCAGAATGCCCTGCATCAAATCATTAGCGCGAAACGGGCTGTAGACAAATCCCAACATTGCGGCGCGGCGTTCGGCCAGCGTACCGGTAGGTTGCCCGTTGGCGTAAAGAGGTAAATACATCAGAAAACCGGCCTGCTTGTTCTCATCGGTTTCCTGAACCAGCGTCACCTTCCCCGAAATCACCGCCGCCCCTGTATCCCGCGCCTGGTCCATGGCCGCACGCCTTACCCTTTCGGAATACATGTCAAAACCAAATGCGCGCAAATTACGCCCTGCAAACGGCTCTAAATATAGGGTTGGATAATATTCGGGGCGCTCGCCCTTCGGTTTAACGATGTAATCAGGGAATCCCTCGCCGCGTACGGTTTGCTCATGGACATCCCGTTCCGGCAAAGCAACGCGCTTGGCAAAACCCACCCCCTGAATCCCTGGATAGCTTCTCGCCAAATCCAGTCCTGTGACATACTGGCGCCACTCGTCACGCTCAACAAACTTTGAAGCAGAAAAGTAGGCCACCCCACCCCGCAGCACCTGCTCATAACCCTGCATGCGGCTTTTTATAGCCACCGTCATCTCATTGGCCTGTCCGTCAAAATACAGGCGGCCCTGTTCCAGGGCATTATCCCTGGAAACAATCCATCCCCACACGGTCAGCAGCAAACAAACCAGCAGCACCATCCAGGCGATGAGGCCACTTCGCATCCATTCATTCTTGTCACTGCCACCAGACATAGGCATAAGGTTCCAGCCAAAATTCCGACAAAATGACTTGCCATGCAATTTTAGCGCCGCTCATGACAAATATGGCTATCGAACAACAATGACAATTAAGGATATAATGACAAAATATATATCCACACCATATCAACCCGCCGCAACACTGAAAGGCAACGCCACCCCGGCGCCCTACCGCAATGAATAATGAGCAACTAACATGACACAGGCCTCACCCAAAGTTGGCTTTATCAGCCTCGGCTGCCCTAAGGCGCTCGTTGATTCAGAGCAGATTCTCACCCAACTGCGCGCCGAAGGCTATGCCATCTCCCCTTCTTATCAGGATGCAGACCTGGTGGTCGTCAATACCTGCGGGTTCATCGACAGCGCGGTAGAGGAATCGCTGGATGCCATCGGTGAAGCACTGGCGGAGAATGGCAAGGTCATCGTCACCGGCTGCCTGGGCGCGCGCGAAGAAGTTATCCGGGAGGCGCACCCCCACGTCCTGGCCGTCACCGGCCCCCACGCCATGCAGGAAGTCATGCACGCCGTGCATAAGCACCTGCCACCCTCACACGATCCTTACACCAGCCTGATACCACCCCAGGGCATCAGGCTCACGCCAAAACATTACGCCTACCTGAAGATTTCCGAGGGATGCAACCATCGCTGTAGCTTTTGCATCATCCCCTCGATGCGCGGTGATCTGGTGAGCCGCCCTATTGGCGAAGTCATGCAGGAAGCCGAACATCTGGTCAATGCAGGCGTGAGAGAGTTACTGGTAATCTCGCAAGACACCAGCGCCTATGGCGTTGACACCAAGTATCGCACCGGCTTCTGGAAGGGCAAGCCGCTCAAGACCCATTTAACGGCGCTCGCGGATGCGTTGGGAGATCTCGGCGCATGGGTGCGCCTGCATTATGTATACCCCTACCCCCATGTCGACGACCTCATTCCGCTCATGGCCGAAGGCAAAATCCTGCCTTACCTGGACGCCCCCTTGCAGCATGCCAGCCCCCGCATACTCAAGGCCATGAAACGCCCCGCCAACAGCGAAAACACCCTGAAACGCCTACAGCTATGGCGCAGCATTTGCCCGGACATCACGATACGCAGCACCTTCATCGTCGGTTTTCCCGGAGAGACGGAGGATGATTTCGACTATCTTCTAGACTTCCTCCATGAAGCCGAGCTGGATCGTGTCGGATGCTTTGCTTATTCGCCCGTGGAAGGCGCCAGCGCCAACGCCTTGCCGAACCCGGTCCCTGAAGAGATCAAACAGGAACGCCTGGAACGATTCATGGCTGTTCAAGCCGAAATCAGCGCCGCAAAACTGCAAAACAAAATCGGAAAAACGTTCAAGGTGCTGGTGGATGAAGTTGGGGCTCAAGGCGCAATCGCCCGCTCAGCCGCGGACGCGCCGGAGATTGACGGTCAAGTGTACATCGAAGATGCGACTGGTCTAAAACAAGGAGAATTCGTGGAAGTAGAAATTATCGGCGCTGATGACCATGACCTTTGGGGCAAAACCAAGGGAAAGAGTTCAGGGTAAAACAACCTTTAGCCACAGACGACCACACCCATGCAGTCGTCTGTGGCTAACCACTTTTTATAGGTTTATTTCTATTTATAAACCTGCAAGAACGACTTGGCGTCCTTGAATTGAGACTCATCGGCAAACTGTCCAAGGTGAAAAACGTACTGCTGCTTTTTACCGGACAAATCCAGTCCGGTCAAAGCAAAACTCTTACCCGCAAAATCCGCAAAAAACCGCACACCCTGCACCAGATCAACCTGCGTACCACTACGCAACTCCAGGCGCACGCGCTGCTTACCGATATCGATGGCAATTGGCGCCGTCGGCAATATCATCAAGCGGGTTTTGAGGATGCGGTTGGCGCCCGTAAGCAGGAAAAAAGTGGCCATAAAAACCAACAGATATGCCCAGCTCTGGTTCGGCCCAAACCATACTTTGAGAGCAATCGCCACGAGGAATACCACGGTCGGCGCGTACAGTAGCAAATCCCAGGTCATGCCCTTGCGATCCTGAACCAGGACGTAGCGTTTTTCTGATTCCGCCATGCTAACGCTTCGCAGGCAAAACGCGGGTAATGGCTGCCTCAAGCTCGCCATACAACATGCGTCCGGGATGCTTCGACCGCACCACGCCATCTTTGTCGATCACAAACGTCCAAGGGTCACCTTTCACGCGAAAGGCAATAAAAGCTTCAGTGTTTTGATATTGATCCATATGCAGGAAAAGTACTTGGGACTCATATTTGGTAAGCAGGGATTTCAACATTTGCAACTGCACATCGCACACAGTGCAATGACCGGGCGTGGCAAACTCCAGAACAATAGGCTTACCTACTTTAAGCGCCTCATCAATCGAATACTGATACATCCGCTCATCGGGCTGGCGGTAACTGGTGATCTTGCTGAAATCCCCCCCAACATCCGCCAGTGTTTTGGTTCTGAGACTGGGCGCTTTCTGGCCAACCAGCAGGGTGTCCTTGTTATTCCCACCGTCACACCCGGCAAACATCAACCCAACAAACAACACACAGGCGATGCTGGTGCCCTTCAGGGCAAAACGTCGGCTACCGATCTGATTGTTCGCGTGGCCACCGGTCATTTTCATTGACGCTCTTTCCATCCCGAGCATGTGCGAAAGATGTTGTATGCCCAGATACAATTAGCCAGCAATACTATTGAGCCAAACACGCCAACCAATATCATGAATGGTTTCACGATCGTTTTAACTTCATCAGGCGGCATTTCCATGCTCGCCAAGCCACCCATTGTGCCTGCGGCGACAAAAAACACCACCATACCCAATAGGCCAAGGTTGTGCGTCCAGAAATGAATCTTCACTAGCTTTAGACTAAAAATGGGCCGCTTCACCAAGCGCGGCACAATGAAGTACACAGACCCGAAAATAGCCATCTCCACCCAGCCCAGCAAATTGATATGTCCATGGCCAAGCATGATCAAATGAGCGTGGGGGCGGTTATTAATGAAATCCCGCAGGTCCGGCAGCATACCTACTACCACACCCCAGGAAAAACCGATCAAACTATATATTACGCAGGCATAAAAAAACCATAATGTATAACGCCTGTATTCTATTTCGCTCTGGTGCAACCAGGGTTCGTTGTTGCTCATTAGTGCTGATGTTCCTCTACGGCAGAACCACTAGCCTGCGGCTTGTCGCGTATATCTTGATATTTATCTTTCCAGGTTTCCGGTGCAAAGGTTCCCACCATGCCATCAATAAATCCGGAGCGTTCCTTCGGGGGCTGGGCAGCTGCCGCAGAACCGCGATCCGCCCTCAGCTCCGAAAGGAAGACGGCGATCTTGTGGAGATCCTCTGTAGGCAACGATGATACATAGGCAGCTTCTTTAGGCGGCAAGCCATGATCGACCGTCGGTCCGCCATAAGTCTTTTCCGGGTCGATGAAAAAACTTTCGATCCATTGTATAGAACGCCTGGAGCCAATGCCATCAAGACTCGCGCCCATGTTCGTGCCATTGCGCAACGCCCGATGGCACGAGTTACAACGAGCTTCACGATAAACCTTGGAACCCTCCAGCCCCACCGGCGAGAAGTCGAAGTGGGTGGTTACGGTAAACATCGGGGCATCGGAACGCGAGCGCACTACTTCCATGGCAATGAATGCGATGATCCCCAATATAAAAAATGCGCCGAAAATACTAAAAAGTATCTTCTCGCCAGACTTGAGACGTTGTTTACTCATTTGGTTCTAGCGCCCTATAACATATCTGAAATCATCAAGCATCGCAGACGCACAATGTATGTGTTCGCGCCGCCAGCAAGTGTGCCCAAGCAACCAAGGACGACCTTAATGAGACAAAACCCCAGGCATGAAGTTCAGGCGAACGACTTAAAATTAAGGGTGGGGAAGTATTCCCCACCCTCTAGATAACACCTGATGAAAACCAGCGAGCGCCGGTTTTAGTGCGGATCGTATGCGTGGCGCGTATTACCGCTGGAATAAAATGAAGTTATTGCCAGATAAGCAGCTGCGTTATTGATATCATCATCGGACATCTTCTGCGCAACAGCACGCATCGCACCCTTGGGGTCATTGGCACGGCTGCCATCACGCCATTTTTTCAATTGATTGACAAGATACACATAACGCTGCTGGCCAATCATGGGGAAAACCGGCGGGGCGCCCATGCCATTATATCCGTGACATGATTTGCAGGCAGTGATGCCTTTCTCATTACCGCCCCACTCGACCAGCGATTTGCCTTTGTGCGGCAAACCAACCACTTGACCTGCGGCCTTCAGCTCTTCAAGGTTGGAGACCTTGGTGTCGCCATGCTTGCGCAGGCTCGCCAGGTAGGTCGCCACATCCTTGCGGTCCTGCTCGCTCAGACCCTTGGCGTTAGTGTTCATGACGAACATGGTTGTGTCGGTACGTTTATCGGTCGCAAAATCCTCCAGTTGCTTCAAGAGGAAATTGTAAAACTGGCCGGAGATACGGGGCGTGCCCATGTTGTCGTCGCCCAGCCCTTCGGGGCCGTGGCATGAATTACACGCGGGAACACTGCCCTTGCCTTCCGTGAAAATCTTTTTACCATTAGCAAGATCACCGTCACCCTTGGGCCACGCCACACTCGCCATGACTATCGACGGCAACATTGCCGCCATAAGTACAGCCGCAGTCGAAACTATTACACGTTTCATCTTAAAGACACCCTCCCAAGTATTTAACCATTTTTATCATCCTGTGACTCAAGCCCAGCAGGCGGACAGATCCAGCATGAGATCACCCACCATGAACAGACCCGCCCCGCAGGATTCCCACCCGCACGACATGCCGCCTTTTTTGTTGAAAACCCCCAACCCATCAAATGGGATCAGGAATTCATTTTAACCAAAAGTGCCGCAAAAACAAACGCCCCAGTAAACCAGATCGCGTAGATAGTAAAGACTTCAGCCGAGTACATCATATTTAATCGCCTCCACTTTTATGAGTCACCCTAATAAATAGAGCTTGAATATTATATTGTTTTATCCAAGCTTGAGGATATATAACATGACACATAATATTAATGCAAGTACTATCCCCTCCAATCCATGCGTGATAATTTTACCCAATTAAACTATCCTCCTGCTGCTATTGTCATAATAAGGGTGAATGCTTCGGCCCACTACATCGCATTAAACATGTTACTCTAAAATTACAAACTCAAATTCCAAAGGAAAGTCAATGCAATACCGTATTTCAGACCGCCACCTGGGTCTGTTAGCCATGATCATCTGGGGTGGCGCGATACTGGCGCTGGGTCTGGTTAGATTTGAACCCTACGGATTGGATGAAGGCGCCGCCAGGGGGCTACTGCTGAATTGGTCCGTCGTCGACAACATTGCCAGTCCCATTGTCATTTTTGGACTCCCCGACTTCCGGGCACTGTTTTTTGTTCCACTGGGACTTTATTGGTCAGGCAGCATTATCGCAGCCAAGGTATATACCTTAATGATGGCCTTCTCCGCCATCCTGCTTCTCTATTCCTGGAGCCGCCGGACAAACGGCATCGAAGCCGCGCTGATTTCCAGCTCATTACTGGCAATATCACCGCTCATGATCACACAGGTTGACGCCATCGGCGCGGGCCCCTACCTGCTTCTGACCTTTGGCCTGGGTGCTTGGCTGGACAAGACCTACCGTGCGGCGCAACGCCCGCTGAGCGGCTGGTATTTCCTGCAACTCCTGGCCGTCGGCACCAGCGTCACCCTGCACCCTGCAGGGCTGGCTTACCCGCTAGCCCTGATGTGGCGGTGGTATAAAGATCCCACCGACGTCGGCCAGAAAAGACATGTCCTTATCGGCGTCACGATAATCACGACCCTCGTTTTGGTCATGCGGCTGGGGTGGCCCGACATAGCGTGGTGGAACAACCCTATCACCACGCTTGGCTTGGCGAATATGGGCAATCCGCTGGAAGAACCAGGCTGGGTCATCGGCTCGCTGTCCGCAGCGTTATTGCTGTTGGTACTGTGGCTGGAGAGACGTACGCTGCTGAACGACCTGATGAGCAGCATACTGCTGATAGGCCTGCTGATCGGCCTCGCCGCCGCTGACGCCGCATGGGCCATGCTGGCGCTGGTGCTGGTTTTATACCGCGGAATTCCGCGTCTGATCACAGCAAATCAGGCGCTGAACAAAAACAGCCTGGCGGGCCGCTATGGATTGGTGATGATAGTAACAGTCATTATCTCCACGTCATTCATGCTTGCGGATAAAAGCTATGCGCGCTTCGTGAAAGACGGCGAATTAAGCCCCGAGGATCAGCTCATCAGGTTGCTCGCCATGGAGGCATCGGACACTAAGCAGCCGTTCCGCGCCGCCAGCCAATGGCCGGCCCGCAGCATGATCGCGTGCAAACGTGACGTACTGCCGTTGCCGCCGCCCGCCAAGGACGGGGAAGCCCTGCTCAGGACGATCAAGGGCATTACGCACCTTACCTTCAACCCCTACAACCCTGCCTACCGGGAGCTTGGACGCAATATCGCTCAATTGGGTGCCGCAACGCAAACGCTGGCGCTGCAACAAGGAGGGGTAATCATTAAAATACGGCAGGCGAGCAAACCTGCCACTCAATAAGACTCGCTGGCGGTAGACTTTCAAAAAACCGTGTAGGCCGGAACCCCAACATTAACAGCGTAAGGGTTGTGCCCGTATCGTTGTTTCGTTGGAGCCCCCAGCTTCCAGTTCTGCGTTATCTAAAGGGCACCTCTATAAATTCGTCATGCCCGCGAAGGCGGGCATCTAGGCTTTTGATTTTACTGGGTTCCCGTTTTCACGGGAACGACGAAAAGTGAATTTATAGGGGGGCCCTAAAGGTTATTCCGCCGCTTTTTCTTGCGATGATGCGGGCTTCGCCATATCAGCCATCCGCCTCTCGCGCTGGTACACCACCACCGAGCCGATACGCAACACCGTCAGCACCAGCATCAGGGCGCTCAGCGCGTAGATCTGCTCTGTCGGGATTTTGTGCTCAAACAGACCAATCATCAACTCCCGCAAAACAAACACAATCCCGGCATCGACGATAAATGTCATACGCAGACGCTGGGTATGGAAGTACTCAACCAGCGAACGCGATAGCTCGACCAGAATGAAGAGGGTCAAGACATCGGAGATGATCTTGGAGTAGTGTTTGCCCAGCTCCTTCTCAACCATCATGTCACCGACAGACATGAACAGGTGCAGCACGCCAATGATCATACCCAGCGTGATGAATAACAGCATGGCACCGAATACTACGCCGATAACTTTGTTGAACAGCTTCAGAAAATCGATTTTCATCATGTTTTATCCCTCATTTTTTTGTTGTATGTCATCGCTGGCACGCCGGACAGAAAAACGTCGAGCGCTGCCCCTGCTTGACTTGCACAATAGCGCGCCCGCAGCGAACACAAGGCTGATCCGTCCTGCCGTACACCTTGAGCTGCTGCTGAAAATAGCCCGGCTTGCCTTCGCCATTATAAAAATCGCGCAACGTCGTGCCGCCTTGGGCGATTGCGTCGCTCAATATCTGCTGGATGGCCAGCGTCAGGCGCCGATATCGCTGTTGCGAAATGCAGCCCGCTTCTCGCAGGGGATGGATGCCGGCGAGAAATAGCGTCTCACTCGCGTAAATATTACCTACGCCCGTGACAATATGACTATCCATAATAAATTGCTTAACGGCAAGGCTGCGGCCACGAGAACGCTGATACAGATAAACGCCATCAAACGCATCGCTGAACGGCTCAGGGCCGAGATCGCGCAACAGCGCATGCTGTAGCGGATTTTCCTGCGTCCACAACACGGCGCCAAAGCGACGCGGGTCGCGCAAGCGCAGGCAATCGCCGCTGGCGAGCACGATATCCACATGATCGTGCTTTTCGGCCGGGGTTGCACTTGGCAGGATGCGCAGGCTACCGGACATACCCAAATGGATGATCACACTGCCCACCGGAGAACGCAACATCAGATACTTGCCGCGCCGCTCCACTGCCTGCAGTATTTGCCCAGCCAAGCCACCGGCAAGCTCCGGGGAGATGGGTTGCCGCAAACGGGCATTGCGCACAATAATGTGCGCAACACGCTGCCCCACAACGTAGGGGGCAATACCGCGGCGGGTGGTCTCGACCTCCGGGAGTTCGGGCATGTTATGGGCTCTGGCCGTTACCCTGACGGTTCTTGGAAGGCTCTTGCAAAAACAGGCGTCTTGCCTGATCCGCAGTAAAATGGTACTGCATGCCGATGTCGTGGCGGGCCAGAATCAACTCCGGCTCTCTGGCAACAATTTCAAAACGCAGCTCTGCCGCCGGCTCAAGACGCACCACAATTTCACCCAGCACCTTGCCGTTCGGGGCATACGTCTCAACACTGCGCGCCTCGGCGCGTTGCCACTCGTCCACCAGACGCCGAATCACATCCGCGGAAAGATCCTCCGATGCGGGCGCGACTGTCCAGCGCCCATCTTCCGCGCGGCTGATCGTGGCATCAGGCAGTTTGATCTCCACCTGCTTGAAGCCTGCCGGAAGCAAGGCGGGGCTCACCAGCGCTGCCAGCGCGATGTTTGCATCCCGGTAGCGGCTATCGTCGATCAGATGCACGACCTGCCCCGCCCGCACGTATCGCCGCCCCTCCAGTGGTTCGGTGCCACCAAAGGCAAGCTCCAGACCATCGAACTCCACATTAAGATCGGGGGGGTCAAGCTTGTATTTTGCCAGATCCACACCACGCACATCGAGTTGCGCGTAACTCGGGGCGCGAACCAGCTCCAGCAATCGCTGCACATTTTCGCTATTGGCGGGCACATTGATGGGCTGGTTGAGACGCCAGCCCTGGCCACCCTTAACCAGGCTTATAACGTCACCATCCCGGTGGTTGATGCGGATTTGGCTGATCTTGCCGGGATCAATAACCGTCAGGGTGGATGACTGTTCTGGCGACTCCTTGCCCGTCCCATAAAATGCGAACAGGGCCAATCCCGCCAGCAGGACAAACAATGCCAGATTGATCCAGGCACGCGAACCTACTTTCATTCCTGCGTCACCATTACCGTTTGCGGCGCCGCAACCAGATCAGCAAACCGCTGCCGGCCAGCATGGCTGGGATGACGACGAGGAAACCGACGCCAATAACGGCATAGTGTGTTTGCGACAAATTGAGCGACAGGTCAGGGGCAGTCTTGACGGGGATGGCGATGAAAGCGTCGTCATGAGACAGCCAGTTCACGATATTCATTCCCAGGTTCAGATTGCCGCCATTGCCGAGATAGGCATTGGAGAGAAAGTCGCCATCCCCCAACACCACAACACGTTGCTGCATGTCTTTGCCGCCAGTATCCTTGACCTCACGGTTCAAGCTCACGCCAATGGCCAGCGGCCCCGCAATATCACCACCTTGATTAAAGCTGATCTCACCGGAAAGCCTACCACTTTCCGACCAACTGCGCTCTCCCGTCATTAGAAATGGCTGGCCGTCCCAGCCTGCGGGCGCTGTTAATTTCAGACCGTTCGCCAAGGGAAACAAAGTGACCACGTTAAAACCCTGTGTGACGGGATGATCACCATAATCGGCCACCAACGCAAAGGCGGGATTGTTGATCGAAAACGCCTGTGTGGCGGGATCAACAATTACACCGGGCAGAAATTCAACGCCAAGCTGTTGGGCCAATGGCTTCAGACCGTGCAATGAACCGGGATCACCCAGCCACAGGAGGTTGCCGCCGTGCGCCACGTAATCCTGGATCAACTTCACCTCGCCCGGCAGAAAATCCACTTGAGGGCCGGCGACAACCAGAGCCGTGGCGTTGACGGGAATCTGCGGATGGCTGGCCAGATTGATGGTTTGCGCCTTGAAACCCTTGGCCTCGACCTGGCCGATCCACGACCCGAGGTCGTGATTGGCCCGACCATGCGGGTTGCGCTCGCCATGGCCTTCCAAAAACACGATCCAGCGTTCTCCACCGCGCGCAAGACGCTGCAAGGCATTGGTCAGACTCTGCTCGCCAAGATCCTTGAGCTTTTCCATACGCCCCGCGTACTGGATGACCATCTCGCCATCCGCGGTGATACCCTGTTCACGCACCTTATCCGGCTCGGCATCGGGATTAATGAAGATAAGGCGCATATCGCTTTTATGACGCTGATACAGGCCCACGACTTCGGAAATACGCTTGCGCAGCGGCTCCGCCTCACGGGCGAAGGCGGTGACAATGACAGGCCCCCGCACCTCTTTGAGCAGTGCCACGCTTGCCTGGGAAAGGGTATTACGCCCCGTGGCCGTCCAATCCGCCTGGTAGTTATAACGCGTACTCAACCAGGCCAGCAGGCCAAGCACGCCGATAAACAACACCACGAACAGGATGTTTTGCAGCCGCACTTGACGACGGGATTTGCGTGTAACCTCCATGAGATATTTCCAATTAATGCTGTAGGCGATCGGCATCCAGACGACGCACGCTCAACCCAAGAAATAACACAATAAACAACAGGTAATAAATCACGTCGGCGCTGTCAAATACCCCTTTGAGCAGCGGCTCATAGTGGCGCAACAGAGAGAGATAGGCAAGGATGCCGCTGACATGCTCATTCACTACACCGCCCCCCGCGTTGCCTGCCCAGTCCAGCATCCACAACAGGAGCAACATGCCGAAACTGCCAACAGCGGCGATGGCAGGCTGCTCGGTGAGGGTGGACATGAACAGCCCTACGGCAGCGAAACTGGCCAGCAGCAACGTCAACCCGAGCAGGCCGGACAGAAACATGCCCATATCAATGGAGCCACCCAGCAGCAGGGCAAGTGGCATCAGGGCGATCATGGCGAGCACCAGCAATAGAAATGCCATGATTCCAAAATACTTTCCAAGGATAATCTCACTCATGGAGACCGGCGCGGAAAACAGCAGGCTGATGGTCTGCGCCCTGCGCTCCTCGCTGATCAGACGCATCGTCACCAATGGCACCACCAGCAGCAGCACAATGGCGGCGCTGCCAAACAGCGGCACGACGACCAGTCCGGTGACACCAGGCGCGCCCTCCAGCCCCGCAAGGCGCGGCTGGATCTGCATGAATGTCTCGATCTGGGCCAAATACAAATATGCCAGGATAAACTCGACCACAGCCATGATGGACCAGGCCAGTGGCGAAAGAAACAGGCTGCGCAGCTCGCGCGCCGCTATCGTGAACATCATCACGCCGCTTCCTCCGCCACTACGGCATGCGGCTCCGTGCGCGTGATATCGACAAAAATCTCCTCCAGTGACATGCGCTCGGGCGTCAGCTCATACAATCCCCAGTTGTGCTGCACCGAACGTTCGACCAGAACCTGGGCGGGACTGGCATCGGGGAAATAGTGCAGCCGCAGGCGGCCATCCGGCAGAGGGGCAACCGACCTGACGCCGGGCAACGATTCCAACTCCAGCACTGGCGGAGGATTGCGCAACGCCACCAGCATACTGGAGGACTGCATGCGCGCCAGCAATCCATCAATGCTATCGTTCAGCACCAGCCTGCCCTTGTTGATGATCTGCACCCGGTCACACGTCGCCTGCACCTCGGGCAGAATATGCGTCGAGAGAATCACGCTGTGCTCGCCGCTCAACTCCCTGATCAGTGCGCGGATCTCGCGTACCTGGATCGGGTCCAGTCCCACCGTCGGTTCGTCGAGTATCACCAGCACAGGTGTGTGAACAATCGCCTGGGCGATACCCACGCGCTGCTGATAACCCTTCGAGAGATTGCCGATCAGGCGCGCGCCCACCTCGGTCAGTCCGCAGCGCTGTTTGGCCTTGTCCACTGCGGCGTCACGCCTGTCACGCGGGATGCGGTTGAGACGCGCACAATAGTTCAGATATTCATCAACGGTCAACTCACGGTACAGCGGAGGCTGATCCGGCAAGTAACCGAGCGCGGCCTTGGCGAGTTTTGGTTGATCCAGGATATCGATGCCATTGATCCACACCCTTCCCGCACTGGGCGCCAGATTGCCGCTGAGAATTTGCATGGTAGTGGACTTGCCCGCTCCATTAGGCCCCAGCAACCCCAGTACCTCACCCTTGCCGATGTCAAAAGTGACGTCATGCAAAGCGCAAATATCGCCGTAATAGCGAAAAAGGTGTTCAACACGGACCAGCACGTCGTTACTCATAGCGCCATTATACATGAAGCACGGCCGCTCCATCCGGCCTCACAAATTGAACATTCCTGAAATTTTCACAAGCCGCCATCAACTTCCAAGACGAAGTGTAAGGCCTTTCAAAAAATTCCTGAGCAATTGATCGCCACACTCCCTGTAGTTTTTTTGTCCTTTTTTTCTAAACAACGCGCTCAACTCAGACTTCGACACCTGGAACCCTGCCAGCGCCAAAGCTCCATGCATATCATCTTCCTTCAATTCGAAAGCGACCCTGAGCTTTTTCAATATATCGTTATTTGTTAATAAAGAAGCTGGGGTTTTATGTTGATCCGGCCCACGCCCACCCTTACCTCTCCTGTAAATAATCAACCCATCCAGAAAAGACTCCATGACATCATTATCACACTCAAGATAGCCCTCCTCATCTTCCTTTTTCAAAAGACTAGCTACATTTTCCTGGTCAATTTCACGGCCTGACAGTTTTA
The DNA here is from genome assembly GCA_021731145.1 of Gammaproteobacteria bacterium. Taxonomy (GTDB): domain Bacteria; phylum Pseudomonadota; class Gammaproteobacteria; family Ga007554; genus LNEJ01. Next base: position 14,497 of record JAKFXX010000014.1, on the reverse strand, counting down.
TTATCTCGACCATTTTTTCGTCGCCAACATTCAGCGCGTACCGAAGCCTTCGCAACACATCATTATTTACCACGGTTAACTCCAGTTTATTGAGAATACAGTGATCCTTGCCGCGCCATCATGCCCCTCCCTCACGCGAACATCCGCTGACTTTTCCTTGGGCATAGAGTGGCAAGGAAAATATCATATTACAAGATGATAAACCTAAATGGATCTTCACCCAACTTGACGAATTCCACGAATGATATAATCTTCGTTTTTGAGCAGACAACATATGGACAACTTCGACGAAGAACTCCGGGCCAGGCTTAACGCCGAGACCGGTAAATTGGCATTGCATGGGATTGAGCGGCATTTTGCGCGCGGGATAGTGGTCAAAGTTGCGATGGATCTCGACTTGGTCGAGGTCGCGGCGTCCATGGCCAAGGACGACAAGGCCGCCATTGAACACCTGATGCAGGCCGACAAACTGTCGCGCGCTTCGGTGGAAGATGTCAAGGACTGGCATGAGCGTAATCCGGCATTCTGGGCAGTGGTGGTCGCGCCTTGGGTACTCGTCCAGGAAGCCAAACCCCAACATTCCTCCTGAATGGGTACTGGCTACTCTCAACGGCGAGCCTGTTCCTCACCCTCATTCAACCTAAAAACCCCACAACCCCGTGACAGCCTCGGCACAAACTCAAGCAAGCATCTTTTTGGACAGTATGCGCTATAAATACCTTTTTTGGGCTGTGAGCGCCTTGCTGTGCCAGTACGCACCAAGCGGATCCGCAGCACAGGCAGCCACCACCAATCAGACTGATCCCGTGCTGCTTGTCGCGGGTGACGTCGCTCAGTGCAACGTGCGCGGAGCTCAACTAACAGCAGACTTGATTAATCGGACAGCGGGCACAGTGCTGGCGCCCGGCGACCTGGCCTATCAGAATGGATCCCTCAAGGATTTCGCGCAATGTTACGAACCTTCGTGGGGAAAATTCAAGGAGCGGACGTGGCCAGCCCCCGGAAACCACGAATACAACACGCGCGGTGCGGCGGGTTACTTCGAGTATTTCGGCAGCCGCGCCGGGGAGCCAGGCAAGGGCTACTACAGCATCGATATCGGCAAGTGGCATGTGGTGGCGCTTAACAGTAACATCGACACCGCCCCGGATTCGGAGCAAGTCCAGTGGCTACGTAAAGACCTGGCCGCACACCCAGCCACCTGCACACTCGCGTTTTGGCACCATCCACGCTTCAGTTCGGGCTTGCATGGCAATCATCGCTCAATGGCCGCGCCGTGGGAAACTCTCTATCAACACGGGGCAAGCATCGTGATCGCAGGCCATGACCACCACTATGAACGTTTTACTCCTCTCAATGGCAAGGGAGAGCCTGACGACACCCGCGGTATCCGCTCGTTCGTTGTCGGCACCGGCGGGGCGCGGCTCTACAATTTTGGCATGCGTAACAGCCACAGCGCCGCCTGGAACGGCACAACATGGGGCGTGCTGAAACTTACGCTGCACACAGACAGTTATGATTGGGAATTTCTACCGGCAGAAGACAGCGTGTTTCATGACGCCGGAACCAGCCAGTGCGTGAACAAAGAATGACCTGAGAAGAGACTTTCAGCATGCTATAAAAAAGGGGGGGATGGCTCATCCCCCCTCGTATCATCTTGGAGCAGCTCAACAATGGAGACCCACGGACTTACCGGAGGTCTCCCAAAACACTTACAACCCCGACACAGGCGTGCTGAACGCCTCCTCGGCTTCATCACTAGCCACTTGCGGTGCCGCCTTGGCAATAACTGTCTCTTGCTTGTACAACTCACGCTTGCGGCGCCTTTCACTATGATAGGCCAAGCCTGTTCCAGCCGGTATCAAACGTCCGACAATCACGTTCTCCTTCAGGCCGCGCAGGTCATCGCACTTGCCGCTCACCGCCGCTTCAGTCAAGACGCGGGTGGTCTCCTGGAAGGAGGCTGCGGAGATGAAGGATTCCGTCGCCAGCGAGGCCTTGGTAATACCCATCAACAAGATGACATAGGATGCCGGCAACTTACCTTCGGCCAGGACGCGTTCGTTTTCTTCAAGTACGCGCGGCCGGTCAACCTGCTCGCCCTTGATGAACTTTGTGTCGCCCGTGTTGGTGACTTCCACCTTGCGCAGCATCTGGCGCACGATGACCTCGATATGCTTATCGTTGATCTTCACGCCCTGCAGGCGATACACATCCTGCACTTCATTGACAATATAATTAGCCAGCGGTGCAACGCCCAGCAAACGCAGGATATCGTGCGGATCGGGCGCACCGTCCACGATCACTTCACCACGCTCGACATTCTCACCTTCGAACACCGTCACATGGCGCCACTTCGGAATCAATTCCTCATGCTGCTCACCATCTTTGGCAGTGATAACGAGACGACGCTTGCCTTTGGTCTCCTTGCCGAAGCTTACGGTGCCCGATGTCTCGGCCAGAATCGCCGGGTCCTTGGGCTTGCGTGCCTCGAACAAATCGGCCACGCGCGGCAAACCACCGGTAATGTCGCGGGTTTTGGTGGTTTCCTGCGGAATACGCGCGATAACATCACCCACGCCCACTGCCGCCCCATCTTCCAGATTGATGATGGCGCCCGCCGGCAGGAAGTAGATCGCCGGGATCTCGGTGCCCGCAAGACGCAATTCCTTATCATCCGCGCCGACCAACTTGATCATTGGACGCAGATCCTTGGCCGTTGCACCACGCTGTTTCGGATCAATGACCACCAGACTGCTCAAACCAGTGATGTCATCTGTCTGACGCTGCACGGTAATGCCGTCAATAACATCGCTGAACTTGAGGCGTCCTTCCACTTCGGTAACCACGGGGTGGGTATGCGGATCCCAGTTGGCAACGACTTGGCCGGCTTCGACCATATTGCCATCGCTCACAGTCAACACTGCACCGTAAGGGATCTTGTACCTCTCACGCTCACGGCCGAAATCATCCACCATGGTCAACTCGCCGGAACGCGATACCGCCACGTTATTGCCGCTGGCGTGCTGCACCAGCTTGATATTGTGCAAGCGCACTTTACCTTTGGTCTTCAGCTCCACGCAGTTGACTGCTGCGGAACGCGAGGCCGCGCCACCGATATGGAAGGTACGCATGGTAAGCTGGGTACCCGGCTCACCAATCGATTGCGCTGCAATCACGCCCACCGCTTCACCGCTATTCACCTTATGTCCGCGGGCAAGATCACGCCCGTAACACGCGGCGCAAATCCCGTAGCGTGTCTCACAGCTAATAGGTGAGCGCACCTTGACCTGATCCACGCTCATCGCTTCGAGCCTGTCCACCCAGCGCTCATCGAGCAGCGTACCCGCCGGGATTGCCACCTCGTGCTCCTTGCCTGGCGCCATGACATCCGCGACCAGAACACGGCCCAGCACACGCTCGCGCAGCGGCTCTACCACGTCGCCGCCTTCGATCAATGGGGTCATCAGCAAGCCCTGGGTCGTCCCGCAATCAACCTCGGAAATCACCAAGTCCTGCGCAACGTCCACCAGACGACGGGTCAAATACCCGGAGTTTGCGGTCTTCAGCGCGGTATCGGCCAGACCCTTACGGGCGCCGTGTGTGGAGATAAAGTACTGCAACACGTCAAGCCCTTCACGGAAGTTGGCCGTGATGGGTGTCTCGATGATGGAGCCGTCAGGCTTGGCCATCAGGCCGCGCATACCCGCCAACTGACGGATCTGAGCCGCGCTACCACGCGCACCGGAATCAGCCATCATGTAGATGGAGTTGAAGGAAGGCTGCTTGACCTGATTGCCCTTGGCGTCGGTCACAGTGTCCGACCCCAATTTGTCCATCATGGCCTTGGCCACCTGGTCGTTGGTGTGCGACCAGATATCCACCACCTTGTTATAACGCTCGCCGTTGGTGACCAGACCGGAGACATACTGATTCTCGATCTCCTTCACCTCCTGTTCGGCGGCGTGGATAATAGCCTCTTTCTCATCCGGAACCACCATGTCATCCGCGCCAATGGACACACCCGAACGGGTGGCAAAGGCAAAGCCGGTGTACATGAGCTGATCGGCGAAAAGCACGGCCTCTTTCAAGCCCAACTGACGGTAACAGCCATTCAAAAGGCGCGAGATCGACTTCTTGGTCATGTTCTGATTAACGAGGTCAAAGGACATGCCGTCTGGCAGAATTTCAAACAACAATGCACGCCCCACCGTAGTATCGACACGGCGAACGCTCTCGTGCTTCACGCCGTTCTCGTCTATGGACACTTCACGAACACGCACCTTGATCTTGGCCTGCAACTCGACGAGCCTGCCCTCATAGGCACGATGCACCTCGGAGATATCGGCAAAAATCATACCCTCGCCGCGCGCGTTAATGCTTTCGCGCGACATGTAGTAAAGTCCAAGCACCACGTCCTGCGACGGAACAATAATGGGCTCACCATTGGCGGGCGATAGCACGTTATTGGTCGACATCATCAGGGTACGCGCCTCAAGCTGCGCCTCCAGTGACAGGGGCACATGCACCGCCATCTGGTCACCGTCGAAGTCGGCGTTGAACGCGGTACATACCAGCGGATGAAGCTGAATAGCCTTACCTTCAATCAGTACCGGCTCAAAGGCCTGAATGCCCAGACGGTGCAACGTCGGCGCACGGTTCAACAACACCGGATGCTCGCGGATCACCTCTTCCAGGATATCCCAGACCTCCGGACCTTCACGCTCGACCAGCTTCTTGGCGGCCTTGATCGTGGTTGCAAGGCCTCGGCGCTCGAGCTTGCTGAAGATAAAAGGCTTGAACAATTCCAGCGCCATCTTCTTCGGCAGACCACACTGATGCAACTTGAGCGTCGGCCCCACCACAATCACGGAACGCCCCGAATAATCGACGCGCTTGCCCAGCAAATTCTGACGGAAACGGCCCTGCTTGCCCTTGATCATGTCGGCCAGCGACTTCAAGGGACGCTTGTTGGAACCCGTAATCGCCTTGCCACGGCGGCCGTTATCCAGCAGCGCATCCACGGACTCCTGCAACATGCGCTTTTCATTGCGCACGATAATGTCTGGCGCGCTAAGATCCAGCAGGCGCTTGAGACGGTTGTTGCGATTGATCACGCGGCGATACAAATCATTCAGATCGGAGGTTGCGAAACGCCCGCCATCCAGCGGCACCAGCGGACGCAACTCAGGCGGCAACACTGGCAACACCGTCAATACCATCCACTCGGGATGGTTGCCGGACTCAAGAAAAGCCTCCATCAACTTGAGGCGCTTGGCGAGCTTCTTGCCCTTGGTCTCTGAAGTCGTGATGGGAATATCTTCACGCAGCTTGACAACCTCATCCTTGAGTTTCATGCCCTTCAATAACTCATAGATGGCTTCCGCACCCATGCGCGCATCGAATTCATCGCCATATTCTTCGATGGCTTCCAGGTAGGTTTCGTCGGACAATAATTGACCGCGCTCCAAGCGCGTCATGCCCGGATCGATTACCACAAAGGCTTCGAAGTAGAGTACGCGTTCAATATCGCGCAACGTCATATCCAGCAACAGCCCCATCCGCGAAGGCAATGAGCGCAGAAACCAAATGTGGGCCACCGGGCTGGCCAGCTCAATGTGACCCATGCGCTCACGGCGCACTTTGGCAAGCGTCACTTCCACACCACACTTTTCGCAGATCACGCCGCGGTGCTTGAGACGCTTATATTTGCCGCACAGACATTCGTAATCCTTGATCGGCCCAAAAATCTTGGCGCAGAACAAACCATCACGCTCGGGCTTGAAGGTACGGTAGTTGATGGTTTCGGGCTTTTTCACTTCGCCGAATGACCAGGTGCGGACTTTGTCAGGCGACGCCAAGCCGATGCGGATTGCATCAAACTCTTCGACCTGGCCTTGTTGCTTCAATAAATACATTAAATCTTTCAATGCCGTATCTCCTAACTCATAAGGGATGGGGCAGGAAGCTCGCACGCATAACATGCTGCCTCTCCCTGCCTATGCATTACGCCGCCCGCTTAGTTTTGCTCCAATTCGATATCGATAGCCAATGACCGGATTTCTTTGATCAGCACGTTAAAGGATTCCGGCATCGCCGCCTCCATGCGATGGTCGCCATCCACGATGTTCTTGTACATCTTGGTGCGTCCCATGACATCGTCCGACTTGACAGTGAGCATCTCCTGGAGGGTGTAGGCGGCGCCATAGGCTTCCAGCGCCCACACCTCCATTTCACCGAATCGCTGCCCGCCAAACTGCGCCTTGCCGCCCAAAGGCTGCTGGGTCACAAGACTGTAGGGGCCAGTGGAGCGCGCATGCATCTTGTCATCCACCAAGTGGTTTAACTTGAGCATGTACATATAACCCACCGTCACCGGACGATCGAAGGCATCGCCGGTACGCCCATCAAACAGCGTTGTCTGCCCGCTGGGCGGCAAATCGGCCAATGCCAGCATCGCCTTGATCTCCGCTTCGGTGGCGCCATCAAACACTGGTGTCGCGGTCGGAACACCTTTGGACAGGTTTTGGCTAAGCACGACAATCTCGTCATCAGTCAGCGAGTTCAGATCTTCCTTTTTGCCGCTGCTGTCATAAATACGGCCCAGGAAGGTGCGCACTTCGGAGACTTTGCTTCTGGCCTCCAGCATGCGCCCAATCTTCAGGCCCAAGCCCTTCGCCGCCCAGCCAAGATGCGTTTCGAGGACCTGGCCGACGTTCATGCGCGACGGCACGCCCAGCGGATTCAGCACAATATCAACCGGCGTACCATCCGCCATGTACGGCATATCTTCAGCCGGGACAATCATTGACACCACACCCTTATTACCGTGGCGACCGGCCATCTTGTCACCAGGCTGAATACGGCGTTTAACGGCCAAATACACCTTGACCATTTTAAGCACGCCGGGCGCCAGATCGTCACCCGCTATCAGCTTGAGACGCTTTTCTTCGAGCTTGGCTTCAAAATCCTTGCGCTGCTGCTTAAGCTGTTCGCCGAGCAGCTCCAATTGCTGGTTGGCATCCTCATCGCGCAAGCGGATCTCGAACCATTTGTCACGCGCCATGCCTGACAAGTACTCGGCGGCAACCTTGCTGCCCGCCTTCAAGCCCTTGGGGCCACCTTCCGCGACCTTGTCCAGCAATAGCTGCTCGACGCGCTGATAGGTATCGTCTTCCAGGATACGGTACTGGTCATGCAGGTCCTTCTTGACGCTCTCCAGCGCGCTGCGCTCGATATCCTGAGCGCGCTTATCTTTTTGCACGCCATCACGGGTAAACACCTGAACATCGATCACCGTGCCGTTCATGCCGGAGGGAACACGCAACGAGGTGTCTTTCACATCGGAGGCCTTCTCACCAAAAATGGCCCGCAACAGCTTCTCTTCCGGCGTCAACTGGGTTTCGCCTTTCGGGGTCACCTTGCCCACCATGATATCGCCCGGCACCACTTCCGCACCGATATAGATAATCCCGGACTCGTCCAGCTTGGATAGCGCCGATTCACTCACGTTCGGAATATCCGCGGTGACTTCCTCAGGCCCCAGCTTGGTGTCGCGCGACACGCAGGTCAGCTCTTCGATGTGGATGGTGGTGAAACGATCCTCCTGCACCACCCGCTCCGAAATCAGGATCGAATCCTCGTAGTTGTAACCGTTCCAGGGCATGAAGGCGACCAGCATATTCTGCCCCAGCGCCAACTCACCCATATCGGTCGAAGGGCCATCCGCAAGCACGTCACCGCGCGCCACCACATCGCCCACATTCACCAGCGGACGCTGGTTGATACAGGTGTTCTGGTTCGAGCGGGTGTACTTGGTTAGATTGTAAATATCAACACCCGGCTCGCCCGGCACCGTCTCATCATCATTGACGCGCACCACGACACGGCCAGCATCGACAGAATTGATCACGCCGCCACGCAGCGCAACCACTGTCACACCAGAATCAATGGCCACGATCCGTTCCATACCGGTACCCACCAGCGGCTTTTCGGCACGCAAGGTTGGCACCGCCTGGCGCTGCATGTTGGATCCCATCAAGGCACGGTTGGCATCGTCGTGCTCCAGGAACGGAATCAGCGACGCCGCCACCGACACAATCTGCTTTGGCGAAACGTCCATGTACTCGGCCCGGTCAGGGGTTGCGAGCGTAAACTCATTCTGGTGACGGCAGGACACCAGCTCATCAATCAGGTTGCCTTCCGCATCCAGCGTCGCGCTGGCCTGAGCGATCATGTACTGCCCTTCTTCGATGGCCGACAGATACTCAATCTGATCGGTCACCTTGCCATTCAGCACCTTGCGATAGGGCGTTTCCAGAAAGCCATAACTATTGGTGCGGGCATACGCCGCCAGCGAATTGATCAATCCAATGTTAGGGCCTTCAGGCGTTTCAATTGGGCACACCCGGCCATAATGGGTTGGATGCACGTCGCGCACTTCAAATCCGGCACGTTCACGCGTCAAACCACCCGGCCCCAGCGCCGATATACGCCGCTTGTGCGTTATCTCGGACAGCGGATTGTTCTGGTCCATAAACTGCGACAACTGGCTGGAACCGAAGAACTCCTTGATCACTGCGGATACGGGCTTGGCATTGATCAGCTCCTGCGGCATCAAGCCTTCGGATTCAGCCAGGCTGAGACGCTCCTTGACGGCGCGTTCAACGCGCACCAAGCCAGCACGGAACTGATTCTCCACCATTTCACCGACACTGCGGATACGGCGATTACCAAGATGATCGATATCATCCACAGTGCCATTACCGTTCTTGATATCAATCAAGACCTTCATGACGTCGATGATATCTTCGTTGGACAACACGCCGGGACCGACAATCTCACTACGCCCCACACGCCGGTTAAATTTCATGCGCCCAACAGGCGAAAGATCATAACGTTCGAAGCTAAAGAACAGGTTATTGAACAAGGCTTGCGCCGCATCCTTGGTCGGCGGCTCGCCCGGGCGCATCATGCGATAGATTTCAACCTGAGCATCCAGATCGCTACGCGTATGGTCGATGCGCAAGGTATCGGAAATATAAGGGCCGCGATCCAGATCGTTGGTATAAAGCGCCTGAATTTCCTTAACACCCGCCTTGATCAGCTTGTTTAGCAATTCGGCAGTGAGCTCATCGTTGGCGTTTGCCAGGACTTCGCCCGTGACCTGATCGATTACATCATGCGCAACCACCTTGCCCATCACATACTCGGGCGGCACGGTAAGCTGCGTGATATTGGCCTTCTTCAGCTCATTGATATGACGAGCCATGATGCGGCGGCCCGCCTCCACTATCACCTTGCCCTTGGCATCTTTAATATCAAAGCCTGCGCTCTCGCCACGCAGCCTGTCGGCGACCAGCTCAAGATGGATGCCATCCTGGTCGAACCTGAAGGTGTTCATCTCAAAGAACAGACCCAGCATTTGCTGGGTGTTATAGCCCAATGCGCGGAGTATCATCGTCGCCGGCAACTTGCGACGGCGATCGATACGCACGAACACGCAGTCATTGGGATCGAACTCAAAATCCAGCCAGGAACCGCGATAAGGAATAATTCTCGCCGAGAACAGCAATTTACCGGAAGAATGGGTTTTGCCCTTGTCATGCTCAAAAAACACGCCGGGCGAGCGATGCAACTGAGACACCACAACACGCTCAGTGCCATTTATCACAAAGGTGCCGTTACCGGTCATCAACGGCAGTTCGCCCATGTAGACTTCCTGCTCCTTGACATCCTTGATGGCCTTCGCGCCAGCAGGTGCTTCCTTGTCGTAAATCACCAGACGCACCTTGACGCGCAGCGGGGCCGCGTATGTCATACCGCGTGACTGGCACTCTTTGACATCGAAAACCGGCGCACCCAAGCGATAGCTCACATACTCAAGCGCAGCATAGCCAGTGTAGCTGACAATCGGAAACACTGATTTGAACGCGAGATGCAAACCCTTATCCAGGCGACTTTCCAGGCTAACGCCTTCTTGCAGAAAATCACGATAAGATTCCACTTGAATCGCCAGCAGATATGGCGTCTCCAAGATGCTGGGCCGCTTACCAAAATCCTTGCGAATTCTTTTTTTCTCAGTAAAGGAGTAGGACATCAGAGTTCCTCAGATTCAATCACCAAATCGGGCAGAAGCCATAAACATACGGCAAACTAAATAATTCGCTGAAAAGTCCGTTTACAGGCCTTTTCAAAACGAAAAAAGGCATGTTTTGCTTTAATCCATGCTCAAACATTCAATATGTTTAAACATGGTCATGCTTCACTACGCCACGCACCAAACAACTGAAAAAACAGCCTGCCTGGACATGGTTGAAACAGAAAAAGGCCGGTGGCGATGGCCACCAGCCAAAAAATAACTTATCCCGGCATCACGTTGAGCGGGCCTGCCAGACGCCCAGCTATTGATAACTCGTTCAGTGTCAGATATGACTCGCCTGGATACTTTACAAATCTTCCCATCAAGCATACCTGAAAAACTTCATCCTCAAGCATTTCAGATCGGCTAGTCAAAAAAGATCCCATGTTTATCAAGAATCAACGGGGACGAGCGGTAAACTTAATACGCGCCAATCCACCACACATAAAAGAGTTTGCCATCAACAGCAACTCTCAGTGACCAGACGGTAACCCTTGCAGGCTACCGTCTATGCCAATTCACTTCTTTGCTTCAAGTCCTGCGCCAAGGGAAGCTAGCAGGCTGATTAAGCCCGCACACACCTTCCTATATCTAAGGCAAATCCCTCAGCTTACAGGCGAGGAAACGCAGCGCTTACTTAAGCTCAACCTTGGCACCAGCTTCTTCCAACTGCTTCTTCATCGCTTCGGCATCAGCCTTGCTCACGCCTTCTTTGACGACGGCGGGAACGGCTTCAACCATATCTTTGGCTTCTTTCAGACCAAGACCCGTGATGGCGCGAACCACTTTGATCACGTTAACCTTGTTGTCGCCGAAGCTGGTCATCACAACATTGAACTCCGTCTGCTCCTCAACAACCGCAGCAGCGCCCGCAGCAGCCGGGGCAGCAACCGCTACAGCAGCGGCGGAAACGCCGAACTTCTCTTCCATTGCGGAAATCAGGTCAACGATCTCCAGCACGGTCATGTTGGAAATGGTATCCAGAATATCTTCTTTGCTTACAGCCATGTTACGCTCCTAAATAAAAATGTATGACCGCGGTTTATGACGCGGATAAAAATAAATGGGAATTAAGCCGCCTGTTTCTGATCGCGGATAGCCGCCACGGTACGGACCATTTTGCTGGTAGGCTCGGCCAAGGTGCGGACAAATTTCTCCACGGGTGCCTTCATCACCGCCATCAACAGACTAATCGCCTGATCGCGTGTCGGCATGTTGGCCAAGGCCTCGACATCGCCTGGAGTCAACAACTTGCCGCCCAGCGCAACAACCTTGACGACCAGCTTGTCATTACCCTTCATGAAGTCACGCATCAGGCGGGCAGCGGCAGCAGGCTCTTCTGTCGAGAAGGCCAGAACCAGTGGACCAACCATCGAGGACTGCATGCAAGCAAAACCAGTCCCCTCGAATGCACGCCGGGCCAGTGTATTCTTGACAACGCGCAGATAAACACCCGACTTGCGCGCCTCAGAGCGCAACTTGGTCATCTGCTCTGCTGACAAGCCACGGTACTCGGCCGCAATCGCAGCTTGAGCGGTACTCGCAACGCCGGCCATTTCAGCAACAATGGCCTTTTTATCTTCTAGTGTTAACAAGAGAGCTCCCCTGTATATAAACGCAATGCAGGCCACCGCCAGCTTTTCAGTAAGCCAACCAGTAACCTTTTCACGCTTACCACGTAAACCACAGGGCACTCATCGGTAGATCGCTAAAGCGTTCAACCAAAAAAGCACCCCACCCTTACGGCAACCGTCGCCAGGGAAAACCTGTCTCGGGTACGCCATCTGCGTAGGCGGGACCAGCTTCAAACCAACCCCATTAAGCGAAACACCTACGGTCTTTGACGGCCAGCGGCGTAGTCGCCGCCAACCCAAAGCCTTACATTCTTACTTAGGCTGTAGCAGCCAGTGACGCCTGATCCACAATAATTCCCGGCCCCATGGTGCTGGACACGGAAATCTTTTTCACATAAACACCTTTTGCGGTGCTTGGCTTTGCCTTATTCAAATCAGCGAGTAGCGCTTGAAGATTGCCACGCAACGCGTCAACATCAAAACTTACTTTGCCAATCGTACACTGGATAATGCCGGCCTTGTCAGTGCGATAACGCACCTGACCACCTTTGGCATTTTTCACCGCAGTAGCGACATCGGCTGTCACGGTGCCAACTTTCGGGTTAGGCATCAATCCACGTGGACCAAGAATCTGGCCCAATTGACCAACAACGCGCATGGCATCGGGGGTGGCAATGACCACATCAAAATCCATGCTGCCTGCCTTCACCGATTCCGCAAGATCATCAAATCCAACGATGTCCGCACCAGCGGCTCTGGCTGCGTCGGCATTCGACCCTTGCGCGAAAACGGCAACGCGCACGACCTTGCCGGTGCCGTTAGGCAATACGGTGGAACCACGAACTACCTGATCAGATTTACGTGGATCAACGCCGAGATTAACCGCGACATCGATTGATTCATTGAACTTCACCGAGGAAAACTGTTTGAGCAGACCCAGCGCCTCATCAAGCGCATATTGCTTGCCCGGCTGCAATTTTTCCCTGATGGGCTTAAAGCGTTTCACAAGTTTGGCCATGTTATACCCCTTCCGTCTCAATACCCATGCTGCGTGCGCTACCAGCAATAGTGCGCACCGCTGCGTCCATATCAGATGCCGTCAGATCAGACATTTTGACCTTGGCGATATCTTCCAATTGCTCACGGGTGACTTTACCAACCTTGTTGGTGTGAGGTGTTTTGCTGCCGCTTTTAATACCAGCCGCTCTCTTCAAGAGAATTGATGCCGGCGGGGTCTTGGTAATGAAGGTGAAGCTACGGTCACTATAGACCGTAATGATCACAGGAATCGGGGTTCCCGGCTCAATGCCCTGCGTCTGGGCATTGAATGCCTTGCAGAATTCCATGATATTTACGCCGCGCTGACCCAGTGCCGGGCCGACGGGAGGACTTGGATTGGCCTGGGTGGCCTTGACCTGCAACTTAATGTAGGCCGTAATTTTCTTTGCCATTTTCTACTCCGCGGGTTCAAACGCCTTGCGGCTCCCCATTAAAAGATTATTGCCTGCTACCACAACGCGTCCCGAGCCGTTAGCTACAACCCGAAACGCCCCGAGACTATCCCTTCTCGACTTGCCCGAACTCCAGCTCCACCGGAGTCGAACGCCCAAAAATCAAAACCGCTACGCGCAGTCGGCTCTTCTCGTAATTAACCTCTTCAACCACACCATTGAAATCGGCAAATGGTCCTTCGGTCACGCGCACAACTTCGCCCGGCTCAAACAGCACTTTCGGCCTGGGCTTCTCGACCCCCTCCTGAACGCGCTGTAGAATTCTTTCAGCTTCGCGATCGGTAATAGGGGCGGGACGTTCAGTCGTGCCGCCTACGAAACCCAACACCTTGGGCACTTCTTTTACCAGATGCCAGGTCGCGTCGTTCATTTCCATCTGCACAAGCACATAGCCAGGGAAGAACTTGCGATCACTTTTGCGCTTCTGGCCAGCGCGCATCTCTATCACTTCCTCAGTCGGCACCAGAACATCGCCGAACTGATCCTGCAAACCGCTACGGGTAATGCGCTCTTTGAGGGAGCGCACCACTTGATTCTCAAAATTGGAATAGGCGTGAACCACGTACCAGCGCATCGCCATGCGTTCAGCCTCCCTGACCGGTCAAAAATCGAACCGCCCACAACAAAAACATATCAACCAGCCACAGAAAAATGGCAACCACGACAACCATGACCATTACGACCAGCGTCGTTTGCAGCGTTTCCTTACGTGTCGGCCAGACGACCTTGCGCACCTCAACCTTCGACTCACGGATAAACCCTAGCGTCTTCTGGCCAACAGCGGTTTGCATCGCAATGGCGGTGGAAATGCCCATCGCCACCAAGATGCCAATGACACGCAATAGCATGGAGTGATCGGCGTAGTAATAAAAGGCGCCTATTGCCCCACTTACTACCAGAACCGCCAATGTTAACTTTATTTTATCTGCCATGCCTGCTTCTAATAATTCCGGTAACTGCCGGATTGTGGCAGGCCAGGAGGGAATCGAACCCCCAACCTGCGGTTTTGGAGACCGCCGCTCTGCCAATTGAGCTACTGGCCTAGAACCTTACGTTTTTTGGTTGCAGCTTCCGGGCCGCCAGCCCTAACAATGGGAGCCTGCGACACGGAAGCTGCAACTGACTTTACTCAATCACCTTAGTCACAACACCGGCGCCGACAGTACGGCCACCCTCACGAATCGCAAAACGCAACCCTTCGTCCATCGCAATCGGGGCAATCAGGCTGACCGTGACGCGCACGTTGTCGCCCGGCATCACCATCTCGATCC
>JAKFXX010000016.1 GCA_021731145.1 Gammaproteobacteria bacterium | reverse complement strand
ACCCACAATCGGTACTTCGCTACCCTGGCCGATGTGCTCGTGGCCGTCGAAGAATGCTTCGAGCGATGGCGGAAACCCAATTCTGTGCTGCGTAGATTATGCGGCATTATTTAAGACGCTATATTTAGAGAGCTACCCACCGCGCAAAGTCGTTGGTTTCCCGACGAGAGATGATCTGGAGCGCTTCGCCTATATCCGCCGCAATCGCAAGCCGCTGACGCAGGAGTTCATCAACACCTCTATCGCCGGACGTGACTACCAGATTCGCGCTATTCGTGCGGTACTGGAAGGCATCGAACAACAGAAACGCGATTTTCTGTTGGTCATGGCCACCGGCACCGGCAAAACCCGCACCTGCATTGCCATGGCAGATGCACTGATGCGCGCTGGCCATGCCGAGAAAATCCTGTTCCTCGTGGACCGTATCGCACTGCGGGAGCAGGCGCTGGCCGCCTTCAAGGAACATCTGCCCAACGAACCGCGCTGGCCCAATGTTGGCGAAAAACTGATTGCCAAAGACCGTCGCATCTACGTTGCCACGTACCCGACGATGCTCAACATCATTCGCGATGAGTCCCGGAGCCTCTCGCCACATTTTTTTGATTTCATCGTGGTCGATGAAAGTCATCGCTCCATCTATAACACCTACGGCGAAGTGCTCGACTATTTCAAAACCATCACGCTCGGCTTGACGGCAACACCCACTGACATCATCGATCACAACACCTTCCAGCTTTTCCATTGCGAAGATGGCCTGCCGACCTTTGCCTACACCTATGAAGAGGCCGTGAACAACGTGCCGCCTTACCTCTGCAATTTTCAGGTCATGAAAATTCAGACCAAATTCCAGATGGAGGGCATCAGCAAGCGCACCATTTCATTGGACGATCAGAAAAAGCTGATCCTGCAAGGTAAAGAGGTTGAAGAGATCAACTTCGAAGGCTCTCAGCTCGAAAAGCAGGTGATCAACAAAGGCACTAATACCTTGATCGTCCGGGAATTCATGGAGGAATCCATCAAGGACGCCAACGGTGTGTTGCCGGGTAAGACCATCTTCTTCTGCGCAACCAAGGCGCACGCCCGGCGCATGGAAGAAATTTTCGACAAGCTCTACCCACAACACAAAGGCGAGTTGGCCAAGGTGCTCGTATCCGATGATCCGCGCGTTTATGGCAAAGGTGGCCTGCTTGACCAGTTCACCAACAATGACATGCCGCGCGTTGCCATCAGCGTGGACATGCTCGACACCGGTATCGACGTGCGCGAGATCGTCAACCTCGTGTTCGCCAAGCCGGTGTATTCCTACACCAAGTTCTGGCAGATGGTCGGGCGCGGCACGCGCCTGCTGGAAACCAGCAAACCCAAGCCCTGGTGTACCGACAAGGACGTGTTCCTGATTCTCGATTGCTGGGACAACTTTGAATACTTCAAGCTGAACCCCAAGGGCAAAGAGCTCAAGCCCCAATTGCCGCTGCCTGTGCGGCTGGTTGGCCTGCGCCTGGACAAGATCGAGAAGGCCAGCGACAGTGGCCATGCGGAGATCGCCGCGCGTGACATCGCCAGGCTCCGCCTGCAGATTGCCACGCTGCCCAAAGAGTCGGTGGTCATCAAGGAAGCAGCCGCTGCACTGGCGCGGCTGGAAGAAGAAAACTTCTGGATCAGCCTCACGCACCCGAAGCTGGAATTCCTGCGCGCCGAGATCAAGCCGCTGTTCCGCACCGTTTCGGAAGCCGACTTCAAAGCCATGCGCTTTGAACGCGACCTACTGGAATACTCCCTCGCCCTGCTCAATGAAGACAAGGAACAAGCCGACACGCTCAAGGAAGGTATCGTGGAGCAAATCAGCGAGCTGCCACTCTCAGTCAGTTTTGTTAAACAGGAAGAGGCGCTAATCCGCGCTGCGCAAACCACGCACTATTGGGCCAAGGCGGACGAAGACGCCTTCGACGAGCTCACTATAAAACTTGGTCCGCTGATGAAGTTTCGCGAGCAAACCACCGGCCAGGACCAAACACATCTTGATCTAGCTGATGAACTTCACAAGAAAGAATGGGTGGAATTCGGCCCGCAGCACGAGGCCGTTAGCGTCAGCCGTTACCGTGAAATGGTCGAGGCGCTGATCGTAGAGCTAACCGAGCACAACCCCATCCTGCTCAAGATCAAAAATGGCGAAACTGTGAGTGCTGATGAAGCTGCAGAACTGGCAGCGCTGTTGATTGAGGAGCACCCGCACATCACTGAAGCCCTGCTGCGCCAGGTCTACAAAAACCGCAAAGCGCACTTCATCCAGTTCATCCGCCACATTCTCGGCATCGAGGTATTGCAAAGCTTTCCCGATACCGTCAGCGCAGCTTTTGATCAATTCATCCGCGCACACACCACCCTTAACAGCCGCCAGCTGGAGTTTCTCAGCCTGCTGAAGAATTTCATTGTTGAGCGCGAAAAGGTGGAAAAACGGGACCTCATCAACACGCCCTTTACTGTCATTCACCCGCAGGGCATACGCGGCGTGTTCAGCCCGGCCGAGATCAACGAAATCCTGCAGCTCACCGAGCGACTGGCGGCTTGATATGGCAGAAAACAACCGCATCGAATACAAACGCGAACTAACCGACGGATTGGAGAAGGAAGTTGTCGCCTTCCTCAATTACAGGGACGGCGGCGTGATTTACATCGGCATCGACAAGGATGGAATGGCGTATGGCGTAGCGAACATCGACGCAGCCCAACTCGCCATTAAAGATCGCCTCAAGAACAACATTCAACCCTCCATCATGGGCTTGTTTGATATTGCCCATGAAAAGCGTGATGGCAAGGACATCATCCGATTAACCGTGGCAGGCGGTTTGGAAAAGCCCTACTACCTGAAAAAATACGGCATGACCGAAAAGGGCTGTTTTTTACGGGTGGACAGCGCGTCGGAACCCATGCAGCAGGAAATGATCGACTCCCTCTACAGTCGCCGAATCCGCAACACCATCGGGAGCATGGAGTCTACCCGCCAGAACCTGACCTTTGAGCAGCTCAAAATCTACTACGAAGCCAAGGGATTGCACCTGAACGCAGCCTTCATGCAAAATCTGGAGTTGTTGACTCCCGACGGTAAGCCTAACTACGCAGCCTACCTCTTGGCCGATGAAAATGGTGTTTCTATCCAGGTTGCTAAATACGCCGACACCACACGCGTAAGCCTCATTGAGAATAGAGACTTTGGCCGCTGCTCCCTGGTCAAGGCGCTAAAAGGTGTTTTGGAACGCATGGATGTCGAAAACACTATCTACACGCGCATCGGTTATCCACTGCGGGAGGAGCGCGAGATGATCCATGGCAAGGCAATGCGTGAAGCGGTTATCAACGCGATAGTACACAACGATTACTCCAATGGGGCGTGCCCAAAATTCGAATTTTTCTCTGACCGGCTCGAAATCACTTCGGCTGGTGGGCTGCCATATGGGGTCACTAACGAGGATTTCTTTAATGGCTATTCATCTCCCCGCAATAAAGAGATCATGCGGGTTTTTCGCGACCTCGAAATTGTCGAACAACTCGGCTCAGGTGTTCCTCGTATCCTTGAGAAATATGGGCGAGATGCTTTTGAGATTCGGCCCAATTTTTTGCGGATCATTTTCCGCTATGAAAAGCCTTTTGATGAACAGGTCGTAGATACAGGGGTAGAGTCAGGGGTAGAGTCAGAAATGGCTTTGCAAATCATGATATTGCTTATGTCTTCCTCACTATCCAAAACCGAAATGGCCAGCGCCCTTGGTAAACAGAAGCCAACCCGCCATCTCAATGAGTTGATGAAAAAACTACTGGAAGCGGGTCAAGTGGCCTACACCATCCCCGACAAACCAAACAGCCGTTTGCAGAAATACCGCCTAACCGATAAAGGCCAGGTGCTGCTCAAAAAATTAGACCAAGGTAATTAACCCATGCTGCAAAACAACCCCGAACTCAAAAGCAAAATCGATCAGCTCTGGAACAAATTCTGGAGCGGCGGCATCAGCAATCCGCTCACCGCCATCGAGCAGATCACCTACCTGCTATTCATGAAGCAGCTGGATGAGCTGGATCAGAAAAAACAGGCGGATGCCGAATTCACGGGTGAAAAGTACACAGCCAAATTTGAAGGGAAATGGATACCGCCGGAATATCGCGCCAAAGCAAGGGACGACGACACCCAGAAAGAAACCAGCAAAAGGCACGCCGACGCAAAAATGTACGAAATCGACAAACGCAGCCTGCGCTGGAGCGAATTCAAACACATGCAAGCGGAAGAGATGCTGCAACACGTGCAGGGCAAGGTGTTCCCCTTCCTCAAAGACCTGAACGGCGCCGAATCCAATTTCACCCATCACATGAAAAACGCCGTGTTCATCATCCCCAAGCCAGCCCTGCTGGTGGAGGCAGTGAAGACCATCGACGAAATTTTCGAGGTGATGGAGAGAGACTCCCGGGAGAAGGGCCAAGCATTTCAGGATATCCAGGGCGATGTCTATGAAATGCTGCTGTCTGAAATCGCCACCGCCGGCAAAAACGGCCAGTTCCGCACCCCGCGCCACATCATCAAGCTAATGGCCGATCTGGTACAGCCGCAACTGGGCCACAAGATTGCCGACCCCGCCTGCGGTTCTGGCGGCTTCTTGCTCGGCGCTTACCAGTACATCGTCACCCAGTTGGCCATCAAGGCAGGCACCAAGAATCTGGTTCCCGACGAAGACGGTTTCGTGCGCACCTCGGTCGCCGCCGCCCTTACCGAAAAAGCGCAAGCCATTCTCTCCAGTTCACTCTGGGGCTACGACATCGATGCCACCATGGTGCGCCTGGGGCTGATGAACCTGATGATGCACGGCATCGACGAGCCACACATCGACTACAAAGACACACTCAGCAAGAGTTTTATCGAAGAATCCGAATACGACGTCGTGATGGCCAACCCGCCCTTTACCGGCAGCATCGACAAGGGCGACATCAACGAGAGCTTGCAACTGGGCACCACCAAAACCGAGCTGCTGTTCGTCGAGAACATTTATCGCCTGCTGAAAAAAGGCGGCACCGCCTGCGTCATCGTGCCGCAAGGCGTGCTGTTCGGCTCTGGCGGCGCTTTCAAAACCCTGCGCCAGTTACTGGTCGAGCGTTGCGACCTGAAAGCCGTAATTACCCTGCCGAGCGGTGTATTCAAACCCTATGCCGGGGTGAGCACCGCTATTCTGCTGTTCACCAAGGTATGGGGTCCCAAAGACAAAATCACCCAACCCGCCACCGAACAGGTCTGGTTTTATGAGATGGCGGCCGACGGCTACAGCCTGGATGACAAACGCAGCAAGCAGGATGGCAATGGCGACCTGCAAGACATCATTGCCCGTTACCACGCCCGCAGTGCAGGCGCTGACACCGACCGCACCGCCAAGTGCTTCATGGTGCCGCGTGCCGAGATCGAAGCCGAGGGCTATGACCTATCTCTAAGCCGCTACAAGCAGGACGTATTCGAGGAAGTGCACTACGACGCCCCGGCGCTGATTCTGGATCGACTGATTCAGGCCGAGGTCGGTGACGTGGAGGATGCCGATCTGGCCAAGGTGCAGAGCGGTATCGTGCGTGAGCTGCTGGCATTGCGGGAGATGTTACCGTGACAAACACCACGACTTTCACGGCCGTCATTGCCTCGATAGCGCGCGCGCACCATGAGCTGGCGACACAGGCGAGCAAAGCGGTCAATGTCAGCCTCACTTTAAGGAACTGGTTAATAGGTTACTACCTTGCCGAGTACGAATTACACGGCACGGATAGGGCAAATTATGGAGAAAGCCTGTTTGCAAACGTAGCCGAGGCACTCGCCCAGACAGGCGTGGCCTCATGCGGCAAGCGGCAACTTTACGCTTATCTGGGCTTCTATCAGGCCTACCCGCAAATTGTGCGGTCACTGCCCGCACAATTTCACACCAGCGTGATGGATGCCCTCGCAAACACGCAGAAGAAAGTGCGGTCAGCGACTGCACTTTCGCAAATAGAACCGCAAAAACTGTTGAGCGCCCTGTCGTATACGCATTTTGAACAACTACTCACCATAGCCGACGCGACCAAGCGCAGCTTCTACGAAATTGAGTGCATTCAAGGCAACTGGTCGGTGCGCGAGCTCAAACGCCAGATCAATAGCCTTTATTACGAGCGCGCAGGCTTGTCGCACGACCCACAAAAACTCTCGACACTCGCCAACACCAACGCAGACGTTCAGCAGGGTTTTAATATTCGCGACCCTTATATTTTTGAATTCCTCGGCCTGCAAGCAGCCGAAGTCATGAGCGAATCGCACCTGGAACAACAGCTCACCGACAAACTGCAAGCCTTCATGCTGGAACTCGGCCACGGCTTCTGTTTCGAAGCGCGGCAAAAACGCATATTGATAGGCGGCGAACATTTTTTTGTCGATCTGGTGTTTTACCACCGCATTCTCAAATGTCACGTACTGCTTGAACTCAAGCTGCAAGCCTTTAGCCACGAGAACCTCGGCCAGCTCAACACCTACGTCAACTGGTACCGCCAGCACATGATGACACCCGGCGACAACCCACCCGTAGGCCTGCTGCTCTGCACCGACAAAAACCATGCACTGGCGGAATACGCCTTGGCGGGCATGGACAACCAATTATTTATCTCCAAATACCAATTGGAGTTGCCGAAGAAGGAAGAGATGCAGCGGTTTATGGATGAGCAGTTGAAGCAGGTAGGGCAAGGGGGCGCGGATGAATGTTAACCACGAAATACACGAAAATGTTTTGGTGGATGTGCAAAACGGCATCGTGCGCGAGTTGTTGGAGCTGAAGGGGATGGCGGGATGATTTCCTTCAAATCGCTGCGCGACATCATTACATTCAAAGGTGGTGGCACGCCTTCAAAACAAGTTGTCGAATACTGGAATGGCAATATTCCGTGGGCGACCGTTAAAGACTTTACGTCCACCGCACTATCTGCGACTCAAGATTTCATCAGCCAAGAAGGCCTCAAAAATAGCGCAGCGAATCTAATACCGAAAGGTCATGTGATTATCCCCACAAGAATGTCTTTGGGGAAAGCTGCGATCAACGAAATCGATTTGGCTATCAATCAAGACTTGCGCGCTTTAGTTCCCAACGTGCCATTGGATGCGCGATTTTTGTTGCATGCCGTTTTGTCCCTGAAGGACGAAATTATCAGAAAAGGTTCTGGGGCAACGGTCAAGGGAATTACTCAAGATGAGCTATACAAGCTTGAGATTGCATTCCCTCCACTCGACGACCAAATCCGCATTGCCCATCTGCTCGGCAAAGTGGAAGGGCTGATCGCCCAACGCAAACAACACCTGCAACAACTCGACGACCTGCTCAAAAGCGTGTTTCTGGAGATGTTTGGCTTCCGTGATCAGACTTACTCTCGATGGCCAGTTGCTAGATTGGCTCTGTATACCGAAGTGGTCTCCGGCGTCACAAAGGGGAAAAAATATGCCTCCGAGGAGTTGATCAATGTTCCGTATATGCGTGTTGCAAATGTTCAAGATGGTCACTTTGTTTTTGATGAAGTAAAAACAATCGCGGTCACCAAAAAAGAGGTTGCCCAATATCAGCTTGTGCGAGGCGATCTCCTGCTAACGGAGGGCGGCGATCCTGACAAACTCGGTCGAGGTTCTGTTTGGGAGGGCCAAATACCAAACTGTATTCACCAAAATCATATTTTCCGAGTCCGAATCAACGACCAATCAGAAGTCAATCCCTACTACTTGAGCGCACTCATCGCCTCGCGTTATGGGAAAGCCTATTTCATGAAGTCGGCCAAGCAGACGACGGGAATAGCATCGATAAATTCCACCCAACTAAAGAACTTTCCCACGGTTATTCCGCCGATCAATAGCCAGAACCAATTCGCTGCCATCGTCGAAAAGGTCGAAGGCATTAAATCCCGCTACCAGCACAGCCTCGCCGATCTGGAAGCCCTCTACGGCGCGCTGAGCCAGCAGGCGTTCAAGGGCGAGCTGGATTTGTCGCGCGTGTCCTTAAAGATCAAAGCAGTGAACCACGAAACACTCGAAAGGCACGAAAAGAGAATCGTTCAAACTCATGCTGAGGCTAAGCTGTTGGGAGGTGCATTATGAACAGGCTCAAAGTCAGCTTCCAAAACTGCTACGGCATCCAGTCTTTGGATCACGAATTCGATTTCGGTTCTAACCAGCCGACCAGACCAATGGCCAAGGCATATGCCATCTACGCGCCCAATGGGCTAATGAAGTCTTCCTTCGCCAAGGTCTTTGAGGCGCTTGCTAAAGACGAAAAACCAAGAGAAGAGCGCTACAACCGCACCGCCACGCATGTGGTCGAATCGGACGGAACCGCTATCTCAAAAGAGATGATTTATGTCCTCAAGGCAGAAATTGACATCAGCTCCGATAACCCAGCCATCACAAATATTCTTGTCAATCCTGGAAACAAGGCCAGATACGATGAACTGCTTGTTGATCTCGACAAACTGAAAAACAAATTCATCGGCTCACTTCAAAAATCATCAAAAATAAAAAAGAACGATGTTGAACAAAGAGTTCTCGACGACTGGCATGTGACAGCCTTTCCTGCCTGCATTGGAACAATCAAAGAAACCACTATTGAGGATGACCTAAGTCCTTATGAATATGCGACCATTTTCGACCCCAAAGCTATTGAAGTTCTAAAAAGCCGGGAATTCATAGCAAAGGCGAGCGAATTCAACGAGCGCTACCAAGAGCTTTTCAATCAGGCGGGAACGATTTACCAGAAAGGTGTTTTTAATCCAGCGAAGGCAGAAACATCATTTTCAGCGCTGGACAAACAAGGGTTCTTTGCTGGTGGCCACCGCGTCCACATGCGAGGCGAGCACTCTTCCATCGACAAGGCGGAATTGGATCAAAAACTACAAGCTATCCATGCGAGCATTGATGGCGATGAAATGCTTAAAAAGCTGCGCGATAGTCTCGCTAAAAACGCCCAAACTCAGGCCCTGACCGATCTCATTGAAAACCTTTCATCGACTCATATTGAATTTCTTCTTGAAAAACTCAAACCAGAAAACCAGGATCAATTTCGCAAGGACCTCTGGACTTACTACATCCAGAACAACACGGATGCAGCGGCTTACTTGGAGTCGTATACCTCAAGCAAAGACGAAATCGAGCGCATTGAAGCCGATTCTGCACAGGCTGCCCCCAGATGGACCATGGCTGTCGATCTTTTTAATGACCGGTTCGTGGATATGCCATTTTCTCTTTCTGTTGCCAATCAAGCACAGGCTGCACTCGGCAAAGCCACAGCCACAGCCAAGCTTAAGTTTACCTTCAGCGATGGCAACGACACCGTCGAATGGTCACGATCTGAAATCAAAACCCTAAGCCAAGGCGAAAAACGTGCGCTCTATCTTCTAAACTTTATTTTTGAGGTGGAATCTCGAAAGTTGGCCAACCAGGAAACACTTTTCATCATCGATGATGTTGCCGATTCCTTCGACTACAAGAACAAGCACGCAATCGTCCAGTACTTAGATGACATCAGCAAAATAGATAATTTCCACCAAATCATCCTGACTCACAACTTTGATTTCTTCAGAACGCTCAACAATAACTTTGTCCCCTACAGCAGATGCCTCATGGCCAACAAGAGCGTGGGCTCCATCGCTCTCGAAAAGGCAGACGGCGTCAAAAATTATTTCATCGGGAAATTGAAAGACAGGGTATCCACCGATGACGGCATTCTTTGCGCCACCATCCCGTTCACCCGGAATCTGATCGAATACACAAGAGGCGAGGCAGATTCAGATTACTTGAAGCTCACCAGCTTGCTGCACTGGAAGAGGGACACCGATAAAATCACTGTTGGAAACTATCTGGACATTTACAATCGGCTTTTTGGCACAAGTTACGACACCAGTAACACCCAATCAGTGAAAGCCCTATTGTTCAATAAAGCCAATGGACTCGGTGCTCAAACAACACATGATGGCTTGAATCTGGAAGACAAGATCCTACTGTCCATAGCAATACGCCTGCAAGCCGAAATTCTTATTACCGAAAAAATTCGACATCTCAAAAACGAAGAGGACTACTGGTGCCAGTCCTGCAATCAATTCGGTAATTTAATGAAGGAATTCGCATCCCTGGCTCCGACAGCCCCGGAGATGCGCACACTGGAAAAGGTGAGTATCACTGTCAGCTCGAACATTCACCTCAATTCATTCATGTATGAGCCAATCCTTGACCTTACGATTGACCACCTTATCAATCTTTACAAGGAGGTCGGTAGCTTAGCCGAGGGAATCACAGGAGCTGCACCATGACGGATAGCAGCAACAAGCTGATCCGCAACAGCGCCGCCGAGTTCCTGATCTTTACCGGTCATGCAGGTGAACCATGCTCTGCTAATGATGAAACGCCCACTTTGGAGCGCCAAACATGAACACCCCTGCTCAGTCCACCCTCCCGCAACCCTTGTTATCTGCTCTGCGTGAGTTGATCCTGCAAGGCCGACAGCAGGTGTTGCGCGCTGTGGATATGGTGCAGGTGCAAACCTGCTGGGAAGTCGGCCGCCACATTGTCGAGTTCGAGCAGGGCGGGCAAGCACGCGCCGAATACGGTGCCAAACTGCTGCCGCAACTGGCCCAAACGCTCAGCCACGAATTCGGTAAGGGCTTTGACGAACGCAACTTGCGCAATATGCGGGCATTTTTCCTGGCCTTCCCGAATTGGAACGCACTGCGTTCCGAATTGAGCTGGACGCACTACCGTCTGTTGCTGCGCGTGGACGATGGCCGCGCGCGGGAGTGGTATATGCACGAAGCGGCCCAAAGCTATGCCACACAAGATCTCCCGGAAGAGGGGGGTTTGAATGAGCAAGAATAAGCAACCGCAAGTTCCCAAGAAAAATGAGGTCTCACCTGTCCGTTCATCAGCGGCTGAATATCTGACCTTTGTCGCGGCCAGCGGCCATGGCGGCGTCGAAGCGATTTACGCTGATGAAAACGTCTGGCTCACCCAGAAGATGACGGGGCTGCTCTATGACGTTGAAACCCATACTATCAATTACCACCTGAAAAAGGTGTTTGCCGACAGTGAGCTGGAGGAAGATGCAGTTATTCGAAATTTTCGAATAGCTGCCACAGATGTCAATCAGCCATACACCTGGTTGCGCCGCGTCATGCGTGACTTGCCCGCCGCCAAGACGGTGGAAGAAGTTGAGGCCCTGTTGCCGTGGAATTTGCATACGCTGGATTTAACCAACGAAATGACAACCTGAATAGGTTGGGGTTTGTGGAGCGCTTGCGATTAAAAAGCTTGTCAATGCGTTGCGCCCCTGTTTGGTACGGACCTCGCCAACCTGATTTTTTTAAAGCCTGCTCCAGTACGCTAATGCCGTCCTGGGCAGACTCGTTGAGGACGCAAAGAAATTCAGGGGGGCTAGCATAATATGCGCACCCACCCGGCGGGTGATTTGGCGAATCTTGCCAAGGCATTGTTTTTCCCCTGCATTCTCCGCGCCCCCTGCGGTGAATCGCCGTTTTCAGGAGAAACGCTATTTCGAATGTTTTTTCTGCACCGCCGTCAAAATGCCACGCAGTATGTTGTACTCATTCCTGTCGAGCTGGATGCGGTTAAACATGCGGTGCATGCGGCGCATCAAGCGGCGCGGCTTGGCGGGGTCGAAAAATTCGATGTCGATCATTGTTTGCCGCAAATGCTCATAAAACTGCGCCATTTCATCCGCTGTGACACGCTCCATGTACTCACCCGGGACGCGGACAAGGCTTGCATCACCCACCGCACCCATGTCATACGCCATCATGACCTCATAGGCCATCACTTGCACCGCTGCTGCCAGATTAAGCGAGGAATAGGCGGGATTACTGGGAATATGCATCAGATAGTGGCAGCGTTCCAGCTCGGCGTTGGTCAATCCGGAATCTTCACGGCCAAATACCAAGGCCACTTCGCCGCTTGCGCTCTCCGCCACCGCCAGTTGGGCACATTCGCGGGGGCCGACTTGAGGCCACGCAATCGTCCGCAACCGGGCGCTGGCACCGAATACCAGACTGCAACCTGCCAGCGCGGCGTCCAGCGAATCACACACGTGCGCCGCCGCCAGAATATCATCGGCCCCCGAGGCGCGCGCGGTGGCTTCGGCACAGGGAAATTTCTCCGGCTGCACCAGATACAGCTTTTCCAGACGCATGGTTTTCATGGCCCGCGCTGCGGCGCCGATATTTCCGGGGTGGGTGGTATTGACTAAAACAACTCTAATATTCGCCAGCATGCCTGTTAATCAAATAGGGACAAGGAAGCGATATTAACATTTGTGATATCCTACTGAGTTGAATTAATCGCTAATTACTATCTATATACGCCAATCCCGGGACTTCCATCATGCATCCCATGCTTAATATCGCGGTACGCGCGGCCAGGGCCGCAGGCACCGTTATCGCGCGCTCCGCCGGGCGGCTCGACTCGCTGACCGTCACCTCCAAAACGCCCAACGATTTCGTCAGCGAGGTAGACCTCCAGGCCGAAAATGAAATCATCAAGATTCTGCGCAAGGCTTACCCCAGCCATGGCATCCTCGCCGAAGAGGGTGGCAGCCGCGATGGCGATGAATATCTGTGGATCATCGATCCGCTCGACGGGACCACCAACTACCTGCACGGCTTCCCCCAGTTTGCGGTTTCCATTGCGCTCCAGCACAAAGGCATCCTGACCCAGGCCGTGGTCTATGACCCGATGCGCCAGGAGCTGTTCACCGCCTCACGCGGCGAAGGAGCACAGCTCAATAACTGCCGCATGCGCGTGACCAAAGCCAAGGGGCTGGAAGGCGCGCTGCTCGGCACCGGCTTTCCGTTCAAGGATTTGCGGCACCTTGATGCCTATCTCGGTATGTTCAAGGACTTTATTCCACCCACTGCCGGCATTCGCCGCGCCGGTTCCGCCGCGCTGGACCTGGCCTACGTGGCAGCCGGCCGCCTCGACGGCTTCTGGGAGATCGGCCTTAATCCGTGGGACATGGCCGCCGGTGCGCTGCTGATTCAGGAGGCCGGAGGCATCGTCAACGACTTCTCGGGTGGCCAGGATTTCATGCAGACCGGCAATGTAGTCGCCGGGAATCCCAAAATGTTGCAGGAAATGTTAAAAACCATACAGCCTCATTTGACCCCGGATCTGTCCAAGTAAACTCGCCTCGCCAGGATGAACACCGCCGCCCACACGCCGATGATGCAGCAGTATCTGCGCATCAAGAGCGAACACCCCCACATGCTGGTGTTCTACCGCATGGGGGATTTTTACGAGCTGTTCTTCGACGATGCGCGCAAGGCGGCGCGGCTGCTCGACATCACCCTCACCACGCGCGGCCAGTCGGCGGGAGAACCCATCGCCATGGCGGGCGTGCCCTATCACTCCGCAGATGGCTATCTGGCGCGGCTGGTGAAGCTGGGCGAATCGGTGGCGATCTGCGAACAGATCGGCGATCCGGCGGCCTCCAAGGGGCCGGTAGAGCGCAAGGTGGTGCGCATCGTCACGCCCGGCACCATCACAGACGAGGCGCTGCTCGATGAACGCCGCGACAACCTGCTCGCCGCCCTGCACCAGCGCGGCGAGACATTCGGCCTCGCTACGCTCGACATCACCAGCGGGCGCTTCACCATCCTGGAAGTGCAGGGACAAAATGCCGCACTTGACGAACTGGAGAGAATCAAACCCGCCGAGCTGCTGGTAAGCGAGGACTCTGCCAGCCGCGCGCTGCTCGAAGGCCGCCGTGGCGTGCGCTACCAGCCACCGTGGTATTTCGCAACAGACAGCGCCACGCGCCTGCTCACAGCGCAGATGGGAACGCGCGACCTGTCCGGCTTCGGCGCGGAAGGTCTGCCTGCAGCGATTGCAGCGGCAGGTTGCCTGCTCCAATACGCGCGTGACACACAGCGCGCCGCGCTGCCGCATATCCAGGACATCAGGGTGGAACGGCGCGAGGACGCCATCCTGCTCGACGCCGCCAGCCGCCGCAATCTGGAGCTGGAAACCAACCTGCTGGGCGGTCACGACAACACCCTGAGCTGGGTCATGGACCACACCGCCACGGCAATGGGCAGCCGTTTGTTGCGGCGCTGGCTCAACCGTCCACTGCGCGATCACGCCGTATTGCGCCAGCGCTATCACAGCATCAGCACCCTGCTTGATGACAACAGCCACACCGCCCTCCATACCCTACTGCGCGGCATCGGCGACATCGAACGCATCCTGGCGCGCGTGGCGCTCAAGTCGGCGCGTCCGCGCGATCTGGCGCACACACGCGAGGCGCTGGGCGCGCTGCCCGACCTGCACAATCTATTGCAAGACAAAGACTCGCCGCTGCTGCATACGCTGCGTGATCAGATCAGCACACATCCTGAGATTCACGCGCTGTTGCAGCGCGCCATCATCGAAGCACCGCCGATGCTGATCCGCGACGGCGGTGTGATCGCGCCCGGCTTTGACGCCGAACTGGACGAGCTGCGGGGCTTGAGCGAAAACGCCGGACAGTATCTGCTTGGTCTTGAGATCCGCGAGCGGCAACGCAGCGGCATCAACACACTCAAGGTCAGCTACAACCGCGTACATGGCTACTATATCGAGGTCACCCGCGCGCAATCCGAGCACGTGCCCGACGACTACCAGCGCCGCCAAACCCTGAAAGGGGCGGAGCGCTACATCACCCCGGAATTGAAAGCATTCGAGGATAAGGCGCTCAGCGCGCGTGACCGGTCTCAGGCAAGAGAGAAGATGCTCTACGACGCGTTGCTGGACGACCTGCTGCCCCATCTGCCGAAGCTACAGGCCACGGCAGCGGCGCTTGCCGAGGTGGATGTACTGACCACCCTGGCCGAGCGTGCCGACACATTGAACCTCAGCCCGCCGGAACTGCTGGACACGCCCCTGCTGCACATCGAAGGCGGACGCCACCCGGTGGTGGAACAGACCCTGGACGGCCCGTTCGTGCCTAACGACATCGACCTGCACGACGCACGGCGCATGCTCATCATCACCGGCCCCAACATGGGCGGCAAATCCACCTACATGCGCCAGACGGCGCTGATCACCCTGCTCGCCCACATCGGCAGCTTCGTGCCCGCCAACCGCGCCGTGTTCGGACCCATTGATCGCATCTTCACCCGCATCGGCGCCTCGGATGACTTGGCAGGCGGGCGCTCCACCTTCATGGTGGAAATGACCGAAACCGCCAATATCCTGCACAACGCCACCGAACACAGCCTGGTACTGATGGATGAGATCGGACGCGGCACCAGCACCTTCGACGGCCTATCACTGGCCTGGGCCTGCGCCGAGCATCTGGCGCGCAAGGTGCGCGCCTTCGCCCTGTTCGCCACCCACTATTTCGAACTCACCGAATTACCCAGCCGCATCGACAGCACCGCCAACGCCCACCTCGACGCCGTCGAGCACGGCGACAGCATCGTGTTCCTGCACGCGGTAAAAGACGGCCCCGCCAACCAGAGCTACGGCCTGCAAGTCGCCGCCCTGGCCGGCGTGCCGCGTACCGTCATCGAACAGGCTAAACGGCGGCTGAAAGAGCTGGAGAACGGCAGCATCCAGCGCCCGACGCCCTTGCCCGAACAACAGATTTCACTCTTCCCGCCCGTAGCCGATCATCCCGTGGTGGATGAGCTGAACACGATCAACCCAGACAATCTCAGCCCAAAGCAAGCGTTGGAGGTGCTGTACCGGCTGAAGGATTTGTTGAAGAATTAACGTGGGATTCAGAGGGTATTTTATTCCACTCCTAAATCAACTGAGTGGAATTGCAGGATGCGTCTCGCGCACCCTGCGTGGTTAATTAATTCGCGATCTGCACTGTAATCGTGCCACTCAAAAAAAGCCCGCCATGGCATAAGCGGTTTTCTTGAACATCAATGGTTCCGCTTCTTCAATCTTTAAATTCACCTGATTGGCTGTGGTGACGATACGCGTGCGGTATTCCTTCTTGTTGGTGGCCTCTGAAACGGTTTGCTGGCTGGCGCCAGCATCGGAAATCTTCGTGTCGATTTTGGAGTCTTTTCTCACGATAACGCCCTTGGCCGCTTTTTCCTTGATTTGCACATCGCTCACCAGCATGTAGGTCACATCCTTCACCAGATTGCCAGTTATGAACTCTGCGGCGCCTCCAGCCACACCCCCTACCACCCCACCCGCCCAGGGATTGTTGCTGGTCATTGCGCCCACTGTCGCCCCCGCGACGACCGCGCCACCCATATACCCTTGATTCAGGGCGGCCTGCGCGGCGGTTGGGCTTGCCTTCTCCAGATTCAATACGTACACCACCATCTGGAATTGGGCGGCATCAGGGTCGTCTATGACCTTGTAACCGTCGCTGAATTGCGCGAACTGTTCCAAGACAAATTGCTTGAACTTGCCACGGTTAAATTCCATGACACCGCTTTTAATTTCCAGATAGATCGTGCGTTTTTCACGCGGCACCGGATCGACGAAAATCGCCGTGCTGGTACGGGCCTGAACATCGAGGTCTTTCTTGGACAGCGCCACCTGTGTTGCGGCGCAACCACCCAATAAAGCGATAACCGAAACAGCACCGATGGTATTTCTCAAACCTTTTGCAGTAACCTTCATGATATTTCCTCCCTGTAATCATTATCAAAACGATCACTCACAAAATGAATCGCCCATCACCAGCAGTGTCTATTGCGTCTATCACCAATAACGTCCGTAATATCGGTGGTAATACGCGCAATCGCTGTACGCACGCCACCCGTAATTGTATATCGAGGCACATGTGTACCCCGGCTGCCAGTTCCAGTTCGCTGGCGGTTGCTCAATAGGCTTGAGATTCTTTTTCGCCGCATCCTGGACATAGGCGTCGATCTTGGCTTGATCCGCTACCGAAAAAGGTTTTTCCAAGACCTCCTTATTGAGCTGCCGCTGCATTTCTGCCATATCCTCCGCATCGCCTGCGAAAACCGCCGGAACGAAAGACAGCCCCGCCATAATCACTACCGATAAAATCGCTCTTTTCATGTCTTCCCCTCCTCATGATCAGACAATAAATCTCTGGATAACAACCCCACGGCTAAAGCGTGCGCACGGTCTCCGCCCAGCCAAACCGGCAGTTTTGGCTTTGACATGGCGTTAAGTTACGGAACTCAGATAAGGAGATTCTGGCGTTCCATCTATTTTTTATTTTTGTAATCCGGCGCGCCCCGCTCACGCAGGTTCCGTCGCCCCAATCCTTTGCACAATGAATCTCTGGAGTTTATTGAGGTTGTATTTTTTTCACACCTCCCAAGTGGGAGGTGTCTGCTGCGCTGGAATTCATTAATTGCCTCATCATATAGTCGATACTTGTCCACATGGGCACAGAAGACGTGCCCACTCTATCGTCCAGCCCAACCTCTCGTTCCGGCGGGACGCGCCAAAAGCGGCGCACTCCTTAACCTTACGATAGGGCGCTGCAGTGCCAATCACATACGCAGTACACACTACCCCACAGAATTAGAGTCCAAAAAGAACACAAAATCATTCATGAGCTTGAGGATAAGTTCAGGCTGACGCTTGACATCCAGCTTCTGCATGATCTGTTTGCAATACCATTGCGCAGTGTTATGGGTAAGCTCCAGTACCGTGGCAATCTCCTTAATGTTGTACCCCTTGAGCAGGTGCAAGGCAAACTGGGCCTCCAGCGGCGACAACTGCCAGCGTCTGGCGATGTAATCGGCGCTGGTGATCTCTTTGTCGTCGGGATCGCAGATAAAGATCGTCACGGAGCGGTTCGGTATGCCAAGAAAGTTACGTTTGTCAGAGGAGGGGATCACACAGAGTGACAACCCTGCCACCGCTGGTCTGGGCAGTGTCAGAATTGCGCTTTTTTGCCCTCTGAAGGCCTGGTCAATCACGCAATCAAGGATGCCCTGGAAATTGTGATCTGTTGTTTTTAGGCGCGACTCTTTTTCGTGCATTCCCTGCTTGCTGTTAAGCAATGCAGCCGCATATTTATTCTTGAACACAATGCGTCCGCAGCCATCGAGCGTAATCACGCCAAAACGCAGGCAATCAAAGGGGCTATTCTGGCCACCCATCTCTGGTGCCAGAGCTGCCATCCTGGCGTTGATCTCGACGGCCTTCATCAAATGACGGCACAGGGCCTGATAACGCTTTATCTCGGCGCCGGTGTAGTGGCCCGCTTGCTGCGAGCGAAAAAAGGTGAGGTTCAAGAGGTTGCCATGCCGATCCAGCAGGCTCCCTCCCATGGAATAGCGGAAGTTCTGCTTTCTGCACCAGTCCTGGCTAAATTCGGCCCTGATGAAGGCACGCCTGTCATTGTGGATTTTTTCAAGCGGGGGATCGGTGAGAGTCCGCTCCGACCTCATCAACCCAAGAATAGTGAACCAGGGATTGTTGCTGGCGAAGTGCTTTCCGTGAACCTCCATCTCGTCATTGTCGGGTCCTTGGACAAAGCAGACATCCAGCCCCTGATCGGCGGTCTGCACAAAAAAACCGGCGGCGATGGAGTTAAACGCATCCTTCAAACCGGAAACGGTCACATCCCAGCGCGCCGGTTCAAGTGCAGCATCATAGATCGCCTCTACCAGCTCGTCGTAATGTTCGCCATCCATAACG
The DNA here is from genome assembly GCA_021731145.1 of Gammaproteobacteria bacterium. Taxonomy (GTDB): domain Bacteria; phylum Pseudomonadota; class Gammaproteobacteria; family Ga007554; genus LNEJ01. The sequence goes on along the minus strand of JAKFXX010000016.1, from coordinate 43,493 downwards.
TTTGGCTACTCCCCGATAATCGTCGTTTACAGAAGTATTGCCGTGCTCCCACGCCGGGCATGACAACATCCCTTCGAACAATGTTAATCCAGCCATTTCTAAGCAATAAGTGCTCCAATACTTGATATAAAAAACAATAATGAGATACAACAATGACTTAACTCATCTCCGGCGGCCACTCACAAAAAATGGGTGTAAATTTTTACGACAAAATTTGGAGGGATTATGGTTAATGTCTAATCACTATCAAGCTGATCTCTTTAGTTTCGGCAAGGATGAAATCAACCGAATATCTTCCCATCTAATTGATTAATAATACTATTCAAAGAATACATAAGCGTGGGGCCAGTACCGGCCCAAACACAGGCTTGGTAATGTAAAATTTTTCGACAGTACATTTACAATCCCGATCATAAATCCACAGGAACGGAAAGCACCGCGATTTCAGGAGATATCCAGCTCCCTCCCAAACATTCTATAAGGTGCAGTGCCGGTCTTACTTCTTGGGGATTGCTCATTGCGTCACCATCACAATCGTGACAGGGCTTGCCGCTCGTTTCGAGCGAGCATTTCTGCCTGAGAGAAAGTGGACATCACTAATTTGCCGATAAATTTACGGCTGATACTCGCCATAAACCCGCAGACCGATTAACATATTGCACAAGCGATGGCGCGCCCATCCGACCCTTTTTCTGTTAGGAGAATTGCATGACCTTCATCGTCGTTGATAACTGCATTAAATGTAAATACACCGATTGCGTCGAAGTGTGTCCGGTGGACTGTTTCCACGAAGGCCCCAACTTTCTGGTGATCGACCCTGATGAGTGCATAGACTGCACCCTGTGTGAGCCGGAGTGCCCGGCGGAGGCTATTTTCTCTGAACATGATCTGCCCGAGGACCAGAAGCACTTTCTTGCGCTGAATGCGGAACTCGCCAAGGACTGGCCGGTGATCACCGAAAAGATTGATGCCCCCGAGGATGCCGATCAATGGAAGGACGTGAAGGACAAGCTCAAATACCTTGAGCGCTGATTCTTTGGTAGGGCGCGATCTAGCAGCCTACGCCGCATTAACGCGCCAACGCTCCTCATAAAACAAAAACCGCTATGCGCCATTCATTGGCGCATAGCGGTTTGATAATAAAAGGGATGCCCCCCTCCCGGCCAACTAAAACCGCTTCGTCACACCCAAGCCGAACAGATGTGCGCTGTTCTCGTATTTGCCGTTATACGCCGCTGTCCCGTTCGGGTCCGGCGAAGAAACAAGCGTCGTCGAGGCGTAATTCCTGTCGTCGAATTTTACGTACATGTATGCGCCTTCGAGTTCCCAGCCTCCGGCAATTTTGTGCCTGATACCCACACTAAAAAGATTTCTGTCGGCATCGGATACGCGCGCACTGAAATGCGCATCGCCCTGGCCCGTGAGATCGCGTGAATAACCGGCGCGCAACTGGTTGTTGGCATTTAAATCGTAGGTCATCCCCAACCGGTACGCATCGGCATTACTCCAGCCATTGGAATTGATTACGAGCGGGCTGCCCGTGCTCGTGGCGACAATAATCTGATTGAATTTCTTCCACCCGGTACGTTCGTAATCAAATTCGACACCCAGTTTATCCGTGGCCTGATAGCGCGCGCCAATTTGCAGCATCCAAGGCAAATTAACATCAGCAGCGACACCCGCCGAGCCTAACGGCGAGGTCAAATTCCCGTTAACACCCACGCTGATAGCCGAACGGTACGACGCGCCGAAACTCCAGGGACCAGCCACATGCATCAACGCCGCATTCCAGCCGAAATCACCCCCATCGCCTTTGATGGTGCCAGCCTGGGTATTGAGTTTCACCTCTCTCACTCTGTAATAATCCAGGCCAACGGCAGCGCTGGTATTGGCGTTAATCTTGTAGGAAACATTGGGGTTAAAATTAACCAGCTCGATCCTGGTTTCTGCGGGATGCATCGAAGCAGGGAGTGGAAAGGTATTTTTTGGCCAGTTGGTTTCCAGGCCAAACGGTGCATTAATATTGATCCCCCAGCTCCACTGTGGGCTGCGCCGGTTTATCACAGAGAGATTGGGTATGTATGCTGGACTATTATGATCACTGTCTATTTTATCTGTCTTGCCAGCCGGTGTAACGCTGGCCTTGTGGTCGATCAACACCAATCCCGCCACGATATTCGTGCCCTCATGAAAAGACATGGCGGCGGGGTTGTAGGCTACCGCGCCAAGCTCCTTGTAATTGGCAACCAAGGCATTGCTTGTGCCCACACCAGCGATGGACGCCTCTGGCAGGCGAAAACCTGACGCATGGGCGTTCACACTTATCATTATTCCCAGCGATGCGAAGCCAAGCAGCGGATACAGCCGTCTCATGAAACTCTCCCTATTTATGCTAAAAAGCCTTGTAGGCCAAGCATTAAACAGAAGTCCCAAAAAAGCAAGGTTTAGACGAGCATGCGCGCGCTTGGATGACTCCGCGTCGCAGGGCTAACAAATGTACTCTGTTTCTATTGGGTGCCCGCCGCAGTTCGCAGCAGGAAAGTCACAGGACCGTCATTGGTGAGCGTCACCAGCATGTCCGCGCCAAAACGGCCGCTAGCAACATTGGGGTATTGATTGCGCGCTTGCAGGACGAGGTGATTGAATAACCGTAGCCCTGCCTGGGGTGCGGCTGCGGGGGTGAAACTCGGGCGCATGCCCTTGTGGGTATCGGCGGCCAGGGTGAACTGCGGCACCAGCAGCAGGCCACCACCAACATCGCGCAAGCTGAGGTTCATTTTGCCGTCGGCATCGGCAAACACGCGATAACCTAACAGGCGCTCAAGCAATCGGTCGGCCTGCACTTCGGTATCACCCTGTTCCACACCTATCAGCACCAACAGGCCGTGACCGATGGCGCCAACAACCTCCCCTTCCACAACTACCTGCGCAGCACGAACCCGCTGCAGCAAGCCGATCATTGCTGAAGATTGTTTGCCATCATCATTGTGGCTTTGACGAGAGCGTCGGTGATGCCAGGCTCGCTGGCGGAGTGTCCGGCATCGGGGATGATATTAAGCTGGGCCTGCGGCCAGGCGCGGCGCAATGACCACGCATTCTCAACCGGGCAAACAATGTCATAGCGGCCATGCACAATAATGCCGGGGATACCGGCAAGACGCCGCGCATCGCGCAGGATTTGATCAGGCTCAAGAAAGCTGTCATTCATGAAGTAGTGGCACTCGATACGCGCCAGGCTGAGCGCCGTGGACGGGTTGGCGAAGTGATCGATCACCGACTTGCTGGGACGCAAGGTCGCGGCGCGCCCTTCCCATACCGACCACGCCTTGGCGGCGGCCATGCGCGCCACCTCGTCATCGCCGGTAAGACGTTTGTAGTAGGCACGCACCATGTCGCCGCGCTCGGCCTCGGGGATAGGGCGCAAATAATCCTCCCAATAGTCCGGGAAGATGCGGCTTGCGCCCTGTTGATAAAACCATTCGATCTCGTGCGGTCTGCACAGAAAAATGCCGCGCAGAATCAACCCCTGCACGCGCTCGGGATGGCTCTGGGCATAGACCAACCCCAGCGTTGAACCCCACGAACCGCCGAACACTACCCAGCGGTCGATGTTCAAGTGCTGACGTATCGTCTCCATGTCGGCCACCAGAGCCTGCGTAGTATTGCCCGCCAGCTCAGCATGCGGCGTAGAACGCCCGCAGCCACGCTGATCGAACAGCACGATACGGTACACGTTGGGGTCGAAAAAACGGCGATGATACGCCTCACAGCCCGCGCCGGGGCCACCATGCACAAACACCACCGGCAGCCCGTCCGGGTTGCCGCATTCCTCTATATAGATCTGGTGCGGCGACGCGACCGGGAGCCGGTGCGTTGCGTAAGGCTTGATCTCTGGATAGAGTTTATACATGGATCCTGAAAACCAATATTAACCACAGATGCGCGAAGAACACAGAGCGTTTGAAGCATTTGTGTTCTCCGCGTCTCCGTAGCAAAACATCAATCAACTACATCGACGAACTGCGCGAGGCCTTCTTGCGCTCGTGCTCCAGCAAAAACTTTTTGCGCAGCCGGACACTGCTGGGTGTTACCTCGACCAATTCATCATCCTCAATAAACTCAAGCGCCTGCTCCAAGGTAAGGCGAATCGGCGGTATGAGCGTTACGGCCTCATCCGAACCAGAGGCACGCATATTGGTGAGCTGCTTGGCCTTGAGCGGATTAACAACAAGATCATTATCGCGCGAGTGGATGCCAACGATCATACCCTCGTAGAGCTCTTCGCCGGCACCGATAAACAGCTTGCCGCGATCCTGCAAATTGAACAAGCCAAAGGCCACGCTCTTGCCCATGCCATTGGAGATCAGCACACCGTTGATACGCCCGCCGATGTTACCCTTTTTGATCGGGGCATAGTTGTCGAACACATGGTGCATCAAGCCGGTGCCGGATGTGATGGTGAGAAACTCGGTGTGGAAACCAATCAAGCCACGCGCCGGAATCCGGTACTCCAATCGCACCCGGCCCTTACCGTCCGACACCATGTCGAGCAGGTCGCCCTTGTGCATGCCGAGCTTTTCCATGATTGCGCCCTGATGTTGTTCCTCGACATCCACGGTCAACATCTCGTAAGGCTCGCACATCTCGCCATTGATCTCTTTGAGAATCACCTGCGGGCGTGATACCGCCAGCTCGAAGCCCTCGCGACGCATGTTTTCAATCAAAATGGACAAATGCAGCTCGCCACGCCCGGACACCTTGAACTTATCGGGGTCTTCGGTATCTTCAACACGCAATGCCACGTTGTGGATCAACTCCTTTTGCAGGCGATCACGAATCTGGCGACTGGTAACGAATTTGCCTTCCTTGCCTGCAAATGGCGAGGTATTGACCTGAAAGGTCATGCTCACGGTAGGCTCGTCCACTGACAGCGCGGGCAATGCTTCTACATTAGCCGGATCACACAGGGTATCGGAAATACCCAGATCATCAATACCGGTAAAGGCAATGATATCGCCCGCCTGGGCATCGGGTACCTCGACGCGATCAAGACCCAAAAAGCCAAAGATCTGCAACACGCGGCCATTACGGCGTTTGCCGTCGCGGCTCACCACTACCACCGGCGAATTGCTCTTGACCCGCCCCCTCGCGATACGCCCAACACCGATCGTACCGACATAGCTGGAATAGCTCAGCGAACTGACCTGCATCTGAAATGGCCCCTCGGGGTCAACAGCAGGACAACTAACATGCTGTATGATCGCCTCGAACAGCGGGGTCATGTCGCCGGAACGGACATCCGAGGTCAAACCTGCGTAACCCTGCAATGCCGAGGCGTAGATCACCGGAAAATCCAACTGCTCATCTGTGGCACCGAGGCGGTCAAACAGGTCGAAGGTCTGGTCCAGCACCCAATCCGGACGCGCACCCGGGCGGTCCACTTTATTGATTACCACAATCGGCTTCAAGCCGCAGGCAAACGCCTTCTGGGTAACAAAGCGGGTCTGCGGCATGGGGCCATCCACTGCGTCCACCAGCAGCAGCACGGAATCCACCATCGACAGCACGCGCTCCACCTCGCCACCGAAATCGGCGTGACCGGGGGTGTCTACGATATTGATGCGGTAATCGCGCCAGCGAATCGCGGTGTTTTTCGCCAGGATGGTAATACCGCGCTCACGCTCCAGATCATTCGAGTCCATGGCGCGCTCGGCGACAACCTGCCGCGCACCGAAAGTGCCGGACTGCTGCATCAGCTTGTCCACAAGTGTGGTTTTGCCATGATCGACGTGAGCAATGATGGCGATATTGCGTAAATTCTTTATGGAATCCATAGTACGGTACTCAAGAGGTGGTGGTGATGGCCAACGAATCTGCGCGTGGACCCAATATAAACGAAGCATTATACCCGATATGGGGGCAAAGACACAAAAAACCCACCTTTGAGGTGGGTTTTTTGTGTCTAATAACTACAGACTGGTCAGGTTACGGATGCGTGCAGGGTATAACCCCGCAGTGATTTTGCGAAATCCTGCAAGCTCTTGATGCCGGTCGCCTCTGCCTGCTTACACCATTCCTGCAAGCTGTGCAGCAGACTCTCCTGTGTCAGCGTCGAACGCTTCCAGATATCCTGCAGGCTCAGCTTGTGCTGATAAACGGTCTTCAGAGCCTCGCTGCGATCCAGCACAGTATTCAACTTGCTCTTCGCCGCATCGTCCATCAGGGATTCATCCCGCACCAACAGTTTCCTGGCGCGCGTGAACAGCGCACGGCAGGAATCATCCGCTTTATGCAATTCATCCTTGAGTACGGGCAGCATTACATCCTGACCATAATTGGAGAGCACATGAAGACGGGTGACAATCACTGCACGCAATGTTTCCATATCCACGGCCTGCTTGCCGGGGACAATGACCGGCTCGGACGCCACTTTCTTTACGTGAGCCAGCCCGAATATCTCAAACAGGCGGATGTACATCCAGCCGATATCGAACTCCCACGGCTTGGAGGAAAGTTTGGCGGAACCTGGGAAGGCATGGTGGTTGTTGTGCAGCTCTTCGCCACCGATGATGATGCCCCAGGGGGAGATGTTGGTAGACGCATCCGCCGGCTCGTAGTTGCGGTATCCCCAGTAGTGGCCAATGCCATTGATGATCCCGGCGGCCGTGATGGGGATCCATATCATCTGCACCGCCCAGATGCTGATGCCCGCAGCACCGAACAGCAGCACATTGATAATAAACATCAGCACAATGCCGTATCGGCTGTGTTTGGTGTAGAGATTGCGCTCTATCCAGTCATCCGGGGTGCCGTGACCGTATTTCTCCAAGGTTTCCTGGTTTTTGGCCTCTGCCCGGTAGAGCTCGGAGCCTTCCCAAAAAACCTTTTTGATTCCAAGAACCTGCGGGCTGTGCGGATCTTCCGCAGTCTCGCACTTGGCGTGATGCTTACGGTGAATCGCCGCCCACGCCTTGGTGACCATGCCGGTGGTCAGCCACAGCCAGAAGCGGAAAAAGTGGCTGATAATAGGATGCAGGTCCAGCGCGCGATGCGCCTGGTTACGGTGCAGATAGATGGTCACGCCCGCGATTGTGATGTGGGTCATGATCAACGCAGCGGCGATGTACCCCCATACGGAAAAGCCCAGCAAGCCATTAGCCAGTAGATTCAAGACCCAGTCAAACATACGGTAGGAAACCTCCAAGAGAGTTGGGGTGCTGCAAGTGATGCACGGCACTCCATTGTCATAAAAAACTTATGGTTAATATACGCTGGACACTCGCCAAACGTCAATGACGATTATTCGCAACACAATACCATCACTTATAATGAGGGTATTGCCGCCGTAAAACAACCACCCGGCCCAAATAAAGCTGTAATCGCCCGATCATACGAAAAAAACACAGCGATGGGAACGAGATTTTTTCAAGTAGCATCAATAATGCGGCGGTGGCGTTTCCTCGGAACTGGAGGCAATGTTGAACTGGGCCTGGGCGCGCACCTGCTGCCTTAGCGCGTCAAGTTCCGCGCCGAGCCGGTCGATCACCTTCTGCTGATGCGCGAGGGCGTCGCTCAGCTCCTGCATCGCCGCCTCCTGGTAGGTGAGGCGGGTTTCCAGCTCAATGACGCGCATTTCGTCCACACCGCTTGTCATTTCTCTGTCACTCACTGTCGCAGCTTGGCAAAAGCGGCCGCCATCGCGCCGTCCATCTGCGGCCTGGATTCCTGCTTTATCTTGGGCTTGCGTGGGGCATGGTCCGCTTTGGGCTGGGCGGGGAGGGCTGCTGCCTGTTCGTCGAGCCGCATGGTGAGGGCGATGCGGCGGCGTTTTTCATCCACCTCCAACACCTTGACCTTGACCACATCGCCGGCCTTCACCACGCTGTGCGGGTCTTTGACGAATTTGCCGGCCAGGGCGGAAATGTGAACCAGTCCGTCCTGATGCACGCCGATATCCACGAACGCGCCGAAGTTGGTGACATTGGTCACTACCCCTTCCAGCATCATGCCGGGTTGCAGGTCTCTGAGATCTTCTACGCCTTCCCGGAACGCTGCTGTCTTGAATTCAGGACGCGGGTCGCGGCCCGGCTTTTCCAGCTCGGCGAGGATATCCTTTACCGTCGGCAGGCCAAAGCGTTCGTCGGTGAACTCCTTGGGGGAGAGCGTCTTCAGCACGGCGCCGTTGCCGATGATTGAGCCGATGTCCACGCCAAGTTTGGCGAGGATGCGCTGCACCACGGGATAGCTTTCCGGATGCACGGCGGAGGCATCGACGGGGTTGTCGCCATTCATGACGCGCAAAAATCCCGCCGCCTGCTCAAAGGTTTTTTCACCCAGGCGTGGCACGCCCTTGAGGTCGCGGCGATTCTTGAACGGGCCATTGTGGTCGCGGAATTCCACGATATTTTTTGCCAGCGTCTGGTTCAGGCCAGAAATGCGCGCCAACAACGGCACGGAGGCGGTGTTCACGTCCACGCCCACGGCGTTGACGCAGTCTTCCACCACCGCATCCAGGGAGCGGGCCAGTTCGGTCTGGCTGACATCATGTTGATACTGGCCGACGCCGATGGCCTTGGGGTCAATCTTGACCAGTTCCGCCAGTGGGTCTTGCAGCCGCCGCGCGATGGACACCGCGCCGCGCAGGCTGACATCCAGTTGAGGAAACTCCCTGGAGGCAAACTCGGAGGCAGAATACACCGACGCACCGGCCTCGGACACCACCAATTTCTGCAAACCCAGATCGGGATGACGCTTGATAAGATCGGCGCCGAGCTTGTCGGTCTCGCGCGAGGCCGTGCCGTTGCCGATGCTGATAAGTTCCGCCTTGTGTTTGCGCGCCAGCTCCGCCAGCACATGGATCGAGGCGTCCCACTGATTGCGCGGGGCGTGGGGGTAGATGGTGGCGGTATCCAGCAACTTGCCGGTGGCGTCCACTACCGCCACTTTCACGCCGGTGCGCAGGCCGGGATCAAGGCCGATCACGGCGCGTGGCCCTGCCGGGGCAGCCAGCAGCAGGTCGTGCATATTGCGGGCGAACACCTTGATCGCCTCGCCCTCGGCGCTTTCCCTGACCTGCGTCATCAGATCAAGGTCCAGATGCAGGAAGATTTTCACCCGCCATGCCCAGCGCACCGTCTCGCGCAGCCAGATGTCCGCCGGGCGGCCCTGATCGGAGACGTTGAAACGTTGTGCGATCATGGACTCACACCTGTTGGGCTGGGCGCCCCTATCGGGGCTTTCTTCCTCGTCCGGCAGCACCATATTAATCTGTAAAAAACCTTCGTTGCGGCCACGGAATAATGCCAGCGCACGGTGCGAGGGAATGGTCTTGAGCGGTTCGCTGTATTCGAAATAGTCGCGGAATTTTTCGCCCTCATCGCCCTTGCCCTCGACCTTGCGGGAGACGAGTTTGGCGTTTTCCCACAGGAATTCGCGCAACTGGCCCAGCAGCTCCGCGTCTTCGGCGAACCGTTCCATCAGGATATGACGCGCGCCCTCCAGCGCCGCCTTCACATCCGCCACGCCCTTATCCGCGCCGACATACTCCGCCGCCACTGTCTCGGGCGTGAGCGTGGGATTGCCCAGCAACGCCAGCGCCAACGGCTCCAGCCCCGCCTCGCGCGCGATTTGCGCCTTGGTGCGGCGTTTCTGCTTGTAGGGCAGATACAAATCTTCCAGACGCGTCTTGGTTTCGGCTTCGAGGATATCTTTTTCCAGCTCTGGGGTGAGCTTGTCCTGTTCCCCGATGCTCTTCAAAATCGCCGCACGGCGATCTTCCATTTCGCGCAGATATCGCAGCCGCTCTTCCAGAAAGCGCAACTGGATATCGTCCAAGCCGCCTGTCGCTTCTTTACGGTAACGGGCGATAAATGGCACGGTGGAACCCTCGTCGAGCAGTTGCACGACGGCTTCAATCTGCCTTTCCTGAACTGACAGCTCGTTTGCGATGCGTTGGGTGATACGGATGATCATTGACTGTGAACCTTATTCATTTATTCGATGGCTATAGTATAACGCCATACCCGCTCTTCTCCGGCGGCAATACTCACCACACCTGGCTTGCCACGGAATTCTCCATCAAACTCCTGCGGGCTGGCATGCCCTTGCCAGGGTTCTATGCAGATAAATCCGGCGCCGGGTTTGGTCCAGATTCCCAGATGGGGGAAATCTGCAAAATCCACGCGAACAGTGGGTGCGCCGGGCGCGGTGTAGCGCAGGGAGCGGCTTTGCAGTTGGTCGAAAAAGATCACGTCATCGACAAAAATCTCATCGCACAGCGATAGCTCCCGCCCCTGCACTGGCGTGGCGTACGCTTCCGGCTTCACCAATCCGCCTGCAAGACGGCGGATCGGCGCGGGTTCATTCTTATCGAAAATGATTTTGTGTTGCAGCCGCTCCGCGCCCGTGCTGAGCGGCCAGACGAAGGCCGGATGCGTGCCGACGCTCGCCAACAGGTCAGTCGAGCCTGGGTTGCGCAGGGCATAGACAATCTCCAGACCGTTGCCGCGCAGGGTATGGGTGATGCGCAATTCGAACGCGAATGGATAACGGCGGCGCGTCTCGGCATCATCCTTGAGCAGCATGGTACAACTGGCAGCGGAGGCGATCTCGCACTCAAACGGCAAGTCACGCGCGAAGCCGTGCTGCGTCATGGGATAGCTTTTGCCTTCATGCACCAGGGCATCGTTTTTAAGACGGCCAACAATGGGAAACAAATGCGGCGCATGGCGCGCCCACACGGCGGGATCGGCCTGCCAGAGCAGCTCCTGCCCATTCGCTGTCTTGAGTGACTGTAATTCTGCGCCTTGGGTGGAAACCGCCACGGACAGGGTGTCGGATTGAAGTGTGTAAATTGGCATGTGTATCTTCCTCTCCATTTGATAATTCACGGATAAGCGATTAGCCCTTGGCTTTGAGCGGAATGGCATTAATGTTGTTTTGCCGGAGCTGGGCGCGTACTTTATTGAGCTCATCCATGCCGCTATACGGCCCCATGCGCACGCGGTGCCAGGTGTCATTTTCAACCGTGACAGACTGGATTTTGGCCTCGATACCAAGCAGGGCAAGGCTTGCCTTGAGTGCGTCGGCATCCGCCAGATTTTTGAATGATCCGGCCTGCAGGAAGTAGGACTCTGCTTTGCCTGCCTGCGCATCACTTGCCGCACGTTTTTTAAGCTCTTTGTCGGGGATGATGACCTCCATCTCCGGCAGGATGGTATAAAAGTCGAAGCGCGGCTTTGGAGGTGTTGCTGCGCTGGCGGTATTTTTCTCTTTCGTACCTGGCTTCTGTTGTTGTGGTTTCGCCGTCGGTGCCGGTTCGGCGCTGACGGCAGGTTCGGGGACATGATCGGTGGAAGGACGCTTCTCCAGCCAGATCAGAAAGGCAACGAACAGCCCGATGGCCAGACCGGCGGCGAGCCACATCCAGCCGGGTACAGCCTTGCGTGCCGGGGATTTTCTCTTGATGCCCTTCAGGGTGCCCGAGGGTTTTTTGTAATCGCGTGCCACGGTTACATGGCTTCGGGCGCGGATACACCGAGCAGGGTCAAGCCATTGCGCAGCACATGACGGGTGGCCATGATGAGATTGAGACGCGCGTCACGCAGCAATACGTCATCCACGATGAAGGTGTGGGCGTTGTAATAGGTGTGGAAATCGTTCGCCAGATCACGCAGGTAGTGGGCCAGTTGATGCGGCTCGTGATTAAGTGCCGCCGTCTCGACGATCTCGGGATAACGCGACAGGCCAAGCATCAGCGCCTGCTCGTGCGTCTCGGTGAGCAGATGCAGATTGGCGCGCCCGCGCGCCTCATCCCAATGCAGGCCCTTTTCCTGCAACTGGCGCATCACGCTGCACACGCGCGCATGGGCGTACTGGATGTAGTAGACAGGATTATCGCTGGATTGTGACTTGGCAAGGTCAAGATCAAAATCCATGTGCTGCTCACACTTGCGCAGCACGTAGAAAAAGCGTGCCGCGTCGTCGCCGACTTCGTGACGCAGTTCGCGCAGGGTGACAAACTCGCCGGAGCGGGTGGACATCTGCGCCTTTTCGCCAGCGCGATACAGGGTGGCAAATTGCACCAGCAGCACATCCAGCCGCGAAGGATCATCACCCACTGCGGCGAGCGCGGCCTTGACGCGCGGCACATAGCCATGGTGATCTGCGCCCCACACGTCGATCACGCGATCAAAGCCGCGCTCCATCTTGTCCATGTGGTAGGCAATGTCGGCGGCGAAATAGGTCTTCTGGCCATTTTCACGCACGATGACGCGGTCCTTCTCGTCGCCGTAATCCGTGGAGCGGAACCACAGCGCGCCATCCTTTTCATAGAGATGGCCGCTGGCCTGGAGACGGGCCACCGCACGATCCACTGCGCCGCTTTCGAACAGCGAGCGTTCCGAGAACCATTCTTCATAGATCACGCCAAACTCGCGCAGATCCTCGCGGATATCCTCCAAAATGTCATTCAGCCCCAGATCAAATACCTGGCGGTAGGCGGCCACGCCCAGTAATTGCTTGGCACGGGCGATGAGGGCGTCGATGTGCGCCTCTTTGTCACCGCCTGCCGGCTCGTCCGGCGGCAGGTCTTGCATCACCTGCGCAATGGGATGATGCAGGGTGTTGCCGTGCTGGGTACGCAGGTCGGCGGCGATATCACGCACATAGTCGCCCTTGTAACCATTGGACGGAAAGGCAAAGGTTGCGCCGCACAGCTCCAGATAACGCAGCCAGACGCTGGTGGCGAGGATGTCCATCTGGCGCCCGGCGTCGTTGACGTAGTATTCACGGTGCGCCTTGTAACCCACTGCCTCCAGCAAATCGGCCACTGCCGCGCCGTAGGCGGCACCGCGTCCATGACCGACATGCAGTGGCCCGGTGGGATTGGCCGACACGAATTCCACTTGCACCAGCCGCCCCCCGCCAAGAGTGCTGCGGCCATAGTGCGGGCCTTCTGCCATGATATCGGTGATGACGCTCTGAAAGGCAGCAGGGGTCATGTAGAAGTTGATGAAACCCGGCCCCGCGACTTCGACCTTGGCGATTTTATCCGAAGCGGGCAGCGCGGCGACGATGTGTTCGGCCAGTTCCCTGGGTTTGCGGCGGACAGTTTTGGCCAGGGTCAGCGCGACATTGCTGGCAAATTCGCCATGGCTCCGGTCACGGGTGCGCTCAACGGGGATATGCGACGGCAGCTCGATATCGGCAGCCAATCCGCCACCCTGTTGCAGGCCAACGAGGGAGCTCGAAAGCAGGTGTTCCAGATGGTGTTTCATAGGGAGCATCCTGAATGTGGTTAGGAAAAAATAGTGGCTAAGCGGATTTTACCCTGCCGGGGAGGAAACGAGAAGCCGCGCAGCTTCATCGGCGGGCAGTGGCCGACTGAAATAATAGCCTTGCATCGCGTCACAGTGATGCTCGATCAGAAATGCCCTTTGTTCTGCGGTCTCCACGCCCTCGGCAACCACCCGGATACCCAGGTTGTGCGCCATGGCGATGATCGCCATGGTAATTGCCGCGTCATCATGATCGGTGGGGATGTCGTTCACAAATGAGCGGTCAATTTTCAGGGTGCTGATCGGCAGGCGTTTGAGATAGCCCAGACTGGAATAGCCGGTGCCAAAGTCGTCGATACTGATATCTATTCCCATGGCATCCAAAGCCTTGAGGGTGATAATGGCGGTCTCGGCATTCTGCATGAGCATGGTCTCTGTCAGTTCCAACTCCAGATGACACGGCTCCAGCCCCGTTTCCTGCAATATCTGCGCAACGGTGTAAATCAAAGTGGACTGCCGAAGCTGGCGCGCCGAGAGATTAACCGCCATGCACACCGGTGGCAGGCCCTGATTCTGCCACGCCTTGTTTTGCAGGCAGGCGGTGCGCAGTACCCATTCGCCTATCGAACCGATCATGCCGGTGTCTTCGGCAATGGGAATAAACTGCAGCGGAGAAATTATGCCCAACTCAGGATGCCGCCAGCGTATCAGCGCCTCCATGCCGATAATTTTACCGCTTTCAAGGTCTATCTGCGGCTGGTAATGCAGCAGGAATTCATCTCGCTCCAGCGCATGACGCAGGGCATTCTCCAGCGCCAGCCGCTCGAAGGCCTTGGCGTTCATCGCCGCGGCGTAAAATTGATAGGCGCTGCGTCCCTGTTCCTTCGCGTGGTACATGGCGGTATCCACATTTTTGAGCAACGCCTCCGGTGTGGCGCCATCGAGCGGAAAAAGTACGATACCGATACTGGCGCTCATGAACAACTCGTACTCGCCAACACGATAGGAATAGGCGAAACTGTCCAGAATCTTTTGCGCAACACGCGCCGCATCCTCCGCGTGCGCGAGATCCGGCACGATCACCGCAAACTCGTCGCCTGCCAGACGCGAGACCATATCCACCTCGCGCACGCAGGCTCTCAGCCTGTCGGCGACCACCTGGATCAACCCGTCGCCGACGCCATGTCCCAGCGTATCATTGATGGTCTTGAAGCGATCCATATCAAGCAATAACACTGCGAGCACTCTGCCGCGCCGTTCAGCCTCAATAATGGCCTGTTCCAGACGGTGCTTGAACATCACACGGTTGGGCAGGCCGGTCAGATCGTCGTGATGGGCGAGGTGATGAATGCGTGCCTCGGCGTGTCTGCGCTCGGTGATGTCTTGTATTGCGCCCTCATGGTACAGCACACGGCCGGTGGCATCATTAACCACCCGGCTGCTAACCTCGACCCAGATAATACCGCCATCATGGCGGCGCAACTGCGCCACAAAACCGCTCGTTTTCCCCCCTTGCTGCAGCATTTTGTCCTGCAGCCTCTGAAAACCCTCGGGATGCACACACAAATTGAGCACATCATGTGTGCGCAAGGCATCCAAATCCTGATAACCAAGCATCTGCAGAAGGGCCGGATTGGCATCCAGTATTTGTCCATCCGGGGTTGTTTGATACAACCCCACGGGCACACCATCAAACAGGCCGCGATAACGCAGCTCGGCATCCAGCAAAGCTCGCTGCTGCCGTGCCTGATTCAGGGCGGCATTGACCGCAACAATCAATCGGCCGATATGATCGGGGGATTTGATGATGTAATCATCGAGATCCGCCTTCATCGCCGCTACGGCGATCTCCTCACTGCCGGTGGCGGTAAACATGATGACGGGGCAATGCGGCCAGCGCTTTTTGACGGCATGTAATACGGTCAGGCCGTCCGTCCAGCGGATCTGGTAATCCGTGATGACCAGATCGAAGCCACCTTCCGTCAGCGCCTGATCCAGCCCTGGCGCACCGGTGATTTCACGGACGCGGGAATCGGGATATTCACGTCCCAGGACGCGCATTACCAGCGCACGGTCGTCAGGGTTGTCGTCAACAAGCAAGGCATGCAAGGGGCGAGCGGTCATAACATCCATTTTCCCGGCGTGAGTTTTACCGAGGCAAGCCCAATGATCAGCATCCACTTCTTCCTCTGACGGCTACGTTATGGAACAACCTCTAATTGTGACGAGGAAGCCCCCCGCAACTCTACCCAAAACCGGCTACCCTTATCAAGCACTGATTCCACGCCGGCGCGCCCACCCATGCGTGCTATCCCTTTGTGCACAATCGCAAGGCCAATGCCGGTGCCTGGATAATGCTCAATCCCATGCAGCCGTTCAAAAACACGGAAGACACGCGCCTGATTATCCAGGGCGATGCCAATGCCATTGTCTTCCACCCATACGCGCACCCATTCCCCGTGCTCTTCGGCCCATACCTTCACTTGCGATTCAATTCCGGCGGGCACGAATTTGACAGCATTGCCAATCAGATTCGCCATCACTTGCTGCAATGTGGCACGGTGCCCGATCACGGAGGGCAAAGGTGTTGCAATGATCACTTGAGCCTGGCGTTCGCGGATTTCTGCCTCCAGGTTCGTCAACACACCCGCCATGATCCCCGTCAAATCGACGACTGCGAGTGGAAGCGCAGCACGGCTGACATGGCTATAGGCGAGCAGATCCTTGATCAACTCATCCATGCGCCGCGCAGCGGCAGTGACACGCCGGACATAATCCTGAGCCACGGCATCGAGCTGCTCCCCGCAATCCTCCAGCAATGCCTGCGAAAAACCCTGCATGGCGCGTAGCGGGGCACGCAAGTCGTGCGCCACGGAATAGGAGAAGGCTTCCAGCTCGCTATTGGCGCAGCTTAACTCCGCCGTACGTTCAGCTACTTTCTTTTCCAGTTCGTCCTTCGCCTTGCACAACGCCTCCTCGGCCCGCTTGCGCTCGGTAATGTCATACGCCGTACCCAACCCCGCCGGCGCCCCCTCAAATTCGATGGTGCCCGCCGTGATGTCCAGCCAGCGCTCTTCGGCATTCTTTGTGAGAATTTTGAATTCGTAACGGGCGGAAGCAACTTCAGCTTCGCGGCGCGCCATCGCCTGCTGTATTGCACGCTCCCTGAAATCAGGATGCACCACATCCAGAAAATCCATTGCCAGCAATTCTGTCCGCGAATATCCGCTGATTGTTTCCGCCTGACGGTTCACATACAGCAGTGTCCCGCCACGGTAAATGAAGATCGCCGCTGCCATGCTCTCGGCCAGTGTGCGAAACTTGATCTCGCTCTCGCGCAGCCGTTGTTCGGCCTGTTTACGTTGAGTGATGTCTTGCAGGATAACCGTAAAAAGGGTATGTCCGTTTTGAACCAGTTTGGAGATGTTCGCCTCGGCGGGGAACTCGCTGCCGCCCCTGCGGCGCCCAAACACCTCCCGCTGCCCTGTCATGCAACGAGTGATATCAGAAGTAGCGGCGAAGTCATGGATATGCTGGCGGTGGACATCAATAAAACGCAGCGGCAACAGCAGGTCCAGCGGCTGTCCCATCATGTCCGCGGCACGATAGCCAAAAATATGTTCCGCACCCTGATTGAACATGATGATGCGTTGTTCTTCATCTATTGTAATGATGGCGTCAGCGGCGATATTGACCACTTCCGCAAGATGCGCTTCGCTGACACGGCGCGCGGCATCTGCCTGCATGATCTGGCGTTGTTCGTGGCGTATCAGGAAATACAATGCCAGTGCAGTGACGAGAATGAATCCCCAGCCCTTGAGGGTCTGCAATTGCGTCAGGTGCTGGGCATCGGAAGCATAGCTGCCCAGCAGTCTGTCGGAAAAAAAGATCCACGGTCCCGCAATGACGACATAAAACACGCTGATGCGTAACGCCATCCGTGATGCGCCACGACTCACAAGCCTGCCCCACTCATCTCACAATCCGCACAGTTGACAGACATAGCGCCCTCCCTGGTTTTATGGCCGGCTGATGATGCAACTCAAGAAGATAAAGGTCTTTTTACACTATCCCTGGTGCGGGGCAATTGCAATCAGCCTGCAACACCCACTCAGCCGGAGAGAAACAAATATACTGAGGCATTGAGCCGGTCACCCGGCACGCCACAGAAGCTTCACTCCCCCATCGCTGCCAGCAGATCCGCCTGGTATTCACTGCTCAGCGGATTGAGCACCGGATCAAGGTCACCCTCCACGATGTCGGCGAGCTTGTACAGGGTGAGGTTGATGCGGTGGTCGGTGAGACGGCCCTGGGGGAAATTGTAGGTGCGGATGCGTTCCGAGCGGTCGCCGCTGCCGACCAGCAGGCGGCGAGTTTGGGCCTGTTCTGCGAGCTGTTTTTCACGTTGCGTGCTCAATAGTTTGGCTTGCAGCAACGACATGGCGCGGGCGCGGTTTTTGTGCTGGGAGCGTTCTTCTTGGCATTCGATGACGATGCCGCTGGGCAAGTGCGTGATGCGAATCGCGGAGTCGGTTTTGTTGACGTGCTGGCCGCCCGCGCCGGAAGAGCGGAAGGTGTCGACCTTGAGATCTGCGGGGTTGATTGCCACTTCGTCGATCTCGGCGACCTCGGGCATGACCGCCACGGTGCAGGCGGAGGTGTGGATGCGCCCTTGTGCCTCCGTCTCGGGCACGCGCTGCACGCGGTGCGCGCCGGACTCAAACTTGAGGCGCGAATAGGCGCCGTGACCGATGATGCGCGCGATGACTTCCTTGTATCCGCCGTGCTCACCAGGGCTTTCACTGAGGATTTCCACCTGCCAGCGCTGTTTTTCGGCGTAGCGCGCATACATGCGGAACAGGTCGCCGGCGAAGATGGAGGCCTCATCGCCGCCAGTCCCGGCGCGAATTTCAAGGAAGATGTTGCTGGTGTCATGGGGATCCTTGGGCAGCAGGAGCCTTTGCAGCTCCTGCTCCATCGTCTCCTGCCGGGCGCGCGCGTCCTTGATTTCCTCCTCGGCCATCTGCCGCACTTCAGGATCCTTGTCGCGCAACATTCCCTGGGCAGCGGCAATGTCATCGAGCGCGGCGTTGTAGCGGTCAAAACACGCCACCACCGGGTTGATTTCAGCATATTCCATGGAGAGCGCGCGAAACCGATCCTGGTTATTGATGGTGCCGGAATCGGCGAGCAGGGCGCTAATCTCCTGCAAGCGTTCGGAAAGACCTTCGAGCTTGCTGCGTATGGAAGGTTTCACGGGGTCAGGTATCCAGACTTTTTAGATCAAACAATTCGCGCGCCGCGTCGAGCAACCCGGTACGGCCTTCGAAACCGGCCTGCTTCATTTGCGTGCTGGGGGTGTGGACGAGCTTGTTGGTCAGGCCGCGCGCCAGCAGTTGCAGCGCCTCTTCGGGTGACCCGCCGCGCGCCAGCAGGCGGCGCGCCTTTTCAATCTCGTCATCACGGATGCGTTCGGCCTGCTCCCGATAGGCGCGGATGGTGGAGACGGCCTCCAGGGATTTCAGCCAGCCCATGAAGTGTGTCACCTGAACATCAATAATCTCTTCAGCCTGCTTGGCGGCCTCCTGGCGGGATTTAAGGCCCTCCTGGATGATCTCCTGCAAATCATCGACCGTATACAAATAAACGTCGCGCAGGTCGCCCGCTTCGGGTTCGATGTCGCGCGGCACGGCTATGTCGACCATCAGCATCGGGCGGTGCTTGCGCACCTTGATCGCCCGCTCCACGGCGCCCTTGCCCAGAATCGGCAAGGGGCTGGCGGTGGAGGAAATGACGATATCGGCCTCCGCCAAATGCGTGGGTATCTCCCCAAGCTCAATGGCATAACCATTGAATTCGCTGGCCAGCGCGTGCGCTTTTTCCAGTGTGCGATTGGCGATGATGATGCGGCCAACGCCGTTTTCATACAGATGACGCGCCGCCAGCTCGACAGTCTCGCCCGCGCCGATCAGCATCACGGTCTGCTTGGAGAGGTCACCGAAAATTTGTTTCGCCAGGCTGACGGCCGCAAACGCCACGGATACCGGGCTGGAGCCGATGGCCGTATCGGTGCGCACCTGCTTTGCAACGGAGAAGGTGTGCTGGAACAGTCTGCCCAGTGTGGTGCCGACGGTGCCGGCCTGCATGGCGGTGGCATAGGCGGTTTTGATTTGACCGAGAATCTGCGGCTCGCCAAGGATCAGCGAATCCAGGCCACTGGCGACGCGCAGGATATGCCGCACTGCGTCCTGCTCCGGGTAAAGATACACATAGGGGGCGACCTCATCCCTTCTGAGATGGTGATAATGCCCCAGCCAGTCAACGATTTCATCCTCGTTGGCCTGATTGGCGCAACACAGCAGCTCGGTGCGGTTACAGGTGGAGAGGATCGCCGCCTCGTTGGCACGGCAACCTGTCGTGAGGTCGCGCAACGCCTCGGGCAGGCGCTCAGGCGCGAACGCGACTTTCTCCCGTATATTCACGGGCGCTGTCTTGTGATTGATACCGACGGCCAAAAGGCGCATTGAACTTATCCGCCCCTATGAAAACAAACACCTTGCGGCTGACAATTACCCAGCCTGGTTAAAGAGTCTGTATAGAATCAAGTGCTGCATCCGAATGCCGCTCACGGGATTACACGGCAGAGCCCTCCGTCGAAGATAGGGCAAATGTAACACTTAATTGATGAACAGACCCTGAACACATGCAAACGGCTAATATAGCAGGCTATCCTTCGCATGGGAAAGGGGGGTGCAGACTTGCGGACCATAATATGTGACACTTGTGCCAATGATTGGTTGCGGAGTAGCTAAATGAAAATCCTGTCTTTATTTGTGGCTGTACTTGGAATATCCACCCTCGCGACAGGTTGTGCGACAGCCCGTCCGGGCGCTGCAGCAGCGGCACCGGGCGACACACCCGCGGCCAAAACCGCCAAACCGCTACCAAAAACCCTACCCGCGCCGCCGGAAGCGATCTATCAGGCGCTCGTGGCCGAAATGGCAGCGCAACGCGGCTATTACGATGTCGCCGCAGAATATTATCAGCGCCTGGCTCGCACGACCAACGACCCAAAAATCGCCGAACGCGCCACGCGCATCGCGGTTTTTACCCGCGACGACAAAAGGGCGCTGGAATCCGCCAAAGTATGGCTGGAGCAGGACCCTGGCAACTTGGAGGCACGACTGCTGATCGCCGCAGTGCTCATCAAGCAGGGGAAAATAGACGCCGCCGTGGAACACCTGGAGACGGTGGTGGCTGAACAAGCCACCACCCCGGATCACGGATTTGGCATGGTCGCCACGCTGCTTGCCAACCTCCCGGACAACAAGCCCGCGCTTGCAACCATGGAAAAACTCGTCAGCAAGCACAAGGATGACCCATTTGCCCAACTTAACTACAGCCAGCTTGCGCTACGGGCAGAAGCGCTGGACAAATCACGCAGCGCCGTGGAGGCAGCCCTGCGCCTCAAGCCGGAATGGCCCAACGCCTTGGTTCTGAAGGCGCGTATCCTGCAATTGAGCGGCGATACCGCCCAGTCTCTACAGATCCTGGATGCCGTCATCAAACAGCAGCCTAACGACATACCCCTGCGCCTGGCCTACGCCCGCGCCCTGATAAGCGCCAACCGCCACGCGGATGCGCTCACCCAATTTGAGGCGCTGCTAAAACAGGCGCCGGACAACGCCGACGTGCTGCTAGGCGCCGCCCTGCTCTCTATCGACCTCAAAAATATGGACAAGGCGGAAGGCTATCTGACCCAACTGAACAAACAGCCGAAACGCAGCGGTGAGGCTGGCTTTTATCTTGGGGTGGTCGCGGAAGAGAAAAAAGACTATGACGCCGCAAAGCAATGGTACGCCGCCGTGCCGCCGGGGGAAAATTATCTGTCCGCACAGATCCGCATCGCCGAAGTAATGGCGCGGCAGGGAGACATTGAGGGCGCGCGCGACCATTTGCGCGGCCTGGGCTTTGCCGATCCCAGCCAGAAGCTGCGCATTTACCTGGCGGAAGGCAACATCCTATACCAGGCCGGGCAGTACGCCCCGGCCATGGAGCTGTATGACGCAGCACTGACGGAAATACCGGACAATCCCGAGCTGCTCTATAGCCGCGCACTGACGGCGGAAAAACTCGACAGGCTGGACATTCTGGAGCGCGACCTGACCAGCATCATCAAGCGCGAACCAAATAATGCGCCTGTGCTCAACACCCTGGGCTACACGCTGGCCGACCGCACCAACCGTTACCAGGAGGCGCTGGGCTACATCAAACGCGCCCTGGAGCTGCGCCCCCAGGACTTCGCCATCATGGACAGCATGGGCTGGGTGCAGCACAAGCTGGGCAATAACGAAGAAGCCATCAAATGGCTACGCAAATCCTTCGAGCAGGGCCAGGATCCGGAGGTTGCCGCGCATCTGGGCGAGGTGCTGTGGGTGGCGGGCGATCAGCAGGGCGCAAAGGATGTATGGCAGCGCGCCGCCAAGACGGCACCCGATCACAAGGTATTGCTCGAAACAATGCGACGTTTTGGGCAGTGAAATCAACCGCGGCGATCCATTGGTTGTCAATGTGCGGCCTTGCGGTTGCGCTGGTGGCCTGCGCCACCACCCCGCCTCGCCTCCCCGTCGCCGCGCCAGCGGACCTTGCCGCGCTAGAACAGGCGCGGCAGCAGACGCTTGCAGCGTTACATGACTGGACGCTGACGGGCCGCATCGCCGTGCATAACGAGAATGAAAACTGGAGCGCGACCCTGCATTGGGCGCAGCAGGCAGAAGCCTATACCCTCAACCTGATAGGCCCGCTGGGCCAAGGCGCGGTACAAATTACAGGGGATCGGGGCAGCGTGTTAATGCGGCTCGCCGACGGCCAGTCTTTTACCGCGAACGATGCGGAAACCCTGTTGCGCGAACACGCCGGCTGGAGCGTGCCGGTAACGGGCTTGCGTTACTGGGTGCGGGGGCTGCCCGATCCGCGCACCACCGCGCAAAAAGGCCTGGATGAGGCAGGCCGCCCATTGTTTTTCGAACAATCCGGCTGGCACATCGAGTATGCGCGCTATGCCCGGGTCAATGGCATTGACCTGCCGCACAAATTGACAATAAACAACCCCCACCTGCAAGTACGGCTGGTGATCGACCGTTGGGATTTGGGTTGATGACGACGGCATGGCCCGCGCCGGGCAAGCTCAACCTGTTCCTGCATATCACCGGGCGTCGTGCTGACGGCTATCACCTGCTTCAGACGGTATTCCAGTTTATTGATCGCTGTGACTGGCTGTATTTCATTATCCGCGACGATGGCGTGATCCGGCGCATCACCGATGTGCCCGGCGTGCCCCCAGAGCATGATCTGACGGTGCGCGCCGCGCATCTGTTGCGGGAAGCGGGGGCGCCCTTATTGGATCTGGCATTGGGCGGCGACTCCCGGCATCCTGCGCCGTCCAGGGATGGACAAGTGCCGCGAGAGCAGGCGACGGCATGGATGCCGGAGGTAGAGCAACGCAGGGAGCAGTTGCCGGATGCGCTGGAGCGGCCCTCTCGCTGCACTGGCACGTCCCTGCGCGGCGTTGATATCCACATCGAAAAGCATTTGCCAATGGGCGGCGGACTGGGCGGGGGCAGTTCCGACGCCGCCACCACCCTCGTCGCCTTAAACAAGCTGTGGGGGCTGAATCTGCCGGTTGAACGGCTTGCGGCACTGGGCCTGCAACTCGGCGCGGATGTGCCGGTATTTGTGCTTGGTCACGCCGCCTGGGCCGAAGGTGTAGGCGAGCAATTGACACCGGTAGACGTGGAAGAACCTTGGTATCTGGTCGTCGCACCCCCTTGTCACGTCTCAACCGCCAAGATATTTTCCGCCCCGGAATTGACACGGAACCTCCCAGCCATCAAAATAAGCGGCTTTCTCCCTGGCGAAGGCATAAACGTCTGTGAGCCGGTAGTGTGTGAACACTATCCGCAGGTCGCCGAGGCATTGCGCTGGCTGTCGCAGTTCGGGCAGGCCAGAATGACCGGCACTGGGGCGTGCGTATTCGTATCTTTTGAAGATGAAGCAGCCGCCCACCGGGCGCTGGAACACCTGCCGCCAGCCTGGCAGGGTTTTGTTGCGAAAGGGATGAATCAATCCCCGTTGTTTAAGTTGAACTAATTATTGGGGTGTCGCCAAGCGGTAAGGCACCGGGTTTTGATCCCGGCATTCCCAGGTTCGAATCCTGGCACCCCAGCCATACATGCTTTAATGTTGCGAGAGGGCCTACTGTGACCGACAGCAGGATGATGGTCTTCACCGGCAACGCCAATCCACGCCTGGCGGAGGATGTTGTCAGCCACCTGAACATGCCCTTGGGCAAAGCCAACGTGGGCCGCTTCAGTGATGGCGAGATCATGGTCGAGATCATGGAGCACGTGCGCGGCAAGGATGTGTTCATCGTCCAGCCGACCTGCGCACCGACCAACGACAACCTGATGGAGCTGTTGGTGATGGCGGACGCCATGCGCCGCGCCTCGGCGTACCGGGTCACCGCAGTGATTCCCTATTTCGGGTACTCGCGGCAAGACCGGCGCCCCCGTTCGGTGCGTGTGCCGATCACCGCCAAGGTGGTGGCGAATATGATCAGTAGCGTCGGGGTGAACCGGGTGCTGACCATTGACCTCCACGCCGATCAGATCCAGGGGTTTTTTGATCTGCCAGTGGATAACGTATATGCCTCGCCGATACTGCTTGGCGATATCTGGCGTCAGGAGCACCCGAACCTGATGGTGGTATCACCCGACGTCGGCGGCGTGGTCAGGGCACGCGCCATGGCCAAGCATCTGGAAGTGGATCTGGCGATTATCGACAAGCGCCGCCCGCGTCCCAACGAGGCCAAGGTGATGCACATCATCGGCGAGGTGGAAGGCCGCACCTGCGTATTGATTGACGACCTGGTGGATACCGCAGGCACGCTGTGCCAGGCTGCGCTGGCGCTCAAGGAGCACGGCGCCACCAAAGTGGTGGCCTATTGCACGCACCCGGTATTGTCGGGACGCGCGCTGGAAAACATCGAGAACTCCGTACTGGATGAGATGGTAGTCACCGACACCATCCCGCTCAAGCCCGAAGCCCGTGCGTGCCACAAGATCCGCCAGATGAGCGTCGCCACCATGCTCGCCGAGACCATGCGCCGCATCAGCGCGGAAGAATCGGTCAGCTCGCTTTATATGGATTAGTTTTAAGTTATGTTGGGGTTCGCCCCTGCACTTTGCCTTCCCTGGTCGCAAGGGAGGGCGTTTTCAGCAACTGTGGAGAAACACTATGAGCATCAATTTTGAACTGGTCGCCGAAGCGCGTCATGACCTGGGGAAAGGTGCGAGCCGCCGCCTGCGTCATGACAACAAAGTACCCGCCGTGCTGTATGGCGTGGGCAAAAACGCCACCTATATCAACCTCAATCATAATGAGGTTCTCAAGAGCCTGGCGCACGAGGCGTTTTATTCTCACGTTTTGACCATCAACATCGATGGGCAGACGGAGCGCGCCGTACTCAAGGATGTGCAAAGGCATCCCAGCAAGCCACGCGTCATGCACATGGATTTCCTGCGCATTAACGAAAACGAAAAAATCCGCATGCACGTTCCCTTGCACTTTATTAACGCCGACATCGCGCCGGGCGTGAAGCAGAGTGGCGGCATTGTCTCCCATCTCATGATTGACGTGGAAATTACCTGCCTGCCCAAGGATCTGCCGGAATTCATTGAAGTTGACCTGAAAAACCTGCATGTGAACGAGGCAGTGCATCTGTCCGATCTCAAACTGTCAACGGGCGTTGAAGTCGTTGCGCTGACTCACGGTGCCGAGCATGACCTGCCAGTAGCCTCTATCCATGTGCCACGCGGCAGTGTGGAAGAAGCGGCGGCGGCTGCGGCTGCGAAACCTGCCGCAGGTTGATTTTCCCATACTTTTCCCTCTCTCCCGCTTGCGGGAGAGAGGGTTGGGGAGAGGGAAGTAAGCGCGTAACATCGGTCATCAAGCAGGGCCAAAGTGCTATTGCATAACCATGGCCGCGACCGGCGTCCTGCCTCTAGCGGCACTAGCACATCCATGTGCGTCGGCCGCGACCGGCGTCCTGCCTCTAGCGGCACTAGCACATCCATGTGCGTCGGAAAGAAGGGTGTTGTCGATGCCGATTGATCTGATTGTCGGCCTGGGTAATCCTGGCGGTAATTACGAACAGACACGGCACAACGCCGGTTTCTGGTTTGTTGACGCCTTGGCACGTCGGGGCGGCACATTCAGGCCCGAGTCCAAATTTCAGGGAGACGTCTGCAAGATCTCCCTCGCGGGTCACGATTGCTGGCTGCTCAAGCCCGCCACCTTCATGAATCGTAGCGGGCAATCGGTGGCTGCCCTGGCCGGTTTTTACAAAACACCTGCTGAAAACATCCTGGTGGTACACGACGAGCTTGATCTGCCGCCGGGCGTGGCGCGCCTCAAGCAGGGGGGCGGGCATGGCGGGCACAATGGCCTGCGCGATATTATCGCTCGGCTAGGCGCTGATTTTATGCGTCTGCGCATCGGCATCGGTCATCCCGGCAGCAAGGAACAGGTTGTCGACTATGTGCTGCAACGCCCCTCGCTGGCGGACCGGCAGCAGATCGACTCGGCCATCGACGCCGCTCTGGCCGTGATGCCGGAACTGCTATGCGGCGAAGCGCAGCGGGCAATGAACCAGTTGCATAGCAAATCACCTGCTGAATAAATTCAGAATTTTTTAATTTTCAGCAACCCTTCCGTGCTTTTGCTTTTCATGGCTTAAAGGAAAACTTATGGGTTTCAAATGCGGCATCGTCGGCCTACCCAATGTAGGCAAGTCCACCCTCTTTAATGCGTTGACCAGCGCGGGCATTGCGGCGGAAAACTATCCGTTCTGTACCATCGAGCC
Organism: Gammaproteobacteria bacterium; assembly: GCA_021731145.1. Lineage (GTDB taxonomy): Bacteria > Pseudomonadota > Gammaproteobacteria > Ga007554 > LNEJ01. Next base: position 17,294 of record JAKFXX010000016.1, on the reverse strand, counting down.
AAACGTCGGCGTGGTGGCGATGCCCGATCCGCGCCTCGACGCACTGGCGGCCATTGTTAAGCCGCAGCGTATACTCCCCACCACCATGGAATTCGTGGACATTGCGGGCCTGGTGGCTGGCGCGTCCAAGGGTGAGGGACTGGGCAACAAATTCCTCGCCAACATCCGTGAAACCCAGGCCATCGCCCATGTGGTGCGCTGCTTTGAAAGCAGCGACGTGGTGCATGTGGCGGGCAAGGTTGATCCGCTCAGCGACATCGAGGTGATCAACACCGAGTTGGCGCTGGCGGACATGGAAACGGCGGAAAAGGCATTACTGCGCTGCGCCAAGGCGGCAAAGGGCGGTGACAAGGAGGCCGTCGCGCAAAAGGCTGTGCTGGAAAAAGTGCTCGCCTGCCTCAACGAGGCCAAACCGATACGCTCGCTCGGGCTGGATGCCGATCAGCAGCGGCTGTTGCGTGACCTGCACCTGCTCACCGTAAAACCGACCATGTACATCGCCAATGTCGCGGAAAACGGCTTTGCGAACAACCCCTATCTCGACCAGGTACGCGCCTTCGCGGCACAGGAAGGCTCCACAGTGGTGCCCGTATGCGCCGCCATAGAGTCCGAGATTGCCGAACTCTCCGACGCCGAAAAGGGCGATTTTCTTGCAGACATGGGACTGGAGGAGCCAGGCCTGAACCGCGTGATCCGCGCCGGTTACCAGTTGCTCGGCCTGCAAACCTACTTCACCGCCGGGGTAAAAGAAGTACGCGCCTGGACCATCTCCATCGGCGCCACCGCACCCCAATCAGCGGCCGTGATCCACACCGACTTTGAAAAAGGCTTCATCCGCGCCGAGGTGATTGCCTATGCCGACTTTATCGCTGGCAAGGGCGAACAAGGCGCCAAAGAGGCCGGCAAGTGGCGCCTGGAAGGCAAGGACTACATCGTGCAGGATGGCGATGTCATGCATTTCAGGTTTAATGTTTGAGACTTGTGCTAAGTATGGGGCATTAAATTAGCAGGTGTCCCTTATGCCCTAAGAACCGCGAAGCCCGGCGTCCTCCCCTACTTGTTGGGGGGGACGCCGGGCTTTTTCTTTTGGTAACGCGAATGAATGCGTCGAGAGTTGCTCCAAAGGCAGGATGAAATTCAAGCTAAGCGTGATAATCTGATCGATACGCTGAAAAAGCAACTACAGCAACAGATGAACAAACGATACTGACATTTGAATGGAGGCTGCAATGAACCGATCACGCGCCCTTGATCTGCTCGCCCAAAGCAAACCAATGCTGGCGGCCCGATATGGAGTGACGCATCTTGCCCTGTTCGGCTCCACCGCACGCAACACCGCACGGAGCGATAGCGACATCGACATCCTGGTCGCGTTCGACGGGCCAGCCACATCGGAACGCTACTTCGGCGTCCAGTTCTATCTCGAAGACCTGTTTGGCTGCCCGGTCGATCTGGTCACCGAAAAGGCCCTGCGCGCGGAACTGCGTCCATATATTGAAAAGGAGGCAGTGCATGTCTGATTCCGCACAGCGCGAATGGCGGTTTTACCTTGATGACATGATCGGCTTTGCCGAAAAAGTCGTTGCCTATATCCAAGGCTTGGATCAAGACGGTTTCGCCGCCAGCGGGCTAAATTACGACGCTGCTGTGCGCAACCTGGAGCTAATCGGCGGGGCGGCCACCCATGTTCCAGATAACATTCGCCAAGCTAATCCACAAATATCCTGGCGACTCATTATTGCCACCCGCAACCGGCTGATCCATGGGTATCTCGGCATCGACAACGACACCTTGTGGAGCATCATCCGTAGCGACATTCCCACCTCGCCTAGAGGCGCCTACTTTTGGCGCTCCCCCATTTGATCGCGCTCAGGAGAAAACTGGCATGACAGAACCAACCATCACCTGCCCGAACTGCAAAACGGAAATCAAACTCACCGAATCGCTGGCTGCGCCACTGATTGAATCCACCCGCAGGCAGTTTGAGCAGCAACTGGCGCAGAAAGACAGCGATATTGCCACGCGCGAACAGGCCATGCGTGAAAAGGAAAAACAACTTGCCGACGCCAAAAACACGCTTGATGAGCAAGTGGCCGATCAGGTTGAAGAGCAACTGAAAAAAGATCGCGGCAGAATCGCCGCAGAAGAGTCCAAAAAAGCCAAACAGGCGGCGGCAACAGACCTCGAACAGAAAACCCGTGAAGTGGCCGACCTGCAAGAAGTGCTGAAAAGCCGAGAAGAAAAGCTTGCCGAGGCGCAAAAGGCGCAGGCCGATCTGATCAAAAAACAGCGCGAACTGGATGATGCCAAGCGTGAGCTGGAACTCACCGTTGAAAAGCGGGTGCAGGAAGGGCTAGACGCCACCCGCCAACAAGCCAAAAAAGAAGCCGAAGACGAACAAAAACTCAAAGTAATGGAAAAAGAACAGACCATTGCCGCGATGCAGAAGCAGATCGAAGACCTCAAGCGCCGGGCCGAACAAGGCTCACAACAATTACAGGGCGAAGTGCAAGAGCTGGAGCTTGAAAACCTGTTGCGCACCAAATTCCCTTTCGATGCGATTGAGCCAGTCCCCAAAGGCGAATATGGCGGCGATGTGCTGCACCGCGTTGTCAGCTCAGGTGGTCAGCACGGCGGCACTATTTTGTGGGAGTTCAAACGCACCAAAAACTGGAGCGACGCCTGGCTGATAAAACTTCGCGGTGATCAGCGGACTGCAAAGGCGGAAATCGCCGTGATCGTGAGTCACACATTACCAAAAGGCGTTGAAACCTTTGAAATGGTAGAGGGCGTCTGGGTAACGCATCCGCGCGCTGCATTGCCGGTAGCCATGATTTTGCGCCAGTCATTACTGGAGCTTGCCCTTGCGCGGCAGACCTCAGAAGGCCAGCAGACCAAAACCGAAATGGTCTATCAATACCTCACCGGCCCACGCTTCCGCCAGCGCGTGGAGGCGATTGTCGAAGCGTTTTCCACCATGCAGGAAGACCTGGATAAGGAAAGAAAAGTCATCATGAAGCAATGGGCCAAACGCGAAGAACAGATTATGCGCGTGATGGGGGCAACGGTGGGTATGTATGGGGATTTGCAGGGGATTGCGGGGAAGTCGTTGCAGGAGATTGAGGGGTTGGAGCTCCCGGCGCTTGAAGATGGAGGAACCTTATAGCATTGAAGCACATAAGGCTCATCTAATGAGCCTGCGAATAGGGTAGAATTACGAAAATTGGGGGGTATTATGGCGAGCGGAAAGATATTAAGGCAATTGATCCGGGCGGGAGCCAGCGGCGACCTCGCGGCTTTCAAGGACGCCTCAGAATCCATTATCCAGGAAGAGCGTCAAAAGCAGCATCACCTATTGGCAAATGACCTAGAACGCATTCTTCATGGGGACATTTATCAGGCTCAACCGTTACGGCACGGTCTAAAAGAGCGCATCCCGACTGATCAGGAACGGGGCTTGCCCCTTCTTACACTACGGGAGCCGACACGCAGGCTGGATGAAGTCGTGCTGTCCCAAGAGGGGCGACAGGCAATCGAAGAACTTTTGGAACAGCATCATCGTGGCGATGTACTGAGGAGCTACGGGCTACGCCCTGCCGACAGGGTGCTGTTTTGCGGGCCACCGGGGTGCGGCAAGACACTGACAGGCGAAGTTATTGCAACGGAACTGGATCGCCCTCTCGCACTTATTCGCCTGGACAGCGTGGTTTCGTCCTATCTCGGCGAAACTGCCTCAAACCTGCGCAAGGTTTTCGATTTCATCGAATCTGTCCCGACGGTGGCGTTGTTCGATGAATTCGACGCCCTTGGCAAGGAACGGGCGGATGCCAGCGAGCACGGGGAACTTAAGCGCGTGGTCAACGCAGTGCTGCAAATGCTGGACGCCTACCAAGGCAAGAGTCTAATCATCGCCGCAACAAACCATGAAGGCATTCTCGACTCAGCTATTTGGCGCCGCTTTGAGGAAGTGCTGGTCTTCTCGCCGCCAAATCGGGAAGAGCTGACACAGCTACTCAATATCAAGTTACGCGGCGTTCGGCGCGACTTCGAAGTGGATAATGAACAAGTTCTGACGCTGTTTTCAAGCATGTCACACGCGGATGTTGAACGCATTCTACGCCGCGCCATAAAAGACATGATTCTCAAGGGACAGGAGTTTCTCCAGCTACGTCATCTCACAAAAGCACGGGAACGAGAAGTCGCCAGAATAAAAAAATTGGAAGGGGGAATGACAGAGCATGGACGTATATCCTCATCTGCGGATTGAGCGGGAGCAACCGGTCAACGAGAAACGCCCGGGACAGTATCGCCCACCGCCACCTCCCGCCGACATTCGCGGACATGCCCGTCGCCTCCAGCATAGTCTTGCTCGGGCACGTGAGGCGGTTCGGCAGGATGTTGGGGGATTCGATGCCCGACCGTTGTTTAAACTGCAGATCGGACAATTCAGCCCGGAGCAGGTTGAACAGGGTTTTCCGGGAGTGGAAGTCGTTAGCCAGGAAGATGGGGGTTATGCGCTAGCCTTCGCTACTCAAGATGCGCTTGGTGAATTCGAGGCGCGGCTCGCTACCCTTGCTGATGGCGAGACCCCGAAATACCCAGGTATTCTCTACGCACTACAAGCCTTCGACCGCTGGACAGCCGAAGACCGGAAAGGCTGGGCGCTCAAGCGCGATGGGCTACCGCAACATGATTCCTTTATGCTGGACGTGGAGTTATGGCCTATCCGCTTTCAGGCTGAACGCAAAGCGATGGTGGGCGCATTCGAAAATTGGCTGGAACAAGCCGACATTGCCCGGTTGGACAAAATCGACACTGACAGTTTGGTATTGTATCGGGTGCGCCTGAACGGAGATCAAGCCGAACAACTGTTGAGGCATCGGGATGCCAGGACCGTTGACCTTCCACCGCGCTTCGGACTGGAACTGCAAGCACTTCGACTTGATATCAAAGACCTTCCTGATATTCCGTCTCCTCCCAACGCTGCTCCCTTTGTCGCGATACTCGACAGTGGTATCGCAGCTAGTCATCCACTTCTGAATTCCGCACTGGCGGATGCACAAGGATTTCTTCCGCCTGACAGGGAGGCGCACGATAATGCAGGGCACGGCACACACGTAGCTGGTATCGCCCTCTATGGAGATGTCGAGGAATGTTACCAGTCGCAGATATTCGCGCCCGGCCTGCGTTTGCTTTCTGGACGCATTCTGGACGGTAATGCCGATGCTAATACCCGCCTCATCGAAAACGTAGTGGAAGAGGCGGTTCGGTATTTTCATGAGCAATACCGTTGCCGGGTGTTCAATCTTTCCTACGGCGACCTCAACAAGCCATACCATGGTGGCCGTCAACGTGGCCTTGCCTATACCCTTGATAGATTGTCCCGCGAACTGGATATTCTGTTTATTGTTCCGACCGGTAATTTCCCCGATGTACCGTTGGACTGGTTACAGCACGAATATCCGGCTTATCTGTTAAAACCGGAAGCACGACTGCTTGATCCGGCCCCGGCATTGAATGTATTGACCGTAGGCGGCATCGCTCGCTGGGACCAAACAGCAAATTCCATACGGTGGCCCCATGATCCGCGTGAGCAGCCCATCGCACAAAGAGATCAGCCTTCCCCTTTCAGCCGTTGTGGTGCGTCCGTCAAGGGAGCTATCAAACCCGAACTGGTAGCCCACGGCGGCAACTGGGCGTTGCATCAGGTCACTGGGCAAATTATCGAGAGGGGCTTGGGCGAACTTTCCACATGCAAGGATTTTGCCGAAGGCCGCGTGCTCGCAGAAAAGTCAGGCACCAGTTTTGCTGCCCCCCATATTGCCCATGTCGCAGCCCGGCTACTCGACGAATTGCCAGTCGATGCCAGTATGAATTTGGTACGGGCGCTTCTGGTGGCAAATGCAAGAACGCCTCATGCAAGCATCGAGCTCTTCGGGAATGACGAGGATAAGCTGGCGCAAACCGTGGGATACGGCATGGTAGATACCGCTGGCCTATATCGATCCACAGAGGAACAGGTGATCCTGATTGCGGAGGCTGCACTCGGCAACAAGCGCCATCATTTCTATGAAATTCCTGTTCCTGAGAGCTTCTATGGCGGTAGCCGACGATCCCGCAAGCGGGAAATTACCGTGGCCCTTGCCCATTACCCGCCTGTGAAAACAACGCGCTTGGACTACAAGGCTGCCCGTCTGGAATTTCGCCTGGTGGAAGCCGATTCGCTTAATGCGTGCTCGACCATGTTCGACAGGGATACCCCCGAAGATGAGTACCAGAACCTAAAAGAGTTGAACACCAGCAAGGCTTTCTACGGCGCGAAGAAGCGTTCCAAGGGGACAGTGCAAGCCTCTACTTGGGTAATCAAGCGGGCTCGGCAGAAACGCCTTTTTGTAGTGGTAACTCGCAATGACTTTGGATGGGCTGAACAGGATGCCGAAGAGCGTTACGCGCTGGTCATTCGCCTAAGCGACCGCGAGAACGAGGAGGCACGGCTTTACACCCAGATCAATGCCCGATTGCAGGCTCGTGAACGAGCGCGTGTCCGTGTGTAAGGGGAATCATGATTAAGAAGCAAAAACTAGAACTCACCTGGATTGGTAAAGATGTGCAGTCCGTAGGTCGGGTTAGCGCAGCGTAACCCGACAGGGGGATGGCAATGAGATATCGGCGATCTTTCATGCCCGGCGGTTCATTTTTCTTCACCGTTGTGACGGAGCAACGGCGGCCGATATTGGCCTCGGCGGGGGCGGTGGGGGTGTTGCGCGAGGCGGTACGAAAAGTACGTTCGCAACGCCCATTCACACTTGATGCGATGGTTGTGTTGCCTGATCATCTGCACTGTATCTGGACAATGCCACCAGATGATGCAGACTTTGCAACACGGTGGCGATTAATCAAAACCCGGTTCACCAAGGATTGCGATCCGGCGTTACGTGGCGTGGCTAATGCCTCCCAAACCAGGAGGCGTGAACAGGCGGTATGGCAGCACCGCTACTGGGAACATCAGATCCGTGATGAGGAGGACTTTGCCCGCCACGTTGATTACATCCACTTCAACCCCGTGAAGCATGGTTTGGCATCTTCACCGCTGGAATGGCCGTATTCGAGTTTTCGGCGCTTTGTGGACGCGGGTGTTTATGCGGCGGATTGGGGACGTGATGCGGTGGAGTTGGAGGGGGTGGGTGCTGAGTGATTGCGTCATGGCTTGCGGGGAAATGTCGGGTTACGCTACGCTAACCCGACCTACGACTAAAAAACAAAAAATCGAGCTCATATGGATTGGCAAAGAGAACCAGCCAAAGCTGGAGTCGCGCATTTATCTGGAAGACCCGGAAAAAAGCTATCACGCCAAGCATCGTGTGACAGAAGGTGACATTTTCGACAGCCAGCTTATCTTTGGGGATGAGGCCTTGTGGCTGACGCAAAAACAGTTGGCCGAGTTGTATCATCGGAAATTCCGAATAGTTTCCCAGGTAAGCGAGCGATGTTCGATTAATTCGGCTTTTCATGGGGTACGATCATGAAAAAAATCATTATAATTGCAGGGCCAAATGGGGCGGGAAAAACGACTTTTGCCCGCGCATTTTTGCCGGAAGAAGCACAGTGTCCGCGTTTTATCAACGCCGACCTTATTGCCGCTGGCTTGTCACCCTTTGCCCCTGAGGCTGAGGCAATCAAAGCCGGACGGTTGATGTTGCAGGAGATCGCCGCTTGTGCCGAAAGCGGGGAAAGTTTCGCATTTGAAACCACCTTGTCCGGTTTGGGCTATTTGCGCCACATTCGTGAGTGGCGCGGGCTGGGCTATCACATCAGTTTGTTCTTCCTCGGTCTGCCATCAGCCGGGGTGGCGATTGCCCGAGTAGCCGAATGGGTTCGGCAAGGCGGACATAACATTCCCGAGCATGTGATCCGCAGACGTTTTTCGGCAGGGCGGGTAAACTTTGAGCGTCATTATCGAGCTGCAGTCGATGCTTGGGCGCTATATGACAACGCGGGCGGCGAGCCTGTAATGATTGAGTGGGGGGAAAGACCATGATCCAGCAAGAACTTGATGCCGCGAAAGACAAAGATCTGATCACCTCCCTGGCGGCGATAAAGCGTGCAGCAGCATTGGCACGCAAGCAGGCAATACAGACTGACACAGCCATTGTCGTAGTAAAGGGCCATAAAATTGTTCGGCTAACTGCGGAAGTATTGCGCAAAGAGCGCGATAAATGAACCTGGAATAACAAAAAAAACAGAACAGTTCAATCAGTTGACGAAAATGATGGTGTCTATGGCCGAGCAGTTGAAGGCAGGGGACTGGAACAGGTGATCAAAGATCTTCGCGCACAAGCGCCCCCCGGCGCACAGCAATTTTTGACCCTGCAAAGCCTGTATACCTTAGCGATGCAGAGCATCAGGAGTGCCTGGCATTCTATACAGTCGGACACCAGCGGCTGGCTCATCACTCCCCCGGCATTGTTTCTTACCTGGCATAACCCAGCCTGTATTCACCATTCTCACTTAACAGCCTCCAGGCCCGGGCAGGCTGTCAGGCAGATATACCACCAGATTCAAGGAAAAAATGGCTCAAAACCATTTTTTCCTTGAATCTTACCCCCTAAATCCTGTATCTTTTGCCCTCCCAAATAAGGCTACGTAGCTCAGCTGGTTAGAGCGCGGCACTCATAATGCTGAGGTCGGTGGTTCGAGTCCACCCGTAGCCACCATTTTTTCAATCCGGCGACGCACCCAAGCGGGTGAAGTTCCGCCGATTCCTGAATGACTTGCTAAAAACTTTGCAAATAGCTGCGCTGCTGCAAAAATGTCCGTATCCGTCATTTTGAAATTCAGGAATCACCGATGATCAAAGCCATCCTCACCGACATCGAAGGCACTACCTCCTCACTGTCCTTCGTGAAAGATGTGCTCTTTCCCTATGCCAGGGAACGCATGGCGGATTTTGTGCGCGATCATGCGCATGATGCGGCAGTGCGCACGCTGCTGAACGATGTAACGCATATTGTGGAGCGCGACTTCAGCGACAACCAGATCACCGAGCAACTCATCCGTTGGATTGATGAGGACAAAAAGATCACTCCCCTCAAGGCTCTGCAGGGGATGATCTGGGAGGACGGCTACCGGCGTGGCGCATTCAAGGGCCATGTCTATGAAGACGCCGTGCGCAATCTCAAAGCATGGCACGGGCAGGGCATAAGGCTTTGTGTCTATTCCTCCGGCTCCGTTCATGCACAAAAACTGCTTTTCGCACACACCGGATTTGGCGACCTGACGCCGCTATTTTCCGGGTATTTCGACACCACAGTTGGCAACAAACGAGAGGTGGCCTCCTATCACGCCATCGCAGAGGCCATCGACACCGATCCCAGCGAAATCCTGTTCCTCTCCGACATCAAGGAAGAGCTCGATGCGGCTCACGCGGCGGGGATGCAGACGGTGTGGCTGGTACGCGAAGGTGCCCTGGATGCGGCGGCGGGACATAGGCAGATTGCGACTTTTGATGGTTTATTGACGACCGGCAAAAAAAGCGTATAGTCAAAACCGCACTTAATTTTAGGAGACTTTGAATAAATCAGAGGTTCCTCTAATGGGTTCGGCGGGCTCAACAACTTGCCGGAACATTTTTTCACCATCATCTACCCCAAGATAGAGCGGTGGTGGCATCACTGTTTTTCGATGAAAAATATATATAGATTAAGACCAAGACTAAAGATTAAACACAAAGATGCCGAAAACGGATTTACACCCCACAGCATAGAGGAGGAGCACTGCAATGACTGATTTCAGCAAAATGAATCGAAGGGAATTTTTGGGCATCACGGGCAAGGCGGGGCTGGCGACGCTGGTAGCCAGCGCTGCGGGGGTTTCCTTCGGCATGGTGCAGGTCGCGGAGGCGGCGGGCAACAGCCGGCTTACACCGTTCCGGTTTGCGATTCTGACCGATGCACATCTCTACGACATCCCTGACCACAAGTTCGACGGCATCCTGAAAAAGGCTGTCGATGACGTCAACAACATGAATCCCCTGCCGGATTTTGTCGTCTATCTCGGCGACATCGGCCAATCAGGCAAGCGTGCGGAGCTGGAGAAGGGTAAGCGAATACTCTCCAAGCTGAAAGTGCCACTCAAGGTTATCCCCGGCGAACACGACTGGTATCTGGACATGGGTCAGGCATGGCGTGATATGTTCGGCAGTCCGACGTGGTCCTTCGATCACAAAGGGGTTCACTTCATCGGCATGAACTCTATTCTGGTGCGCGATTTCTGGACGATGAAGGGTCTGACGCCGGATGAAAGAATGGGCTTCATGGAAGAACTGGAGTGCCATCATTGCGGCCTGTGGGGCGTCCGTGAAGAGCAGCTTGAATGGTTGAAGAAAGACGTTAAAAAACTGAAGCCCGATACCCCGGTGGTTGTCTTCACTCATTCGCCGTTGTGGGATTATTACCCGCGCTGGAACTTTCAAACCGAGGACGCGCCGCAAATCCGCGAGATTCTTTCCGGCTTCGAGCGGGTGATGGCGTTCCACGGTCACGTGCATCAGGTAGTGTATAACCGGATAGGCAACCTGTCCTCCATCGGCACCCTGTCTACCTCCTGGCCCTGGCCCTACCCTGGCATCGAGCTGCCCTTCCCCGACATCAAGATGAATCGCGTCGATCCAGGCGACATTCTGGACGGCCTGGGTACGCAATACATCGACCTGGAAAAGGAGTTCAGCGGTGCGCTGCACTATGATGCGTGGGCGGATCTACTGCCGGAAGGCGTCAAGAAAGGCGTGAAACTTTAAGGAGGCATGTCAATGAAATCAAATATCAAAAGCCGTTTATTCACGTTCACCGGCACCACTGTTGCTATCGTCTCCTTTGCCTTTCTTGCCATCGAACCCGCGCAGGCCAGAAAACCGTTTACCCAGGACGAGCTGGCCGCCCAATACAAAGACCTTATGGCAACTGTAAAGGAGGGGGATGACCTGTGGCATAGCGCCAAGCTCGGCAAGAACGGGCTGGCCTGCGCCAATTGCCACCCGGATGCGGCGGCGTCCAACCCCCACACCTTCCCCAAGTGGCAGGCCAATCTGGGACAGGTGATTCCGCTGCGCGATATGATCAACTGGTGCATTCAGGTGCCGCTGGAAGGACAGGCGCTGGACGCCAACAGCAAGGAAATGAAGGCGCTGGAGGCCTATTCCTTCTACATGCACCGTGGCTTCAAGCTCAAACCAGGCGAGAATACCAGGCAGCATCCGCCGGTCGAAGTGCGTAGCGGCGCGGGCTATCCATAATCCTGCCAAACCAAGAGGCCGCCCGCTTCAACCTGGGGCGGCCTTTTTCTTGAAGAACAAAACACCAAGGAGTCGGATTATGGCGGCAAAACACTTTTTTTTTCTGTGCGCGGCAATGGCTTGTGCTGCGCCAGCTTGGAGTTACACCTGCGATACTGGGTCCCGTCCCATGTCCACACCCACCGAGCGCTTCAAGGATAATGGTGATGGCACGCTAACCGATAGCCAGTCGGGGCTGACCTGGATGCGTTGCGCGCTGGATCAAAGCTGGGATGGCGCGACGTGCAAGGGCACGCCGGGCGGCTATACCTGGCAGGGCGCCCTGGACGCGGCCAATCAACTCAACAAAAAGGGGGGCTATGCAAAGCATGGCGACTGGCGCGTCCCCCACATCCCCGAACTGGCCATGATCGCGGAGCGGCAATGCACTGATCCCCGCATCAACCTGACGCTCTTCCCGGCCACCCCCGCCGCCCCGTTCTGGTCCGCCACCCCGCGCAAGGGCTTTGACAATGACGCCTATATCCTGAGTTTCGGCCCGGAGGGCGCAACTCCCGGTGACAAAGGGGAAGCACGCTTCGTTCGCTTGGTGCGTGGCGGAAAAGGCACACAACACTAATCGCCTCCCTTCCCTCCCCCGCCGTTAACACCGATAATAGAGTGACTGGCTGATAGGGCTCTAACTCTTGGGTTGCGGGAACATCATGAAAAAAAGCGTCATGGCTATCTTCTTCGGGCTGGCATTTGTGCTGCTGTTCAGCAGCCAGGCCGCCACAGCGGGGAAGAACGGCATCACCCTCATCTACACCGGCAATCTCGACGGCGAGCTGGAGCCCTGCGGGTGCAGTCTGGAGGGGGATTTTGGCGGCATCCGGCGTCAGGCCACCATGATTGACCGTTTGCGCAAGGAAAAACCGGGCCTGTTCCTGATCTCGTCCGGTGGTTTCATGCGCAGCGAGTCGGTGCATGACCGTCTCACCGGGGAATACATACTCAAGGGCGTCAAGACGCTCAATTATGACGCCATTGGCGTGCAATGGGCCGATCTCGCCTACGGCACGGATTTCATCACGCATGACACGCTGCCGTGGGTGGCGAGCAACTGGAGTGGTGCCACCTTCCAGACTGAACGGAACATCACGCGCAACGGCAGGACACTGGCCTTTTTTAGCTGGATAGACCCCCGTGAGTCGCCCCTCCAGCAGATGGGAGGAAGCCACACGATGACAGCGCCGGGCAGCGACGGCGAGGCACTGGCCCAAGCCCTGCAACACGCCAAACAAAGCGGTACGCTCACGGTGCTGGCCACCACGTTGACGCCGGATGACGCGCGCCGTCTGTTGCCGTTACAGCAGGTGGACATCCTGCTGATCCGCTCCGCCTACGAAAAATACAGCGAACCGAAAAAGGTGGACAACACACTGGTGTTGCAACCGGGGTCGCGCGGCATGCGCCTGGGACGGCTCGACATCGCGCTGGACAGCGCAGGGGCGATTCAGTCCTGGAAGCACAAGATCATCCCGCTGCCCAAAACCACCCCCGATGCGCCGCGCCTGAAGGCCTGGTACAAGCAATACAACACCCAGGTCGAGGCGGATTACCAAAAGAGCGTAAAGATCACCAAGGCGCAGCAGGCGGGGGAGAGCCCATATGCGGGGGCGCAAGCCTGCCAAAGCTGCCATGGCGAGCAGCACAAGATCTGGCACGCCAGCCGTCACGCCCATGCCTATGGCACGCTGCGCCGGGTCAACAAGGCATTTGATCCCAACTGCATCGTCTGTCACACCGTGGGGTTCAACAAGCCCGGCGGCTTCATCGACGACGACACTACCGGCAATCTGAGCAATGTGCAGTGCGAGTCCTGCCATGGCCCTGCCCAGGCGCACGCTGCATCAAGTGGCGTGAAGCCTGTAGGAAACGCCGATTGGCCGCGCGAAAAGATGTGCGCGCAATGCCACACTCCAGCCCATAGCCCATCGTTCAATGTCGACACCTATTGGCCGAAGATCAAGCATCCACGCGAGGCGCTGCGGTAGTAATGATTCCGGCAATTGCTCTACCTCGTGCATCCGATGTGCATGGATGCACGAGTGCCGCGATGGCAGGATGCCAGAGAGCGGCCATACTCTCGAAAGAGCCAACCGCATACTCCATTCGGGAAAGTGCCAAGGCAATGCGCGTCTGCCTGAAGATTTCGCCGCTGGGGCTGGTGGAAGTGGTGGTGCCGCGCGGCTTTGATCACCGGCGCATTCCGGCCCTGGTGCATGAGAAACAGGCATGGATTAACAAGACCCTGCAACGGGTCAATGAACAACGGCAATGGCTAGTACCTAACGCCCACGACACCCTTCCCGACACGATAACGCTACATGCCATTGATGAGATCTGGCAGGTCGAATACCAGGCCGTTGATTCAAACCGCGTAACATTGTCGCAAAGTCACGATGCACGGCTGGTAGTGCGTGGCGCAGTGGACAATGCTTCCTTGTGCAAGTCCGTGCTGCGGCGGTGGCTGGCGGAAAAAGGCCAGACTCATCTGCGGCCCTGGCTGGAGCAGATCAGCCGTGAAACCGGCTTATCCTTTCGCCAAGCGCGTATCCGAGGGCAAAAGACCCGTTGGGGAAGTTGCTCCCGCCAAAAAAATATCAATCTCAACTATAAGCTGCTGTTCCTGCCCGCACCCCTGGTGCGTTGCGTGCTTGTCCATGAGCTGTGTCATACCGTCCAGCTCAATCATTCGTCGAAGTTTTGGGCGCTGGTGGAAAAAAAAGAACCCGGCTACAAAGTCCTCGATGCCGAACTGCGCACAGCGCGCCGCCATGTGCCAGGGTGGGCGGAGTGAACGGACCTAAAAACGGCAGGGAATAGCACATCTACCCCGGCCGGACAATCTTGCCGGTTGAGGCATCGCGGATCTCGCTGGGCTTTCTCCGAGGGCCTATCGCGCCGGACAGGATGCAATCAATGGACTCACCGAAATACCCGCGCACCTGCAAGGCGTTGCGCGCGGGTTTGCGTCCGCCCGGATTGGCGCTCGTGGAGACAATAGCGCCGCCGAATGCCCTGCACAGCGCCGCCGCCTGCGGGTGGGCGGTAACACGCACCGCCAAGGTGTCGTGTGCGCCGCGCAGCCAGACCGGGGTTTCGGGTGTAGCGGGCAGCAGCCAGGTGACGGGGCCAGGCCAGGTGTGGCCGATTTTGTCCATGATGGCGGGATCGAGCGGGCAAACAAACGGCGTGAGTTGCTGGAAGTCGCTGGCGATCAGAATCAACCCCTTTTCCATGGGGCGATTTTTCAGCGTCAGCAGGCGCAGCACCGCTTGCGCATTGAGCGGGTCGCACCCCAGACCGTACACCGCCTCGGTGGGATAGGCGATGACCCCGCCCTGGCGCAGTTCGCGCGCGGCTTGTTTGAGACGCCAGAAACTCAAGGCTTTTCGCGCGCCATGGCGCGATAACCTATATCGGTGCGGTAATACATATCCTTCCAGGAGACCTGTTGCACAAGGTTATACGCACGCGCCTGGGCCTCGGAAACGTTGGAGCCAAGCGCGCAGACGCACAACACCCGCCCCCCCGCCGTGATGACATCACCGTGACTTTCCGTAGCACCGGCGTAGAAGATTTTGCTGTCGTCCGGCTCTTTTTTATTCAGGCCGAAGATCACATCGCCCTTGCGATAGTCGTCCGGGTAACCACCCGCCGCGAGCACCACGCCCAGCGCGGGGCGCGAGTCCCATTCAGCCTGCACTTGGTCCAGACGCCCATCAAGCGCCGCCTCGCACAATGCCACCAGATCCGAGCGCAGCCGCATCATCACCGGCTGCGTCTCCGGGTCGCCAAAGCGGCAATTAAATTCGAGCGTCTTGGGAGTGCCGTCGGGGGCAATCATCACGCCGGCATAGAGAAAGCCGGTATAGGGCACACCTTCCTGCGCCATGCCACGCACCGTGGGTTCGATCACCTCGCGCATGATGCGCGCGTGGATTTCCGGCGTCACTACCGGAGCAGGGGAATAGGCGCCCATGCCGCCGGTATTGGGGCCGTGGTCACCGTTGTCGCGCGCCTTGTGATCCTGCGAGGTGGCGAGTGGCAGGATGTGCTCGCCGTCCACCATGACGATAAAGCTGGCTTCCTCACCCTGTAAATATTCCTCGATCACCACCCGATGGCCCGCCGCGCCGAAGGCATTGCCCGCCAGCATATCGCGCACCGCATCGATGGCCTGCTCAATGGTCTGGGCGATGATCACGCCCTTGCCCGCCGCCAGGCCATCGGCCTTGACCACCAAAGGTGCGCCTAGCTGGTGGATATAGGCAATGGCTTCTGTCACATCGGTGAATTTGCCATAGGCTGCCGTGGGGATTTCATGGCGCGCCATGAAATCCTTGGCAAAAGCCTTGGAGCCCTCCAGTTGCGCGGCCTGCTGCGTGGGTCCGAAACAGCGCAGCCCGTCAGTGCGGAAGGCGTCCACCACCCCCAGCACCAGCGGCACCTCGGGACCGACAATGGTCAACCCGATATTGTTATCCCGCGCAAAGGCCAGCAACCTTGCAATGTCATCCACTGCAATCGCTACATTCTCTACCTTCGGCTCGCGCGCTGTGCCAGCATTGCCGGGCGCGACATACACCTGCTCTACGCTGGCGGACTGCGCCGCTTTCCACGCCAGCGCGTGCTCACGCCCGCCGTTACCGATGATTAAAACTTTCATTATCCTGCCCTTGCATAAACACCCGCCGCCGTACCCGTGCAGCCAGGAAAAACCATTTGTATTTTGGATGTGCAAGGATAACCTATCAGACTATTCCAGGTCATCTGAACCCGCAGATGATCTATAATCCTAAAAACAGCGATTGATAATCCCCCCTATGCCCTACCACGAAATATGGCACCTGCTGCGCGACACCTTCCTCGCCTGGCTCGACGACCGGGCACCGAGCATGGGTGCGGCGCTGGCGTTTTACACCCTGTTTTCGCTGGTGCCGCTATCGATCATCGTCATCGCCATCGCCGGTGTTTTTTTTGGCCAGCAAGCGGCGGAAGGGCAACTCGTCGCCCAGATCCAAGGACTGATCGGCAAACAGGGCGCCACCACCATCCAGGCGATTATCGAAAGCGCCCGCAACCCTATGGCAGGGCTTGCCACAGTGATAGTGGGCCTGGCCACATTGTTCATTACCGCAACCACGGTCTTTGTTGAACTCAAGAACAGTCTGGATCACATCTGGGGCGTCAGGGTGCCTTCGAGCAGGGGCATGCTGGACATGCTCGAAACGCGGCTGTTATCGTTCGGCATGATTGTAATCATCGGCCTGCTGCTGCTTGCGTCCCTCGCGGTGAGCACCGCGCTCACCGCGATTGAACAACACACCGATTTGCTGCCGGAAAAGACCCATGTGGTAACGGTTCTGAATTTCGCCCTGTTTTCCGGCACCATCACAGTGCTGTTCGCCGCCATCTACAAACTGTTGCCCGACATCAGAATCGCCTGGAAAGATGTCTGGATCGGCGCCGCGATCACTGCACTGCTGTTTACCCTCGGCAAATCGGTGATCGCCCTCTACCTCGCCAACACCCCCCTCACCTCTGCATTCGGCGCGGCGGGATCGGCGATTGCAGGGCTGCTGTGGGTCTACTATTCCGCACAAATCTTCTTTCTCGGCGCGGAATTCACCAAGCTATACGCTCATCGTTATGGGTCCCATAAAACAGCAGAAGCGAGCGCCGAGACCAGATCGGAATAGACGTTCCCCCTCGCGCAGCCCGACATGAATCTGAAATGAGATGCCGGCACTATCTTCATTGCCAATGACGGGCAACAGTGCTGGAGTTAAATATCACCCAAAAGAAAACCCCGATAAACTTTCGTCTATCGGGGTTCGAATATAAAGGCTGGCGGTGTCCTACTTTCGCATGGGAACTCCCACACTATCATTGGCGCTGAACGGTTTCACTTCCGAGTTCGAAATGGGATCGGGTGGTTCCCGTTCGCTATGGCCGC
>JAKFXX010000012.1 GCA_021731145.1 Gammaproteobacteria bacterium | reverse complement strand
TTTGGCAAGCTCAAGCATTATCGCCGGATTGCTACTCGATATGAGAAAAAAGCCGTTAATTACATGGGCATGCTATCTTTTGCGGCGGTACTTTTGTGGCTGAGATGAAACGTCAACAGAACCTAGGATACCTGATTCAACAAAATCGGAACTCTTGAATGCAAACCCATTCTTGAAATTAGCCACTTCCCCAAGCTGGACAGTGAGCCACCCAGTCATACCTTCCCCTTCGCCATATCCTCGGTTATCGCTGGCTCCCGCACCACCACATATCCCTTCAATATTTCTTGATGAAACGCATCGGGCAGTCGTGCCCAATCCCGCGCTTCAATCAGAATCGGGATGTTGGATTCCCGCAGCGCCTGCAAAAAAGCCTCTAGCGGTTCGACCGGTATTAGGCTCAATTCCGGCGAACGCAGCACCAGATCCAGGTCGCTGGCTTCGTGGGCGCGGCCATCCACCCGCGAACCATAGGCCCATGCGGTGACGGCGGGCAGGTGGGCGGCCAGGAGTTCCACCAGCCGTTTACGGTCTTGTTCACGCAGATAGAGCTGGCTCATGGTTGCTGCCGAATCACTTCATTGACATGTGTGGCATCCACAATAAATTGGGGCAACAACAACAGGGTTTCGTTGGCGAAGCCTTCGCCATAATCGTGGGCGGTGTCGTTGCGGTTGTCGCGATAGGTAAACCAGCGTTCGGCTTCTTCAATGCTGATAAGACCATGCTTGGCGGCGAGGCGAAACACATCCTTGAACATGAGTTGATCCACCTGCTTGCTTGAAGCAACGTAGGGCTTCAAACATTTTTTCAACAGTTTGCCCGTCTGCTCCAAGATGATTTCAAATTCCTTGACGCACGCGGCACGGAAAATGTCATAAGTCACACTTTCTTGCGGCTGCTGATTCAGACTGTCGTAGGCCTGGCTCAAGGTGGCGATACAACGGGCAAAATAATCCGTATTCAGTTTGCTCATGGCTTGATCCTCTGCAAGTTCTCGGCGATTGCCTGATTGAGAACCGCTTCTTCTTTAAACTGCGCTTCAAACTCGGCCTTCAGTGCGGCGAAGCGTTCGGCAAAATTGAAGTCATCCTCTTCATCCGGCAGGCCGACATAGCGGCCCGGCGTGAGCACGTAGTCCAATTCCGCCACGCGGGAAATCGGCACCGATGCACAGAACCCCGGCACATCCACGTAGGGGCGTGATTCATCGCGCCCCTGTTTTTCGCACCCCGACGATTCGGGCGCAATGAATTGCGCCCCTACGGTGGTTCTCCATGAATGGTAGGTGTCGGCGATTTTCTGGATGTCGTCGTGCGAGAGTTCTTTGGTGCGACGATTGATGAGGTGGCCCAAATTGCGCGCATCGATAAACAGGATTTCGCCTTCGCCGCTGGTTTTGCTGGTGAGTGCGCCCTTGGCCAGCACCACGCCCGCTTTACCCTGCGAATTGAGGTGATAGGCGAAGTGCTGCAACCAGGCGAAATTGGCATTGCCCACAGGCGGCGCGCCATATTGCCAGCGGCCATCGCCGCGCAGCAGGTCGCCGCTCCAGTCGCTGACATTGAATGGCGGGTTGGCGATGATGAAGTCGGCCTTCAGATCTTTGTGGGCATCGTTGAGGAAGGAGCCTTCGTTGTTCCATTTCACTTGCGAGCTGTCGATGCCGCGTATGGCGAGGTTCATCTTGGCCAGCCGCCAGGTGGTCTGGTTACTCTCCTGCCCGTAGATAGAAATGTCGTTGACGCGGCCTTGATGCTCTTCGACGAATTTTTCCGACTGCACGAACATGCCGCCGGAGCCGCAGCAGGGATCGAACACCCGGCCTTTGTAGGGTTCCAGCATGGCGACCAGCAATTCAACAATGCTGCGCGGCGTGTAAAACTGGCCGCCCTGCTTGCCCTCGGCCAGCGCGAACTCACCCAAAAAATACTCAAACACATGGCCCAGCACATCGGCGCTGCGGGCCTTGGCATTGCCCAGCGCGATATTGCCCACCAGGTCAATTAACCCGCCCAGGCTGGTGGGGTCGAGGTTTTGCCGCGCAAACACTTTGGGCAGCACGCCCTTGAGGGAGGGGTTTTCCTTTTCGATGGCATCCATCGCCGCATCGATAAAAGTGCCAACATCTGGCTGCCTAGCCTTGGCCAGCAGAAAGGACCAGCGCGCCTCCGGCGGCACAAAGAAAACATTCTCCGCCTTGTATTCGTCCTTATCCTCTGGGTCGGCCCCGGCATACTCGCCTTCGCGTGCTTGCAGCTTGTTGAACATTTCCTCGAAAGAGTCGGAGATGTATTTGAGGAAGATCAGCCCCAGCACAACATGTTTGTATTCGGCGGCGTCGATGTTTTTGCGCAGCTTGTCGGCAGCCTTCCAGAGTTGCTTTTCCAATGGCTCTTCTTTTATTTCTTTTGCTGCTTTAGCTCTGGCCATGGGTGTTTATGATTCCTTTTCCAGCAATGGCTGGTATGTAAGACTGGCAAGATATAATACATTTCATGGCGGTGTGAGGATACATTCAAGGCCCACCCGAACGATGCTTGGCCGGGCGCTGCCAGCGAGGGTGCGCTATGCTTTATAATGCCAGTTTATGACCATTTCGTCCGCTTAACGCCCGCCATGACTAACGACCGAGGGAACAAGTGAAAATTTATCAAGTCGGTGGCTCCGTGCGCGATAAGCTGCTCGGCCTGCCTGTGCAGGATCGGGACTGGGTTGTTGTGGGCGCCACGCCGCAACAGATGCTGGATCAGGGCTTCAAGCAGGTGGGGCAGGATTTTCCGGTTTTTCTACACCCCAGCACGCACGAGGAATACGCCCTCGCCCGCACTGAACGCAAGACTGGCCCCGGCTACAAGGGATTTAGCGTACACGCCGCGCCCGATGTCACCCTGGAAGATGATCTGGTACGCCGTGACCTGACTATTAACGCCATGGCCGAAACCCCCGACGGCACGCTGATCGACCCCTACGATGGTGCCGAAGACCTGCGCCAGCGGTGGTTGCGCCACGTCTCGGCCGCCTTCGTCGAAGACCCGGTGCGCATCCTGCGCGTGGCGCGGTTTGCCGCGCGGTTTGCCCCTCTGGGCTTCCGTGTTGCTGACGAAACCAATGCCTTGATGCTCCAGATGGTCGAGTCGGGCGAGGTCGATGCGCTGGTGCCGGAGCGAGTGTGGGCGGAGCTGGTGCGCGCACTGGGCGAGGCACGTCCCTCGCGTTTTTTCGAGACGCTGCGTGATTGCGGGGCATTGGCACGATTGTTCCCCGATATTGACCGCCTGTTCGGCGTACCCCAACCGCCCGAACACCACCCCGAGATCGACACCGGCGTGCATGTGATGCTGGTGCTGGATCAGGCCGCGCGCCTGTCTCCCGATACGCAGGTGCGCTTTGCAGCGCTGCTGCACGACCTTGGCAAGGGCACCACGCCACCCGAGGAATGGCCGCGCCACATCGGCCATGAAGCGCGTGGCGTGGATCTGGCGAAGGCGATGTGCAAGCGCTGGCGCGTGCCTGGTGATTACCGCGATCTTGCCGTACTCACTGCGCAATACCATACCCACTGCCACCGCGCCGCCGAGCTGCGCCCATCCACCTTGCTGGACACCCTGCAAGCACTCGACGCCTTGCGCCGCCCGCAGCGCTTCGAGAGTTTTTTGCTGGCCTGCGAGGCGGACTTCCGGGGCCGTCCCGGCTATGAGGACAAACCTTATCCGCAGGCCGACATCTTCCGTGCCGCCCTGCAAGCCACGCAAACCGTGGATGCAAAGGCGCTGGTGGCGGAGGGTCTTGTGGGCGAGGCATTGGCCGAAAAGCTGCGGCGCCAGCGCATCACGGCCATAACCCGCATCTCAGCAGAACCTAGAGTATGAGTATTCTGCTTACGCGCGCCGTCGAATCACTGGTGCTTCCGCCTGCCATAAATCTGGTGCTGGGTGTGATGGGGCTGATCCTGCTGCGTAAATACAAACGTGCAGCCATCACCCTGTTGGCGCTGTCCCTGGTGACCTTATATATCTTCAGCATACCCTTCACTTCACTCTCGCTGATGCGCTCGCTGCAAACCTACCCCGCCCTCACCGCCGAAGATCTGCGCCACCCTGAAGCACAGGCCATCGTTGTACTCGGCGCAGGACGCAATTATGACGCGCCGGAATACGGCGGCGATACGGCGTCCAAGCTCGCCCTGGAACGCCTGCGCTACGGTGCGTATCTGCACCGCCACACCGGCCTGCCGATACTGGTTACCGGCGGTGCCCTGCATGGCAGGGCATTCTCCGAAGCACGTATCATGAAAGATGTGCTGGTCAACGACTTCCGCGTTCCGGTACGTTGGACAGAAGAGCGCAGCGACACCACCGCTGAAAACGCCGGCTTCAGCCGCCCCATCCTTGCACAGGCACACATCCAACGTATCTACCTTGTCACCCACGCCTGGCACATGCCACGTGCCGTACAGGCCTTCCAGCAAGCGGGGATTAACATCATTCCCGCTCCCACCGGCTTCACTACTCCTTGGCCGATTGAACGGGGCGGATTCGCCTGGCTGCCTTCCGCCCACGCGCTGCAAACATCCAGCTATGCCCTGCATGAACTGGGCGGGCGGCTGTGGTATGGACTGCGGGGATCAATTAACAGCGGGGACAAGAAAACGAACGGCCCCGGCTTATAGAAAAACCGGGGCCGTTCCTATCCTACAAGCTCGCGTATGACGTGATAAATCTTGCGAACGTCACCGCGACAACAAGGACTACCAGAATACCTGCGACGGTGGGAGCAATATCCTTCATGGGATAAAGATCCTTCACCTCCTTTTGCTTGCTTGGCTGCATAGACACATCCCTCCCAGATAAACACCATAACAGTGACTAACCCAGTTGCAACATGCATCGGAACCTACCAAACCGCACCACCGGACTACAAAAGCTCCGCTGCACGAATAATTCTATAGCAAAAAACTCGGGTATTCCAAGAGAAATATTTCAGCGAACGATTAATAGGACGGGCGGTTTTTTAAAGCATCCCAATCAAATCTTTAATGTCGGCCCTTATGCTCTCGAAGACCTGTTTTTCCTGCTCTGCCCAGCAGCCACTCCAGTGACCGTCAATCGATTTTTCGAGTTGCGCCAAGGCGTTTTCTATTTCCTGAATTTTTTGCTGAGCCTTGGACAGGCCGGAGCCCTTCAGGACGGCCAGCGAATGTTTCAAGTACGATTGCGCAAGCCGCATCTCAGAACGCACCAACCCAGGGTCCGTGGAAAAAACCTGGGTGAGTTCACTGAGGGTAACATGGAATCTGGCTTCGACCAGATAACGCTTCGCCAGCGGATTTGTAATAGTCTTGTCTGTATCATCAACCGCAGAATAATCATTGTCGCGTTCAAATATCGCCCTGTCATACTCCCAGCGCCGGACCTCTGGCGTCACCGTCTCGTTGCATTTGGCCTTCCATGCCGATTCGGCTTCCTGCAGTGCTTTTTCGGGGGATGTGTCTGCACGCAGCATGGCAGGCATGATTGCGATCAGGCATGTGATCAATGATGCGGTTATGGGAAGTAACAATTTTTTCATGTTGGTATCCTCGTGGTGTTGTGTTACGGGTGCTTAAACATGCGCCTATCAAGCATCTCACTAAAAAACAGGTAAAGCGCGGGCATCAAAAGAAGCACCAGGGGCACCGCTGCAATCAATCCGGAAATGATGCTAATGGCCAACGGTGTCTGCATTGCAGAACCCGCGCCCATTCCCAGAGCCAGTGGCATCAGGGCCAGGATAGCGATGCTGCTGGTCATGAAGATAGGCCGCATACGCTTGATCCCCGCGACGATCAGATCTGACGCGCTGTGACGCGCTTGCGTGTCTAATTCCGCGAAATAAAAAATCGCTACTTCGGTGACGATGCCGACGATCATCGTCATCCCCATCATGGCAGAGACGTTAAGCTCGGCGCCAGTCAGGAACAAGCCCGCAAAGACGCCACTCAGGGCCAGCAATGTGGTTAACAGGATACTCAACACCACAATAAAGCGTTCGTATAAAAACAGCAGCAACACCGTCACCAACATCACTGCACTGACAAAAACCACGAGCAAATCCCGGAAGGATTTTTGTTGTTCCTGGTAAAGCCCGCCGTATTCAATATAGACACCCGAAGGCAGATTCATCTTCATCAGCACACGCTGCACATCCCGCATGGTGGAACCGAGATCACGCCCTTCGAGACGTGCCGTCACGGCTACCATTTGCTTGAGATTTTCACGTGTCACCTGGGCCTGGCCTTCAGTGATACCGATGTCGGCCACGCGCTTGAGTGGCAGATAATGGCCGTCCAGCGCGCGGATGCGCAGCTCATTGAGCACTTCGATGCGGCTGCGCAGATCCCCTGGAGTCCAGACTCTGATACCAATCATTTTTTCACCCGATTGAATCTGACTGGACACTGCACCTGCCAGTTGCTCCTGAATCTGGCGGGTAACCAGATCGGGATCAACACTTTCGAGGGCCGCCTTGACGCGGTTGACGCGAATGTCGATGGCGTCACCGGCAATGGTGATTCCATCAAAAACTTCCACCGCACCGGGAACGCTGGCGATGCGTCTGGCGACCTCCGGCGCCAGCTTGCGCAATACGGTGCCATCGTCTCCGAAGATCTTTACTTCTATGGGCTGGGGAACGGCAGTGAGGTCGCCGATCAAGTCTTCCATAAGCTGCGCCGTCTCGATACGCAGGCCAGGCACCTCATTTTCCACACGCTGACGTAACTCCGCCATGATGGCCTCTATATCGCGTCGGGGCAGCGGTTTAAGACGAACAAAGAAGTCGCCCTGATTGGTCTCCGTCAATCCCCCGCCGAGCTGCAAACCGGTGCGCCGTGAATAACTGTCCACTTCCGGCAAAGAGGTGATAATACTTTCCACCTGACGCAACAGCCGGTCAGTTTCAGTCAACGATGTACCGGGTACGGCCTTGTAGTCGAGAATGAAGCCACCTTCGTCCATGCGCGGCATGAAACCAGAATTCAGATGGGTATAAGCGGCGTAGCCAACAAAACCCAGCAACACAATCACCGGCAGCACAATCACTGGGCGCGTCATGAGCCGTTGCATGAGGCGCCTATACAAGGCATGTACACGCCCCATCCATGGGCCGACGGCCTCCAGGCGCGCTGCGTCACGTTCACGCAACCAAAGATCCGCCAACAATGGCACGGCGAGAAACGCGACAAAAAAGGAAATGATAAGACTGGCGGCCATGGTGAGGGCCAATGCCTTGAAGAAGCCACCTGTTACCCCGCCCAAGAAAGCCAGGGGCAGAAATACGATGATCGTGGCAAGAGATGACCCCAGCAGTGGCCGCCCCATTTCCATGGCGGCTGACAGCACCCTGCCCCGCGTGGGCGTGTCACGCTCGGCCTCACTGAGACGGCGCATGATGTGTTCAAGCATCACTACCCCGTCATCGACGATCAAGCCTACCGCCGCCGCCATGCCGCCCAGGGTCATAATATTGAAACTCATGTGGAACACGTACAACAACAGCACGGTAGCCGCCAGCACACCTGGCAGCGCAATGGCAATAATCAGGGTGACGCGCAGATTACGCAGAAAGAGCAGGAGGATAACGGCGGCCAGCAAGGCGCCAATGAAGATCGCGTCGCGGACACTCAATGCCGCGTCGGTAATGAGATTGGACTGATCGTAATAGGGCTTGATCTGAATATCCGATGGGATCTTCTTGCTAAACGCTGCCAACTGTGCCTTGACGTCCTGAACGATGGCGACCGTGTTTGCGTTGCGCTGCTGCTTGATGTTGATCAGCACTGCATCCCGGCCATTGGCGGTCACCCGCGTCCACTGCGGCATTTGTCCCAGGCGCACATCGGCCACATCTTCCAGTTGGACAATACCGCTGCCACCGCTACGCAGTATGGTACGGCGGATTTCGTCAAGGCTATGCAGCCGCGAATCCGCCAGAATCAGGTACAGGCGGTAACGGTCTTCCAGCCGCCCCACTGCCGTCACAACATTGTTGGCGGACAGGGCCGTGGCGACATCAATGGGGGTCAAACCCAGCGCCTGAAGGCGGACCGGGTCCACCAGTACTTGGTACTCCGCCTGTTGCCCACCCAGGACTTCTACCTGGGCCACACCGGGAGCAGCGGAAAGCATTGGACGTAGTTGATAATAGGCAAAGTCGCGTAAGGAAACCGGATCACGGCTGGCTGATGTCAGCGCCAGACCCAGTACGGGAAAGACAGTGGGATCCATCCGGCGCGCTGAAAAACTTACCCCTGGTGGCAATGAGGTAAGGGCCTGATTCACCGCGGACTCCACCTGCAACAAAGCGGTTACCATGTCGCTGTTCCACGCAAAAGTTACCGCGATGTCTGCCGAACCGCGACTGCTGGTGGAGCGGATCGCGTGAACATCCGGCACAGCCCGTAGCGCCTGCTCCAAGGGCCGCGTTACCTCCACCACCATGCGATCCACGGGGCGGTCCCCGGCATTAAGGCTGACCACTACACGAGGAAAATCAATCGTGGGAAACAGCGCCACCGGCAGGCGCATTGCAAACAGGCCGCCCCCCACAGCCAAAAGCGCCAATAGAAACAGCAGGGAACGGCAATGCCGCTGCAACCAGGCGCTCATCATTGATGGCCACCTTGGGTACGCACTCTCATGCCGTTCGTCAGTTCATAATTACCCAGGCTAACCACGCGCTCATTTTTCACGAGTCCACCGAGGATTTCCACGTAGCGGCCATCATCATGCCCTATATCCACGCCACGCCGCCGGGCCTGTCCTTTATCGTTCACGAAGACATAAGCCTTACCACCGCGCTCATACAGCACGGCGGAACGCGGAATGGCCAGAGTGTTTCTCGTCTGAAGAACTATATCGCCCCGCACCATCGTGCCTGGCAAGATATCGGGGGCGGTAGGCAAGGGCACCACCACCTCGATCAAATGCGTTTTGGGGTCTATCAATTGATAGACCTGGGTAATCTGGCCAGTCACGGCTGTCCCTTTGACATAAACCGGCATCACTTGCACGGACTGGCCTGTCTTGATCTTGCGAATGTCTTCGGCTTCAACACCGAGGCGCACCCGCAACCGATCCTCCTTGGCAATGCGCACCAAGGGTGTGCCGGGCGCAGCGATATCACCCTGGCGGACATTCACCGCATCCACTACACCGTCCATATCGGCGCTCAAAACTCTGTCTATCTTTCCACCCAAGCGTTTTTGGATACCGGCGAGAATGGCCTGATCCCTGGACAGATTCTGTTCCGCCGCCTGGACTTCGGCATTGGTTGCCAATTGTCGGGTGAGCAAATCACGCAATCGCACTGCATTTTTTTCGGAGAAAGTCACATCGATCCGGGCGCGTTCCAATTCGAGCTGGGCGTTGGCCGTTGCGCGCAACGAAAGCAGCGCGTCGCCCCGCCGCACCCGCTGCCCCGCTGCAACAAAAACCTGATTCACCATCACCTCCGTCATGACGTCCATGGCCTGGACGTACTCTGGTGAAAACTCTACTGTTCCATAGGTGGTCAGTGTTTCCGTCATGCGCACTTCTTGCACCGGGCTGGTTTGAATCAGCACCGATGGCGAGTTGTTTGCCGCAGATGCTGTCTCGCCTGAGTCGGGCCACCCCTCCATGGGCGCGAACAAAACTGCCACCGCAAGAAGAGGCCACCATAGCCAGGTATTAACGCATTTAGTCATAATCAGGGATCTCATAGCGTCAGCGGCGCACCGACGGCAAGCTGCAAAGCCACCCCCTGCTCAGCCGCTGCCTGTTCCAAACTCAGCAGTTTGATCTGTTTATCCAGCAGCGTGGCACGCACCGTCTCATAATTCACCAGAGAGGTATCGCCGCTGGCTACCGCGGCACGCAAGACACGCTCCACTCGCTCCAGCTCCGGCAACTGTTGCGCCAATGCCTCGTATTCCTGACCGATGCGATAAAGATCTGCAATTAACGTGGCAATATCCGCACGGGTTTGATACAACCGCGCCAGATATTCGGCATACAATTTATCGCGGGTGGCTTCAGCCTCGGCAATGACACCGCGATTAGCACTATTGAACAGGGGAATATCCAGGCTGATGCCGATGCTTTGACTGCGCACGCCTGCTGTATCCCTCACCGCGCTCAACCCCAGATTAAAGCGTGGATACTGCCCCAGCACTGCACGGTATACGCGCGCCTCCTGAGTATCATAGCCCGCTCTCAGCGCCGCCAAATCCAGGCGTGCTGTGCGCGTTTCGGCAAACAGCGCATCAGGGTTCGGCAACGATGCCGGCAAGGAAACCCTGGAAGTGGCGACTGAAACAATTTCCCCAGGCAACAAACCCAACACCCGGTTCAAATCCTGGCGCGCCTTTTGGAGTTCCCGCGCCAGCGCTAGGACACGATCACGCGCATCCAGATAGGCCACCTGGCGCAACCCCACTTCATCGATTTTCACGTTCCCTTCCCGCAGATTGCGGCGCGCCACTTCAAGCAGCTTGGCGGCGATATCGGAAAACTGCTGAGCCATAGCTTGTTGCCGTTCGAGATAGGCAACACGCCTGCCCATGAGGGCCGCCTGATTGGCCACCAGCCATTCCTGCCAGGCAATGTCATTGCGCACTTGCAATGCCTGGTTATTGGCGATACGCATATCGCCCTGGCGCGTAATCAGTCGCGCGATGTCCCAACTCAGGCCCAGGTTTTGCGCGTTGACCAGACCACCTCCGCCAAGAGGGTGATCCAGTCCAACGGCAAGTTGAGGATCAGGCAATAGTCCCGCAGCGAAAACCTGCGCCTGTGCCACCCCCTCCTTGGCGCGAAATGCCTGTAGATCAGGGCTGGCCAACACGGCAATAACACCCAGCGCTTCGCCGGTAAGGGGTTGGGAAAAGTCCAGTGTCATGGGGGGCAAACGCGGATGGCGGAGCCGAGCAGCCTCCCGGGCCAGGGCGACCCGATCGGGCGCAGCCAGGGATTCATTCAGACGGTTATCGTCCAAAGGTTTTGGATGATAGCCTGCGCAACCAGCGATGAAAGCTGTCAACGTCATCACGGCGCAACCCACGAGCAATTCGGAGGCCTCAATGCGCCGCCCGACATGCGGGCTTTTCGCTTTAAAAAATCGGGGCAAAAACCGTGGCGCGAACCTGCGGGAACATTCACTCATGGTATCCGTTCGCATTGGAAAAAGGCTTGGTTAAGCTTTTTTATGACCCAGTCAAGGGGTCGTCGGCTTGATCCCCTTGCATGCTCAGAATCTTGCCGGTCTTGCCGTCCACATGCACCTCAGTGGCTTCACCCGCATTGATAATTTTCACTCTGTAAACCACTTCACCATTCTCATCTTCCAAGTCCACCCTGGCAGCCTTGCCGTTGGCATGCCGTTCCGCATCAGAAACAGCTTGGATCAGGCTGATCTTGGTCTGCTCAATGACATCCGCATCGTTTACGTCCTGAAGCATCTCCTGACCTGCATACAATATCGCAACTGCCAAGGCTGCGGCAGTCACGGCGACAATAATGAATGACAGTTTCTCGCCCATGATATTCCTCCTGAAGTAAAGCAATAATCAATAACGCTTACCGCGTTACCGTGATTGGCGCATTACCTACGAATACTTAAGTTATCCTTAACCGGCTGTTGAAAAGCGCAGATTTTTTCGATCAGCCTGCTTTTTGCAGGTCGAAATTGAATCTGCGGAGAAAATTGATACTTTATTTCTGCCTGTTCATTCAACATTATGATATCTCAAAAGCAATAAACACGGCCGCGATAGCAACAAACCCGAGAGCAACCAGGAACACCATTTCAGCGAGGATTTCGAGCCGACGTTCGAGACGCCGAACCCGCATCGACATAAAGGACACGATAGCGCTCGCCAAAAACATGATGGTGTCCAGGGCAAGCAGCTTGTCGACGAAAAATCCGGCACGCCCCAAGTGCATCAACTTGACCAAGCTGACCGCCGTGATACATGCGCCAACCAATGTGGCCGAGGTGGGAAGGATATGGATCGAGAGTCCTGAATTTTTAATGTTTTCCAAAAAATTTTCCTCATCACAGCAACCGAGCCACACTCTGCCAGTTTTGCGCTCCATGAATCATCTCCTTTCTGCGTCGGTTCGTGAAGTAATGCTCTTCACGTTGATGTACACTTTATGATCGTAAAACTTAAATCTGACTTAAGGGCGCCGACATCGGCATGTGCCATCCTCCAGAATGAAAAGCCCCTCTGTTAGCTGCCGAAACGCAGCACCACTGCGGAGATCACGACTTATAGAAAAACTTCAGGGGGATTCAAGATAAACGCACAGCGCAAGACACCCGACACGGCAGATGCAGCGCGCACTGGCATCGGGCAGGCGCCCGGTCGATTCCTGCGTAAACTAGGGCCGGGACTCGTCTCCGGTGCCGCCGACGACGACCCGAGCGGGATCGCAACATATTCACAGGCGGGCGCCCAATTTGGGTTTGGATTGCTGTGGACAGTCGTTCTTACCCTGCCGCTTATGATGGCCATTCAATTAATCAGCGCACGTATCGGCCGTGTGACG
The DNA here is from genome assembly GCA_021731145.1 of Gammaproteobacteria bacterium. Classification (GTDB taxonomy): domain Bacteria; phylum Pseudomonadota; class Gammaproteobacteria; family Ga007554; genus LNEJ01. Next base: position 52,737 of record JAKFXX010000012.1, on the reverse strand, counting down.
GGACGTGGTATTGCAGGCAACATGCGTCACCATTACCCGGCAAAGGTGGTCTATTTTCTGGTAGCCCTGCTGGTTTTTGCCAATACGGTGAACATAGCGGCGGATATCGCCGCCATGGGGGACGCACTGCAACTGGTTGTGGGAGGTGGTCAGCACTGGCATGCCCTTGTCTTTGGCCTGCTTTGCCTTGTCTTGCAGATATACGTGCCTTACCATCGGTTCGCATCGATTTTGAAATGGCTCACGCTGGCTTTATTCGCCTACGTGGGCGTTCTTTTCGCGGTACAAATTCCTTGGGGGGAAGTGGTGTACCGAACGGTTTTCCCTTCAGTTTCGCTTTCGCGCGATTTCATAATGAATGTCGTTGCGGTTTTCGGAACCACTATCAGTCCCTATCTTTTTTTCTGGCAAGCGTCTCAAGAGGTTGAAGAGCAACGCGCGTCGGGAAAGGATCAAGCTTTGATCAAGGCGCCCGAACAAGCCAGGGAACATCTTCAGCGTCTGAAGATCGACACTGCAATAGGCATGCTTTTTTCCAACGCAATCGCATTTTTTATAATACTCACTGCCGCGGTAACGCTGCATCGGCAAGGCATCACGGATATTCAAACCTCGGCCCAGGCAGCCCAAGCGCTGCGTCCAATTGCCGGCGATTTCGCCTTTCATTTATTTGCTGCCGGAATCATTGGAACCGGGCTGCTCGCTGTCCCGATACTCGCCAGTTCAGCCGCCTATGCTGTCTCGGAGGTGCTTGGCTGGCGCAATGGCCTTAGCTTGAAATCCATGGAAGCAAAAGGCTTTTATGGCATTGTCGCAGCCGCAACGATCATAGGCACATTACTGGACTTCACGCCGATCGACCCTATCAAGGCCCTCTATTGGAGCGCTGTGATCAACGGCGTAATCGCAGTCCCGATTATGGCGATGCTGATGGTGATGGCTGCAAATCAACGGATCATGCAGCAGTTTGTAATTTCACTCCGGCTCAAGGCACTCGGCTGGCTTGCCACGCTTGTCATGGGGTTGGTCGCCATGGCGATGCTCTTTACTACCGTGATGGCCTGATACCATAAATCAAATTTGGGGCAGACGAGTTCCAGCCACTGCATGTATTGGCCAATCTTCCGGCAAAAAATTCGCTCGCAGTCAACCTGCGCTCATTGCGGCAAACTTCACGCAAACCCGCAACCCGCCGCCGCTCGCCTCGCCAAGCGTCACTGTGGCACCATGGCGTTCTGCAATCGCCTTGACAATAGCCAGCCCCAGTCCGCTGCCAGACTCTTCGGTTCCAGCACGGCGATAGAAGCGGTCGAATACCCGCTCGCGATCCTCGGGCGGAATGCCCGGCCCGGTGTCGGCGACTTCCGCAAATGGCCGTCCCTCATCGACACCTACCGACACATCGACCTTGCCACCAGCGGGAGTATAGCGAATTGCGTTCTCGACCAGATTCGCAATTAAAATGCGTAACGCATCCGCATCGCCTTGCACCAACGCGTTGTTATCCACGGAAGAGACGCCGAGATCAATCTGTCTGGCTTCGGCCATGCGCACATGCCCGGCCACAACCAATCGGACAAGCTCTCCGAACTTCACGGGCGCAAATGGGCGCTCGACCTCACCCGGTTCCTGGCGTGCAAGAGTGAGCAACTGTTGCACCGCATGAATCGTGCGTTGCAACCCTTGTTCCAGCTCCGCAATAGTCTCAGTGCGTTCCTGCGCATCCGTTGCCCTTTTGACGAGTTGTACTTGAAGCTGCAAGGCGGCAAGCGGCGTGCGCAGCTCGTGGGCGGCGTCGGCGATGAAGTCACGCTGAGCCTCCATGGCGCTTTTCAGCCTTGCCAGGAGATCATTGAGCGCATGCACCAGCGGCTGCACTTCTTCCGGCGCCCGTTGCTCAGATAGTGGATCCAGAGCTGCTGGCGTCCGGGCGGTCACCGCTTGCGCGATCTGCTCAAGCGGTGATAAGCCGCGGCCTACAACAACCCATATCAGCACCCCCAACACCGGCAGCAGGATAAAGAACGGCATCAAGGTGCGCAGGGCGGCCTCAGCGGCCAGTTCATTGCGCACGCTCATCGGCTGGGCGACCTGAATGGTCTGTCCGCGCAACTGGGCGGTAAATACGCGCCATGCGCCGTCTCTGGCCTGGATGGTGGAAAAACCGAGTTGTGCGTGATCGGGTAGCGCGCTATGCGGATGCGAATAGTAGAGCCTCACGCCTTCCCGGTCCCATACCTGGATGACGAAATCGAAGTCTTCCTCATCGGCTTCGCCTTTGGGTACCACCGCACTTTCGAATGCCTGGTCTCGCAGCGAAAGTGCGACTTGCCGCAAGTGGTAATCGAAAATCTCATCCGCCTCCTCACGTGCCATACGATACATGGCAAATGCACCGAGCAGCATCACGGTAGTTACTGCCCCGAGCAGTGCCACCAGCAGATAGCGGCGGATTGATGTCACAGCTCTTTCGGCACCATGTAGCCCACACCCCGGATGTTCTTGATAAACTCCACGCCCAGTTTACGCCGCAGTGAGTGTATATATACCTCAACCGCATTGCTCTCGATCTCTTCACCCCAGCCGTAGATACGCTCCTCCAACTGGACCCGGGAGAGAGGTACGCCGGGCCGTTCGAGCAGTGCATGCAATAATGAAAATTCCCGCGCCGATAAGTTCACTCGCACACCGTCGAGAAGCACCTCATGAGTGGCAGGGTATACAGCGAGTCTGCCATGCTCAATGATCGGCTCGGCGCGGCCAGCTTGCCGCCGCAGCAGTGCGCGGATGCGCGCGGCAAGCTCGTCGAGATCAAAAGGCTTAACGAGGTAGTCGTCGGCGCCTGCATCGAGTCCCTTAACACGATCAGCCACCGAGTCCCTTGCTGTAAGGATGAGCACAGGAATGCGATTTTTCCTGCGGCGAAGGTTAGCGAGCACCTCAAGCCCAGCCTTGCGCGGCAGCCCAAGATCGAGCAGCACCATGTCATACACGCCATTCTCCAACGCCAGCTCGGCGGCCTGTCCATCGCGAACCCAATCGACCGTATAGCCGTCCTGCTTGAGCCCTTTCTGGGCGCTTTTACCAATCATCGGATCGTCTTCGACGAGCAACAGGCGCATGGATCTAGCTCACGGATACAGCATAAAGCAGCCGGAACCACCCACCGCCAGGTCTATTCCACCCCGCCGAGCACGCGCCATGCGTCACATTCGCCACCAGTAAAAGCGCATGTTTGAACTGTTCCATCACCGTAGCCTACTCATCAGAACATCATAATGGAACCTCTGAAAAATTCAGAGGTTCCGCGAACAAGGACGTCACGCCTCTGAAAAATTCAGTGATGAATTGTTCAGAGCTTTCTCAAGTGATCCGACAGGGGCATACTCCTGCCCCCGCTTGGCTCACCCCCCATCTTCCTCCTGCCCTTCATGCTCGGCATCGGCCTTGTCCGGCTTGGCACTGATGACCTTACCGTTAGTGCTATCGACCTTAACGTCCATTACCTTTTTTGCGCTCGCCACCTCTACATTGTAGACAAGGCGGCCATGCTCATCCTCCAGCGAAGCACGTGAGGCCTTGCCGGACACATGCTGCTCCGCGACCGAGATCGCCTGGGAAAGCGAAACCTTCGTCTTCGCCAATTCAGCGATAGCATCGTTCTCATGCTTCTTCTCGGAACTGGCATAAGCAAATGCGCCAGCGGTACCCAATGCGATGAGTGTGCCCATCAAGATAATCGTTTTCTTAGCCATGATTACTCTCCATTCAATGTGAATCATCGATCCGGCATGATTGCCGTTTCGTGGAGGTCATACTAGAGGTAGATGCTTAAATGAGACTTAAATTGGAGAAGGAATTTTGATGATTCCATTCCAGAGCAATCCCCGCTTCGCCATTCCCGGCCTGAAACGGTTCGCAGACCCACAAACCCGCCACTGCCGCGAGTTGGTCACCAACATAAATCAGCGGTATGCGGTCGCGCTGCCAGGGTGGTATGCCCTGCTCCTGCAAGAGTTTTTTCAGGATGTGGGTGTGGCCTCGCCCTGAGGGACGGCATCGCTCACCGCCTTGACGGAAGCGTACACTAACGGTTGGCGCGCGACACAGCGATGCCTTGAGACCACCGCCCGTCACGCTGTGTGCGGTCAATCTTCCATTGCCATCCGGCAATATCAAGGGTTGCTCCAGATCCCACGCCAACACGGTGTTGGCATCATGTGCAGGCAGTGGAGGCATGGCATACATCAGGTCGCGATAACGGCGCACCTCGGCGCCGGCCCAGCGCACGCAGGGGGTGCTGTCTTCGGCAGCGGCCAGCACGTCGCCCTGAATCCTCTGGAGGTGCGCCGCCCACGGCGCAGGGAGGCCCAACATTTTGAACCAGCGGCGCAACGCATTGCGCTGGCGCACATCATCCAGCTTTAACAACTGGCTTACCAACAATGTGCCCGGCAGCGGGCCACGCAATGCTTGCAGATCATTGTCCGCCAGCGCATCCAGCAACGCCGCCGCCTCGGCAGCATTCGCGGCGGCACGTGACAGTGTGCTTGCGCACGCCGGCCAGCGTTTCTTGAAGTGCGGCATGACCTCGTGGCGCAGGTAATTGCGTTCAAAGCCAGTGTCGAAGTTGCTGTGGTCATCGACCCAGGAAAGATCATGCTGAGCGGCGTGGGCGGCCAGTTCGTCGTGCGTAAAGCCTAGCAGCGGACGCGCGAGACATCCATTGGCAAACGGGGCATGCACAGGCATGGCGGCCAGACCATGCGGGCCTGCGCCACGCAGCAGTTGCAGCAGCAGGGTTTCGGCTTGATCGTCCTGATGGTGGGCAGTGAGCAGGCAGTCACCCGCCTCAATGAGCGAGGCAATGGCCTGGTAACGTGCCTGGCGTGCTGCCGCTTCGGGGCTTTCACCAGACTGGGGAGCGGCATTGACGCGCAGTGTATGGCAAGGAATGCCGAGCCGGGCACAGACCGCCTCACAATGACGCGCCCATGCGCCTGCGTGAGGGCTCAGGCCGTGATCGACATGCACCGCGCATAACTGTACGCCGGGAGACAAGAAGGCGCGTATTCCAGAGAGCGCATGCAGCAGCACTGTGGAATCGCGCCCGCCGCTGTAAGCTATCCAAAAGCGTCGCGCGGGCGGCAGCGGGTCTAACGAATTGAGCAAGCGCCGTGAGAAATCATCTGCGGGGCGACGAGGTGAAGTCACGGTTGGATCAGGGTAAAGCGCGCCTTCACTTACGCGCCGAGGCAAAATGCCCAAAGTTCATGAGCCGTGCATAACGCGCTTCGAGCAGTTTGTCGATGTCGATCTGGCTGAGGCGGTCCAGATCCTTCAACAGCACTGCCTTGAGATTCGCCGCCATGGTATCGGGGTCACGGTGGCTGCCGCCCAACGGTTCTTCGATCACATTATCCACCAGCCCCAGCGCTTTGAGCTTGGCGGAGGTAATGCCTAAGGCTGCGGCGGCCTCGGCAGCCTTGTCCGCGCTTTTCCATAGAATGGAGGCGCAACCCTCGGGCGAGATCACTGAATAGGTGCTGTATTGCAACATCTGCACATGATCGCCCACCCCAATGGCGAGCGCGCCGCCGGAACCGCCCTCGCCGATGACGGTGCAAATGATCGGGATGCGCAGTTCGGACATCACAAACAGGTTACGGGCAATGGCCTCGCTCTGATTGCGCTCCTCGGCGTCGATGCCGGGATAAGCGCCGGGGGTGTCGATAAAGGTAAGCAGAGGCAGCTTGAAACGCTCGGCCATCTGCATCAGGCGCAACGCCTTGCGATAACCTTCCGGTCGCGGCATGCCATAATTGCGCCGCACCCTTTCCTTGGTGTCACGTCCCTTTTGTTGGCCTATCACCATCACCGGCTTGTCATCCAGGCGCGCAACGCCACCGACAATCGCGGCGTCATCGGCATAACTGCGGTCACCATGCAATTCTTCAAAATCGGTGAAAATTCGGCTCATGTAATCCAGCGTGTAGGGGCGCTGCGGATGGCGCGCCACTTGCGCGGTCTGCCACGCGGTAAGCGAAGAAAAGATTGATTTGGTCAACACCCTGCTACGCGCTTCGAGGCGCGCAATCTCTTCACTGATATTGATCTCATTGTCGCTACCTACGTAACGCAATTCTTCGATCTTGGCCTCCAGCTCGGCGATGGGGCGTTCAAATTCAAGGAAGTTCAGATTCATGGGGTTTTAAGTAAGGCGGCCAGTGATATGTTCGGTTGAAATAACTAAAGTGGCGGCGCGGCAAGCACTGCGCCTAATTTCTGCTGCTAAAAACCAAGATAAATATACTCCGATGCCCGGCACTTGCCAAGCAAAGCATGCCTATTGAGGGATCCCGGATGATGGCGCAACAGGGAATGTCCGCATCAGTTGGACACTGGCGTAAAAGTGTGTATAAATAAGAAAATGATTAGTGATGATTTTTGCTTGTGTAGAGGAACAAGAGCATGAAAGTAACCCACATTTTGAAGCAGAAAGGACCCAACATCTACAGCATCGCGCCAGATCGGTTATTGACCGATGCGGTGGCGCTGATGATGCAAAACCGGATTGGCTCACTGGTGGTGATGGATGAAGGCCGCCTTGCCAGCATAGTCACGGAGCGCGATGTGATGGGAGCGGTGGATAAATACGCCGCCAATCTGACCGAGGTTCGGGTTCGCGATGTCATGGCGCCGAAGCTGATTACCTGCGATGCTCAGGATACCCTCGACCATGTCATGAATTTAATGATGAGCAACAGCCTCGGGCATCGCGTTCGCCACTTGCCGGTTATGCGCGAAGGCGAGTTCGTCGGACTGCTTTCCATCGTCGACATTGTGCAGGCCCTGCTCACCGAAACCCAGTTCGAGAACAACCTGCTCAAGAATTACATCAAAAACTGGCCGGAATCCGAAGAAGCGTAGACACGCCAGAAGGCTGCTTACATCCCCCCAGGTACCGCCCCCAAGATGCAAAGCCTTGCAATGCAACACACCCCCTCGTTCAGGCTCACTTGTCATTGGACAAGGCTCATCGTAGCCGTAGCCACGAAAAATACGTAAAATTGAGGCGAACTGAACCTGATCCTGCTTTTCACAAGCACGACGCCAAACGCTGGATCGCTCGGGCCAGCGGCTAAAGAGAATGCACGCAACTGATATCGAGGTGATGTATGGCAACGCCAAAAGAAGCCGCAAGACAGCTTATCGACCATTTGCCAGAACAGGCCAGTTGGGATGACATCATGTATGAGCTTTATGTGAAACAGAAGATAGAAGCAGGGTTGAAAGACGCCGAGGAGGGGCGCGTGATTCCCCACGAGGAGCAAGTAGCCTGGGTTGAGCGTTTTTGCGAAACCCGGGGCAGCAGGCATCTTCATTCCCCGAATTTCCCGTGATTGATTTCATCGGCCATACCCCAATCCAAAGGATAAACCCCGCCTTGTACAAAGCGGTGAAACGAGGAGTGTGGCCAGTCGGCGGCACAAGATACATGGCCGTGTTTAACGGGGTTGTAATGAATATAGTCGATATGCCGCGCCATGTCCCGTTCGTCACGCAGTGTATGTTCCCAATAACGGCGCTGCCACAGGCCACGTTCGCGTTTTGCGATACGTCCCGCAGTGCGGCGTTCACCGGCTGGAATGCGCCGGGAGAAGCGCGATTTTATTTCACGCCAGCGTAAAGCGTAATCCGCATCGCCCGGCGGCAATGTCCAAATGCAATGCAAATGTTCGGGTAAGACCACAATAGCGTCGATGTCAAAGGGACGTTCCGTCCGTACCGATACAAACGCGGCACGCAACTCGTCGATGCGTTCGATCAACAACCGCGATGCGCGATCCAGCAGCGTCACCGTAAAAAAATAACTTCCTCCAGGAATGAAGTTGCGGCGATAGGCGACCATTACAGTGGCAATCCAAATTCATGGGGACAATTCGAACCCATTATCCCGGGTTTCGCAAAAACGCTCAACCCAGGCTACTGGCTCGGTCATAGTATCTACCAGGCTTCTTCCAGCGCGTCGGGTAGCCAAGTAGGGTGGGCACGTAGTTTGTGCCCACGCCGTCGCGTCATTCACCAAATGCTTCCGCCATTCCGGCCTCGACACCTCCCCAATCAAGCTCATAGACACCTTGCGCAACATGACGGTGAAACGTTGAATGGGGCCATTCCGACACCTTTTGGCATAACCCATGCTTGACCGGATTGTAATGGATGTAATCCATATGCCGTATAAAATCCGTTTCATCACGGATTTGGTGTTCCCAATAACGGCATTGCCACAGCGTCGATTCCCGGTGTTTCCGTTTCGATGCGGTAAGCCAATCGGGACGCTTATACGCCGCCGCACAGGCCACGCTTACCCGCCGCTTGATCATGCTCCAGCGTAACGGGAAGTCAGCATCCCCCGGCGGCAATGTCCAAATGCAATGCAAATGATCAGGCAGCAGAACCCATGCATCAATGGTGAATGCCCGTTGTTCGCGTACCGCAACAATGGCGTCTCGCAACGCCCTGCGTATAGGCGCATCGCACAAAATCGCTTGGCGGCGATACGTCACCACCGTAAAATAGGTAGCCCCCGCAATGTTGGCCCGGCGATAACGTGACATAACGACATCATTGCATCATGGGTTAAGGTTTATTTTACGCGTGGGCACAAAAAACCTGCCCACCCTACCAGGCTCGTTTCAGATCATGGTGATCGTGCCACATATTCTTTCAGGAACTCACTTCGCCATTGCGTTGATAAAGCCTGTGCAGAAAAACCATAAGAAATTGGCTTCCTTATCGCCTCGTCAAGCCGAGCCGCTTTGTACTTTGCCATTAGAGGTAAATATGACTCCAACGAGCTATACTTTCTAATCGCAATAACAGCGATTTCGTTGCTTCTTTCGCAGTAAATACACCACTGAAACGCATCAGACGTACAGCTGAAACGATCGATGGTATGTATCCATCCATCACCAGGAGTTTCGCCACATAGCAAAGACCGATATTCATCAGATGTTGACTTATGATCTATGAAGAGCAGACGCTCTTGTGATCCTGCATCAGTAAACGCATCGAGATTTGCAAGGCAGGCGCAATGCCCATCCTCAAGATTGATCAGATCTTTTACCCACTGCACAAAATCAGCGTCAAATATCCAATCAGAATCAAAAAAAAAGAAGTCGTCCCATTGCCCAGAAAATACATTTCTAGGAAAACGCCGATCAGTAACTATCCCATGCCGCAGGTTTTCACGTGCTCTTAAACACGCACTGTGTATTGTGCTCACGCCGCTTTCCTCATTGTTAGAGTAACTAGCCTTCTATCACGGCCCACCTAGGCGAATCTTGCTCAAGATTTCCCCGGCAGAATTTGTTACTTGGACGCTTACAGATTGCGTGCTGGTTGCCGTGTAAATCGTATATGTTTTTTCACCATTACTAAGAATAGTCACGGGACCATTCGGTCCGACCGTTTGTTTGACCACCCTGTATCCATTTGAAACAAGTGTCGATTGAAATTCCCGTGCACTAAGATTCGCGGCGATGTTCGCATAGCGAGAACCAGCAACAGTCGCATCGGCTACTTCCGTTAAGGCGCCGCCCCCCTTTACAACATCAACCGTCAAACTCTCCGCCGCCGCCCCTTCTCCTGCGGCCTCGGAGCGCACAAACAGCCCCCTGACCCAGCTTGCCAGTCTCGGCACAGCCGTCCTGAGAATAGCCCCCACAACAGGGACTACCGCCCCGAAAATATGCTGAACCCCAGGGCCATCATAATCCGGGAAGCGGTTATTATTGTTCGACTGATAGCCAAACAGCGGTATACCACCATTCGACATGTTGAAGCTGTCAGGGTAAAAATTCGCGCTAAGCTGCCACTCCGGATTGCCTGCCCCGTAATTGACACCTCCTTGAATCATGAGGGCCGGGTCTGTAGAGCCTGAATATTTTCTGCCGCTTAAATCGTTTTGGGCGCTGGGCAAGAAGCTGAGTCCCGCACCACCACAAGCATACGGACAAAAAGCAGTGATAGCCACCGCCGCCGCAACATTGATCGCCCCGCGTATCTCCGTCCACGAGATATTCTTCCAAAACTTCTTATACCCGCTCGGGTCAGCATACTTCAACGGATTATTGTTGACATAGCTGTAGCGGTTGAGGTCTTGCAGGTTGGTGGGGTTCTGGATGTACGGGTCGGCTTGGGTGAAGCGGGCCAGGCTGGGGTCGTAGAAGCACCCGTTCATGTTGGTCAGGCCCACCTCATCGTGCATTTCATGGCCGGTATAGCCGTGGTGGGTGGTCTGGGCGGTGATGGGGCCGTCGGTGCCGTTGGTGTTGCGGCGTTTGCCGAAGGCGTCGTAGGAGAGGCGTTCGACGACCTGGCCGGTCTCGTCGGTGATGGTGTCGATGGAGCCGAGGTGGTCTTTGTGCAGGTAGCGGACCACCGGGGTAACGCTGGTGTTTTTTACGGTGTAGAGGGCGACCGGGGTGTTGCCGGCGTAGATGTAGTGGGTGTGTTCGACACTGCCGTGGGATTTAGTGGTCTTCTCATAGTGGGTGCCGCTGTCCCAACGCGGGCTGAGGTAGACGGTAACGCCATCCGGGCCGGCTTGCTGGATGCGGGCGTGGTTGGCGTCGTAGGCAAAGGTCAGGGTGCTGCTCCCTTTGGTGATGCTCGTCGGCAAGTTGAAGGAGGTGTAAGCAATGGCACGGCCATTACCGCCGGTCATGTTGCCGTTGGCGTCGTAGGTGTAGCTGGCGTTGGCCGCGCCCGCCGTGGCTGTGACGGCGTGGGGCTTGGCGCCGTAGGTGTAGGTGCCGACATCGGATTTGCTGGTGATGTTGCCGATGCTGTCGTAGGCGTAGGTTTTGGGCGCGGGGCCGCTGACGGAGGTCAGGCGGTTGAGGCTGTCGTAGGCAAAGGTTTCGGTGACGCTGTTGATGGCGTCGGCGCGCCGGGTGAGGTTACCGATACTGTCGTAGGTGTAGCGCAGGCTCTGCATGGTGGCACCGGTGTTGATGGCTTCGAGGAAGCCGCTGGCGGGGTTGTAGCTGCGCACGGTGCCGAGGCCGTTGCCGAAGGTGTCGGCAAGGAGGTGGCCACCGGCGTCCATCACGTCGGTCTTCCAGTAGCTTTGGCCGGTGGCGGCGTTTTTGACCTCGCTGAGGTGGCCTTGGGGGTTATAGGTGTTGTAGACAGTGAAGCGGCTGTTTCCGACTGTGGGATAGGCGACGCTGCCGACACGGCCATAGGCATCGTAGCCGGTGTCCATGTCATAGGGGGCAGTGGCGCTGTCGATGAAGGTGGATACGCGCACCGGGCGGCTGAGGGCGTCGTAGACAGGGGTCTGTTTGTAGCCATTGGGGCCGGTGACCTGGGCGAGTTTGCCTTTGCCCATGGCGGCGGTGTCATACGCCCAGGTGCTGATGCCTTCTTTTTCGACGCGCTTGGTCATGCGGCCGAGCAGGTCGTATTCTATCGTGACGACCTGGCTCTTGGCGTCCATCTGGTAGATGAGTTCGCCGAGGACGTTGTATTTGTATTCCCAGTAGCCCATGTCGGGGTCTGTCATGCTGCGCTTGCGACTGCGGATGTCGTAAGTGAGCGTGGCGATGTTGGATTTGGGGTCGATAGTCTGGGTGAGATTGCCAAAGGGGTCGTAGCTGTAGCGGGTAAGACTGCCCAGGGCGTCGATGGACTGGATGAGCTGGCCCTGGCTGTTTTTGACGCGGGTGGCGGTCTGGTTGAGGGCGTTGGTGACGACGGTGGTCAGGCCCTGGTAGCTGGTGCGGGTGGTGGCGCCGCTGGGCGCGGTTTCGGTGACGGGGCGGCCGAGCAGGTCGTAGGACATGACGCCCCAGTAGGCCGCGCCGCCAGCGAAATAGGGTTGGGAGGCGTATTGCAGACGGCCCAGGATGTCGTACTGGGTATCTTTGTAGACCGCCTGGCCGTTGAAGCCCTGGCTATGGCTGCGCACTTCGCGGCCGAGGAGGTCGTAATAGACGCTTACAGGGGCGCTGCCGCTGGACTGGCTGGTGGCCAGATAACGGGCGCTCGATGGACAGGTGGCGGAGGGGCACCACGCCAGGCTCCAGGTGGTGGTCGTGCCGTCGGCGCGGTTTTCCTGCACTTTGCGACCGAAGCCGTCGTAGGCCCAGGCGGTGGTGAGGCCGTTGGGGCCGGTGAGGCTGACGGGCGCACCGAAGCGGGCATCCAGTGTCTGGACTTCGGTGTGGCCCAGGGCGTTGGTGGTGCGGATCTGCGGATACGGGTCAGCGAGGCTGGTGAGGTAGTCGGTGGCGGTGGCGCGCGTGGCGATGTCCGCGCCGCTCACGGTGGCGCGGTTGCGGTGCCCGTAGGCGTCGTAGCCGTAGTCGGTGGCGAGGGTGAAGACGGTATTCGGCTCGATGACATCGCGGAGGAGCCGTCCGGCGGTGTCATAGGCAAACGTGGAGGTGCGCGTCTGGCTCTGGCCGCCGGGCAGAGTGCGGGTGACCTGCGCCTGGGTCAACTGGCCGAGCAGCCAGTTGGTGGTGTCGTTGTTGTAGATATTGGCGGTGCTGCTGGTGTGGCCGTCGCTGGCCGCCGCCGTGATCTGCGTGGGGTTGCCCAACAGGTCGTAGCTGCCGGTGGTGGTGACGGTGGGTAGAGCCGCGCCGTTGAGCTCCCAGGCGAACTCTGTGCTGCTCGCAACATAGGGAAAATACCGCCCGCCGCCAAGGTTGTGCGCTGTCCAGGTATTGACCGAGCGGCGCAGCAGTGCGCCATTGGGCTGCTGGACGTCGACCTGCTGGGGCAGGCCGGTGTAAGGATAGCCTTGATGGTAATAGCTGATGGTCTTGATGCCGTCTGGCCCGGTGGCCGTGACGCTACGGAAGCCCAGGAAACCGCGCCCGGTCTGGTGTGCCTTGGCGCCTGCGTAGGTGTAGACGGCGGTGTTCAGCCCGCCGATGCCGTTGCTGGCGCTGTGCGAGGCCACGACGTAGATCGGGGTTTGCAGATCCATCAGCGGGTAGGCGGCGGTGTTTTCCTTGGTGTCCCCCTGTGTCAGGCTAGTTGTCGGTGAGGGGTTTGTAGGTGATCGTGGTTTGGGTGACGAGGGCGGTGGTGGTAGAGGTTAAGAGGTCGTGGGAAGTTCCGATATTTATCCAAACATAGGAGTTACCATTGTAAAACTGGATGACGTCGGTTTTGCCGTCACCGTTGAAATCACCTAATTGGTCGGAATTCGTATGGCCGGCACCCCACTGCCTATGGACATCTAGACCCGCCCCGCTACCCTGCCACCCCACCTGCGTTCCCGCTAAACACACCCCATCCCCCGCACACTCCTGCAAACTCACCAACCGCGAGCGCCCCGTTGCCGTGCTCACGTCATACGCCAGCCGATATTCACGCACCAGCACCGCACTGAAAAAGGTCTGCACCCGATTCATGCGCACGCCGGTTTGTGTTTTTGCACCACCGACCCAGGCGGTTTCAATATCCGAACGGCTTTCATAGCCAAACACCACGGCGCGGTTGGCGGCAAGGCCGGTGTTGGTGTTGCCGGTGTAGTCGATGCGCTGGGGGTAGTGCTCGCCGGTGGCGGGGTTTTTGGTGTAGGTGGCGGCGAGGTAATTGCCCGATCTGTCCTGGGCCTGGTTCATGGCCCAACTGATGACGGTGCCGGTGGAACCCTGCTGGCGGGCGTTGTCGGTGGCGCCGTAGTCGATGATCTGGCCGGCTTTGGTCCAGGCGCGGTAGCCGCCGTTAAAAGGTGTGATGCGGGTGTAGGTTTCGATCTCGGTGCGGTATTCGCTGGCGCTCCAGTAAGTGCTGCCGTTGAGGGGAACAAGGCGTTGGCCATCGAGGCAGAGGCGGTCGTCAGCGTCGAGGTTGACACCGCCCTTGTAGCCGTCCTGTTCGATGGTGGCGGCGCAGCGGTGGATGGCGGACAATCCCGCCAAGCCCCAGCCCATGCCGGCCAGACCGTTGCCGCCCTGGCTGTTGTAGGCGAGCGCGAGGGCGGGCTGCATGCCGTTGACGCCGGGCGGCACGGCGATGGGCATGGTATACGCCGCCGCGCCGGTGGGGCCGACGACGAAGCTGCCCGCGGTGGCGCCGACGTTGCTGGTGGCGGCAAAAGCGGGGGCGACAAGGACGGACAGCGCAAGCAACGGGAACAGTCGCGGCGTCCGGACGATGGTGCGCATGGCGCACCCTACGCGCCTGAAACGGGAGAAAGCGTTGACCGGTGGCCGAACCAGGATGTTGCGGACAATGAGTACGATAGCCGCGCCAAAGGCGCAGGCGGTTATTATTGTTATTGACATGTTTTACCCCCCCCCGGGTAACTACCCATGCCACCTTGAGCACGCTTAAAGTAGCATGGGAGATACGTGTTATCTGGTTGTTTTTAGTGCGATTCGACAGGCGCGGGTTGAGCATATAAATAGAGGCTGTAGGGTTGTCAAGAGGGGGGGCGAATTTTTTTGGCTGTCAGATTGGATAGCGACTACTACGCATCAAGACCGTTTTTATCCCTGCTGGAAATCTTCAACTTGCAGGCGGTTGCTTTTGGCGAAGTTCATCAGAAAAACAAACACCAGCGGTTCGTCTTGCTCCAGGCTCTTGTCCACCAGCACGCAACTGATCCCCTCGATGGTGATCATGCTGACCTTTGGATGAAATTCAATGCGGCGGCCAGCGCCGACTTTGCCAACTGCGGTGGTGATGCGCTCAGCCCAATCACTGGGACGGAATTTTCTGCCGTCCTCGGTAACGCCCCTGATAATAATTCTTTCAGTTAAGCTGCTCATTATCTAACGTAGGATTAAAGGGCACGCCAACGATGAGGCCAGAGCAACGCCCCTGCGCTGATGAAACCCATCACCTATTGTGCCTCGCCAAGACGTGTCCCTCTTGAATGACGTTATGCCACAAATTACAATACTGACATGAATTCGTCAGATGAGACACCCGCTTGTTTTAGAACACCCGACAACGTACCAATCTTTTGAAGCGCGCGAATCGCCTCAGCACCCGACATATGCGGCAGGCTAGGCGGCACGGACAGGAACCTCAAACGTAGTCATGAGGGGCTGACCGTAGGACGCTAACGGAAACTCTTCCAGATATAACCCGGTAGCCTCTTGCAGATTGGCAAGAGCCTCCTCAATTGATTCGCCTTGAGTACTTGTGCCCGTTTCGGGGTTGATTGCCACAAAACCACCCTCTTGGGCGGGGATTAAAACGGCTGTGAGTTGCATGAACTGTCTCCTGACTTTAACGCTAGGTGATTATCTCGCAAATTGATCTGTAAATCTAATGCACCACAGGAGTGATGGATCTTGGCTTCGGGGGCATAACCGTGTCCGTGTCCAATTTCGCCCAGCAAGATGCTCGTTTTCCCGGCACTTGTCAAACAACCCATCCCCGTGCCGTGAAACCCCTTGTTTCTTCAGAAGCGCCAAGAAAACACCGATTAAATCCGTTCGCATTGAGCTTGTCGAAATGCGCTCTTTGTGAATCAACAAGTTAGCAAAGGCTTCGACAGGCTCAGCCCGAACGGATTGAATAAATCGGCGGCTCCCTAATAAACCACCCTTACCCTACCCTCACCCGCCAGCTCTTGCAGGCGATGCAGCAGTTCATCACTGGGATGAACGCGCCATTCCTGGCCCAGGGCGAGCTGCGCGCGCGCGGTGGGTGCGTGGTATTCAATCCATACCGGGCAAACGCCCTCGCGGAACGGCGCCAGCCGCTGCGCCAACTCACCGACGAAGCCGTTGTCCGCCTGGCGCTCTTCGACATCAATCACTAACCGTTTGGCATAGGCCTCGCGCGCCTGATCAATGTCAAAAATCTTGTCCGCGCTCATCTTGAATCCGCCGGAATACTCATCCACGCTCACCGTGCCTTCCACTACCAGCAGTTTGTCCTTGATGATCAGGTTGCGGTATTGGCGGAAGTTTTCGGGAAACACCGCCAGCTCGATGCGTCCGCTGCGGTCGTCCAGGGTGATGAAGGCCATGCGGTCGCCCTTGCGGCTCATCATGGCGCGCATGGCCACCACCAGGCCGGCGATAACAACGGACTGGTCGCGGCCAGGCTTGAGATCGACAATCCGCGCGCTGATGAAGCGCGCCAGCTCGTGCTCGTAACGTGCGATGGGGTGGCCGGTGAGGTACAGCCCGAGGGTTTCCTTTTCCCCTGTGAGACGCTGCTCTTCATTCCACTCGGGTGTTTCGACATAGCGCGTTTCATGCGCCTCGCTCTCGTTCACACTGCCTGGTGCCGCGAAAACACCGAACAGGTCTTCCTGCCCTGCGGCATCATTACGCGAATGCTGTTCGGCCAATTGCGTGGCGACCGTGAGCGAGGCCATGAGCGTGGCGCGGCCCGCTCCCAGCCCATCAAGCGCACCGGCACGAATCAGCGCCTCCAGCACGCGCCGGTTGGCCTTGCGCAGGTCGATACGCTGGCAAAAATCGAACAGGTCACGGAACGGGGCCTGCTTGCGGGCGGCAATGATACCCTCAATGGCCGCGCTGCCTGCACCCTTGACCGCGCCCAGGCCATATAGAATCGTGCTGTCATTGCTGACGGTGAAGGCGCATTCGCAGGTGTTAATGTGCGGCGGCAGCACGGTCAGCTTCATGTCGCGGCATTCGTCGATCAGCGTCACCACCTTGTCGGTGTTGTCCATATCGGCAGACAGCACCGCCGCCATGAAGGCCGCCGGGTAGTGGGCCTTGAGCCAGGCGGTCTGGTAGGACAGCAAGGCATACGCCGCCGAATGGGATTTATTGAAGCCGTAACCGGCGAACTTTTCCATCAGGTCGAAGATGTAGGCGGCGATCTTTTCATCAACGCCGTTGTTCTTGGCGCCATCCACAAAAATGGCGCGCTGCTGCGCCATTTCTTCGGCTTTTTTCTTGCCCATGGCGCGGCGCAGCAGGTCGGCGGCGCCCAGACTGAATCCGGCCAGCACCTGGGCGATTTGCATCACCTGCTCCTGATAGAGGATCACGCCGTAGGTGGGCTTGAGGATCGGCTCCAGCGCGGGGTGCGGGTATTCCACCTTGGTACGCTTGTGCTTGCGGTTGATGAAGTCGTCCACCATGCCGGACTGCAATGGGCCGGGGCGGAACAGCGCCACCAGAGCCACGATGTCTTCGAAGCAGTCCGGTTGCAGGCGTTTGATGAGATCCTTCATGCCGCGTGATTCGAGCTGGAAGATTGCCGTTGTCGCGCAACGCTTGAGCAGGGCGAAAGACGGCGCGTCATCCAGCGGGATGCGGACGATATCCAGCAGCGCTTCACCGCGTGTGGCGCGCCCCTGGTTGATGTTCTTCACCGCCCAGTCGATGATGGTGAGCGTGCGCAATCCCAGGAAGTCGAATTTAACCAGCCCCACTGCCTCGACATCGTCCTTGTCGAATTGCGTCACCGTTCCCGCCGCGCCTTGTTCGCAGTAGAGCGGTGTGAAGTCGGTGAGCGCCGAAGGTGCGATCACTACGCCTCCCGCATGCTTGCCGGCGTTGCGCGTCAACCCTTCCAGCGAACGCGCCAGGTCGATCAATCCACGCACGTCCTCTTCCTGCTCATAGCGGCGGCGCAGCGTCTCTTCCTTCTCCAGTGCATCATCGAGTGTGATGCCTAGCTCGAAGGGGATCAGCTTGGCGATCTGATCGACGAAGCCGTAAGGATGCCCCAGCACACGCCCGACGTCGCGCACCACGGCCTTGGCCGCCATGCTGCCGTAGGTGATGATCTGCGACACGCGGTCGCGTCCGTAGTGCTCTGTCACATACTCGATGACACGGTCGCGGCCCTCCATGCAGAAGTCGATATCGAAATCCGGCAGCGAGACACGCTCGGGGTTTAGAAATCGCTCGAACAGCAGGTCATAGCGGAGCGGGTCAAGGTCCGTGATCTCCAGCGCGTAGGCCACCAGCGACCCCGCGCCCGAACCGCGCCCCGGCCCCACCGGCACATCGTTCTCTTTGGCCCAACGTATAAAATCCGCCACGATCAAAAAATAACCGGCAAAGCCCATGCTGATAATTACGTCTAGCTCGCGCGCCAGCCGTTCGTCGTACTCAACACGCTGTTGGGCAAACTTTGGGGCCTGGGTATCGAACAGGAAAGCCAGGCGCTTTTCCAGCCCGATGCCCGCGCACTCGCGGAAATAGGCGTCCATGGTCATGCCTTCCGGCACTGGGAAGTCGGGCAGGAAGTTTTTGCCCAGCGTCAGTTCCAGCGTGCAGCGGCGCGCGATCTCCACGGTATTTTCCAGCGCCTCGGGAAGATCGGCAAACAGCTCGGCCATTTCCTGCGGGGTGCGCAGATACTGCTGCTCGGAATACAGGCGCGGGCGGCGCGGGTCATCCAGCACACGCCCCTCATGGATGCACACCTTGGCCTCGTGCGCGTAAAAATCCTCAGGCTTGATGAAGCGCACATCGTTGGTGGCCACCACCGGCACGTCGAGCGCCTGCGCCAGATCAACGGCGTCGTGCAGATAATCCTCCTCGTGTTCGCGTCCGCTGCGTTGCAGCTCCAGATAGAAGCGATCGGGAAACAGCGCTTTCCAGCCATTGAGCAGCGCTTCGGCAGCTCCCCGGTTGCCCGCCAGCAGGGCTTGCCCTACGTCACCGGCGCGCCCACCGGACAAGGCGATCAACCCATCGCTCGCGCCCTCCAGCCAGTCCCTGCGGATCATGGGGATGCTGCGCAACTGGCCTTCGATATAACTGCGCGACACCAGGCGCGTGAGGTTGAGATAGCCCTCGCGGTTCTGGCACAGCAACACCAAGCGCGACGGCTGGTTATGATCCACCTCATTGTGCAGCCACACATCCACCCCGATGATAGGCTTCACGCCCGCCGCCTGGGCCGCACGGTAAAACTTCACCATGGCAAACAGGTTGGATTGATCCGTCACCGCGCAGGCCGGCATACCGGCAGCAGCGCACGCCTTCACCAGCGGTTTGACGCGCACAACGCTATCAACCAGGGAATATTCAGTGTGGAGATGGAGGTGGACGAAGCCGGGGGTCATTTGTGTAATTTTCGTGGTTCGAGGTGCGGGTTGCAAGGGCTATGAAAGATGGCAGTCACTAGGCATATAATATCAAACAACCGGGCTTCACAGGACGCTGAAACGGCACATCGCCTATTTCACAACAGATACAAGCACCTGCATTTCAGGCGCACCGTTCATAGCGCAACCAGCCAGACGAGAACGGCGTTCATAAAGGGCAATCATGGTATTTTTACCATGGATAAGCACTTGCAAGAGCGCTATATTTGCCTCGTGCTTTGCTAGCAATTTGAATATGTAAGCTATTTGTAAGTTTGCTGGCTTATGCTATCCATGATGGAATCGCCCCTAAGGATGGTTTTTTATGCCCCTGCTCACTCAAACGATAGTTGCTCCGAGGCCGTTCTCCCCGGCCAAGACCGCCCTGCCTCAGGATGCCGGCGTTTATCCTCGCGAGCGGCTGTTTCAGTTGCTCGATGGCAGTCGCCAGTGCTCGGTCATATGGGTTTCCGGCCCACCCGGTTCGGGTAAAACGGCGCTTCTTTCGAGTTACCCCAAAGCGCGCGGCCTGCCTGTACTCTGGTATCAGGTCGATAGCCGGGACCAGGATCCCGCCAACTTTTTTTATTATCTGGGGCTTGCCGCCCAACACCTGGGGCCAGCAAACAAACCCGACTTGCCCCTGCTGACAGCCGAATATCTGGCAAATCTGCCCACGTTCACCAAACGCTATTTCAGAGAACTCTACAGCCGGCTCGAAGGGCCGTTCGTGCTTGTGCTGGACGATTGCCATGAGATGGAGGAAAAATCCGCCCTTTATCAGGTCTTGCAAGATAGCCTCTCCGAGTTGCCCGTGGACGCGACAGTGATCCTGGTCAGCCGTGGCACTCCACCCCCGGCATTCGCCCGGCTACGGCTCAACCGGAAGATGAAGATTATCGATGCGCAGGATTTGTGCCTCACCTCCGATGAGATACGCGATATCGCCGCGATACGTGGCGGCCAGACCGATGAAACCATGCTGCGCCTGCTCTACGATAAAACCGGCGGCTGGGCGGCGGGACTGGTCTTGATGCTCGAACACGCCCAAACGCATACCGCGCTATCGCCAGCGATAGATCAGGATGCCTTCCAGCTCATCTTCGATTATTTCGCCGATGAAATTTTTGCCAAGGCCACCCCGGACATGCAGAAATTCCTGCTGCAAAGTGCCTTTTTCCCCTGCATGACCACCGAGATGGTGGTGCAACTCACCGGACATGCCGATGCGGGCGAGATGCTGGCCGACCTCAGCCGCAGGCACTACTTCGTCGAGAAGCGGAATGGCGATGGGATTTTGTATCAGTACAACGGCTTGTTCCGCGACTTCCTGTTGTCTCAATCGAGAAGAGTTTTTTTCGCGGAGCAGTTGTTCGACACCCAGAATCGCGCCGCGCATATTCTGGAAAAGGCGGGGCAGGTCGATGAAGCTATCGCGCTCTATATCAGCATCGCGAACTGGGACATGGCCAGGGAAGCCATCCTGCGGCATGCGGCCATGTTGATTGCCCAGGGGCGCACCCAAACCCTCGAAAGCTGGATACATGCGCTGCCCAATCATGTCATCGAACAAAACGGCTGGCTGCTCTACTGGCTGGGCTATTGCCGCCTGCCGTTCAATATCGCCGAGGCGCGCGGGTATCATGAAAAGGCCTACGCATTTTTCAAGGCGGAACAGCACCCAGCAGGCCAATACCTGGCGTGGGCAGGCGTGGTCGACACTTATCGCTATGAATGGGGAAATTTCACTCCACTGGATCACTGGATCGGCGAACTTGAAGACATGCTCGAACGCCATCCGCACTTCCCTTCGATCGAGATAGAAATCCGCGTGCTGTCCAGCATGTTCGGTACGCTGATTTATCACCGGCCACAGCATCCGCGCCTTCCGGCATGGGAGGAACGCCTGAAAACCCTCATGCAGAACTGCCCCGACAGGAATCAGCGGCTCATCATGGGCATCAACCTGTTGCCCTATTATTTCTGGCTTGGCGATTTCGCCAAGGCCTGGATGATTTTCCGCTCCCTGGAAGAGGAAGTGCATGCACCCGATGTACCCGCGCTGATAAAAATCACCTGGCAACTCCAGGAGGGGTTTTACAACTCGCTGGCGGGCACTACCGAGCACTGTATCAATGCCGTAGAAGAGGGGTGGCGAATCGTTACCCAGAGCGGGGTACATGTCAGGGACTACCTGTTGCTTGGGCAGGGTGCGGTCGGCGCGCTGGTGGCGGGCGATCTGGAGCTGGCCAAGGATTATCTGCGCAGAATGGCGCCCGTGCTGAATGCCACGCGCCTGCTCGATGTCGGCTATTATCATTACCAGGCGGCCTGGCTCGCCATGCTGCAAAGCAATCTGCCGCATGCCCTGGAAGACGCTGAAACGGCCGTCCGGCTGTCAACTGCCGCAGGCACCCCTTTCCCGAATGCGATATGCCTCATCGGCCTGACGCAGATCCTTTTCGCGCAGGGGCGGAATCGCGCCGCGCTGGTTCACTTGGGCCGCGCCCGGCGCATTGGCCGCAGCATGCGCAGCGAACTCATCGAATACCATTGTCTGGCACGTCTGGCCCTGTATGCACTGGATCGAGGCAGACAGGCATTAGGCATATCGCTATTGCGCCGGGTCTGCGCCCTGAATAAAAAAATGGGCAGTGTTAACCTGCACTTCTGGACGCGGACGGACATTGCCAGACTATGCGCCTATGCCCTCGAAGCGGGGATCGAAACCGACCACATCAGATACTATGTGCGGCAACGCGGCCTGGATCTGGCGGATGCCGGCACGCATTGCGAAGAGTGGCCATGGCCTCTGAAAATATACACTCTCGGCCGCTTTCAGGTGCTGTGCCATGATGAGCCGATATCGCTCAGCAGCAAGGGGCAGCGCAAGCCACTGGAATTGCTCAAGGCGCTACTTGCCTTTGGCGGCAGGGATATCGGTGTCGATCAATTGGCCGAGGCCTTGTGGCCCGACGCCGAAGGCGACATTGCCCGCCAGGCATTCAATACTACGCTGCATCGCCTGCGCAAGGTGCTCGATCATGACAAAGTGCTGGTCTTGCAGAGCGGCCGTCTGTCGCTCGAAGCGCATTATTGCTGGGTCGATGTCTGGGCGCTGGGGCGTGCCATGAGCCGGTTACAGGATCGTCAGGCAGGTGAACACAAAGACCCCGCATCGTTGAGGAAGGTGTTTCAGTTATACCAGGGACCCTTTCTGCATCAGGAGGGTTCCGCCTGGGCAATCACCCCGCGCGAACGTCTAAAAAGCAAATTCCTGCGTCAATTGGACGATTTGGGGCAGCGTTGCGAACAGACTGGGGAGTGGGATGCCGCTGTGGATTGCTACGGAAAATCGCTGGAGGTCGATCCTGTGGCAGAGGTGTTTTATCAGCGTCTCATGCGCAGCTACTTGCGGCAAAACAGGCGCGCCGAAGCACTGGCTGTCTATCAGCGCTGCCGCAAGGTGCTCAATGCAGTGCTTGCCATGCCGCCTTCCGCCGAAACCGAGGCGATCCGGCGGAGCTTGCAGATCGACTGATCACCGGCCTTTGTGCTCGATGGCGATACCGATAATCTCGACCAGCATCCCCACAGCAAGCCCCGCCATGCCAAACCACGGCGTTTCCGATACGGAAGCGAAAAACATCAGCGTAATTCATTTACTGTCTTTGCCACGGAAAAATTGCATGCTCGATGCCACTATATTTTTACTTTCGATCAGCCAGAAACGATCCGCTTGCGCATAAACGCGTAATACATCACTGGTATCACCACCAGCGTCAGCAGGGTAGAGACAAGGATGCCGAAGATCAGCGAGATTGCCAGTCCGTTGAAGATTGGATCATCCAGAATGAACAGCGCGCCGAGTATGGCCGCCAAGCCCGTGAGCACGATTGGTTTGGCGCGCACGCTGCCGGCGCGGATCACCGCCTCTTCGAATGCTACGCCGCGGCTTACTTCCTGATTAATAAAGTCGACCAGCAGGATCGAGTTGCGCACGATAATACCGGCCAGCGCGATCATGCCAATCATGGAAGTGGCGGTGAATTGCGCGCCGAGCAGGGCGTGGCCCGGCATTACACCGATGATGGTGAGCGGGATCGGCGCCATGATGATCAGCGGCGTCAAATAGGAGCGGAACTGCGCGACCACCAGCAGATAAATAAGGATCATGCCGACGCCGTAGGCAATCCCCATGTCGCGGAAGGTCTCGTAGGTAATCTGCCACTCGCCGTCCCACTTCAAGCCGTAGTGATAGGGATCAGCCGGCTGGCTGAGCAGGGATTGATCCAGCACCGCACCGTGCTCCATCGGGGTATCACCAAGCTTGCCGAGCATGTCAAACATGCCATACAGCGGGCTATCGAGCTTTCCCGAGGCATCGCCGGTGACAAATACCACAGGCATCAAATCCTTGTGGTAAATGGCATGTTCGCGCGTGTTGTGCTCCACAGTGGTGATTTCGGACAAGGGTACGAGCTTGCCCTGATTGCTTCGCACTTTAAGGTCCAACAGCGACTGGATAGCGGCCTTGTCCGCCACCGGCAATTCCAGGCGGATGGGTACGGCATATTTGGCATGGACGTCGTGCAGGTAGCTGGCGTCATCGCCACCCAGCGCGGCACTGAGCGCGCTTATCACGCTCTGTTGCGACACGCCCAACTGCGCCGCCTTCTGCCGGTCGACATGCACGATCAAACGTTTTTGGTTGGCCTCGATGCTGTCATCCACATCGACAACGTCCTGGGTATTTTCAAATATTCCGCGCACACGCTTGGCGATACGCATCTGGCCGTCATAGTCCATGCCATAGATCTCGGCGACGAGCGGCGATTGCACTGGCGGGCCGGGCGGCACCTCGACGATCTTGACGTTGGCCCCCAGGCGGCGCCCGATGTCCTGCAAGGGAGCGCGCACTGAAGCCGCTATTTCATGGCTCTTGCGGTCGCGCTTGTGCTTGTCCACCAGATTCACCTGGATGTCGCCGACATTCGCACCCTTGCGCAGATAATACTGACGCACCAGGCCGTTAAAGTTGATCGGCGCGGCAGTGCCTGCATAGGTCTGGTAATCCGTCACCTCGGGCACGGTCGCCAGATATACACCCAGCTCACTGAGCACGCGCGCGGTCTGCTCCACACTGACGCCCTCCGGCATGTCGACCACCACCTGAAACTCGGATTTGTTGTCGAACGGCAGCATCTTGAGCACCACCAGCTTTACCACGCCCAGGCCGACGGAGATCACAATCAGCAGCATGATGGCGCCAAACAGCGCCCAGCGCCGTGGCTTACCCGCGTCACCTTGCAAAAAAGCACCAATATATTTTTTGAAAAATCCGTAGAGAGGCCCGTTGCCCTCGCCTTCCGTGTGTGCCTGGGCACCTTCCACGAGAGCGGCATGGCCCTGCATGTGTTTGGCGTTACGAAGCACCTTGTAGGTCAGCCACGGCGTCACCACAAAGGCCACCGCCAGCGAGATCAGCATACCCATGCTGGCGTTGATCGGGATCGGACCCATGTACGGCCCCATCAGGCCGGTGACGAAAGCCATCGGCAACAGCGCGGCGATGACGGTGAAGGTGGCGAGGATGGTGGGACTGCCGACCTCGTCCACCGCCAGCGGAATGGCCTCGGCCAGCGGCTTATCACCGATCTGCATATGGCGGTGGATGTTCTCCACCACCACGATGGCGTCGTCCACCAGGATGCCGATAGAGAAGATCAGCGCGAACAATGACACGCGATTGAGGGTAAAGCCCCACGCCCACGAGGCAAACAGCGTGATCATCAGCGTAATGACCACGGCACTGCCGACGATCAAGGCCTCGCGCCAGCCCAGCGCGAAAAACACCAGCAGCACCACAAATGCGGTGGCGAAAGCCAGCTTGCCGATCAGCTTCATGGCCTTGTCGTTGGCGGTTTCGCCGTAATTGCGTGTCACGGTGACATGCACGCCCTGTGGCACGAAAGTGCCTTCGAGCTGCTCATAGCGCTCGATCACCTGCTCGGCAATACTGACCGCATTGGTGCCCGGCTGTTTGGCGATGGCCACGGTGACGGCGGGAAATTCGCCTTTGACGGTAACGCCCTTATCCTGCGCGGCAGGCCCGGTGCCGAAGGAAACATACTGCTCAGGCTGATCCGCCCCTTGCGTCACGCGCGCCACATCACGCAGATAAACGGGCGCATTGTTGCGTACGCCAACCACCAGCGCAGCGACCTCTGCGCCATTCGTCAGAAAGGTGCCGGCCTGCACCTGTATCTCACGATTACCAGACACCAGTGCGCCCGCCTCGCGCGATGTATTAGCCGCTGTCAACGCGGCGCGCAGATCATCTATCGCAATGCCATAGGCCGCCATGCGCTTGGAATCAAGCTGCACATGCACCACCCGGTCCGGGCCGCCGACGGTGTAAATGTCACGCGTACCGGGGACGCGCTTCAATTGCGCCTCGATAGCATGCGCCACCCGTTGCAGCTCATGGCCGCCCCGCTTCGCGTCATCGGTCCACAGGGTAAGCGTAACAATAGGCACATCATCCATGCCCATCGGCTTGATGATGGGCTGCCCCACGCCCAGATGGGCGGGCAACCAATCCTGATTGGAGTAAATCGCGTTATACAGATTCACAATCGATTTCGTGCGATCCTGCCCCACATCGAACTGCACAGTAAACACCGCCATACCCGGCTGAGACACCGAGTAGATGTGCTTGATGCCCTCGATCTCCGACATCACCTGTTCGCCAGGCGTGCTGATCAGAGATTCAACCTCTTTTGCCGTCGCGCCAGGGAAGGCGACAAAGACGTTGGCAAAAGTAACGTTGATCTGCGGCTCTTCCTCGCGCGGCGTCACCAGCACCGCAAACAGGCCTAGCAGCAACCCGACCAGTGCCAGTAGAGGCGTGATCTGGGAGTGTAAAAATTTCCTGGCGATGACGCCGGATATCCCCATGCGTTCGCTCATGGTTTGGCCGCGCGCTGCTGTTTGAGATTCATCGTGGCGCGTATCGGATCAAGCGCTACGTTCTCGCCTGCATCCAGTCCCGCCAGCACTTCGATCATGCCATCGGCATAGCGCTGCCCCATGCGAATCTGGCGTAGCGCTACACGGCCATCCTTGCTGACCACATACACGCCGGTCATCTCACTGCGCTGCACCACGGCGGCCTGCGGCACCAGCAGGGTCTTTTCCTCATCACCGGCAAAAGAGGCCTTGAGGAACATGCCAGGATAAACACCTTGCACCCCCTCAGGAAGATCGGCACGCACCCTCACCGTATTCGTCACCGGATCGGCGTAAGGGAAAACCGTGAGGTGAGCGGCCTCAACCGTGCGCGGGCTGGCGCCATTGTGCGCGGGCAACACAATATGAACGCGCCCCTGGGTACGCACGGTCTTGATGAAGCTTTGAGGAACCTCAATCGAAACACGCAAACGATCCAATGCAAGCAGCGTCAGCAAGGGTTGGCCCGCCTGGGCCGTCTCGCCCACCTCGACATGACGCTTGACCACAATGCCGTTATACGGCGCTTTCACCACCGCGTAGTCGAATTGCTGGCGGCTTTCCGTTACGCGCGCCTGGGCTGCCTCCAGCCGCGCCTTGGCTGCATCGAGCGCGGCGCTTGCGCGATCCATCTCGACTCTGGCAATCAGCCTCTTTTCATAAACCCCTTTGATGCGCTCGAAATCCTGTTGCGCCTCCTTGTAACGGGCCTGGGCCTCGCTCAGCCCCGCCTGCTCCCGCGTCAGCCGCGCACGGGGTTCCGTATCCATCACGCGCACCAGCACCGCCCCCTTGGCGACACGATCATCCACATCGACAGCAATTTCCTGGACACGCCCGCTCGTCTGCGCCGAAACGGTCGACTGCTTGACCGCCTCAACCACCGCATCAAACGCCTGTTGCGCGGCCACGCCACGGTATTGCGCCTGCGCCACAGCAAGCGGGGGTTCGGCGGCGGATGGTGCTTGCGATATGCCCAGCAAACCAGCCAGCAGTATGATCATAGATAATGTGCGCACAGCAACTCTCCTTTCCGGGTACAGCTTTGCGTTATTGTATATTAGTGTTCGTTAATATACAAATGCTTGGGAGAGATCGATCTCTTGCGCGCTTTGCATACTGTGGCACCCCGCCAACAACGGACACCCCCGCTTCAACCGCCAGCCTGCTGTTTCTCGCCGTCTGTTCGCGCGTGCGGTAATAGCGTTGCAATGTTTTGACGTTAGCCTGTACCTCCCATACATCTGAGGAGATACATCATGAGGCTGAAGAAACAAGCTGTACTGTTGGTGCTGACAGGTACCCTTGCGTTTATATCGGTTGCCCCGTCCGCGCAGGCAGACATGGAGAAGCATGACAGTGCCCGCCAGTCTTTGCGGCCGATCGTGATCGGACACCGCGGCACTGCAGGTTATCTGCCCGAGCATACGCTTGAGTCCTATGCACTTGCGGTGGAACTGGGTGCCGATTACATCGAGCCAGATCTGGTTGCGACAAAGGACGGTTACCTCATTGCGCGGCACGAACCGAACATCATCAACACGACCGATGTCGCCGATCATCCCGAGTTCGCCAGTCGCAAACGCACGGTGGTTGTCGATGGTGCTGCGGAAGAAGGTTTCTTCGCTTCCGATTTCACTCTGGCCGAAATCAAGACCATTCACGCCAAACAGTCCTTCGCCGATCGCCCTCAGCAGTTTAACGGCAAGTTCGAAATTGCGACATTCGAAGAAATAATTAAACTGGCCAAGCGAAAATCGGAAGAGACAGGGCGTATCATCGGCATCTACCCGGAAACCAAGCATCCAACCTATCACCAGCAGATCGGTCTGCCGCTCGAGAAGCGGCTGATCGATGCGCTCGCCAAGGCTGGCTGGAATCACCGCGGCGCGCCGGTATTCATCCAGTCATTCGAACAAGCAAACCTGAAACAGTTACGCAAAATGACGCCGTTGCCGCTGATCCAACTGATCGATGCCGACGACGTCAATGCCGATGGTTCACTTGCTTTCAACGCGCCGTTCGATCGTCCATATGACTGGACCGCATCAAATGATCCCAAACTGCTGGCACGTACCTTCGGTTACCTGACCACCGACGCCGGACTGGGGGAAATCGCGACCTATGCCGATGGAATTGGCCCCTGGAAGCGCTATATCGTCAGCACCGTGACTGCCGGGCTTCCTGGCCCGGGTGAGGCAAGCCGCAAGTTGACCGCACCGACCGACTTGATCGAGCGTGCCCACAAGGCCGGATTGCTGGTACATACCTGGACGTTCCGTAACGAGCAGCGCCGGCTCGCAAGCGACTACACCGGCAACCCTGTGAATGAGTACCTGCAGTTCTACCGTCTCGGCATCGATGGCGTGTTTTCCGATTTCACCGATACCGCGGTAGCTGCGCGCGTGCTGTTCGATCTGGAAACGAATCCAGATGGCGCGGCATGTCTGACCGGCCAGTTCAACAGCCGTTGGCAGCGCGTGACTTGCGAAAGCAGTCATTGAGTTTGCGGCAGGACTGAGACGAGACGGGCGATTAGGACCTCGAATCGCCCGTCCAACATGGAAGCCGAAGGGGAAGGTCTTGAAATTAAAGGCGCCAGCCTCGAATGACGCTTAGTTGATCAGGCATCCATTTTTCCGTATTGCTTTAACGGGGCTTAACTCAAGCTCCAGAATTGCGGAGAGGTCCGGGTTACCCGTCAGGTCAATCATCAGGCCAGGCCAGAAAGAGAATAACAATACCCATCCCCCCCAGCAACCAGGTAAGCAACGGCGCGCCGCCGATCATCGCGGGGGCATTGCCATCCAGCCCCTTGATGATGGCGGCGCCGATAATCAAGGAGGCGCCAACCACGGCGCCGAAGGTGCGTTGGTTGGCTCGTTTGATTTCGCTGCGAATCTTTTGCAGCTCCTCGGATTGCCATTCCACACGCAGCTTGCCATCGCGTGCCTGCTGCAATACATCATGCACCAGGGCGGGCAATTGCGGCAGGCTTGAGGCCCAGCCAGGTATCTGGGCGCGCAGGTTCTTATACAAGGCACGCGCGCCGAACTGTTCGCGCATCCAGCGTTCCAGGAAGGGTTTGGCGGTGGTCCATAGGTCGAGATCAGGGTATAGCTCACGCCCCAGTCCTTCGATATTCAGCAAGGTCTTTTGCAACAGCACTAATTGAGGCTGCACTTCCATATTGAAACGGCGCGCAGTCTGGAACAGGCGCAGCAGCAGATAACCGAAGGAGATATCCTTGAGCGGGCGCTCGAAGATCGGTTCGCAGACGCTGCGAATGGCAGATTCGAATTCATCGACACGAGTGCCCGCAGGCACCCATTCGGACTCCACGTGCAATTCGGCGACGCGCCGGTAGTCACGATTGAAGAAAGCCAGCAGATTCTCGGCGAGATAACGCTGATCCTCGGGACTGAGCGTGCCCATGATGCCGAAGTCCACGGCAATGTAACGGCCCTGAGGGGAAACGAAAATATTACCGGGGTGCATATCGGCGTGAAAAAAGTTGTCGCGAAACACCTGGGTGAAGAAGATTTCCACACCCTTCTCTGCCAGTTTTTTGAGGTCAATGCCCTGCTGGCGCAAGGATGGCACGTCACCGATGGGTGTACCGAAAATGCGTTCCATCACCATCACGTTGCGGCGCGTCTGCGGCCAGTAGATCTCAGGTACGTACAGCAAATCCGAATTTAAAAAGTTGCGGCGCAGTTGCGAGGCGTTGGCAGCCTCGCGCATCAGATCGAGCTCACCGAGGATGGTCTTTTCATATTCGGCCACCACCTCGCGCGGTCGCAGACGCCGCGCCTCTTTCCAGTAGCGTTCAGCAAGATCGGCGACGATATAGAGCAGACCGATGTCGCGTTGAATGACCTTCTCGATGCTGGGACGCACCACCTTCACCACCACCTCCTTGCCGTCGTGCAGGCGCGCGACATGCACCTGCGCGATGGAGGCCGAACCCAACGGGGTTTCATCGAAGAACTGAAATACCTCGGTGAGTGGTCTGCCGTAGGCCTGCTCGATGATCACACGCGCCTGCAACCCTGGAAACGGCGGCACACTGTCTTGCAGTCGCGCCAGCTCCTGGGCAATGTCAGGAGGCAGCAAATCAGGACGCGTGGAAAGGGTCTGGCCGAATTTGACGAAGATCGGCCCCAGATCTTCCAGGGCGCACCGGATGCGTACACCACGCGCCTCCTGGGATACGCCAAACCAGCGCCACGGCATAAGATAAAGAAGAAAACGGAATGGACGGAACAGGTGCGTAGCAAGGACGATCTCATCCAACCCGTGCCGTACCAGAATACGATTAATATGCAGCAGGCGTAACGCCTGACCGGGGCGGATCATCCGGCACCCCTGCGTTGCATCAGCCCGTGCAAACGGTGGATACGCGCTTCGATCCGGTCAGCGTCGGAACGCAGCGTATCGACACCAGCAAGAAATTCTTCCACTTCATCGCGCTTGGGCAAGTCGCGGCTTTCCTCGTGCAGGTATTCGACGGTATCGCGGCCGAGGGTATCCGCCGCGCGGCGGCTCCAGCCAAGTATGTCGCGCACCGCGTTGCCAACCTGATGTGCGATGACATCGCCGGTCAATTTTGATAATTGCTCTTCCCAGTCAATATCGATGGCATCGAGAATTGCTTTGAAACGCTGCCCCAGTTCGATGTCGCCACGGATTTCCACATCGCCGGAAAACAATGTGCCCGGCTCATGCTTGGCCGCGCCCAGCCGTGCCAACGCCAGAGGCGTGCCGCTCAACAATGTATCCGGCACGCCTTCATGAACGCCCGACACCTGCATGCCATTCGCGCTGGGCAGCAAGTACAAGGTGATATCCAGGCCGCGCAGCTCGATGGCGATAACCTTGCCGGACAGTGCGGCAAGACGCTGGAGGGTGCCGGGGTCGAGGCGCAGACAGGCGTTTAACGCGGCATCAAGCGCGGAGAGGAAAAGTGTAGGTACTTGCACTATAGTGCCCTTAAAAATTTAGCCACGGAGACACAGTGTACACAGAGGTTTTTTAATGTGTTGTATTACGCACCACCGTCCACGAAAAGCACGAAAAAACTTCATGGCACATTCCGTTCGACTGTTGCTTTTGGATAGAAACCGAAGTGACAGCTCGCTCCTACAACTTATACCCCCGGTGCAAGGCCACAATCCCACCCGCCAGATTAAAATATTCGCAACGCTCGAAACCAGCGCGTTGCATCATTCCCTTGAGGCTTTCCTGGTCGGGATGCATGCGTATCGACTCGGCCAGGTAGCGGTAGCTTTCGGCATCTCCAGCGATCATCCTGCCCATCAGCGGCAGCAACTTGAACGAGTAGGTGTCATAAACAGGTTTGAGACCAGGCACCACTGGGCTGGAAAATTCCAGCACCAGCAACCGCCCGCCGGGCCGCAGCACGCGGCACATAGAGCGCAGCGCGGCATCCTTGTCGGTAACATTGCGCAGACCGAAGGCGATGGTGATGCAGTCGAAATGATTATCGGGAAACGGCAGGCATTCGGCGTTGGCCTGCACATAGCGCACATTGCCCACCACCCCCTGATCCACCAGGCGCGCGCGCCCGGTGTTGAGCATGCTGGCGTTGATATCGGAAGAAACCACATAACCGGCCGGCCCCACCTTGCGCGCAAACCGGGCGGCCAGATCACCCGTGCCGGAGGCCAGATCCAGCACATGCTGCCCGGCGCGCACGTTACTCATATCAATGGCAAACCGCTTCCACAAGCGGTGAATGCCGAACGACATGACATCATTCATCACGTCATATTTGGACGCCACCGAGTCGAACACCCCCGCCACCTTGCGCGCTTTCTCCGTCACCGGCACGCGCTGGAAACCGAAGTGGGTGGTGTCGTCTGTTGGTTCGTGTTTATCCATGAGCATTATCCTTTAGGAGGCTGTACCGGGTTCATTGCGAGTATGTCCGGCCTTTTCAAGGCGCGCGAGATATTCCTGCCAGAAGGTGCCGTAATTTTCGCCCAGGGTGTAGAGCACATTCCAGGAGTACAGCCCGGTGTTGTGTCCATCGTCAAACACCAGACGCACGGCATAATTGCCGACCGGCTCGATGGCGGAGATATTTACATTCTCCTTATCCAACTGCAACACCTCCTGCCCCGGCCCGTGGCCGCGCACCTCAGCCGACGGCGAGTAGACGCGCAGATACTCACATGGCAGCCGGAAGTGCGCACCGTCATCGAAGAATAGTTCCAGTACCCGCGTTTTTTGATGCAGGCGTATGTCGGTGGGTCTGGGTTTGTTGTCTGTGATCATTTTAAAAAGTTCCGCAGATGGATCAAGCGCGCTTGCTTAGCCATGCCTTAAAAGAAGTTTGACTTTCACCTGATGCCTTACCAACGATCAAGTCATCGACACTAATGTCTTCATCAATGTCTTCCCAATGGATGCCCTGACCCTTGCCGATCAATCGCCAGTTGTTCCGCTCATCTGGAGTGGCATACGAGAGCCTGGGAAACCAGGCCAGCGGCACTGAAATGGTTCGTCCGTCGCTCAAATCCACACTCAAGGTATCCTCGGTTACCGCGACGCCCTCGGCATAGGGAATCTCCATTTCAATTGCCAAAATACCCATGCCACGCCTCCGCTAACTGCAGGTGATGTTCATTGATAATCTTCTGGATTTGACCAATTTCTACCCGGCTGAACCCGCCACTACTCTGTAACCTGATAGGATCAAGCCAGAATTTCGCAATCTTGTCATCACGCTCAATATGAATATGCACGGGTTCATTCCCGTCGCCCGCATAAAAGAAAAATCGGTAAGGCCCAATTCTAAGTACGGTCGGCATCTGTTCCATGTCTTGCCTATTCCTGCCAACCCTACAAAATATACCTGCTCAAATCCTCATCCTTCGCCAGTTTCGCAAGGTGCTCATCCACATAGGCGGCGTCGATCTCAAGCGTTTGACCGCTGCGGTCGGAGGCGTCAAATGAGAGGGTTTCCAGCAGCCGTTCCAGCACGGTATGCAGACGCCGCGCGCCGATGTTTTCGGTGCGTTCGTTGACGTGCCAGGCCACCTCTGCGATGCGTGCGATGGCACCCTTGCTAAAAGTAAGCGTTACGCCTTCCGTCACCAGCAACGCGCGGTATTGTTCAGTGAGCGAGGCGCTGGGCTCGGTGAGTATCCTGACGAAATCTTCCACCGTCAGCGCATCCAGCTCAACACGGATCGGCAGCCGCCCCTGCAATTCGGGAATAAGATCGGATGGTTTGGAAAGATGAAACGCGCCCGAAGCGATGAACAGGATGTGGTCGGTGCGCACCGTGCCGGACTTGGTGGATACGGTGGAGCCTTCCACCAGGGGCAGCAAATCGCGTTGCACGCCTTCGCGTGACACATCCGGCCCGCCGTGCTCGCCGCGTTTGGCGATTTTGTCTATCTCGTCGAGAAACACGATGCCGTTCTGCTCGACATTATGCACGGCCTTGACCTTGATCTCTTCTTCGTTGACGAGCTTGGCGGCTTCCTCATCGACAAGCACCTTGAAGGCCTCCTTGACGCGCATCTTGCGCGTGCGAGTGCGCCCTGTCCCGATATTCTGAAACAGGCTCTGCAACTGGCTGCTCATGTCTTCCATGCCGGGCGGCGCCATGATTTCCACGCCGACGGGCGCGACGCTGACCTCCACCTCGATCTCGCGCTCATCCAACTCGCCCTCGCGCAGCTTCTTGCGAAATTTCTGACGTGTTGACGATGCCTCTGCGCTGGGCGGCTCCGCGCTGAAACCCATGCCGCGCGCGGGCGGCAGCAGGATATCGAGAATGCGCTCCTCAGCTGCGTCCTCGGCACGATGGCGCACTTTCTTCATCTCCTCCTCGCGCGTCATTTTGATGGAAATGTCCATCAAGTCGCGGATGATCGACTCCACATCGCGCCCGACATAGCCTACTTCGGTGAATTTGGTGGCTTCGATTTTGATAAACGGCGCATTGGCCAGCTTGGCGAGACGCCGCGCGATCTCGGTCTTGCCTACGCCGGTGGGGCCGATCATGAGGATATTCTTCGGCGTGACCTCGCTACGCAGCGGCTCGCTGATCTGCATCCTGCGCCAGCGGTTGCGCAGGGCGATAGCCACGGCACGCTTGGCGGCGGCTTGGCCGACAATGTGTTTGTCCAGTTCCTGGACGATTTCTCTTGGGGTCATTTCGGACATGGTTTGGGACTCACGGATAACGCTCTCACCGTAAAGGTTATAATGAATCAGGGTTGACCGCTTCCAACTCTTCGATGGTCAGGTTATGGTTGGTGTAGACACAGATGTCGGCGGCAATAGACAGCGCACGCTCGACAATGGTGCGCGCATCCATCTCGGTGTTTTCCAGCAGGGCGCGCGCCGCAGCCTGGGCAAACGCCCCGCCGGAACCTATCGCCATCAGGCTGTTTTCCGGCTCGATCACATCGCCATTGCCGGAAATAATCAATGAGACATGCTTGTCGGCCACCGTCAACATGGCCTCCAGACGGCGCAGCATACGGTCGGTGCGCCAGTCCTTGGCCAGCTCCACCGCTGCACGCTGTAGGTTGCCCGAATATTTCTCAAGCTTGCCCTCGAAACGCTCAAACAGGGTAAAGGCATCCGCCGTGCCTCCGGCAAAACCAGCCAGCACCCCGCCATTATAAAGACGGCGCACCTTGCGGGCATTGCCCTTCATGATGGTATTGCCCAGCGACACCTGCCCGTCGCCACCGATCACTACCCGCCCGGCACGGCGCACCGACAGAATCGTGGTGCCACGAAATTGCTCCAATGGGGATTCCTCGTGTTGTTTCTATGATATAGATGATTGTACACCATCCCGGCGGGCTTGCAGAAATGATGGGGAGGACAGGATTCCCAACCCTATGACTTGGTCTTTTTGGAGGATTTTTTGCCGCCGGAAGCCTTGCGCAGCGCCACGGACAGCGCCTTGTTAGCCCACACCCGCAACTCTGCAACATCCTCCAGCACGTCTACCGGAACCTCGTAATACTGCATGGTGTAGCCGGGCCTGTCGGCAAAGGGTTTGAATGGCCCCATGCCCGCAGCCTCATAGTCAGACCGGTTGGCGTCATCCACTTTAAAGTACAGGGTGTCACTGGCAATCAAGGCGAAAAACGCGCCCTGCAAATAAAGCCCCATCCCGCCAAACATTTTTCTGCCGGTCACCTGCCCGGCGCAACGCAGTTGCTCAAGCACATAGTCACTGTATTGATCACTGACAGACATGATAGCGATGGCACGCCACATCATGATCGTTCACCATCCCGGTCGCCTGCATATAGGCATAACAGATGGTGGAGCCGACGAATTTAAAACCGCGTTTGGCCAGATCCTTGCTCATGGCATCTGATTCCGCTGTTTTGGCGGGAACATCCTTGGCGGACTGCCGCGCATTGATGATGGGAGCGCCGCCGACAAAACTCCAGATATAACGATCAAAACTGCCAAACTCTTTTTGCACAGCCAGAAACAACCGGGCGTTCAAAACCGTGGCGGCCACTTTCAGCTGGTTACGCACAATACCGGGGTCGGCAAGAAGAGTGGCGATTTTATCTTCATCGTACTGCGCGATTTTTTGGGCATCAAAATCATCGAATGCTATTCGGTAATTCTCGCGCTTTTTGAGTATCGTAGACCAGCTCAAACCCGCCTGCGCGCCTTCCAGAATCAAAAACTCGAACAGCACCCGGTCATCATGGACAGGCACGCCCCACTCGCTGTCGTGATATTCCATTTCCAATGGACTTCCGTTTGCCCACTCACAACGCCGCATTGTTTTCACTCCCGTTTACGCGGCACCTATTCAAAAAAAATCCTGCAAGGTTTGGCCCGGCTTATCATCAAATTTTTCGTCGAGAATTTAAAGAAAGCTATACGACTTTATCACCCGCCGCCTGTAAATCGGCATGATAGGAAGAGCGCACCATCGGGCCGCTGGCGACATTGGCAAAGCCCATTTTGCGGCCTGTTTCCGCGAGACGATCAAACTCATCAGGCGTAACGTAGCGCGCCACAGGCAAGTGGTGTTGGCTGGGTTGCAGATATTGGCCAAGGGTGAGCATGTTGCAGCCGTGAGCGCGTAAATCCATCATCACCTGTTCAACTTCCTCGATGGTCTCACCGAGACCGAGCATCACGCCGGACTTGGTAGGGATGGCGGGATGGGCCGCCTTGAAGCGCTGCAGCAGCTTGAGAGACCACTCATAATCGGAGCCGGGACGTGCCTGCTTATAGAGGCGCGCCACGGTTTCCAGGTTGTGGTTGAAAACATCCGGCGGATTGTCGTTCAGCACCTCCAGCGCGACATCCATGCGTCCGCGAAAATCGGGCACAAGAATTTCGAGCCGCGTGTTCGGCGCCCTGCGGCGTATCGCCTGGATGCAGGCGGCGAAGTGGCCCGCCCCGCCGTCACGCAGGTCGTCGCGGTCCACCGAGGTCACCACCACATAGCGCAGCCCCATCGCCTCAATGGTACGCGCAAGATTCTCCGGCTCATCGGCATCCAGCGCATTGGGCCTGCCGTGGGCGACATCGCAAAACGGGCAGCGCCGCGTGCAAATATTGCCCATGATCATAAAGGTGGCTGTGCCGTGGCCGAAGCATTCCCCCAGATTCGGGCATGACGCCTCTTCGCACACGGTATGCAACTTGTGTTCACGCAATACGCCCTTGAGCCGTGCAACCTCGGGACTGTTGGGCGAGCGGGCGCGTATCCATGCCGGTTTTCTCAGGGGCGCGGCGGCGGGCACCACCTTAACCGGAATACGAGACACTTTTGACTCGCCCTTCATAGGGTTGGGCGCCAGGGGCGGGAGTTCGTCGCTATCGAATATGGCCATGGGATTTTCTGGGAGTTGAGTTAGAAGAATTTACGCGGATTCAAACAGATATGACTCATGCTCAATCTGTGGAGCCTGACCTGTCATCAGCATAGTTTACCCCAGATGCCGCCCAAGATGCCTTAGCAGCGCATCAGACACTGCGCCAAAATCGCATGGACCACCCAAATCGCTCACCTGTGTAACCTCCATCCCCGCATAGCCACAGGGGTTGATGCGCTGAAATGGCTCCAGATCCATCACCACATTGAGGCTCAGGCCGTGATAGCTGCATCCACGGCGCACACGCAGTCCGAGGGCTGCGATTTTGCTGTTCCCAACATACACACCGGGGGCGTCGCGGCGCGCATGGGCAGGGATGCCATAGTCCGCCAGCAAGTCGATCACCGCCTGTTCCATGTAACCAACCAGTTGCCGCACCCCCCAGCCACGGCGGCGCAGGTCAACCAGCACGTAGACCACGGCCTGCCCCGGCCCGTGGTAGGTGACCTGTCCACCACGATCCACCTGGATCACCGGGATAGTGCCTGGATCAAGCAGGTGCTCGGGCTTGCCGTTCATGCCCTGGGTATACACCGGCGGGTGCTCCACCCGCCACAGCTCATCGGGGGCATCGTCCGTGCGCATAGCGGTGAATTCCTGCATGGCGTGCCATACCGGCAGGTAGTTGCAGCGTCCAAGGTGGCGCACCACGACATTCGGCACCTCTGATTTAGCCAAACCCGCCAGTACGGCGCCAGGATTCATTTATGTTACCGGGATAGAGTTAAAAAACGGTATTGACTCGCGCCATACTCGTGGTTTAGATTTCACGACACATTATATTACATCTTACATCCCGCCAGGATTGCAGGGATGCCGGTTTACAACAAAAACCACACGCATCACCACTAAGCGGCTTCGGCCGCTTTTTTTATTGCCTTTCATGGCGGAGCGCTGATGCTGGAGTTTGTCAACGAATGGGGGGTATGGGCGCTATTCCTGAGCGCCTTTCTTGCCTCAACGATAATACCGGGCGGCTCGGAAGCGATCCTGGCGCTGCTGGCCGCCAACAAGGGCCATGATCCCTGGACATTACTCTGGGTAGCGACACTGGGCAATACGCTGGGCGGAATGAGTTCCTGGCTGATTGGTCGGCTAATCGCATGGCGCTACCCCGCGCAAGCCATGGGCAATGAAAAACTGCGGCGCGCGGTGCAGTATATGCAAAAATGGGGCAGCCCGCTGTTGCTGTTTTCCTGGCTGCCAATAATCGGCGATCCGCTGTGCGTGGCGGCGGGCTGGTTGCGCATTCACGGTGGACTGGCGCTGCTGTTTATCGCCATTGGTAAAGCGGCGCGCTATGCAGCCATTCTGCTGATAGTCTAGTACATGAACACATAAATTGTGCAGCGTAATGCCGCACAATTGTAGGTCGGCCTTCAGGCCGACATGTCAGGCTAAAGCCAGCCCTACATGGGATTCGGATCATGTTTCGTAATTTATAATTTCATGTACTAGGTACGGTTCCTGAACAGGAATGTTGATTGCCTCCGGCACCAGAACGACCCCAGCGATGCGCTTTCACACATCTGACAACGCCGCCAGCATCTCGCTGACCTCCAGCCAATCCTCTTCAATCTTTTGTAATTGCCCGATAATCTGCGTCCGCTGTGCGATGCCCTCATTCAGGCGGGCCGTGTTTTCCACCTGATAGCTGACGGGATCAGCGAGTAGCTCTTCCACTGCGGTCTTTTCGTCATGAAAACGTGTAAGCTGCCTTTCGATCTCGCTCAGACGCTTTTCCAGCGGGCGGCGCTGCTGTGCGGCCTGGCGGTTTTGCAGCTTGGAATTATTATTAGCGGCAGCGGACGGATTTTTCGGAAGATCTGGCTGTTTTTGCTTTTGCGACTGATTCAGCCAGTCCCGGTAATCATCCAGGTCGCCATCGAATGCCGCCACTTTGCCATCCGCCACCAGCACCAGGCTATCGGCAATGGTGCGCAGCAGATAGCGGTCATGGGACACCACTACTAGCGCGCCCTGATAATCCTGCAGAGCCATGGTGAGCGCGTCGCGCATGTCCAGATCCAGGTGATTGGTTGGCTCGTCGAGCAACAGCAGGTGAGGGCGCTGCCACGCGAGCAGGGCCAGCACCAGACGCGCCTTTTCTCCCCCGGAAAATGGCGCCACCGCACGCATCGCGTCGTCACCAGCGAAGCCAAAACCCCCGAGAAAACTGCGCATTTCCTGCTCACCCGCTCCGCCCGACGCATCGTTACCCTGCTGATCAAGACGCCGCAAATGCTCCAACGGGCTGTCTTCAGGACGCAGTTGTTCGAGCTGATGCTGAGCAAAATAACCAATGCGCAAGCCATCGCCATCAATCCGCTGCCCGCTCAGTGGCTTGATCTCACCCGCCAGAAACTTGATGAGGGTAGACTTGCCCGCGCCGTTGCGGCCCAGCACACCCAGGCGCGCGCCCGCCTCCAAACCGAGATTGATGTCGCGCAAAATAACGGTATCGCCATATCCGACGCTAACCTTTTCCAGGCGCAATAACGGATGAGGGTGTTTGGCGGGTTCGCGGAAGGCAAAGCGGAACGGTGAGTCCACATGGGCTGCGGCAATTGTTTCCATGCGCGCCAGAGCCTTGAGTCGGCTTTGCGCCTGGCGTGCCTTGCTGGCCTTGGCGCGAAAGCG
Source organism: Gammaproteobacteria bacterium (assembly GCA_021731145.1). Taxonomy (GTDB): domain Bacteria; phylum Pseudomonadota; class Gammaproteobacteria; family Ga007554; genus LNEJ01. The sequence continues at coordinate 13,104 of JAKFXX010000012.1, read as the reverse complement.
CGCCACGAAGTCCTGCATGTGGGCGATCTCACGCTGCTGCTTCTCGTAGCTTCCCTGTTGCAGCGCCAGCTTCTCGGCACGTTGCCGCTCAAACTGCGCGTAGTTGCCACTGTACAGGTTGATATTGCGTTGCTCCACATGGGCGATAGCATCCACAACATTATCCAGAAAGTCGCGGTCATGGGAGATCAGCAACAGCGTGCCCGGGTAAGCCAGCAGCCATTGCTCAAGCCACAGTACGGCATCGAGGTCGAGATGGTTGGTCGGTTCATCGAGCAACAGCAAATCGGAACGGCACATCAGCGCCTTGGCCAGATTGAGCCGCATGCGCCAACCGCCGGAGAAGGCGCTGACAGGCCGCATATGCTCCGGCACGGTGAACCCCAAGCCACTTAGAAGCTGCGCGGCACGTATCCGAACGGTGTAGCCATCAATATTTTCATAACGTGCATAGAGCGCGGCGATACGCTCGCCATCATCGGCGTGGCCAGCTTCGGCGATCTGCGCCTCACACACGCGCAACTCCGCATCACCATCAATAACATACTCTATGGCAGGTTGATCCAGCGCGAGGGTTTCTTGCGCGACGTGGGCGATAGTGAGCTGCGGCGGCATACCCACATCGCCGCTATCTTGATGGATTTCACCACGCAGCAAGGCAAACAGGCTGGATTTTCCGGTGCCATTGGCGCCGGTGATACCTATTTTTTGTCCGGCGTGAAAAGTAAGTGTGACGTCCTCCAACAGAAGGCGTCCGCCGCGTCGCAGCGATATATTACGAAGTGTGATCATAGCCGCCAGTTTACCAGCTATGAGGCGCGTGCGGGGTTCGGGTTAATGCAATGGGGATTCTTCGTTGCGAAAAGTTTGCATAATCGCCTGCACGGCCTGCCAGTCATTGAATAATGCATCCACACAGGCCGGATCAAAGTGGCTGCCCGCCCCCGCACGGATTGTTTCCGCGACACGCTCCACTCCCCACGCTTCTTTATAGGGACGCTGGGAAAGCAGCGCATCGAACACGTCCGACAACGCAACAATCCGGCCATAAACCGGGATATCATCACCTTGCAAACCGGACGGATAGCCCGACCCATCGTATTTTTCATGGTGTGTCAACGCAATCTGCGCAGCAACATTAAGGATACGGGATTCACTGCCCTTGAGAATTTCATAACCGATCTGGGCATGTTGCCGCATGATAGTAGCTTCCGCCGGACTCAAGGGGCCGGGCTTGAGGAGGATATAATCAGGGATGCCGACTTTACCGATGTCGTGCATCGGTGCCGCTTCCAGGAGAATATCCTGATCCTGGCGGGCAAGCCCGAGATTTTTTGCAATCAGCTGGGAGTAGTGGGCCATGCGCAGCACGTGCGCGCCGGTTTCCGGGTCGCGGTATTCCGCAGCCTTGGAGAGGCGAATAATAATCTCACGTTCCCGCAACACAATCTCATCGGTAACCTTGCCCACCTCCTGAGCCAGCCATCCCGCAAGATCAGAAAGTTGTTTATGGTTGCGGCGCAAGGCAAGCATATTTTTTACACGGGCAATCAGCTCGATTGAATCAACTGGCTTGGTGAGAAAATCCGTTGCCCCCATCTCCAGCGCCTGATAGCGCACCGACTTTTCGTGAACAACCGTGACCATCAACAAAGGTATCCCACTCTTACCCTTCAGGGCACGGAAACGGCACAGAAACTCAATGCCATCCATATCCGGCATGGCATAATCGAGAATCACCAGGTCGGGATCACTCCGTGCGCACCACTCCAGCCCCTCATGGGGTTTCGTGAAACAGATTGTGCTGCATCCTTCAAGCGAGCCCAGCATCTGCAGCAGGAGGGACACCGAATCCTGATCATCATCCACTATCACTATATTCATTTCACCCTCCGCTGGCCTGCATGGCTTTACTTATAAAAACATGCCTGAATTAGTACTTTTTTAGGTTTTTATTTTATTGAAAATCTGTTTTTTACATGAAAAAAACCATCGAAAAATCACCGCCTTATTTCCAATACCGCATCCCAGTCCTTGAATAGCGCTTCCACACACAGTGGATCAAAGTGTTTCCCGGATTCAGCCTTGATCATTTCAATTACACGATCCAATTCCCAGGCCTTTTTGTAGGGTCGGCTGGACAGCAAGGCATCAAAAACATCGGCCAGCGCCGTGATCCGTCCCACTATCGGGATATCCTCGCCTTTTGTTCCGTGCGGATAACCAAGGCCATCGTACCTTTCATGATGCGTCAGCGCAATTTGCGCCGCAACGCGCAATATATGGGAATCACTGTCTTTGAGGATCTCATAGCCGATCTGCGCGTGCTGCCGCATAATCTTCAACTCGTCAGGGTCCAGCCGCCCGGGCTTGAGCAGGATATGATCGGGAACGCCCACCTTGCCGATATCATGCATGGGCGCAGCTTTCTGGATAAGATCCTGCTCCTCCTCGGGAGTTCCGATATTTCGCGCTATAAGCCGCGCATAATGGGCCATACGCAGAATATGCGCACCCGTCTCCGGGTCGCGGTATTCCGCCGCCTTGGACAGTCGCAGGATGGTTTCGCGTTCCCGAGCAACAATTTCCGCTGTCGCCTTTTTAACCTCCCCGGCCAGCCATTCGGCGCGATTGGCGAGTTGTTTTTGATTGCGGCGCAGGGCCAGCATGTTTCTGGTGCGCACAAAAAGCTCGGTTTTATCGACCGGCTTGTTAAGAAAATCCGTCGCGCCCACCTCCAGCGCCTCGTAACGCACATGGCTTTCCGTGCGCGAGGTAACCATGACGACTGGCGTATCCATCTTGCCATGCAGCCGACGGAAGCGGCGGATAAACTCCATGCCATCCAGTTCGGGCATCATATAATCGACAATCACCAAATCAGGGTCATTCTGCTCACACCAAGCGAGGGTTTCGAGTGGGCGCGAAAAATCCAGCACCTGGCACTCATCCAGGTTTTCGAGCAGTCGATGAACCAGCGACAGATGCTCCGGATCATCATCAACAATTACTATATTCATGCGGGCTTCTCCGAGAGGCCGCCAGGCGGGCACCAAGTACACTTGCCCTGTGTTTATCAGGAACAATCTACATTCTAGGGCCATAATGTAGAACTGTTTGATAAGTTTTGTTAAATTCGCAAATGGAACGATCACAGCGTAGAAGCTGTCATTTCCCGGGGGAAAACGCTATTTCCTTTCATGGAGCAGAATAACGTATGATGCTATCAGTGAATACCCACCTCACATCAAGCCCTTTTCCACATCGGTCAGGCAAGCGCTTACCCCGCTGCATCTGGATGGCTTTGCTGTTGACGGGATACGCCCAGGCGGGCACTGCTGACTGGATATATACGGTACGCCAGGGTGACACGCTGATTGGCGTCTCGAACAGCTATTTGGCGCGCGCCCGTGATTGGGTAAAACTGCAAAAAATCAACGGCGTCAAAAACCCGAGACAGCTCCCACCGGGATTACAGTTGCGCATACCCGTTGAATTGCTGAAACTCCAGCAAACCGTCGCCGAGGTGATGCGCGTGCAGGGGGTGGCCGAGGTGATACACGCCACGGGCGGCGCGTCCCTGGCGATTGAGGCCGGGGCATCCTTGCAGGCGGGTGATCAAATCCGCACCGGCAGCGACAGCAACCTCACGCTACGCTTTGCCGACGGCTCGCGCCTGATGGTGATGGCAAACAGCCGGTTGACGCTGGCAACGATGGCCGCATACGGAAAGTCCGGCGTGACGGACACACGCACGCGGCTGCAAAGCGGCCAGGTGGAAACCCAGGTCACCCCCTTGAGAGGCCCTGCGGCGCGCTATGAAATCATTACCCCAGTGATTGCCGTCGGCGTGCGCGGCACAGACTTCCGCGTGAGTGCGGATACCGCTAACGTGTCACGCAGCGAGGTGCTGCATGGCGAGGTGGCGGTACAGGGTGAGGGTAAACCATTCCCCGTCCCCGCCGGGTTCGGCACGCTGGCCGAGGCCGGCAAGCCACCTTCCCCGCCCATTGCCTTGCAGAAAGCACCTGACCTGTCGAAGGTGGCAGCGTTGTTGCAGCGGGTTCCGTTGCGCTTCAGGTGGGCAACCATGGACGGCGCGGCATCCTATCGCGCCCAGGTATTTGCGGATCCGGATTTCCAAAATTTATTACTGGATGGCGCCTTCAAAACCAATGAGGCGAAGTGGCCCGACCTGCCCGACGGTAACTATTTCCTGAGAGTCCGCGCCATTGACGCGCAAGGACTGGAAGGGCTGAATGCCGAACATGCCTTCACCCTGAAAGCACGCCCCGAACCACCTTTTGTCAGTGCACCGGCGGACAAGGGAAAACTCTATGGCGATCAGGCGCAGTTTCAGTGGACCAAGTCCGAAAAGGCCGAGGCCTACCATTTCCAGCTTGCATCCAACCCTGAATTTTCCAGCCCAATTGCAGACCTCGCCAGCCTGAAAAACCTGCAACATACCATTACACTGACACCCGGCGACTACTATTGGCGCATCGCCAGCCGCGCTGCGGGCAACGACGAAGGCCCGTTCAGCGACGTGCAAACATTTACCATGAAGCCGATACCGGCCTCTCCGATGGTGCCGCCGCCGAAAATTGACAGCAAGCACATGGAATTTCAATGGCCTGAGGGAGAGCCTGGGCAGAAATATCAATTCCAGTTGGCGCGCGACAAGGACTTCAAGGATATCCACACCGATCAAACCTTGACCGAACCGCGCATCGCTTTGGGCAACCCAGGCGGGGGCGAATACTTCATGCGCGTCAAGGCGATAGACGCGGATGGCTTTGCCGGGCCGTTTGGCGCAACTCAACAGATTAAAGTACCGCACAACATACCGTGGTGGCTGATCATCCCTGTGTTGCTGTTCCCGCTCGCCCCCTGACGCGGTCGCAACGCACGTAATGGACGCCCTTCGATGACTTGGCGGCGCCTGATCGTCACGGTCTGCACGGCGCTGTTACTTACAGCCTTGATCAGCCAGACCGCATCCTACAAGCAGATGGACTTGTGGTTTGCGGAAACCACGCAGCACCCTCTCATCGCAAAAGAGTTCCACTTCACGGATACCGTGATCGTTGATGCGAACGAAGAATCCATGGCCCGGCTCACCCCTGAGTTCGGCGCGTGGCCTTACAAGCGCGATATCTATGGCTTGGTGACCGGCTACCTCAAGGATGCCGGTGCCAAAACGGTTGTCTATGACATCCTGTTTTCCGAACAGCGCGAGGGTGACGGGCAATTCGCCCGTGCCATCCAGCGCGCCGGCAATGTTGTGCTGCCCGGCGTGGCGCTGCCTCTTGCACCGCAACGGGATGCCGCCTACCACGCGCAACTGGCCTCGCTGGCCTGGCCGGTCAGCAGCCCTGTCCCTGCCAGGCACTGGGATGACATCACCCTGCCAAGAGCGGAGTTTACCCGGCCCTCCCCGGCGGCGGTGAGACTCGGCGTCATCAACCAGCCCACCGATACGGACGGCATATTACGCCGCGCCCCGCTGCTGCACGAAGCATACGGCAAGTATCTGCCTAACACGGCATTGGCCGCGTTATACGCTCAGCAACCGTATCCACCCGTAAAGTATCTGCCCAATGAACAGCGCTTGCAGATAGGGCGGCATTCCTGGCCCGTCACGGAAAACGGCGAGGTTATTTTGCAGCATCCCAAAAATCCCGAACCCTTCCCGGTAATGCCTTTTTACCGCCTGGTGTTTGCCGCGCTCGGTGCGCCTGGCTATGAAATATCCCCCGCTGAGATCCAGGGGAAAACCATTTTTATCGGCAGCAGCACCGCGATTCTGGGTGATCGCGTCGCCACGGCACAGGGCATGAAGGCCGGCCTGCAGATTGTGGCGCTGACATATCAAAACCTGGCGCGGGATTTAGTGTTGCGCCCACACAAATCGGGCTGGGATATCGCACTGGTATTGATCGGCATCGCCATCCCTTTACTTGCCGCGCACCGCCGCCTGCAGTCTGCTCTGGCCATGACCATGCTGGCGGCGGCGGGGCTGTCAACGGTCTACCTGTTTAGCCTGGGATTGCTGGCCCTTTTCAAGCAGCAGAGCACATTGTTATTTGCAATGATAAACAGCTTTACTCTCTATCTGCTGATGATTCTGTCACGCATCAAGATACTTTACGATGAAAAGCAAAAACTTTTTTATGAAAAAATGGCAGCCGAGGAAGCCAACGCGCTCAAAAGCAAATTTCTCTCTCACATAACCCATGAGCTGCGCACCCCGCTCACCGCCATCATGGGATTTAATCGTTTGCTCGGTGAAAACACCTCGCTACCACCCGACGCAAAAAAGGCGATTCAGACTATCGATAAAAACAGCGAACATCTGCTGCGCTTAATCAACAATCTGCTTGATCAGGCAAAAATCGAGGCCGGTAAAATGGATCTCGACATTCGCCCGATAGCCATACGCGGCATGATAGACAGCGTGACTGACACGCTGGAGAGGCTGGCCACCGCTAAAGGAGTGGAGATCAAAGCGCTATACGATGAAAACCTGCCTCAAGGACTCATGGTGGACGGCTTCCGCCTACGCCAGATCCTCCTCAATCTGATTGGCAACGCCCTGAAATTCACGGCCCAAGGTCACGTCCATATCAAGATCCTCTGGAAAAATGACTGGCTCGAAATCGCAGTGGAAGATACCGGGCCAGGCATCCCTCAAACGGCGCTGGAAAAAATATTCGAGGCATTCCAACAATCCGATGCTTCCATGACCAGCGCATATGGCGGCACCGGTCTGGGCCTCACCATCAGCCGCAATCTGGCGCATCTGATGGGGGGCGCCATATCAGTTGAATCCACACTGGACAAGGGCTCGACATTTCATTTGCGCATCCCCGCACCACAGGTAGAACTGCCCATTGAGATGACGCATCAACCCGCAGAGAAACTGAACGGTCGCATACTGCTGGCCGACGATTCCGAAGACGCCCGCGCCCTGTTCAAAAATTACTTCGACAGCATGGGCCTCTCCGCCATATTTGCGGAAAACGGCCAGGCCGCCGTGGATATCGCGCTTGCGGAACAGCCGGATATCGTGCTGATGGACATGGAAATGCCGGTCATGGATGGCATGGAAGCCGTACAACTGTTACGCCAGCGGGGCTACACCAAACCTGTTCTGGCGCTCACTGCGCATACCGGTGCGGCCATACGTGGCAAACTGCTCCAGGCCGGCTTCGATGACTGCCTGACCAAGCCCATCAAGCGTGAAGCACTGAAAAATGTACTCGCTGCGGTATTAGGGGCCGTTAAGGAATAACCAGTGCTTTTATGGTTAAGCCTCATTGTCACACCCGTGAAGGGCGCAATGCCTTACGGTGATTACGACCCCTTATGCCGTTCCCACCATTCTAAATATACATATTACAATGAACGACGGCTTACTACCGTTGCGCAAATGATTGGAAACACGCAAGATAGCCGCATGGATAATCCCAGGATCACCGTGCATATAGACGCATCCCTCAAGGATCTGGCGGCGAAATATCTTGCCAACCGGCAGCGGGATATCGACACCATTACGGGGACATTGAAGCGAGGGGATTATGAGCCGATCCGCGCCATCGGCCACAACATCAAAGGCACAGGCGCGGCCTACGGGTTCGATTTCATCAGCGAAATAGGCGATGAACTTGAGCAGGCTGCGCTACAAGGCAACGGCGAGGCAATCAACAAGGTGACCGCTGCATTGGCCGATTATCTGCGGCGGGTTGACGTGGTGTTCGATTAATCTAAAAATGGAACAGACGCCTGCCGCTCGCCGAAACCCGCCATGCCACCAGCATGCCCAATACCGCCAGTGACCATACTACAACTGCGCCTGAGGGCAGATCAAACAGCGCCGACAGCGCCAGACCCACGGCGTAGCCTGTGATCCCCAGACCATAACCCAGCGCCAGACGCGAGGATTCGCGGCCACAGCCGCGCGTCGCCAGCGCTGGAATGATCAGGCTGGCGAACACCAGGTACACGCCAACCAGTTGCACGGAAGCGGTGACGGTAACAGCGAACAGGGCATAAAAACCCAAGCCGCCGAGGCGGCTGCGCAGACCAAACCACGCGGCCAATACCACAGCATACAGCACCGCAATTGGGATGAGATCGGGCAGTGTTACCCAAAGAATCTGCCCCACCAGCAAATCCTTGAGGTGCTCGCCGCCATGCGGATCACTGCTCATCAGCAGAATCCCGCCCGTCGCCGCCAGCACGAATAGCACACCAATCAGCGCCTCCTGTATTTCAGGCCAGCGTTTTTCGCTCCAGGTGAGCAGCAGAGCGCCAAGCAGCGCCGTGCCTACCGCAACAGCCTGTGTCTGCCACCCTTGCTCTTCGCCCCAGCCCAGAGTGTGCGCGGCGATCACACCCAACCCGGCAAGCTGGGCGATGGCCAGGTCGATGAAGACGATGCCGCGCGCCAGTACCTGGCTACCGAGCGGCACATGCGTGGCGAGCACCAGCAGCCCAGCCAGTAGCGCCGGCCCGAGGATACTCCAATCCAGACTCGCCAGGTTCATTGGTCAGCCTTGAGTAAACGGGCCAGCGTATCGTCAAACAACCCGAACAGATCCTTGGCCTGATCCGAGCCGCCCACAGTGAAGGGCAACTCCACCGCCGGGATGCCTGCCCGCTCCGCCAGCCAGCGCGTGGGGCGCTGATCCTGGTAAGCGGCGCGGATCACCATTTTCGCCGGTTTCTGCTTCAGCTCGGCCAGCACTTGCGACAAATAGGCGCTGCTTGGCGGTATGCCCGGCTTGGGTTCGAGCGTTGCAGTCTCCCGCAATCCCAGCCAGTGGCTAAGGTAACCCCAGCTCTTGTGCTGCGTAACAATAGGGATACCCCTGAGCGGCGTGCCCTGCTGTTCCCAACGCCGCATGGCCTGCGTCCAACGCTTGGCGAAATCATCGTGACGCGCCTGGTATTGTGCCGCATTCGCGCCATCAACCTGCGCCAGCCGCTTTGCCAGCCCTGCGGCGACCAGCGCGATATTGCGCGGATCGAGATGGAGGTGGGGATTGCCCATCGCATGAACATCGCCCTCCGCCCTGTCCAACCGGCTTGGCACTTCCAGCAGGGTGACAAACGCAGCCGCTTCGAAATAGCCCGATCCACCGGGCTGCACCCGGTTGTTACCTCCCTGCTGGAACAGCAACGGCAACCACCCCTGTTCCAGATCGCCGCCGGTGCATATCACCAGGTCTGCCTTGCGCATCTGGGCAATGAGGCTGGGCCGGGCCTCGACGAGGTGCGGGTCCTGCATGCCGGTCGTTGCCGTATAAACGCTCACCGCCGGGCCGCCAAGCTCGGCAGCCAGCGCCCCCCATTCCGGTTCGCAGGCAAACACCCGTAACGCCGCCGGCGCAGAAATACTGAAAAGCAGCAACGAGGCCGCTAACAGGTGCGAAAATGCTCTTTTCATGACAACAACTCCCGAAAATTTCATAGGGTACGCGTCCACCTGCTAAAACTTGTGAGCGCCGTGCGCCCCCAGGCTCATGATGTATTGCAGATAAACCTCATTGGCATCCTTGGACGCGGTCTGATTATGGCTGAACTGCACACGTAAACGGCTGAACGCGCTGTTGGAGAAATCGAGCATCACGCTGGCGCGCTGCGGCTTGTGGCCTTCGGGGTCGAGAATCGTGCCTGCCAGTTCTATAGGCGGCATACCGCCCTTGAGTTCGTCATAGCGCGCGCCCACCCGCCAGCGCGGCATGAACTGATAAACCGCCTGGGCATACCAACCCGACTGTTTGGCTCCATAGCGCACATCTTGCGCGGGTGAACCAAAGGTATATGCACCGCTTTCGTCGCGCTGTAAATACTCCGCCTGGAACTTGAAGTTGGTAATGGCGGGATTACGCAGCGGCGCCCACTTCCAGACAAAATTGGCGACGTTCAGAGGCGCTTTACCGGTAAAGCTGTATTCATTGTGGGCATGGTCCTCGAACATGCGCCCCTGCGCGTCGGCTTCCAGCCGCGCCACGCCCGCGCGCCAGCTATGGCTGAGGCCGACATCATCGCCGAGATTGACAAAGGCGCTACGCGCCCCTACACCTCGCCTCGCCGCTCCGGAGGCCGGGAAATTCTCACCACGCAACGCCTCGGCACCAAACTCCACAAACAGCGGGGCTGGCGCAACCCAGCGCAACTGCACGCCGTCATCGCCGTAATTCCCCCCGAGCATGGCGCGATACGGCAGGGCGATATCGACGAAATCCCAAAAATGCGGATGCTGCTCATTGAGATAACCGATGCCCGACAGGAAACGTCCACCCTTGACGGTCAAACCTTGGGGCAGCCCGAGGGTCTGAAAAAAGGCCTCTTCGACTTCGGCCTTGCCATCCTCCAGCCTGAGGATCAACGAACCGTAAAATTTGTCATCCACATTGCTCGACAAGATCAGCTCGCTCCCCTGGAGCGACAGGCCCTCCCTGGTAGCCCCATGAGCGTCACCGGCTGGGGCAAAGCCATGTATATCTTCCTGATAATTTTTGGTGAAACGGCTGTACGTGCCATACAGGATCAGGCTGGCTGCGGGATTGAAGGCGCTGCTTGTAATGGCGGGACGCTGCGCTTGCCACGGCCGGCGCATCTCGCCATCCGTTCCTTGCTGGGTTTCTTCCTGGGCAATAACAGGCTGAGACAGGACAGCCGCCATGCCGATGACGGCAAATTGTTTCTTGATCATTATTTTCTCCACACGATTAAGGAGTCGAGCAAGAACAACTTGAACAATTGGCCGCTGGCAGACGAGATGCCAGGCTAGGCGTCGAACGCGCCGCGTAGTGAACTACGCAAGCGTTTGACAACAACGCATGGCGCTCGTATGCAAGATGGACAATGTTCAAGTTGTTTTTGCTCGACGACTAATGCACACCGCAGCGCAACGCGCGCACGGCAAAAACACGTGCCAAGCCGTCCTAAGGGACGTTGGCGATTCGGTTATTTTTCAGGCGTGGAGAGATTGGGGAGGAGCGCGAGCAGAGAAATTGGCAACGAAGCGTTGAGTCGGTGTAGCGGCATTCGCCGGCAAAGCAATATTGCCTGCCACGCGCGACACCACCAAAGGCATACTCTTGACGATTGGCGTGCTACCCAGATGATGCGCAGTAAGACACATCTCGCAGGCCGTGCTGGGCTTGTGAAACTGATGGTCGATCTCGTGCGCGATCAGTCCGAATTGCGCAAACAGCAACGCCAGCACCAGGAATATGGCGCCGTGTTTAGCGAGCAAAATGGAACGCAGTCTCAGGATCATTCGGACGGATTAAACCAGGGTCAGATACAACGCGGTACAATATAAACATATTCCATGACCATGACAAGCAAACCCATGACCATCGCCGAGGCACTGCACCAGGCTACCCTGCACCTTGCCGCCCTGCACGACACGGCCCGGCTCGATGCCGAAACTCTGCTCGCTTTCACGCTGGAACGTAACCGCAGCCATCTCCATGCCTGGCCCGACCGGCAACTCCAGCCCGAACAACAGGCGCGTTTCAATGCCCTCATCGAACGCCGCGCCGCAGGCGAGCCTGTCGCCTATCTCACCGGCCGCCGTGAATTCTGGTCAATGGGGCTGGAAGTCACGCCAGCCACCCTCATCCCCCGCCCGGAAACAGAGCTGCTGGTAGAGCTTGCCCTGCAACGCATCCCCGTCGATGCTTCATGGCACATTCTTGATCTCGGCACAGGCTCTGGCGCCATCGCGCTGGCCATCGCCAGCGAGCGCCCCGCTTGCCGCATCATCGCCACCGACCGTTCCACAGCGGCGCTGGAAGTGGCGCACCGCAATGCCGTGGCATCGCGCATCAACAACGTCGAATTCCGCGAAGGCGACTGGCTGGCCCCGCTTAATGGGGAGGCATTTCACCTGATTGTTTCCAACCCGCCCTATGTCAGCAGTCATGATCCCCGCTTGAGCAGCACGGAGATACGCTATGAACCCTTGAGTGCGCTGGCATCAGGCCCGGACGGACTGGACGATATCCGCCTTATCGCCGACCGGGCGCGGCAGCACATCCTCCCCGGCGGTTCATTGCTGCTGGAACATGGCTATGACCAGGGCGAAGCGGTATCACAACTATTGATCGGACTCGGCTACCAACAGGTAAGCAATCATCAGGACATGGCAGGGATAAATCGGGCAGTCAGCGGACAGTGGCAAAAATGTAGGGTGGGTTAGCATTTTTGCGTAACCCACCAAGCGTTGGCCGCTTCCGGCATCCTGCCTCTCGCGGCACTTGTGCATCCATGCACGACGCGCAGCAACACAACGCCTTATTTTTAGCGCGATTAAATCCAGGAGCTTGTGCTTCTGGATTTAATCTTTATTGCAACAGCATTAAAGATCCGCAGCATGAGCAGCCAGATATTCGGCAACCCCTTCCGTGCTCGCCTTCATGCCGGGCTTGCCTTTCTGCCAGCCAGCCGGGCACACTTCACCATGTTCTTCGAAGAATTGCAGAGCATCCACCATACGAATGGCCTCATCCACGTTCCGTCCCAACGGCAGATCATTAACTACCTGGTGACGCACAACACCGTCACGGTCGATAAGGAATGTACCGCGCAGCGCCACGGCGTCGTTGATCAGCACGTCGTAATCACGGGCGATGGACTTGGTAAGATCCGCCACCATGGGAAACTTCACCTGCCCCAGGCCGCCATTGTTGACCGGGGTGTTTTTCCATGCCAGATGGGTGAACTGGGAGTCTACGCTGACAGCAATAACCTCAGTGTTGCGAGCTTTGAAATCCTGGTAACGGTGATCAAAAGCCAGAATCTCCGAAGGGCATACAAATGTAAAATCAAGGGGATAGAAAAATATTACAGCGTGCTTGCCCTTGATATGCGAAAGCAGGTTAAAGCTTTCGTTGATCTCATTGTTGCCCATCACTGCGGTTACAGTGAAATCCGGTGCGGGTTTGCCAACTAAAACGGCCATTTTGTGCCTCCTTACGTTTGAATGCGCTTGAATATATAGAATCAGTCCAATTGTGGGTCAAGTGTATCAAATATTCAAGGAAGAATAGCCGTCATTTTTTCTCCGCCACCAACCGCGCAAAC
>JAKFXX010000021.1 GCA_021731145.1 Gammaproteobacteria bacterium | reverse complement strand
GGGAGGGCTGGGTAGTCAAGGCCCAGGTACACGCAGGTGGGCGCGGCAAGGCGGGCGGGGTACAGCGTGCCCATGGTCTTGAGGAGCTGGCGGCAGTGGCGAATCGTTTGCTGGGATCACATCTGGTGACACAGCAAACCGGCCCCGCCGGGCTGCCGGTAAACACGTTGCTGGTCGAGCCACTTGCCAACCTCGCGCGTGAGCTGTATCTCAGTATGGTCGTAGATCGTGCCCGTGAGCGCATTATCGTGATAGCCTCCGCCGCTGGCGGCATGGACATCGAAGAAGTTGCCGCCACGCATCCCGAAAAACTGTTGAGGGTGGTGATTGATCCGACAGTGGGTTTGCAGCCCTACCAATGCCGTCAGGTCGGGTTTGGCCTGGAGCTTGGTGCTGCGCAAATCGTCAAGCTCACGCACATCATGCTGGGGCTGTATCGCCTGTTCACGGAAAAGGATGCCAGCCTGCTGGAGGTCAATCCGCTGGTGGTGACGGCCGAAGGCAATCTGCTTGCCATCGACGCAAAATTTAACGTTGATGAGAACGCACTTTACCGGCAGCCAGCGCTTGAAGCGTTGCGTGATGTCACGCAGGAAGACGAAAAAGAAACTATCGCAGGGCGCTTTGGCCTTAACTACATCACGCTGGATGGCAATATCGCCTGCATGGTGAATGGCGCCGGACTCGCCATGGCCACCATGGATCTGATCAAGCTGCACGGCGGCGAACCCGCCAATTTTCTCGACGTGGGCGGTGGTACCACGGCGGAAAAGGTCGCCGAGGCCTTCAAGCTGATCCTCTCTGACCACAAAGTGAAGGCTGTGCTGGTCAATATCTTCGGCGGCATCGTGCGCTGTGATCTGATTGCCGAGGGTATTATCAATGCGGTACAGGAGGTGGGTGTTACCATTCCTGTGGTGGTGCGTCTGGAAGGGACTAACGTCACCCAGGGCCGGGACATGCTGAGCAATAGTGGATTAAGCATCATCGCGGCGGAGAGCCTGGAGGATGCGGCGCGTAAGGTGGTGGCGGCATCGAACGGATAACCGGCAACTGTATCTTGCCGTTCAAGGCGGCCAGCCCCCTGATAAAAGATAAATAACATTAATAATTAATGTTTTATGATTTAAAGTTGACGTAACTTATGAAAGATGTTTGTTTTGATGCCGACTGCCGCCTCTGCCCCCGCTTGGCAGGTTTTCTCGACGAAGTGCGCGCGGAGTATCCTGATTACCATGCCCGTCCGGTGCCTTCTTTCGGCGCACTCAACCCCGATCTTCTGATCGTCGGGCTGGCACCGGGTATGCACGGAGCGAATGCCAGCGGGCGGCCATTTACCGGAGACTTTGCTGGAATATTGCTTTACAAGACATTGTTTGAATTTGGTTTTAGCAGTGACCCTGAATCGATTTCCAGTAGTGATGGGCTGAAGCTGCACGGCTGTCGCATTACCAATGCAGTCAAGTGCCTTCCGCCACAAAACAAGCCACTGCCTATTGAAATCAAGGTCTGCAACACCTATCTGAAGAACGAGATCGCGTATCTCAGGCAGGGCGCAGTGATCCTGGCGCTGGGCACCATCGCTCATGCCGCAGTGCTGCGCGCATTGGACCTGAAGGCAAGCGCCTATCCGTTTGGCCATGGCAACCAGCACACCCTGCCTGATGGGCGCTGGCTCATTGATTCCTACCACTGCAGCCGCTACAACACCCAGACGCGGCGCTTGACGGAGGACATGTTCAGGGCTGTCTTTGCGCAGACGCGGGGGCTGCTCCAGATGGTTTCATGATAACCTGAATTAATGGTGACACATCCCGGCAAGGCAGGCTTTGATCCTGCCTCCTTTCTCAAAACCCTGACGACCAAGCCCGGCGTGTATCGCATGTTGGACGACAAGGGTGCGGTGATCTACGTCGGCAAGGCGGCCAACCTCAAGAACCGTGTCGCCAGCTATTTTCGTGCGACGGGGCTGTCACCCAAAACGCGCGCGCTGGTGGCGCACATCCAGGGCATTGATGTCACCGTCACGCATAGCGAGGGCGAGGCGCTGCTTCTTGAGAATAACCTCATCAAGGAGTTGAAGCCCCGCTACAACATCCTGTTGCGCGACGACAAGAGTTATCCGTATATCTACCTCTCCGAGCATGAGGATTTTCCGCGGCTGGGATTCTATCGTGGGGCCAGACGTGAAAAAGGACGTTTTTTTGGCCCATACCCCAGTGCGGGCGCGGTGCGTGATAGCCTTAACCTGTTGCAGAAAATATTTCCGGTGCGTCAGTGCGAGGACAGCTTTTACCGCAACCGCTCGCGGCCTTGCCTGCAATATCAGATCAAACGCTGTACCGGGCCGTGCGTGGGACTGGTGGGCAAGGAGACCTATCAGCAGGATGTGCGTCACGCGGTGATGTTTCTGGAGGGCAAGAATCATGAGGTCATCAACGAACTGGCGGCGCGTATGGAGGCCGCTGCCACCAGGCTCGACTTTGAGCGTGCCGCCCATCTGCGCGACCAGATCGTCAGCCTGCGCCGTGTGCAGGAAAAGCAGTATGTGAGCGGGGAGGGGGGAGATCTGGATGTGGTTGCCAGCGCCGTCCATAACGGCGCGGGTTGCGTGCAGGTATTTTATATTCGCGGCGGGCGCAGCCTGGGCAACAAGACCTTCTTTCCCCGTCACAGCGGCGATGCCGATGCTGCGGAAATTCTTGCCGCGTTTCTGCCGCAGTATTATCTCGACAGGGAAACGCCGTCAGAGATTCTCATAAGCCATGAATTGGAGGATGCAACGCTGCTGGAGCACGTGCTGGGGCAGCAGGCCGGGCGCAAGGTTACGATAGCGCACCGTGTGCGCGGCGAACGCGCCCGCTGGCTTGCCATGGCGGCCACCAATGCCCAGCACGCCCTCGCCCAGTATATGGCCGCCAAGGTGGACATGCGGCAGCGCTACGAGGCTCTGCAGGAGGCGCTGGACCTGGACAGCCTGCCGCAGCGCCTGGAGTGCTTCGATATCAGCCATACCATGGGCGAGCTGCCTGTGGCGTCGTGCGTAGTGTTTGACGGCAATGGCCCGCTCAAATCCGATTACCGGCGTTTCAATATCGAAAATATCACCCCCGGCGACGATTACGCAGCAATGCACCAGGCCTTGACGCGCCGCTACACGCGCATCAAGGCCGGGGAGGGTAAGTTGCCCGATATTCTCTTCATTGACGGCGGCAAAGGTCAGGTGAGCGCGGTGGCGCAGGCGCTGGAGGAGTTGCAAGTAAGCGGCGTAACCCTGGTGGGTGTGGCCAAAGGCCCCGCACGAAAACCAGGATTGGAAACACTGTTCTTGTTCGGCAGCGAGGCGCCCATTATACTGCCCGCTGATTCACCCGCGTTGCATCTTGTTCAGCAGATCCGTGATGAAGCCCATCGCTTCGCTATTACAGGTCACCGGCAGCGGCGCGCCAAAGCGCGCAATACCTCGCCTTTGGAAAAAATACCTGGCATCGGGGCGCGGCGCCGCCGCCAATTACTCAATCAATTTGGGGGTATGCAAGGTGTGGCAAGGGCAGGGGTTGAGGATCTGGCCAATGTGCAGGGAATCAGCAAACAGCTCGCGCAGCTTATATACGACGCGTTTCACGCCGATAACAATTAGAGCCTGTCTGTGAATAAATCATCCCTGCGTTGCTGCCCCAAAACACACCAGGCAAGGCGCGAGCCGCGATGTTTGGTAGTTCCAAATGAGCGGCGAGCAACGCTGCATGGTGTGTTTTGGGGCGCAACCCGAAGGGACGGGGCCGGTTTTGCGCAGTGCGGCGTCACGCTTCGCTCATGTGCAACAAGCACACTACACTCAGCGTTCCTTGCCCTGCGCAAAACCGGCCTCCGTCGCAGGGATGATTTATTCACAGACAGGCTCTAAGATGAATATCCCAACCCTACTCACCTTGCTGCGCATTGTTTTGATACCCGTGTTCCTGGTGGTCTTCTATTTGCCCATCGACAGCGCGCGTGCCTGGACCGCGCTTATTTTTGGTCTCGCCGCCATTACCGATTGGCTGGACGGTTATCTGGCGCGCAGGCTCAACCAAACCTCGGCGCTGGGCGCTTTTCTCGACCCGGTGGCTGACAAGCTCATGGTGGCGATGGCGCTGGTGTTACTGGTGCAAGCGGACCCCACGCCATGGCTTGCTATCCCGGCGGCTGTCATCGTCTGCCGTGAAATAGCTGTTTCCGCGCTACGCGAGTGGATGGCCGAAATCGGCGCGCGCGCGCGTGTGGCAGTCTCGGCTATCGGGAAATTCAAAACCACGGCTCAAATGCTTGCGATCTTGCTGCTGCTGTATCAGGCCCCGTTCGGCGGCTTGCCCACCAGGCTCACTGGATTGATCCTCCTTTATCTGGCCGCAGGGTTGACGCTCTGGTCAATGATCGTGTACATTCACGCCGCCTGGCCCGCGCTACGGTCTGGAAGCAGCCGTAATTGAAAATTATAATATAAATTAATTAGAAATTTGGCTTGACAGAAAAGCGCCTTTTCCCAATAATATGCAACCTCCAAGCGCCACACAACAAGCGGGAATAGCTCAGTGGTAGAGCACAACCTTGCCAAGGTTGGGGTCGCGAGTTCGAATCTCGTTTCCCGCTCCAAATTCTTTTTCAGGAATAATCCTCACGCTCCAAGAGGAAGGTAATCGCAGGCTGGGTGGCAGAGTGGTTATGCAGCGGCCTGCAAAGCCGTGGACGCCGGTTCGATTCCGACCCCAGCCTCCATTTTTATTGGCAGCATCCCGCAGTACTCATTCGTATTCCTTTACCGCTTATATTGCTGTTTGCCCGGGTGGCGAAATTGGTAGACGCAAGGGACTTAAAATCCCTCGGCCTTGCGGCTGTACCGGTTCGAGTCCGGTCCCGGGCACCAATAAAATATAAAATCAAATAGCTGCAATACTGAGCACGTTTTTTCGTTTTTGCAGTGTCAACGAAGTGTCAACCGGGCGAGCGGGTCATCGTCGATCATCAGTGCGGCTGTATTGTGTTCCACAGCGCCACGGGCAAGCTTAACTTTCAAGTGCAGGTTGTTACGCGAGTCTGCGTGATGCAGCGCCTCCTCAAGCGTGATCTTGCCAGCCTGATACAGGGAGAGCAACGATGCGTCGAAAGTACACATGTCCTGGTCGCCGCTTTGCTCCATGGCCTCACGAATCTTCTCGACTTCGCCTTTAAGAATAAGATCAGCGATATAGGGCGAGTTGAGCATGACTTCCACCGCAGGTGCCCGGCGACCATCAACACCATTCACAAGGCGTTGTGAAATGATGGCGCGCAGATTGAGGGACAGGTCTTCGAGTAGTTGGCGGCGGGCGGTATCGGGGAAGAAATTCAGTATCCGCTCCAATGCCTGATAGGAATTGCTGGCGTGCAGTGTCGAGAGGCACAGATGGCCGGTTTCGGCGTAGGCAATGGCCTGCTGCATGGTGTCACGATCACGGATCTCGCCGATCAGGATCACATCCGGCGCCTCGCGCATGGCGTTCTTGAGGGCATTGGCGTAGCTCAGGGTGTCGATGCCGACCTCGCGCTGATCGACAACGCATTTTTCATGATGGTGCATGAACTCGATCGGATCCTCGATGGTGAGAATATGGCCGGGTAGGGTGTGGTTGCGGTGACTGATCATGGCCGCCAGGGTGGTGGATTTTCCCGATCCTGTGGCGCCCACGACCAGAATCAGGCCGCGTGCGAGGGTAACGAGGCGGGTCAGGGTCTCCGGCAGATTCAGTTCAGCAACCTTCGGGAGGGTGGATTTTATATAACGCACCACCATGCTGACCTCGCCACGCTGTCGGTAGACGTTGACCCTGAATCGGCCAGTCGCCGGCACGGAGACTGAAAAATTCATTTCGAGATTGGCCTCGAACTCCTTGATCTGTTCATCGCGCATCAGGCTGTAGGCAAGTTGCTTGACGGTGCCGGGAGGCAGTGGCTGGTTGCCAATGGGACCAACTTTGCCCTCGATCTTGATGGTGACGGGCGCCCCTGTACTGAAGAACAGGTCGGAAGCATGTTTGTCGGCCATGAGTTGCAGATAGGGTGTGATATCCATGAGGGTATTCCTGTGCTATTCAAGTCTATAGACCTCGGCGAGCGAAATATCGCGCGCACGGGCCCGTTGCAGGGCGTTGTCTGTCAGGGGCGTCATGCCGTCTTTTCTGACCTGCGAGAGTAGGGTTTTCATGTCACCGCGCTTATCGATGGGGTCCTTGACGGTGGGCGTCATTTTCAAAAGTTCATAACTGTCCAGTGCATGCAGCCCCCCCGACCTTGATCTGGCCATCAGGCAGATGAATGGCCACCTTGGCGCCAAGCGGAATGATGCGGGGTGATGATGTGCTCAATGGCATGATGTCGCCTGAGTTAGCCAAGCGCGCTGAAGCTGAATCTGGATTCGCTGAACAGCGTCAGGCAGGCATCGACCACGGCGGGATCGAGGCCGGTGCTGCGTGTCCTGGTCACTTCGGTCAGCGCCTTTTCGATGCCCAATGAAGGGCGATACGGGCGATGAACGCTCATCGCCTCGACCACATCGGCCACACCAATGATGCGCGCTTCCAGGATGATGTCATTCCCTCGCAGTCCGGCGGGATAGCCCGTGCCGTCCATGCGTTCATGATGTTGCAGGATCATGTCCGCGATGGGCCACGGGAAGTCGGTATCGGCAATGATCTCATGACCTACCGTGGAGTGGGTCTTGATAAGCATGAACTCCTCGGAAGTCAACTTGCCGGGGCGGTTCAATATCTCGAACGGGATATAGATTTTTCCGATGTCATGAATCAGCGCGCCCAGGTGAAGGCCCTTGATCTGATGATCGCTCAGGCCCATCTCGCGGCCGATGGCGCTGGATAGTTCCGCTACGCGTTGCTGATGGCCGGCGGTGTAGGGGTCACGTTTTTCCAGGGTTCTGACCAGTGCGAGCACGGTGTTGTGCAGGGATTGTGCCAATTGTTCAGCGTGGCGGGCCTGCATGATCTCCATGTTATGCCGTTCGGTGATGTCTCGGACCATTCCGATGGCGTGCCAGTGCCCCTGGATATTGACGGCCGAAATCGAGTGCTCGGAGACAATGGTGCTTCCGTCCTTTCTCCGGCCAGCAAGCTTGACGACCTTGCCGATGATGGGGCCTTTGCCAGTGTTTTTGAACTCTGACAGCCCCTGTCTGAATAGCGATAGTTGCTCTGTATCGACGAGCAGTTCATGCAGCGGTTTTCCCAGGATATCCGAGGCTGGATAGCCATAGATTCTCTCCGCCGCCGGATTCCAGAACTGGATCATGCCCTCATCATCGAGCATGATGATGGCGTCCTGGGCGAAGTCGGATATGATCCGCAGTTTTTCTTCACTTTCCCTGAGCGCCGCCAGAATGTGTTTCTGGTGTGTCACATCGCGCAGGATCTGGACGACTTGCATGAACCTGCCCTGCGTGTCCTGCATCACAAACGCGCGGGACTGAAATATCCGGCCATCCTCCAGCACGATCTCATCACATTCAGCGCCTTTGGCGGCTGGGATATTATCAATGATCTCGCAACCCTTGCTTGGGCCGTCCATCTTCGGGAAGACTTCCCAGTAGCGTTTGCCCAGTGCGGCCTTGATGGGCATGCCTGCCATCTCGGCATAGGCCTGGTTGATGCGCGTCAGCCGGAACTCGGCGTCATGAACGAAGATCGGATCGCGCACGGCATCGAACACCGCCCGCCATGCCAGGAAGGCGTGTTCGAGTTGTTGCTGATTGAGGTTGGACAGCCGCAACAGCTGCAGCAGGTCCGGATCTTCAGCATGCCGTTCAAAGAAGGCATGGGTGCCGGCCATCAGGGTGCGTATCTCGGCACTCAGTGACCCGGCGTCAGCCGCTGTGGCCGGCGGCAGGATGATGTTTTCGACCAGGGTGCGGGCCGAGGTTTCCGCTTTCATAGTGTTTGCTTTCCTGTGGGAGATCAGCCTATGTATATCGGCCCTGCGTCATGAATTGTTAAATTGTTCGTTGTGTTCTCTATTGCGGCGCAAAGGAGGTGCCGCAGCCGCAGCTCGCCGCTGCGTTGGGGTTGGCAAAAGTCAGGGTGGTGTGCATCAGGCTGTCTTCACATCCCACCACAACACCGTCTAAAAAAGGCTGATACTCTTTAGGTATAAACACTTTGATGCGAATGGCACTGACTTAAGCCGCTGAACGAGAAAGAGGCATGGGTCCGCTTGCTCGCCTATAACGTGATCCGCCTGTTCATGGCGCAGGCCGCCATGAACGCCGCAGTGCATCCACGTCAGTGAGTTTCAAGCACACCGTGCAGATGTGGACGGAGTGGGGATCGCGCAGGTGCGAGTCGGCTGCCGACCGGGACGAATCGAACCCAGAGCGCGCAAACGTAGACCCAAACCTTACCCGTGGCTGAAAGTTCCTCGTGCTCAGGCGCGAGCACAGATTGCAATTCATGGTCATCCGTAGAACCTTAAGTCAGTGCCATTCTGGTTAAGCAGGCTCTGAATAATTCCATCCTGGAACACTCTGATAGTGTCGCAGTGCTCGCTATACATTTTGGGACATCCAAGTCCCCAAAATGACTGCGCTCGGCGACAAGTATACCCAAAGGGCACAAGTGCCTCCGGCGGCCCGGACAGGCCTCCCCGTAACCACCGTAAAGGGGACAATGTGCGTCCGCCACGACACGCTACTGCGCGGGGCGTCATGGCTACCACAATGCCGCCGTTGATCGGTTGGCCTTGTGTTTTGTCTACGCCCGGGCTTATCACCGTGATCACGGTGGCTATCCGGGGGTTGCCAGCCTGCACTCGCTTACGCGTCACTTTCCCTGGCTGGCGCCGGGGTTTACATGGACAGTAGACTCTTTGAGGTTACTTTATCGTAAAAGTATCAGAGCTTTACGCTGAGCCTGTTCTCCGGCGGGTCTTGGGGCCTGCCGGGCCGGGTGTTTTTTCGCTTGCGCCCGCCCGTCCAATCATCTCCCGTGCATGCGCCCGCGTTTGCTCAGTGATTTCCACGCCGCCCAGCATGCGGGCGATTTCTTCGTTGCGTGCGTTGTCATCCAGCCTGCGGATGCCGGTGGTGGTGCTGTTGGGTTGAGTCTGTTTGCTGACATAAAGGTGATGGTGGCCGAGCGCAGCGACCTGGGGCAGATGAGTGACGCACAGCACCTGGTGGGATTCGCCCAGTGCGCGCAGTTGTCGGCCGACGGTCTCCGCTACGCCACCGCCGATACCGGTGTCCACTTCATCGAAGATCAGTGTCGGAATGTGGCTGCTGTGGGCAGTGATCACCTGGATGGCAAGACTGATGCGCGACAGCTCGCCGCCTGATGCTACCTTGTGCAACGGTTTCACGGGCTGGCCAGGATTGGTGCTGACCAGAAACTCCATGCGCTCCATGCCTGTGGGTGAAAAGCGCTCATCATCCAGCGGGTGCAGCGCGATTTCAAAGCGCGCATTTGGCAGGCCCAGCGGCTGCATGGCGGTGGTCACCCGTCCGGCCAGGTTGCCCGCAGCGCGGCTGCGGCCTTCACCCAAAGCGCGCGCCTGTTCGCGATAGGCGAGGGCAATCTGGTCAAGATCGTTTTGCAACTGTCCAAGGCGCGCGCCGCTGTGTTCTATCGCCGCCAGTTCGTCGCTCAAACGCGTCAGCAGGGCGGGCAGCTCGCCGGGCGGGACGCGGTGCTTGCGTGCCAGTTGATGTATCGTATCAAGGCGTTGCTCTATCCATTGCAGGCGTTCCGGGTCGAGCTCCAGGCTTTCGCGGTAATGGCGCAGCTCGTTTGCGCATTCGCCGGTCTGGATGACTGCATTGTTGAGCAGGTCGCAAGCGGCGGCGAGGCGGTTGTCGATGGCGCGCAACTGCTCGACTTCGCCCAGCACCTTGTCAAGGAGGGTGAGCACCGCACCCTCGTCGCTTTCGTAGAGGCTGTGCAGCGCGGACTGGCAGGTTTCCAGCAGGCGCCCGGCATTGGCCAGCCGCGCATGTTCTTCCTCAAGCGCGCCGACTTCCTGCTCGCCCAGTTCCAGCGCCTCCAGCTCGCCCGCCTGATAG
Organism: Gammaproteobacteria bacterium; assembly: GCA_021731145.1. Lineage (GTDB taxonomy): Bacteria > Pseudomonadota > Gammaproteobacteria > Ga007554 > LNEJ01. Next base: position 61,012 of record JAKFXX010000021.1, on the reverse strand, counting down.
CGCAGCAGTTCCAGACGCGATTCACGGTCATGCGCGGCGCGGCGCAATGTCTCCAGCTCCGCACCTGACGCCTTCCACTGTTTGTAGGTTTTTTCGAGGCCGGCGAGCAGTGCGGTGTGCCCCGCATAATCATCCAGTAACTGGCGCTGTACATCGCTTTTTAATAGTGACTGGTGTTCATTCTGGCCATGAATATCCACCAGCTTTTCCCCCAGCTCCTGAAGCATCTGCAGGGGAACGGTGCGACCATTGATGTAGCCCTTGGAACGTCCTTCGGCGGAGATGGTGCGGCGCAGCAGGCATTCGCCGTCCGCATCCAGTTCGTGTTCCGCAAGCCACGCCTGGGCCGCAGCCATGCCACTCACATCAAACGCCGCATTGATCTCGGTGCGCTCGCAGCCATGACGGACTACGCCGCTGTCGGCGCGGTCGCCCAGCACCAGGCCGAGAGCATCCACCAGAATGGACTTGCCCGCTCCGGTCTCTCCGGTGAGCACCGTCATACAGGGGTTCAGCTCCAGGTCAAGGTGGTCGATGATGGTGAAGTCACGAATTTCGATGTGTGTCAGCATGGTTGCATTGTGCCCCTTCACCGTAACCACCGTAAAGGTGGCAATGAGGTGATAATGTTACGGGTACGAGTAGGCTTTCTTAAAGTGTAGTGGTGAGTAGTTTATTCAAACCCGCGCTGCACCGCTATCTTTCAGTGCGAAGATTACGCCAAATAGCCCGAACCTGCCGGACATAGGGCCGGTAACCCGATAGAATAACGTTACTCCGAAAGGCTGAATGTGATCCAAATGGAATGCGGAATATGAATGAATTCGTCATGAGCCATGAGGCGGCCATACGGCTAGGCGTTTTTCTGGGGATTTTCATCCTGGTGGCCGTGGGTGAGATGCTGGCGCCACGCCGCACCCTGAGCACCCCCAAGGGCGTGCGCTGGTTTAGCAATCTGGGTATTGTATTTCTTAACACACTGACGGTGCGCGCGCTGTTCCCTGTGGCGGCGGTGGGTATGGCATTGCTGGCCGAAGAACGCGGCTGGGGGTTGTTGAATAATATTGAGATGCCTTACTGGCTGGCGGTGGTGGTAGCCGTGGTGGTGCTGGATTTCGTTATTTATATTCAGCATGTAATGTTTCATGCCGTTCCACTGCTGTGGCGCCTGCACATGATGCACCATGCCGACCTGGATTATGATGTGACCACTGGCGCACGCTTTCACCCCATCGAGATCATTCTGTCGATGTTGATCAAATTGGCTGCGGTGAGCGTTCTCGGGCCTCCCGCGCTGGCCGTGCTGATTTTCGAGGTGCTGTTGAATGCCACGGCAATGTTTAATCATGGCAACCTGCGCATCCCTGCGTCCATGGACCGGGTGCTGCGGCTTTTCGTGGTGACGCCGGACATGCACCGCGTGCATCACTCAGTGATCGCGCGCGAAACCAACAGCAACTTCGGTTTTAACCTGCCTTGGTGGGATAGGCTATGCGGCACCTATCGCGCCCAGCCGGAGCAAGGGCATGAGGGCATGACCATTGGGCTCAAGCAGTTCCGCGATCCGAAGCGGCTTACCTTGCCATGGATGCTGGCTCTGCCGTTCAAGGGCAAGACGGGCGACTATCCCATTAACCGGCGCGAATCTTGATCATGCGCCGCTCCTGTCGGCTCAGTGATTTTGTCTGCGCAATGGGGATGGCCGGGTAGGGCGTCCGCATATATTTTTTGTCGTTGAAGCACGTTTACGTTACCATGTTGGCATATGACTACGAATACTATTAAGTCCCGTTTTGCCCCTAGCCCCTCTGGTTTTCTGCACCTTGGCAATGCCCGCACGGCGCTGTTCAGCGCGCTGCTTGCCCGGCCTGAGCCGGGTGTTTTCCTGTTGCGTATAGAGGATACCGATCAGGGGCGCAGCAAGGCCGAATATACCCAGGCGGTGGAGGAAGATTTGCGCTGGCTGGGTCTGGATTGGCAGGAGGGGCCGTCCGTGGGTGGCGAGCATGGCCCCTATCTGCAATCGGAGCGGGACACGATTTATCGGAATTATTTCGACGTGCTGGAGCAGGAGGGCCTGGCCTACCTGTGTTTTTGCAGCGACCGTGAGCTTGATCTGACGCGCAAGACGCAGCTTGCTGCCGGCCAGCCGCCGCGTTATCCCGGCACGTGTGCGCGATTGAGTCCCGATGAAGTGGTGGCGCGATTGCAGCGCGGCTTGCAGCCAACCTTGCGTTTTCGTGTCCCGCCCCGTCAAGTGGTGGAGTTCGATGACCTGGTGCGTGGGCCGCAGAAGTTTAACAGTGGTGATATCGGGGACTTCATCATCCGCCGCGCCGATGGCTCGTCTGCGTTTTTCTTCAGCAATGCGATTGATGATGCCTTGATGGGGGTGACCCATGTGTTGCGCGGGGAAGATCATCTCACCAACACACCGCGCCAGATTCTGCTGCTTGAGGCGCTGGGGCTGCGTGTGCCGAGCTATGGACATATCTCGATGATACTTGGCGCTGACGGCGCGCCGCTCTCCAAGCGTCATGGCAGCCGCAGCATCCGTGAGTTGCGCGAGACGGGTTATTTGCCGGGGGCGGTCACCAATTATATGGCGCGCCTGGGCCACCATTATGAAAACAATGCTTATATGGGCCTGGATGGACTCGCGGCGGAGTTCGGCTCCCAACATCTGGGCCGTGCGCCCGCGCATTATGACACCACCCATTTGTTGCACTGGCAGCGCGAGGCGATTGTCCATGCACACTCTGATGTTTTATGGCAGTGGATGGGGGCGGAGGTGCATGCCCTGGTACCGGAGGATGATGTGCCCGCCTTTGTCGCGGCGGTGCGGACCAATGTCATTTTCCCGGAACATGCATTGAAGTGGGCGCGGATTCTCTGCACCGATCCACTGGAGCTGAATGACAACGCCGCGAGGCAGGTGATCAGCGAGGCCGGTCGTGCATTTTTTGAACATGCACTGGCTGGGTTGGAGCGGCATCACAGCGATTTCAAGGAGCTGGTCAGTCACATAAAACAGGAAACCGGCGCCAAAGGCAAGGCGCTGTTTCATCCCCTGCGCGCGGCGCTGACGGGGGAGTTGGACGGGCCTGAAATGACGAATGTGATGCCGCTGCTGTCGTTGGAACGGGCGCGGGCGCGCTTGCAGACCTGTCTGGAGATGGCGGATTGTAAGTAGGGTGTGTTCCACGCACCATTATCGTTGGTGCGTGGAACGCACCCTACGTTTGTCCCACACCCAAATCAATTGATTATTTCCCAGGAGATAAAAATGGCCCAAATGCATGAAATTGATTATCAAATCTTCGGCTCGGAGATGCAGTACGTCGAGATCGAACTCGATCCGCAGGAGGCGGCAGTGGCGGAGGCGGGTGGCATGATGTACATGGAGGACGGCATCGCCCTGGAAACGGTGTTTGGTGATGGCTCGCAACAGAAATCCGGGTTTCTCGGCGCGCTGATGGGGGCGGGCAAGCGCCTGCTGACCGGCGAGTCGCTGTTTATGACGATTTTCATGAACCAGGGCAGCGGCAAGAAAAAAGTGGCCTTCGCTGCGCCGTACCCCGGCAAGATTATCCCATTGCACTTGGCGGATATGGGGGGGCAAATCATTTGCCAGAAGGATTCCTTTCTGTGCGCCGCCAAGGGTGTCTCGGTCGGTATCGCCTTTCAGAAAAAGCTCGGTGTCGGCTTGTTCGGTGGCGAAGGTTTTATCATGCAAAAGCTGGAAGGCGACGGGTATGCCTTTGTGCATGCGGGTGGAACGCTAATGGAGCGAACGCTTGCCCCCGGCGAATTGATCCGGGTCGATACCGGTTGTTTGGTGGCGTTGCAACCCTCGGTGTCCTATGACATCGAGTATGTCGGCAAGGTGAAGTCAGCCTTGTTCGGCGGCGAAGGCCTATTCTTCGCCACGCTGCGCGGGCCGGGCAAGGTCTGGCTGCAATCACTGCCGCTGAGCCGCTTGGCAAACCGTATCTATGCCGCCATGCCTGCTACGGGGGGAAGCCGCGAAGAGGGGTCTGTGTTGGGCGGGTTGGGGAATATTCTGGGTGGAGACAGGTAGTCAGGGCTACTCTTCTCCGATGGCATCTTTCTCCGCATTATGTTTTGGCCCAGGGTTGCAGCCTCATGGCGAGAAAATTCCTGTCCGGATAGGGGAGGAGGGCCTATGCCTTTGGCCGGCAGAGCCACGGGAACAGATCATCCCGTATCAGGATATCCAGGTTTCTGCGGGCGGCTTTGACCATGAACAAATGATCCTGGCATGGAGCAAGGATGCGCAGGCCTGGTCGCTGACGCTGACGGATAAACATACCAGGGATATCCTGCTCGCCCACGCGCCCCCCGCGCTGGCTCCGCAATTGGTGCAGTGGTGCAAGAAGATCCATGGCGCCAAAAAAAGGATGCGGGCGGGATGGCTTGCGCTGGTGCTGTTTTTGCTGGCCCCCTTTCTCCTGCTGGCAGTGCTGTTGTGGAATCCCGATCCGGTCATCGGCTGGGCGGTCAACCGCATCTCGATAGAAAACGAGCAGAAGCTGGGTGATCTTATCTTTGAGCAGACCCGGCCCTCGCTCAAGCTCGTCACGCAGGGTGAAGCGCAGCGCGTTATTGCAGAGATCGGCCAGAAATTGGCCGCAGGTTCCCCATATACGTTCAAATGGCATGTCGCCGATGATCCGGCAATCAATGCCTTCGCCATACCAGGCGGGCATGTTGTGGTTTTTTCCGGCCTGATCAAGGCGGCCGATACACCGGAGGAAGTGGCTGGTGTTTTAGCGCATGAAACCGAGCATGTCTTGCAGCGCCATACTCTGAAGGCAATGGTACACAACCTGGGATGGCGTGCGGTGATTGCCATGGTGACCGGCGACTGGACGGGCAGTCTGCTGGGCGAATTCGCCACTCAGATGGGCATTTTGAAGTATGGTAGAGACAAAGAGTCCGAGGCCGATCTGAAAGGGTTGCAGCTCCTCAAGCAGGCGCAGATCGATCCAAACGGCATGGAACGTTTTTTTGACAAGTTGTCCAAGCAAGGTGGTGTGCAGATTGCCCTATTATCCACTCATCCCGCAAGCAAGGAACGGATGGAGGCATTGGGTGCCGCTATAAAAGAGGCCGGCACATGGCGCAGCCAGCCTCTCCCGTATGATTGGGGAAGGGTCAAGGCGTCGTTGCCGGTTCAATAGTGGAGTTATATGAATAGCAGGGTTCTCTCGGTATTGGCATGGTTGGTATTTGCCGCATGGATGCCCGTTGCCGGGGCACAAGAGACGGCGGCGTATCCGGCGGAGCTGGTGGGTGGGCCGTTTGAATACACGGTGCAATCCGGTGATTCCCTGACCCGTATCGGTGCCCGCTTTGGTGTTGAACAGACCGTTCTTGCGCGGACAAATGACATAAAATACAGCGCCATGCTCCATCCTGGACAGATGTTGCGGATTGATAATCGCCATATCGTTCCGGAGCGGCTGGAGGGGGGCATACTGATCAACCTGCCGCAGCGCATGCTGTATTATTTTCAGGCGGGTAAGTTGGAGATCCATTATCCGGTTGGTTTGGGGCGCCCAAGCTGGCCGACACCGGACGGGCGCTTCAAGGTTGTCGATCCCCAGGAAAACAAAACCTGGCATGTGCCCAAGTCCATCCAGGAGGAGATGCGCCGGGAAGGGAAAGTTGTGCTGACCAAGGTGCCGCCGGGCCCGGATAATCCTTTGGGGAAACACTGGATTGGCCTGAGTCTTCCGGGCATTGGCATTCATGGCACTATCGCCCCGGCGAGTATCTACCACTTTCAGAGTCATGGTTGTATTCGCTCGCATCCGGATGATATCGCCGCGCTTTTTCAGCGTGTGACCAAAGGCGAGTCCGGCAAGATCATATATACCCCTGTGTTGCTGGCGCGTCTTGAGGATGGCCGCATCTTTCTTGAGGTAAACCGGGATATTTATAAAAAGGGGATTGATCCGATAACCATAGTGGAGAGATCAGCCCAGGCCCAGGGGATCTCCAATATGTTAAACTGGGACAAAGTGAAAGACGTAATTCGACTCAAGGAAGGGCTGGCCCGTGAAGTAGGGTTGCCGGTTCCTGTTCCTGTTTCAAATGGAGGTACTCAATGAAAGATGCCAGCCGGCGCCAATTTCTGAAATTAGGGTTGCTGGTCGCAGCGGCAGGGCTGCTTCCCTCCCCGGCGCGTGCTGCACTGCGCGATGTTATGGCACCGGAACGGGTGTTGGCCTTGTATAATACCCACACCGGAGAAAGCATCAAGACCGTCTATTGGGCGGAGGGTAGTTATATCCCTGATGCACTCGCGGACATCAACCATATTTTGCGCGATCACCGCAATGATGCAATAAAAGACATGTCTCCCGCATTGCTGGACTTGCTTTACAGCGTCAATAATGCCGTGGATGCCCGTCAGCCCTTCCATATTATTTCCGGTTACCGCTCGCCCGCCACCAATGCCATGCTCGCCGCGCGCAGCAATGGCGTGGCCAAACACAGCATGCATCTGGATGGCATGGCGACGGATATCCGTGTTCCAGGCCGTGAGTTGATCCAGGTGCGTCGCGCCGCGCTGATGATGCAGGGTGGTGGCGTTGGCTATTATCCCGGCTCTGATTTTGTCCACGTGGATGTGGGCAGGGTGCGGCAGTGGCAGGGTTGAGTGTGTTCAATTATGGCACGGTGTCAGATTGAACCCGGATTACCCATTATCCCTAAAACTGTTCACTTAAAGTAGGTTGGGTCAAGCGTAGCGGACCCAACATGGCACCCGTGAATCCCCGTAAAGGGACAATGTATCCGTGAAGGCTACGATGCCTGAAGCAATGATTTTGTTGGGTCCGGAGCTTGCGCTCCTTGACCCAACCTACACACTACAGATAATGCAGATTGAACATAGTGGAATTAAATTTTTTTAAAGTGATATTTTGACACAGGAGCCATTGATGGAAGACAAGGAGAGCAAGCGCTGGAACATCATTGATTTGCTCAAGGCGTCGGGTGGCTTGCTGACCGCGATAACGATAGCCCTGGTTGGTTACTACACCAACAATTCATTGGAAAGAATGAAAGCCAATGAAACACGCTCCCAACTCTATGCTGAATTAATGAGCAAGCGCGAAGAGGCGGAAAGCGCCCTGCGTAAGGATATGTTTGTATCTATCCTTCAGTCCTTTCTTGACAAGGGCGCTGATTCACTTGAAAAAAAGGTGCTCAATCTCGAACTGCTCGCCTATAACTTTCATGAAGCACTCAATCTTAAACCGCTATTCCTGCATGTGGCCAAACAGGTCAATGCCAGCACGGATCCCAACAAGCAGGATTACCGGGAGCGGTTAGAGCGCGTGGGCCATGATGTGGCGATGAAACAGGTCATGGTGCTCGGCGGGGCGGGCAGCAGCTTTGACAGGGTTGTCGATTTGGAGGATTTACGTGCGAGCGACACAGGTGTTGGTGTCGCGCTGGACGAAGGAACGCTCGAGGTGAATGGCATCAAGCGGACTTTCAGGATTCGTATTACAGAAGAAGATCCCGCAACGCGGGAGATGAAGGCCATGTTGACGGTCGCCACGCCCACCAAGGATGGCAAGGAAGAGACCAGTGTTAGCGAATTTTGGGTGGGTTCGTTTGATTTTCCCATGATAGATAATGTTCGCCTGTTGCCCGGGCAGCGCTGTGCGATAGTGATCAATAGATATGACCAGAAAAGCGCCTACATTACCTTGATCTATTTCCCGGGAAGCTATGCCGGCCTCAAGGAGAAGCCTTACTTTGATGAGGTGATGAGGCAGCTTCTCGGGAATCCCCAAGGGAGTCTCCAGCCAAGTGCCGGGGTTTAGGTTTTTTGTTTATTCCCTTCTGCAAGCAAAAACTGATGCGGGATAATCAACCCTTCTGAACTTATAAAAGCATGCGCCAACGCCGCAACATCCTCTCTGACTTTATCTCTTTCCCCTGCTGCTAATGCGTCGTATTGCATCTTCATGATGTCTGACTGCTCGACAATATCCCAATAATCATTAAACGACGGGAAGCGGTAATTGAATGTGTGTGCGCGTATCGTGAAATTGGTGAAACCTGCCTGCCGAAGGAGATTGTCCAGTGCGCCTGGCGCGCCCAATGAGGTGACCTTGGCGAGGGGAGGATACTTTTCCGGTGGCACCCTGTCTTTGAAAACCTGATACGCCCAATACATTGTGGGCATGGTTTCCGGCGTACTCCACACTGCGATACTGAAACGCCCCCCAGGCTTGAGGACGCGGTGCATCTCTCGCAACCCCTGCAGCGAATCCTCAAACAGCATTACGCCAAAACGGCACATGATCTTGTCGAAAGCACTGTCGCCGAAGAGCAGCTTTTCTGCTGCCATATGCTGAAACTGAATATGCGGCAGGTTTTCCTGTGTCGCTTTTTTTTGAGCTACTTTTACCATCGCTTCTGCGGCATCGGTTCCCGTAATTCTCAGGGTGTTGCCCATGCGTCGCGCCAGGGTCAATGCCGGTTCGCCGGTGCCGGAAGCAACATCCAGTATGACGTCGCCAGCCTGGGCATTGAGTGCTGCCAATAATGCCTCGCCAACCGGCGCGATTTGCGGTAGCCATAGATCAAACTTTTCGGCGATGCGGCCCCAGTCGGGCTGGTTGTTTGCTGAAAGGGTATTACTGCTCATGCGCGTCTACCAGCGCGGATAATTCCCGGTTCAGCAACGCCGTGTCACCCAGATTCAACTCCACAAAACGCCGCAGATGCGCAATGCTGTCAATGTCGATATGGGTGCAGCGCAATCCAATTTTGCCAGGCCGTGTGCCCTCGGGGTACTGCGTGCCCTCGGGGCACTCCACATGGGTAGCCATCACCTCCATGTGGATGGAAATGTCATTGCCGGCAAGGTGAATATGCAGTAAGCACGGCTCACCCGTGGCGCCAACCCAGTCTGTCGGCCGTTCCACCAAGGCTCCATGCAGTGAAAGGTCGATCAATCTGCTGCGCCAGCGGCCACTGGAGCTGGATAACTCTGCTTCGGCGTCAAATGGGATGCGCTTGAAATGACGCCGTTCGTCATTGGTATTATCTTGAGTCATTGCATTACCTCGCCAGCAGTTTTTCCAGTATGCGCTGATAAAAGCTCGATAGCGCGTCGAGATCTTCGATGCTGACACATTCATTGAGCTTATGGATAGTGGCGTTCACGGGTCCGAGTTCAAGTACCTGCGCTCCGGTGGGTGCGATGAAGCGTCCATCAGAGGTGCCGCCGGTGGTGGATAGTTCAGTGTTAATTCCGCTGATTTCGCGGATCGCGTCGCGCGCGGCATCAATCAGCTCGCCTTCCCGCGTCAGAAAAGGCTCGCCGGAGAGGTTCCATTCCAGATCATATCTTAGATTATGGTTATTCAATATAGTCTCGACACGTTCGCGGAGTTGCGGGTGGGTAATGGCGGTCGAATAACGGAAGTTGAATAACACCTCAAGATCGCCGGGGATGACATTGTTCGCGCCCGTGCCGGCATGGATGTTTGATATTTGAAACGTGGTGGGCGGGAAGTGGGTGTCGCCTTTATCCAGATCTATCGCGCACAGCTCGGCGAGCGCGGGGGCGAAGCGATGTACCGGGTTATCGGCAAGATGCGGATAGGCGACATGGCCTTGCACGCCATGCACGACCAACGTGCCGCTCAAGGAGCCGCGCCGTCCGTTCTTGATTACATCCCCTACGCGCGTTGTACTGGTGGGCTCGCCGACCAGGCACCAGTCGATTTTCTCGCCACGCCCGGTAAGATGCTCCACCACCTTTACTGTGCCATTGATGCTGGGGCCTTCTTCGTCACTGGTGATGAGAAAGGCGATGGAGCCCTGATGGTCAGGGTGTTCGGCGACGAAGCGTTCACAGGCCGTCACCATTGCCGCCAGGCTGCCCTTCATGTCCGCCGCGCCGCGTCCATACAGATGGCCGTCGCGTATCTCGGGCGCAAATGGCGGGCTGAGCCATTGTTCGAGTGGTCCGGTCGGCACTACGTCGCTGTGTCCGGCGAAGGCAAACAGCGGGCCGGATGTGCCGCGCCGCGCCCAGAAGTTATGTACTTCGCCGAAGGGTAGCCGTTCGATGTTAAAACCGATGGCTTTGATGCGGGCGATCATGGTTTCCTGGCAACCAGCGTCCTCCGGCGTAACGGAGGGACGGGTGATGAGGTCGATGGCGAGTTCAAGGGTAGGGGACATTAGTCAGTTAATCTCATATGTATAGTTGGAAATCTCGATAAGGTTGTCATCAGGGTCGCGCAAATAAATGGAAGTAATGGCCCCGGCAGCGCCGGTGCGTGGCAGGGGGCCTTCGATGACCACAATGTTTTGTGCCTCCAGATGTGCCATAACGCTGGTTAGCGGTTCGCAGGTAATAAAACACAGGTCTGCCGAGCCGGGTGTTGGCCGGGAGGCTTTGGGTTCGAATTCCTTGCCTGCCTAGTGCAGATTGATTTTTTGTTTGCCAAACACCAGCGCTTTTCTATCGCTGCCGAAGGTTACAACATCCATGCCCAACACCTGGCTGTAAAAAGCGCAGCTTGCGGCGATGTCGCGCACTGTGAGTACAAGATGATCAAGGCGGTCAATCTTCATCAGCCAAACAGCCTTTCGTAGTCTGCGGCGCTGAAGCCGAGGTGACGCGATGTGCCGATATCCAGCAGCGGGCGCTTGATGATCGAGGGTTGTGCGAGCATCAGGGTGATGGCTCTGGCTTCATCCAGTGTTTCCCGGTCAGCGTCCGGTAATCGCCGCCAGGTCGTGCCGCGCCGGTTCAATAGCGCCTCCCAGCCAAGCTCCTTCACCCACCCGCGCAGCATTGCTTCGTCCAGACCGTCCTTGCGGAAATCATGGAACCGGTAATCCACGTCGTGCCCGTCCAGCCAGGCCAGCGCCTTTTTGACCGTATCACAATTTTTGATGCCATAAACGATCGTCATACCTTTTGTCCGCCGCAATGTTAATGCAGCAATTGTATAATATCCGACGATAAAGTGATTTAAAGGATGCTATGGCTGTTCGAAAAGTTTTGCGTATGGGTGATCCGTTGTTGTGGCAGGTAGCCGAGCCGGTTACCGATTTTCACGTCCCGGCGCTGCAAACGTTGATTGATGACATGTTCGACACCATGGAGGCCATGAATGGGGCCGGGCTGGCCGCGCCGCAGATAGGGATTGGAATGCGTGTGGTGATTTTCGGCCGGAAAGATGCTCCTGCGTTTCCGGCACTTCCGCCATCCCTGGCGGTCGGTATTGATAAAAACCCGCGCTATCCTGACATGGACCCCGTGCCCACCACAGTGTTGATCAATCCCGTGATCGAGCCGTTAGGCGATGCGCTGGAGGAGGGGTGGGAAGGTTGCCTGAGCGTGCCGGGCATGCGCGGACTCGTGCCACGCTATAGCCACATTCGCTATTCCGGCTTTGACCAGCATGGCACACGCTTTCAGCGCGAGGTGAACGGTTTTCATGCGCGCGTGGTTCAGCACGAATGTGATCATCTGGACGGCGTCCTGTATCCCCTGCGGATCAAGGATATGCACAACTTCGGGTTTCAAAAGGAGTTGTTTGGCGAGGAGACGGATGGGGAGTAGGGCGCTTCGCTTGATTTCATTTCGCAATAAAAAGTGAAATTTTGTAGGGTGCGTGCATTGTGCCCTTCACGGGTAGGACGCACCCTACAAAATCATTGTCGTTTTTAACGCAAATTGGAATTAACCCAACGCGATTGCCAGATAGGCAATATATAGCCCGCCATTGACCAGCACATGCCAGACCTTCAACTGTCCGCGCATGATCATGAGGCGTAACCACAGCGCGCCTAGAAATGCGATTACGATGCCTGCCAGCACCTCCGGGCGCGGTGACCAGGGGGTGAGCATGATGCCGATGGCCGGTAGCAACGTCCCCTGGAAGACCATGGCGCCAGTGATGTTGCCGAAGGCCATGGTGTCTTTGTGGCGGCGCACCCAGAGGATGCTGTTGAACTTTTCCGGCAGTTCAGTGGCGATGGGGATAATCATCAACGACAGCATCAGCGCCGATATGCCGAGGATTGTCGATGCCTCTTGCACGCCGCCGATAAAGCCCTTGGCGCCTGCTACCAGCAGGCCCAGGCCCAGGGCAAGTTGCAGCATGATGGTGGCCATGTTGGTGGGTATGCCGATGCGGCTGAGCAGCATGGGCGAGTGGGCTTCCGTGGCGTGGCCCTCCTGCACCAGTTTTGACGAGGCGCGCAAGGTCATCAGGATGTAGACGAAATAAGTCAGCACCAGCGACAGGCCAACGAAGGCGCGCAGATAGCTCATGTCGTGTGGAATGAACATCGCAATCGCGGCCAGCACGAACGCGAACAGGAAGAAGTCCAGATCGCGTTTGAAGCCGGTTCTTTCCGGCGTGAAGTGCCCGCTAATGCCGCGTTTGCGGAAGGTGAAAAACGCCAGCAACGAAACGGATAGCGTAGCCAGCATCAGCGGCGCGCCGAGGATTGCGCCCACGCCGATTTCCTCATTCACATGTTGATTGTCTGTGCCCGCGAAAATGGCCAGCAGTGGCACCATGGTCTCCGGCATTGCGGTACCCACGGCGGCGAATAAAGAGCCGGTGACGCCTTCGGAGATTTTCAGTTTTTCGCCCAGATGTTCCAGTGCGTTGGTGAAAATCTCGGCGGCAATCAGAATAACGACGAGCATCAAAAACAATGTTACGAATACACTCATTAAAAATTCTTCCTCAATAATATTTGCTGATAGTTATCCGGAAACGGTGGTTTTTCCCCAGCATTTTCCTGCGGGGAGGGATGGGTGCTTTATATTCCCTCACCCCAACCCTCCCGCAGGGCGGGAGAGGGGGTAGTTGCAACCGTTGAATTGAATTGGGAAATGAATTATCCCGTCAGTTTCTTGTACTTGATGCGCTGCGGCTGGTCGGCGGCGATGCCGAGGCGGCGGTGTCTGTCAGCCTCGTAATCGGCGTAGTTGCCCTCGAACCACACGGCCTGGCTGTCGCCCTCGAAGGCGAGGATGTGGGTGGCGACGCGGTCCAGGAACCAGCGGTCATGGGAGATGACCACGGCGCAGCCGGGGAACTCCAGCAGCGCATCTTCCAGGGCGCGCAGGGTTTCCACGTCGAGATCGTTGGTCGGCTCATCGAGCAGCAGCACGTTGCCGCCGCTTTTCAGCAGTTTGGCAAGATGAATGCGGTTGCGCTCGCCGCCCGAGAGATCCTTGACCAGTTTTTGCTGGTCGGTGCCTTTGAAGTTGAAGCGTCCCAGGTAGGCGCGCGACGGCATCTCGAATTTACCGACAGCGATCACGTCCAACCCGTCCGAGATCTCTTCCCAGGCGGTCTTGCTGCCATTGAGCGTGTCGCGCGATTGATCCACATAGGCCAATTGCACGGTGTCGCCGATACGCAGCTCACCGCTATCAGGCTTTTCCTGGCCGGTCATCATGCGGAACAGGGTGGTCTTGCCTGCGCCGTTGGGGCCGATAATGCCGACGATACCGCCGCGTGGCAGGTTGAAGCTGAGGTTGTCGATGAGCAGGCGGTCGCCAAAGGCCTTGCGCAGATCCTTGGCCTCTATTACCAGATCACCCAGGCGTGGCCCTGGCGGGATATACAGCTCCTTGGTCTCGTTGCGTTTCTGGTATTCCTGCGAGGCCATTTCCTCGTAACGGGCAAGGCGCGCCTTGCTCTTGGCGTGGCGCCCCTTGGCATTGCTGCGCACCCATTCCAGCTCGTCTTTCATGGCGCGCTGGCGGGAGGATTCCTGCTTCTCTTCGATCTCCAGGCGCTTTTCTTTCTGCTCCAGCCAGGAGGAATAATTGCCCTCCCACGGTATGCCATGGCCGCGGTCGAGTTCCAGTATCCAGCCTGCGACGTTATCGAGGAAGTAGCGGTCGTGGGTGATGGCGACCACGGTGCCGGGGTATTCCTGGAGAAAACGCTCCAGCCAGGCCACTGATTCGGCGTCCAGATGGTTAGTGGGCTCGTCGAGCAGCAGCATGTCGGGGGACGATAGCAGCAGCTTGCACAGGGCGACACGGCGCCGCTCGCCGCCGGACAGCTTGGTGACATCGGCATCCCAGGGTGGCAGGCGCAGTGCATCGGCGGCGACTTCCAGTGTGCGGTCCAGATTGTGACCATCGGCGACCTGAATGAGCGCCTCCAGCTCGGCTTGTTCCTTGGCCAGCGCGTCGAAGTCGGCCTCTGGCTCGGCGTAGGCGGCATAGACTGCGTTCAGCCGGTCTAGCGCATCCTTGACGGGCTGTATGGCCTCTTCCACATTGCCGCGCACATCCTTGGCGGGATTGAGCTGCGGTTCTTGCGGCAGATAACCGATGCGGATGCCGGGCTGGGGACGCGCCTCGCCCAGGTGCTCTTTATCCACGCCTGCCATGATGCGCAGCAGGGTGGATTTTCCCGAGCCGTTCAGGCCCAGCACGCCGATCTTGGCGCCAGGGAAAAACGACAGGGATATGTCCTTGAGAATTTCGCGTTTGGGCGGCACGACCTTGCCGACGCGATTCATGGTATAGATGTATTGGGCCATGGACGTAACTTCCGGGTTGCGGCTGAGAGGTTTACCAGTCTGTATGCAAACGAGGGATTATAGCAGTCAATCAGCGATAGAAAAGGTGCGTGTTTAAGCGCTTGCGGGTAAGAACCGAAAGTAAAAAACTTGACAATCCCATGAAATGGGAATAATTTCCTAATCATGCCAAATAAAAAGTTTACCAAAGCGCTTTCTTCCGCTGTCGCCAGATTGCTGCGCCCACTGGTGCGCATCCTGCTGCGCAATGGTGTGCCCTATGGCGTGTTTGAGGATATTGCGCGCTGGGTGTATGCGGATGTGGCGTTGCGTGAGTTTAGCATAGCAGGCCGCAAGCAGTCCGTGTCTCGGGCGGCGGTCATTACTGGTTTGTCGCGCAAGGAAATTACGCGGCTGCAGGAGCTGGGCGCGCCGTATGATGATGCCGCCGAGGAGCGTTATAACCGTGCCGCACGGGTGGTCAGCGGCTGGGTGCGGGATGTGCGCTTTGCCGACACGAAGGGCAATCCCGCCGATCTTCCCTTGAGTGGCGAGGGGGCGACGTTTGAAGGGCTGGTCAAGGAATTCAGCCGCGATGTGCCGGCGCGCGCCATGCTCGATGAACTGATTCGCGTCGGCACAGTCGAGCGTCTTGATGATGACCGCATTCGGCTGTGCAACCGTGCCTATCTACCTCAAACCGATGACATAGCCAAGCTCGAAATACTGGGCACCGACGTGAGATTGCTCATAGCCACCATTGATCACAACCTCCGCCACACTGCCGATGAGCGTTTATTTCAGCGTAAGGTGGCTTACGACAATCTGCCGGAAGATATTCTGCCGCAGTTTCGCGCACTGAGCGCTGCGCGCGCGCAGGCATTGCTGGAAGAGCTGGATCGTTATCTCGCCGGGCATGACCGTGATGCCAATCCTTCCGCCGGCGGGACGGGGCGCAAAAATGCGGGTGTGGGTATTTATTATTTCGAAGAAGATTATGATGCGTCATCAGAAGAGGAGCTGAAATGAAAGCCAGATTGTTTGCCAGGGGTTTGCTGGTGTCTTTCGTCCTATCGGGGCTGGTCTCCTGTGGCGGCGGCGCAGGAGGACTCGCGGGCGGCGGGATCGGCGGCACGGGTATGAGCCAGGGGCCGGTGACCGGGTTTGGCAGTGTGTTTGTCAACGGTATCGAATTTGCCACCGAAAGGGCGGAGATTGAGGTGGAGGGTCAGACCAGCGGCATCACGCAAGCCAATCTGGGGGTTGGCATGGTGGTGCGCGTGGAGTGGGAGAAGGACGCCAGCGGCAAGTTCACCGCGAAGCGTATCAAGTATTCCGATGATGTGCAGGGGCCGGTGGCGGGCATTAGTCCAGCGACGACAGGTACGGGTGGCACCTTCACTGTGCTGGGGCAGACTATCAAAGTGGATGCCCTGACGGTGTTTTCGGGAATAGCGGGGTTTGCTGGCTTGCAACCAAGTCAGATCGTTGAAGTGAGCGGGTTGCGCGATGCCAATGGGGATATCCGCGCCACGCGTGTAGAGGTTAAAACGGGGACTGCTGGCGAAGTCGAGTTGAAGGGCGTTGTCAGCAACCTCAACAACTCACCTGGGACTTTCACTATTGGTGTGACTACTACTGTGAATTACAGCAGCGTTCCCGGCGGCCTTCCCAGCGACGTGAGGGAAGGCACGTGCGTGGAAGTCAAAGGCACAGCAACCGACAATGTGATCACGGCAACCAGTATCGAATCCGATGACAGTTGTTCGCTGGGCGGCGCCAAGAATGGCGAAGAGGTCGAAATCGAAGGTTTTGTGACGGGCCTGCCTGGTGGCACCTTTAACGTCAATGGCGTGGCGGTGAGCGTCGCCAGTATGCTCGATTCCGGTTACGAGAATGGCATCAAGGCCGACCTGGATAATAACGTCAGGGTCGAGGTGGAAGGTAAAATCACCAATGGCGTGCTGATAGCGCAGAAGGTGAAATTCAAGCTGGGTGGCGACGATGGTGCGAGTGGTGGTGGCAGCGGTGGTGGTGATGGAGGCGGAATTGTTTTCGATGAGATTAAGGGGCAGGTCACCTCGGTCACGTCCTCTGATACCCTCTCCATATCCGATGGTGCGCGGACCGTGACAATCACTGTTAACAACGACACTTTGTTCGAAGACGGCATCCGGCGTGATCTGGGGAATATAACCAAAGTGGATCCCCTGAAGATCAAATTCTATATAACAGGCCAAACGAGCATCGCCATCAAGGTCGAGCGTGACGACTGATCGCGCCAATCTGCTAGTGTAGTGTTGCATTCTGCTTGGAACTTATGCCAACGGCCAGTGCTGCACTGTAGGTCGGGTTTCAACCCGACATGTCGGGCTTTAGCCCGACCTACAAGGGTTTGCACATAAGTACCATCAAGAACGAAGCACTACACTAGCCAAGGCGGAAACGCCAAAAAACGGGGGCCTTCGGGTCCCTTTTTTTATCGCCAGGAAAATATATGTGAAAAATTTCCTAAAATTATAAGAAAGGTGTTGACACCACCAAAAAATGGGAATAAATTCCCAAACAAGAGGAAGGGGTTAAGCGGCAATAATCACAGCGGCAGTGTTCCCTCCTTTTGTAATGGGGTAGTCACAAAACATAACTATCGTTGTGTGGCGGCTTCGGGATTGAAGTTGTTGAAGAACCTGGAAATTATTTTCCATACCATAAACGATTGTTTGCAAGGAGCTTACCATGAACATGTTAACTATCAGCCACGAGCGTATTCTTCGCGCCAAGGTTTCCTACACCCCTCGCCATGTCAACCTTGAGGCGGCGGCAACGCTGCTGGCCGGGGAGGATGTCGTGCCCAATGTCGGTGATCTGGTGCTGGCGCGTGTGGAGAAGATCGGCCAGCATGCGGGCCTGGAGCTGACCAACGGCCGCCGTGCGATTTTGTTCACCGGGGATGAGGTTGTGGTGTGTTATGGCAACCGCTATGCCCCCGATCAGTTCGAAGCGGAGGTGCCGGACGATCTGGCGGCGTGTCATCTGGTGGCGGCAGGCGGTATCGCTGCGCGGGCCTTGTCCTGGCATGCCAATATGAAATCGCCTACTGTTATTTCCCCCGTTGGTCTGCTGGCTGATGTCAACGGGCAACGCATCAATCTGTCTGGCGCAGCGGTGGCTAAGCCGGGTCACCCGCGCCCCTTGCCCTATACGGTGGCCGTGGTCGGCACCGCGATGAATGCTGGCAAGACCACCACGGCGGCCAATCTGATCCATGGCCTGACCAACGCCGGCCTCAAGGTGGGTGCGGCCAAGGTGACTGGCACGGGGTCGGGCAAGGACATCTGGTTTATGGGCGATGCCGGGGCCAGGCTCGCGCTCGATTTCACTGATGCCGGTTTTCCTTCCACGTTCCGTACCACAGCGGCGGAGGTGGAAGGCATTCTTGCCACGCTGACCGGCCATCTGGCAAAGGCCGGGATGGATGTTATCGTGCTGGAGGTGGCGGACGGTCTGTACCAGGCCGAGACGGCGGCACTGCTGGATTCGCCGCTGTTTGCCCGGACGGTAAACGAGGTGATTTTCGCTGCGGGTGATGCGATGGGTGCGGCGGCCGGGGTGGAGTGGCTGCGCCGCAAGGGCCTGCCTGTGAGTGCCGTGAGCGGCCTGTTGACGGCGTCGCCGCTGGCGATTACCGAGGCTACCAACGCAACAGGTCTGCCGGTGTTTGACAAAAAGATGTTGCGTGATGCCGCTATCGCAACCGAGCTTGGGATGTACTCCAAAATCGCGCTGTCCGCCTGATGAACATCCCTCGCGTATTTCAAGGAGGGCGCCGCACACTGCTTGCCCGCCTGGTCGCCAATGGTCTGGCCCAGGCGGGGGCGGCGGTGTGTACCGCCTGGCTGGTGAAGCAAGTGTTCGATCACATGCTGGCGCCGCAGAGTCGTGTAATTGACCCTGGCCTGATGTGGGCGGGATTGGGGCTGGTGGCAGCGGCGGGCGTTATCGCCTGGTTGCGCATGATGGAGCGGGTTGATGCCGAGCGTATGGGGCAGGGCTACGCCTCGGATGTGCGCATGGTGCTGTACGACCGTCTCAGCTCGCTGGCGCCCCGTGCGCTGCAAAAGCGTAGTCAGGGTGGCGTGGCGTTGCGCTTTGTGGGGGACATGACGGCGTTGCGCCGCTGGGTCAGCCTGGGGTTGGCGCGCCTGGCGGTAGCCGCCGTGATGACGGTGGCAGCCTTGTCAGCCCTCGCGGTGATCAATTGGCCGTTGGCATTGATAGTCACTGTAGTGCTGTGTACCGGTGCCGCAGTCGCCTTCAGTCTGGGCGAGCGGTTGCGCACGGCGGCCCGCGAATCGCGGCGGCGTCTTTCCCATCTTGCCGCGAACGTCAATGAGAAGGTGGCGACCATTGCCGTGGTGCAGATGTTCGGTCAATCCGAGCGCGAGCGCGAGCGTATTTCACGACAGGGGCAGCGGCTTCATGATGCGATGGTCGAGCGGGCGCGGGTAGCGGGTCAGATTCTGGGCGTAACCGAGGCTACGGCGGCACTCGCCTCCGCAGCGGCGCTGTTGATGGGGGTGTTCGAGGTGGCCGCCGGGCAGGCCAGTGTGGGGACGGTGGTGGCGGCCATGGCCCTCGTTGGCATACTGATGCCGCCGTTGCGCGATCTGGGGCGCGTTCAGGAATATTGGCACGGCGCCTGCGTGTCTCGGGAAAAGCTCCAGGAATTTCTCGACGCTCCGTCATTGGTAACAGATGTCCCTGATGCGCCGGATCTTTGTCTGGGCGCGGGCCGTCTGGAATTTGATGCGGTGAGCGTGGCGGGCGGCGTAGATCAGGTCATGGCGGCTGTGGAGCCGGGCACGGTGGTGGCTCTGGTCGGCCCCAATGGCGCAGGCAAGTCGACACTGCTGTCACTGGCGGCGCGCCTGATCGACCCCGACCAAGGCGTGGTGCGCCTGGATGGCCAGGATCTGGCGAAGCACAGTCTGGCCTCGGTACGCCGTGCGATAGGCATGGCGGGGCCTGATCTGCCGCTGTTGCGTGGCACGGTGGAGAAGAATCTGCGCTACCGCTGGCCGGGTGCCCCGGCGCAGGAAATCGCCCGGGTGCGGGCGCTATGTGGCGTCGATGAAGTGCTGGCTGAATTGCCGGAGGGCGAGAAAACCCGCGTGGCGGAAGGTGGCGTGGGCCTGTCGGCGGGGCAGCGTCAACGCATTGCCCTGGCGCGCGCGCTGCTGGGCAATCCGCCGCTGCTGCTGCTCGATGAAATTGACGCCAACCTCGATCCCAAGGCGAGTGCGGTGGTGGATCGTGTGTTGGCCGGGTATCGAGGCACCATCCTTCTGGTCACTCACCGCCTGGATCATCTGTCGAGCGCGGATGTCATCTGGTACATGGAGTCCGGGCGGGTGGTGGAGGCGGGTCCGCCGGCAAAGCTATTGTCTGGAAATGGCCCGACGGCGCGCATGTTTCGTGCGGGCATGGCGGCAGCAAGTTGATACGGATTTTTTTGGGAGTGGTGTTTATGTTTGCGAGTGTTGCATCGACCATGGCTGTGGAAACAGAGAATGGCAGGGATGGTTTCTCCACCGTGGGTATGGTATCGAAGCGGATGCTTGGCGATGCCACCCGCCAGCGATATTTTCTCTATGTGCCGCAGCGCGGCGGCGCCAATGCACCGGTCTTCGTTACGGTGCATGGCATCTCGCGCAATGCGCGTGAGCACGCCGAGCGCTTTGCGTCATTCGCCGAACGCTACGGCGTGGTCTTGATCGCTCCTTATTTTTCGAAAGACCGTTTTCCTGATTATCAGCGCCTGGGGCGAAAGGGGAAAGGCGAGCGCGCGGATTTGGCGTTGGACAGGATCGTCGCTGAGGTGGGCCGTTTGACGGGCGCCCAGACCGGCAAGTTATTCCTGTTTGGTTATTCCGGCGGGGCGCAGTTTGTGCATCGTTATGCCTTGGCGCATCCAGAGCGGGTCGCAAAGGTCGTGCTGGGCGCGCCTGGCTGGTATACCTTCCCCGATCCCACCGTAAAATATCCCAAGGGCATAGCGCAGACGAAGGGCTTGCCGGGTGTCTCCTTTGATCCGGCTGGTTTCCTGACCATCCCCACCTGCGTACTCGTCGGCGAGCGGGACGTGCGGCAGGATGTGGCGCTGAATAAATCCCCGAAGATTGCACAGCAGCAGGGATCCACCCGTCTTGAACGCGGCGAGCACTGGATTGCCGCGATGACGCGCGCCGCCGAGACGCAGGGCCTCAATACGTCCTACACCTTCCACACGCTGCCACGTTCCCGTCACTCTTTCACCCAGAGCATGAGGCGTGGCGGGATGGGCGAAATGGTTTTTGATTGTCTGTTCGGGAATGAAAAATGAAATGTTTTCCCGCTGCTCTAATGGTGGCCGCACTGGCTACCAGCCCGGTTTTTGCCGAATCGGCCAATAAAGTCCAAAAAGACCCGCAATCCACTTTCAGGCTCGGCGGACTGCTTATGTACGATGCCGTCTGGTATCAGGGCCATGACGCGTTGCAGGGAAAGACAACAGGCTATACCGATGAGACCGGATTCCGCCGCGCGCGCCTTTCCGCGCAGGGGAGCGTATATGGGGATTGGGATTATAATGTGACGCTGGATTTCAGTAATGCCCTTAATAATGCCAACAATGCTGATCCTGTCGAGATTTGGCAGGCGTTTGTTTCCTATTCGGGCTTTAGGGCGATGAAGATCAAGGCAGGGCAGTTCTATGAACCCTTCAGTCTGGAAGCGGCCACCAGCTCCAGAGCGACCACCTTCATGGAGCGCGGTTTGCCATACGCATTTTCCCCTGTCAGAAGCGTAGGCATCGGTTTTTCCGCCGCTCCCGCAAAAGGACTGTATCTGGAAGCAGGGGGATTCACCGAAGATCTGAACTCCGCCGGCAACCTCAAAAGGGCGTTCACCGGACGCGTTGCCTATGCCCCCATTGATGCAAAAGGCAGGCTGCTGCACTTTGGCGCGGGAGCCAGCTATCGTGTACCGGGAGATAGCACGTTACGCTACCGTGCCCGCCCCGAGTCCGATCTGGCCCCGGCCTGGTTTAGCACCGGGACGATAAGAAATGTCGACAACACCGTGCTGACCGGCGTGGAAGCCGCTGCCGTCAACGGGTCCGTTTCCTTGCAGGCGGAATACATGCGCTCCGATGTCAGTCGTAGTGATGGCAGGGCAGGGCGGAATATCGACGGTTATTATGTCTATGCCAGTTGGTTCCTGACCGGGGAATCGCGCCCTTACCGGGATGGCAGATTTGGCACGATCAAACCCGAAAACCGCTGGGGCGCCTGGGAAGTGGCCGTGCGCAACAGCGCCATCAGCGATGATAGCGGCGAAAAGTTGAACGACGTCACCCTGGGGCTCAACTGGTACATAAACCGCCATGCCCGGCTGATGGCGAATTATGTGCGTGCCGGTTACGAAAAAGGCATCGCGCAAGGCAATGGAGATGTCTTCCAGATGCGGGGGCAGGTGGATTTTTAAACGGGCAGGCTCCATACCCTGGGCGGATCAACTCCAATCACTTCGCGATGAGCAGACATCCGCAAGGCAGCAGCGCGCACACAACGGCTGCTTGCGGCAGATATTCTTGGCGTGATTGACAATCAGTGCGTGGTATTCGTTGAACAGGTGCGTATCGGCTTTGCTGTCGTCGCTGCCCAGCGCCGTCTCGAAGCTATGGCGCAGTGTCTCGTAGCCTTCATCGCCCTTGATCAGGCCGAGGCGGGAAAATAGCCGCCGGGTATAGGCGTCGATGACGAACACGGGGCGGTGAAACGCATATAGCAGGATGTCGTCGGCGGTTTCAGGGCCTATGCCATGCACAGCCAGCAAGGCATGGCGCAGGGCATGTGTATCCAGCGTCGATAATGTTTCCAGTCCGCCCTGTGCCATGTACCAGGCGCAGAAACTTCGTAGGCGCTGCGCCTTGATATTGAAATAGCCGGAAGGCTTTAGCCATTGAGCAAGATGCTCATGTGAGGCATGGGTGATGCGCGCGGGATCGAGATGATCTTGCGCCTTGAGATTGGCGATGGCTTTTTCGACGTTGGTCCACGCGGTGTTTTGTGTCAACACCGCGCCGACCATGATTTCAAAAGGGGTATCCCCTGGCCACCAGTGCTGCGCGCCGTAGTGTGCGTAAAGGGTGTCGTAGACCTTCGTGATGTGCAGGGATGCACGAATGCCGGTCGCTCCCGGCATCATGCCTCTGGCGACACTTGCGCATCCATGCGCGGCGTGGGCACATGGATGCGCAGGAGCGGCGAAGTCCATGTTACCGTTTGGTTTTGGACGGCTTGCGCTGCGGACTCCGCGAATCGGGTTTTGAGTTGCGCGTTTCACGTTGAGGGCTACGCGTTTCGCGCTGCGGGCTACGCGTTTCACGCTGTGGGCTACGCGTTTCACGCTGTGGGCTACGAGTCTCACGCTGTGGGCTACGAGTCTCACACTGTGGGCTACGAGTCTCACGCTGTGGGCTACGCGTTTCGCGCTGAGAGCTACCCGTTTCACGTTGGGGTTCTCGGCCTCGGGTCGCTGTTCCCCGGCCCCTGGCGCCGTGCTTCCGATCCCTCGTCTGCGGCTGGCTGTCAGGCACAGGGGCATCTTCCAGCCCTGCGACCTGCATCAATTTTGCGATGCCACCGGCATCAAGCTCCTCCATCTGCCCGGTGCGCATCCCTTTGCGCAGCAGGATGGGGCCATAGCGCACGCGCATCAGGCGGCTGACTTTCACGCCCTGACTTTCCCACAAACGTCGCACTTCGCGGTTACGTCCCTCTTTGAGTATTACATGATACCAATGATTGCTCCCTTCACCGCCGGCGTCTTCGATGCCATCGAAATTCGCCATGCCGTCATCCAGCATTACGCCCTGTTTCAGGCGCGCCAGCATCGCCTCGTCCACCTTGCCCAGCACGCGCACCGCGTACTCGCGTTCCACCTCTGTGGAAGGGTGCATGAGCTTGTTGGCCAGCTCGCCATCGGTGGTCAGCAAAATCAGCCCGGCGGTATTGATGTCGAGACGCCCCACGGCGATCCAGCGTGCGCTAGGCAGCCTGGGGAGGTGGCCAAAAATGGTGGGGCGTCCTTCGGTGTCGGAGCGCGTACAGACCTCGCCTTCCGGTTTGTAATAGACCAGCGCGCGGCGCTTGATTGGCTCCAGCTTATAGGCTTGCACATCGCGGCCATCAATGGCGATTTTGTCTTGCAGCGTCACGCGGTCGCCCAATTTGGCGGGGCTGTCGTTGACGGCTATGCGCCCGGCCTCTATCCACTCCTCGATCTGACGGCGTGAGCCGAGACCTGCGTTGGCGAGTACCTTTTGCAGTCTTTCAGCAGGGGCCTGGGGAGCCGTGGTTTGGGTCTTGGTGGGTGGTGGGCGTCTTTTCATGGTGTGTGATTGTGTTGTTCCGTTGTCATCGCGGAAGCGACGGTATCATGTGTTGCATCTTCTGCAACATCGGGTAGGCCTGCAATGATGAATTCGGCCTCGGGTAAGTCTTCAAAAAGATCTTTCGACAGTTCATCCAGGTTGCGAATCTCGGCCAGTGGCGGCAGATCATTCAGGGTCTTGAGATTGAAGGAATCCAGAAACTGGCGGGTCGTGCCGTACAGGGCAGGGCGGCCCGGCACTTCACGGTGGCCCACTACGCGTATCCACTCGCGCTCCAGCAGGGTTTTTACAATATTTGAACTGACTGCGACACCGCGAATATCTTCGATTTCGGCGCGCGTGATTGGTTGGCGGTAGGCCATCAAGGCCAGCGTTTCCAGCAGGGCGCGTGAATAGCGTGTAGGGCGCTCGTCCCACAGGCGGGAAACCCACGGCGCAAACGCCTCCTTTGCCTGAAAACGGTAACCGCTGCTGACTTCTTTTAGTTCGATGCCGCGCTGCCCGCAATCCTGGCGCAATTCGTCCAGGGCGCTGCGAAGCTCTTCGCGCGCCGGTTGTTCGCCTTCGGCAAACAGCGCCGTCAGTTGCTCCAGCGTCAAAGGATGCCCTGCCGCCAGCAGTGCCGCCTCGACAATGTTTTTAAGATGCTGCGAGTTCATTGACATGACCTGGTACTTTCACATAAATCGGGCCAAATAATTCGGTCTGGATCAATTCAATAAGTGTTTCTTTTACCAGCTCCAGGATAGCGAGCAATGTTACCACTACGCCGCGGCGTCCTTCCTCAATCGTGAACAGCGTGGTGAATTCGGTGAATTTTTCGGCGCTGATGCTGTTGAGTATGTTGGACATGCGTTCACGCACCGACAGTGGCTCAAGCTGGATATGGTGGTGCGAAAACATATCGGCGCGCGCAAGCACATCCTTCAGTGCGAGCAGCACTTCGTGCAGTGTCACGGCGGGCGCGATTTTAAACACCTGCGCATCAGGCTTGTCCACCTGCGCGGGGAACACGTCCCGCCCCATCTGCGGCAGGGTGTCGATATCCAATGCGGCCTTTTTGTAGCGCTCGTATTCCTGCAAGCGCCGCACCAGTTCCGCGCGTGGATCGCCTTCCTCGCCTTCCGCCACACCTGCCGGGCGTGGCAGCAACATGCGCGATTTGATCTCCACCAGCATCGCCGCCATCACCAGATACTCGGCCACCAGTTCCAGACGCAGCGTCTTCATCAGCTCGATGTACACCATGTACTGGCGGGTGATTTCGGCAATCGGTATGTTCAGGATGTCCAGATTCTGGCGTTTGATCAGATACAGCAGCAGATCCAGCGGCCCCTCGAACGTCTCTAAAAATACTTCAAGCGCATCCGGGGGGATATAGAGATCCTGCGGTTGCAGCGCCATCGCCTCACCATTCACCATGGCAAACGGCAATTCCTGCTGCTGCGGCGTTTCCACCGTAGAGGCGGCAATGCCGGCCACTTGGCTTTCAACGTTTGCGGTGGATGACAAGCGGCCGCTCATGGTTATAAATACTGTAGTCCCATCACCTGACGCACCTCTGTCAGCGTCGCACGCGCCACATCGCGCGCCGCCTCGCAGCCGTCGGCAACGATGTTGCGCACCAGGTTGGGATTGGCGATAAATTCCTGCGCCCGCTCACGGATCGGCACCTGTTCGGCAAGCACCGCATCAATCACAGGCTGTTTGCACTCCAGGCAACCGATGCCCGCAGAACGGCAGCCCTGCTGCACCCAGTCTTTTACCTCATCCGTCGAATAGACCTGGTGGAGCGGCCACACCGGGCACTTTTCCGGATCACCGGGGTCGGTGCGGCGTCCTCGGGCCGGATCGGTGGGCATGGTGCGCAGTTTGTGTTGCACCGATTCCGGCGCTTCGCGCAAAGTGATGGTGTTGCCATACGACTTGGACATCTTCTGGCCGTCCAGCCCCGGCATTTTGGACATCGGCGTCAATAACGCCTGGGGTTCAGGCAGGATGATTCTGCCGCCGCCTTCCAGATAGCCAAACAGGCGTTCGCGGTCGCCCAGCGTGATGTTTTGCTGCGCTTCCAGCAGGGCGTGGGCGGTTTCCAATGCTTCGTGATCGCCTTGCTCCTGATAACGCTTGCGTAGATCCTGATAAAGCTTGGCGCTCTTCTTGCCCATCTTTTTGGCGGCGGCCTCGGCCTTCCCGGTAAAATCGGCTTCACGTCCATAGAAATGATTGAAGCGCCGCGCGATTTCACGGGTCAGTTCGATATGCGGCACCTGATCTTCGCCCACCGGCACCAGCCCCGCCTTGTAGATAAGCACGTCGGCGCTTTGCAGCAGCGGGTAACCGAGAAAGCCGTAGGTGGCAAGATCCTTCTCCTTGAGCTTTTCCTGCTGATCCTTATAGGTCGGCACCCGCTCCAGCCAGCCCAGCGGGGTGATCATCGACAACAGCAGATGCAGCTCGGCATGCTCAGGCACATGCGACTGAATGAAAAGCTTCGCCGCGCCGGGATCAACCCCCGCCGCCAGCCAGTCAATCACCATGTCCCACACGCTGTTGGCAATGATTGCAGGGTTTTCATATTCCGTGGTCAGTGCGTGCCAGTCGGCGACCATGAAGAAACATTCATATTCGTGTTGCAGGCGCGCCCAGTTTTTCAGTACGCCATGATAGTGGCCAAGGTGCAACTGGCCGCTGGAACGCATGCCCGACAGCACGCGCTGGTGTTGTGTCGCCAAGGAATTCAAAGGTTGCTCCGAAGTAAAAAAATTATCGCGCAGGTTGGGTCAGAAGCCGACGCTGCTTTACAATCCCATGATAAAAAACAGTGCCGCCTGCACCATATTCACTACAGGCAACATGATAGAGCCGAGAACCCCTGTTGCCAGCAGCCCGATCAGTATAAAAAAACCATAGGGTTCAATACGGTTGAACGAATAAGCGGCACGATCCGGCAGCAGGCCGGACACCACGCGCCCGCCATCCAGCGGTGGTAACGGTATGAGGTTAAGCACCATCAGCATGACATTGATGGAAATGCCTGCGCTCCCCATATATACCAATGGCCGGGCCAGCCAGTCTAATTGACCTCCCAGCACCAGCCCCAGCTTCATGACCACCGCCCAGAGTATCGCCATCAGCAGGTTGGCGGAGGGTCCCGCCAGCGCCACCAGCGCCATGTCGCGCTTGGGGTTTTTCAGGTTTTCCCAGGTCACCGGCACAGGTTTCGCCCAGCCAAAAAGAAAACCGCCAAAATACAGCAACAGGGCAGGTACGAGCAGTGTGCCTACCGGATCAATATGCTTGATGGGATTGAGGGTCAGGCGGCCCAGCATCCTCGCCGTGGGATCTCCAAAGCGTTGCGCCACCCAGCCGTGAGCGACTTCGTGGACGGTGATAGCAAATAACACTGGCAGTGCCCATACCGCCAGGCGCTGCATTATATTTAGTTCTTCCATAGGCAGAGTATAGCTGTTTTGAGGGGTTCGCTGTAATCGTCCAGATAATCAAGTTGTGTTGCTATTTAAGTCTCAAAAGGCTCCGCATCACCCAGGCCGCGCCGGGCCACGACCGGCGCGCCTTCGATGAGCTCAACCACCGTGGTAGGTATGGCGCCGCAATTGCCGCCATTGATTACGAGATCGACCTGATGTCCAAGTATGTCATACATTTCCTGCGGGTCGGTCATGGGCATGTCGTCGTCCGGCAAGATCAGCGTGGAACTCATTAGCGGTTCCCCCAGCTCTTTCAGTATGGCCTGGGCAATCGGGTTGCCTGGAATGCGCAATCCGATGGTTTTACGCTTGGGGTGTTGCAAGCGGCGCGGAACTTCATGGGTTGCCTTGAGGACAAAGGTATAAGGGCCGGGCGTGTGCGTTTTCAACAGCCGGTATGCAGCGTTATCCACCATTGCATAAGTGGCGATTTCGGAAAGGTCGCGGCAGACGAGGGTGAAGTTATGCTTCTCACCCAGTTTGCGTATCACCCGGATGCGGTCCATTGCATCCTTGTTGCCGATTTGGCAACCCAGGGCATAACACGAATCGGTTGGGTAAATAATCACACCACCCGCGCGGATGATCTCCGCTGCCTGCTTTATCAGGCGTGGTTGAGGATTTTCGGGGTGAATTTCAATAAACAGGGCCATATATAACCATTACAGTGACGGGACAGCATCGTGGCGGTACAATATCACGATAACGCTGTCATCCCAAATGTGGCTGGACATTAACCCCGGCATTACAGGAAACCAAATCCAAGCATGAAGATTCTTTTTGATTTTCTTCCTATTTTCCTTTTCTTTGTCGCCTACAAGATATATGGCATCTATACCGCGACTATCGTGGCGATAGTCGCCTCGTGCCTGCAAGTCGGCTTCTTTTGGCTAAAACATCGCCGCGTTGAAATGATGCACGTGATTACCCTGGTGCTTATTGCCGTGCTGGGCGGTGCCACATTGCTGCTGCATGATGAAACCTTCATCAAATGGAAGCCCACCGGGGTAAACTGGCTGTTTGCCGCTGTATTTCTCGGTAGTCTGTTCGTTGGCAAAAAGACCATGCTGGAGCGTATGATGGGCGCCAACATTGTGCTGCCCAAGCTGATCTGGTCGCGTTTGACCACGAGTTGGGCGATATTTTTCTTCGGTCTTGGCGTGCTTAATCTCTATGTTGCCTATAACTTCGACACCGATACCTGGGTCAATTTCAAGCTGTTTGGCATGATGGGGCTGATGTTGGTATTTGTCATCATGCAGGCCATTTACCTCTCACGCCACGTTCAACCCGCACCGGAACCGGTAACGCAAGATTCCACCAATAAGGAAGGTTAACGTGTTATACGCCATCATCAGTCAGGATGTGGAAGAAAGCCTGGCGCTGCGCATGTCCGCGCGTCCCGAACACCTCAAGCGTCTGGAGGCGCTGCGCGATGCGGGGCGTCTT
Organism: Gammaproteobacteria bacterium; assembly: GCA_021731145.1. Classification (GTDB taxonomy): domain Bacteria; phylum Pseudomonadota; class Gammaproteobacteria; family Ga007554; genus LNEJ01. The sequence continues at coordinate 32,062 of JAKFXX010000021.1, read as the reverse complement.
GTGATCGCAGGCCCCCATCCCGCTATCGACAGCGAAACCCCCGGCCCCGCTGGTTTTAGCGGTAGCCTGGTGATTGCCGAATTCCCTTCCCTGGAGGAAGCTCAGGCCTGGGCGGATGCCGATCCTTACGTGGCGGCGGGTGTTTACGCCCGTGTCATCGTCAAACCCTTCAAGAAAGTCTTGCCCTGATGTCGAATTCCGATCGCATCACCCTGATCCGCGAACGGCTCACCGCCGCACTGTCTCCCGCCAAGGTGGACATCATAGACGACAGCCACAAACACGCCGGCCATGCCGGTGCACGGGGAGGAGGCGGCCACTTCACCGTCACTATCGTGGCCGATGCGTTTGAGGGCAAGGGGCTGCTGCAACGCCACCGCATGGTTTATGCTGCCCTCGACAGCGCCATGCAGAGTGAGATACACGCGTTGAGCATACAGGCATATACCCCGCAAGAATCCACGTCACTCTAGTCCGGCGGGTTGTAAGAACCTGTTCACGATCTCGCTGAAGGGCGCATTGCGGCGTTAAAATCGAACTCAAAATGCTCACATACTTCGTGTATGCTCCGCTTTTTCGTTCGATTTTGCCTTGCACTGCATCCCTTGATCAAGATCGTGAACAGGTTCTAAGGAGCATCGACAGGGGGATTCTTGAAGCGGACATGCCGGTCTGTAATGATGGTTGTTTTGCCGCAAAATACCATGGTATCGTGGAAGCCGATTCGGCCAAAGTTTCTGGGGATGAGCGATGTTCCGGCGTTTTGTGCGGTTATTTTTATTTTGTTTTCTGAGCGGGCCTGCCGCCAGCCTTTCTGCTGCGGATGCGCCGCAGGCTGCCAGTGCCGCAGTGAGCGGCAAGAGTGTGGTGCTGACGACCGCTTATGGCACAACGCTTGATGCCTATGTCGCCGGACCGGAAGACGCCAAGCGCGGCATCCTCATTCTTCATGATCGCCGTGGCCTGGGCAATTACGCCAAGGGTTGGGTCGATCGTTTCGCCGGGCTGGGTTACCGGGCGCTGGCGGTTGATCTCTATGATGGCCGCTATTCCAATGATCCGGCGCTGGCAACCCAGATCATGACCTCGGTTGACCAGGATTCAGTCAATGCCAACCTGAGTGCTGGCCTGGATTACCTGAAAGCGCCAGGACGCAAACTTGCGGCGCTAGGCTGGGATTACGGCGGCGGGCAGGCTTTGTGGGCGACACTGCAAGATCCCGGCGCGGTATCTGCTACGGTGATTTACTATGGCCCTTTGATAACGGATCTCGCGCGTCTGCGGACGTTGCAAGGTGGGGCGGTGCTGGGGATTTTCGCCAAGCGTGATGCCTGGATTACCCCGGCCAAGGTAACCGCCTTCCAGGATGCGTTGCGTGAAGCGGGTACTGCGCCGTTGACAGTCGTGCAATACGATGCCGATCACGGCTTTGCCAATCCCATAAACAGGGTCTATGACAGCACGTTGGCCGACGAAGCCTGGCGCAAGACCGAGGAATTTCTGGCGCGGCATCTTGCTGATTGAAGCTGTATGGCCGAAAGCGCCCCCAAAGAGTCAGGTTGCAGCCCTTTTTCCACTATCCCTAGGCCGCGCGCCGCATTATAATCGTGGTTTAATATATCGAAAGCGTAAACCGCCCGTTGTTACGGGCGTTTTTCTACCAGTGGAGATGATGACGTGGAATTGACCGGTGCCGAGATACTCGTCCGCTGCCTTAAGGATGAAGGCGTCGAATATGTGTTTGGATACCCTGGCGGAGCGGTGTTATTCATTTATGATGCGCTGTATCAGCAGGATGATGTAAAGCATATTCTGGTGCGCCATGAGCAGGGCGCGACGCATGCCGCCGATGGCTATGCGCGCTCCACCGGCAAGCCCGGCGTGGTACTGGTCACTTCCGGGCCGGGTGCCACCAATGCCATCACCGGCATTGCCACCGCCTATATGGATTCCATCCCAATGGTCATCATCACCGGCCAGGTGCATACCTGGGCCATCGGTTCGGATGCCTTCCAGGAGGTCGATGCCGTCGGCATTACCCGCCCCTGCGTGAAGCACAACTTCCTGGTCAAGGATATCAAGGATCTGGCGGCGACCATCAAAAAGGCATTCTATCTTGCGACTACCGGGCGCCCCGGCCCCGTCGTGGTGGATGTCCCCAAGGATGTCACTATGCACCGGGCGGAATACTTCTACCCCGAAGAGGTGGCAATTCGCTCCTATCATCCAGTGATGAAGGGCCATCCTGGGCAGATCAAGAAGGCCGTGGATTTAATGCTGACGGCCAAACGCCCCATGATCTATACCGGCGGCGGCGTCATATGGAGCGGCGCGTCGTCCTCGCTGACTGAAATGACGCGCATGCTCGGCTATCCCATCACCAATACCCTGATGGGGCTGGGCGCTTATCCCGCTACGGACAAGCAATCCCTGGGCATGTTGGGTATGCACGGTACCTACGAAGCCAATATGGCCATGCACCATTGCGATGTGCTGATCGCCATCGGCGCGCGCTTTGATGATCGCGTGGTGGGCAAGGTTGAGTATTTTTGTCCCGAGGCGGAAATTGTTCATGTGGATATCGATCCGTCCTCGATCTCCAAGAGCGTCAAGGTGGACGTGCCCATCGTCGGCGACGTGGATCATGTCGTGAAGGAAATGATCCGCCTGCTCAAAGAGGACAAACGCACGCCGGATCATGAGGCGCTTGCGCAGTGGTGGGATCAGATCAACGAATGGCGCGGGGTCAATTGCCTGAAGTACGACCGCAACAGCTCGCTCATCAAGCCGCAATTCGTGCTGGAGACCCTCTATAACGTCACGCAGGGCGACGCCTTCGTCACCTCCGACGTGGGCCAGCATCAGATGTGGGCAGCGCAATTTTACAAATTCGACAAGCCGAATCGCTGGATCAACTCGGGTGGTCTTGGCACGATGGGTTTTGGCCTGCCCGCCGCGATGGGCGTGCAACTCGCGCACCCCGACGCGACCGTGGCATGCGTGACCGGCGAGGCCAGCATCCAGATGTGTATCCAGGAGTTGTCCACCTGCCGCCAGTACGGTTTGCCGATCAAGGTTATCAATCTCAATAACCGCTACATGGGCATGGTGCGCCAGTGGCAGGAATTCTTCTACGAAGGCCGCTATGCCATGTCGTACATGGAGGCATTGCCGGATTTCGTGAAGCTGGCGGAGAGCTATGGTCACGTCGGCATGAAGATCGAAAAACCTTCCGATGTCGAACCGGCGCTGCGCGAAGCCATGAGCCTCAAGGACCGCCTGGTGTTCATGGACTTCATCACCGACCAGACGGAAAACGTTTACCCCATGATCGCCCAGGGCAAAGGCCATCATGAAATGCATTTGTCGCCGGAAAGAGAGTTGGCTTGATCATGCGTCATATTATTTCCATACTGATTGAAAACGAGTCTGGCGCATTGTCGCGCGTTGCCGGATTGTTCTCGGCACGCGGCTACAACATCGAGTCGCTCACTGTTGCGCCCACCGAAGATCCCTCCTTGTCGCGCATGACTCTGGTAACGCGCGGCTCGGATGAAATTGTCGAACAAATCACCAAGCAATTGAACAAGTTGGTTGACGTAGTTAAACTAATAGATTTGACCGAAGGTCCACACATCGAACGTGAGATGATGCTGATCAAGCTCCGTGCGGCGGGTGACGCGCGTGAGGAACTAAAGCGGCTGGTTGATATCTTTCGCGGTCATATCATCGACGTGACGATAGCCACCTACACCGTCGAACTGACAGGCACGGGTGAAAAGCTGGATGCCTTTATTCAGGCAGTGGGTTCTGCCGCGATACTGGAGACGGTGCGGTCAGGTGTGTCCGGGATTGCCCGTGGAGAGAAAAGCCTGCATTTGTAGCGCCTGCCCGATTAAAAAACGAATTTTTATTTTACATTGCAATAAGGAAAAACCATGAATATTTATTACGACAAAGACGCCGACCTTTCCATCATCCGTGAAAAGAAAGTGGCAATTATTGGTTATGGCTCACAGGGCCACGCGCACGCCAACAACCTGAAAGATTCGGGTGTCGATGTGGTGGTGGGGCTGCGTTCCGGCTCTTCCTCGGAGTCTAAAGCCATAAAAGCAGGTCTTACGGTCAAAAGCATCGAAGATGCAGTGAAGGGTGCCGACGTGGTAATGATACTGGCACCTGATGAGCATCAGGCCAAGCTGTACCGTGATTCGATTGAGCCAAACATCAAGCAGGGCGCGGCGCTGGCTTTTGCCCACGGCTTCAATATCCACTTTGGTCAGATCGAGCCGCGCGCCGATCTGGACGTGATCATGGTTGCTCCCAAGGGCCCCGGCCACTTGGTGCGCTCCACCTACACGCAGGGCGGCGGTGTGCCGAGCCTGATCGCGGTCAATAAGAACGCCTCCGGCAAGGCCAAGGAGATTGCGCTTTCCTACGCCAGCGCCAACGGCGGTGGCCGTGCAGGCGTCATCGAAACCAATTTCCGTGAAGAGACCGAGACCGATTTGTTCGGCGAACAGGCCGTGCTGTGCGGCGGTGCGACCGCGCTGGTACAGGCCGGTTTTGAGACCCTGGTGGAGGCTGGTTACGCCCCCGAAATGGCTTATTTCGAGTGCCTGCACGAGCTCAAGCTGATTGTCGACCTGATGTACGAGGGCGGCATAGCCAATATGCGCTACTCGATCTCCAACACCGCCGAGTATGGCGATCTTACCCGCGGCCCGCGCATTGTCACCGAGCAGACCAAGGCGGAGATGAAGCGCATACTCACGGAGATCCAGAACGGTGAGTTCGCACGCGAATTTATCCTGGAAAATCAGGCCGGAGCCGCCACCTTGAAGGCCAAGCGCCGCATTGGCCGCGAGCATCAGATCGAAGTCGTCGGCGCCAAGCTGCGCGACATGATGCCGTGGATCAAGGCCAATAAAATCGTGGATCAGAGCAAGAATTGATCACGCGACCTGGAGTGCACCCTCTCTCACGGAGAGAGGGTGGCAGGGAGAAGGGTAATCGCCTGTGACGGACGAAGAAATGCCCGATACCGATAGTGTCCCGCGCAGCAGGGGCATTTACCTGCTGCCTAATCTGTTTACCACGGCGGGCCTGTTTGCCGGGTTCTACGCCATTGTGGCGGCGATGAACGGGCGCTTCGAGCCGGCGGCGGTGGCGATTTTTATCGCCATGATCATGGACGGTATCGACGGCCGCATTGCTCGTCTCACCAATACCCAAAGTGACTTCGGCAAGGAATATGACAGCCTTGCCGACATGGTTTCGTTTGGGCTTGCCCCCGCGCTGGTGGTATACATATGGTCATTGTCCGCGCTTGGCAAGATCGGCTGGCTGGCGGCTTTCATCTATGCTGCGGCAGCCGCTTTGCGCTTGGCACGCTTCAATACCCGCATAGGCAAGGTTGACAAACGCTACTTTCAAGGCTTGGCGAGCCCTGCCGCAGCCGGCTTGATCGCGGGCATGGTTTGGGTATGCAACGACTATGGCCTGAACGGCAAGGAATTGACGGTGATGGCATTCTTTCTCACCGTCGCCGCCGGTGTGCTGATGGTCACCAACATCTACTACCTCAGCTTCAAGGACCTTGATCTCAAAAACAAGGTGCCTTTCATCGCTGTCGTCGCGGTGATGCTGATCTTTGTGTTCATCTCGCTCAGCCCACCGGAGGTGCTGCTTGGCGTGTTTTTGCTGTACGGACTGTCGGGGCCGGTGTCCGCTATGTTCCGCATGTACAAAAAACGTGCGCAGCGCAAAGCTCTGCCTCCTCCTCCCGAGTAGGCGGTTTTTTCGCTTGCATTTGGGTTTGCTTTGTATTAGCGTAAAGCGCATGAATGCAATCCACGCAATAAGATGCTCGTCGCCTGCCGCCTACGGTAAGGCCGGGTTGCACCCTGTGTCATCCTTTCTTCCGCTGTCACATCTGCGACTCCTGCTGCCGTAAGGCAGACAACTACCCCTTTCGGCTCCCTTGGGAGCCTACAGTAAAACATAACGATCCAGATCTGCCAGGTGCTTTAAATAAAGCGCATGCAAGCGATTGCCCATGTCTGGAGCATTCAAGTAACATGATAGGCAAATAGCGGAGTACATCATGAGCGACAAATTGATTATTTTTGACACCACCTTGCGTGACGGCGAGCAAAGCCCTGGCGCGTCCATGACGCGTGATGAAAAGGTGCGCATCGCCAAGGCGCTGGAGCGCATGCGGGTGGATGTTATCGAGGCCGGTTTCCCGGTCGCCAGCCCTGGTGATTTCGAGGCGGTACAGGCGGTGGCGAATGCAGTCAAGGACAGCCGTGTATGTGGTTTGGCGCGGGCGCTGGACAAGGATATTGACCGCGCAGGTGAGGCCTTGCGCGGCGCCAATGCGGCGCGCATTCACACCTTTATCGCCACGTCGCCCATTCACATGAAAATGAAGTTGCGCATGGAGCCGGACCAGGTGGTGGAGCAGGCCGTGAAGGCGGTGAAACGTGCACGGCAATACACCGATGATGTGGAATTTTCCCCTGAAGATGCGGGGCGCTCGGAAATTGATTTTCTCTGCCGGGTGATCGAGGCGGTGATCGATGCGGGTGCACGTACCGTCAACATCCCCGATACCGTGGGTTACAATTTGCCGCACCAGTTCGGCGCGTTGATTCGTACCTTGCTCGAACGCGTACCGAATGCCGGTAAGGCGGTGTTTTCCGTGCATTGCCATAACGACCTCGGCTTGGCGGTGGCGAACTCGCTTTCCGCCGTATTGAACGGTGCGCGTCAGGTGGAATGCACCATTAACGGTTTGGGTGAGCGCGCCGGCAACGCCGCGCTGGAGGAGATTGTCATGGCGGTGCGCACGCGGCCCGATATCTTCACCTGTCATGTGGATCTTGATGCCACCCAGATCGTGCCGTGTTCGCGCCTGGTGTCAGGTATCACCGGTTTTGCGGTGCAGCCGAACAAGGCGATTGTTGGCGCCAATGCCTTCGCCCACGAATCCGGCATACACCAGGATGGCGTGTTGAAGAGCCGCGAGACCTACGAAATCATGCGTGCTCAGGATGTCGGCTGGACCGCCAACCGCATGGTGCTTGGCAAGCATTCCGGGCGCAACGCCTTCCGCACGCGTTTGCAGGAACTTGATATCAGCTTTGACTCGGAAGAAGAGTTGAACGCCGCGTTTGCCCGCTTCAAGGACTTGGCCGACAAGAAACACGAGATCTATGACGAGGATCTCCAGGCCTTGGTGACCGAGGCCAATCTTGCCGCAGAGAACGAGCATATCAAGCTGGTTTATTCAAAGGTGTGTTCAGAGACAGGCGAAATGCCCAACGCGGTGGTGACGTTATGGATTAACGGCGCTGAAAAACAAGGCGCAGCCCAAGGCGATGGCCCGGTGGATGCGGTTTTTAAAGCCATCGAGTCTATCGTCAACAGTGGCACGCAATTGACGCTGTACTCTGTAAACAATATCACCAGCGGCACAGATTCCCAGGGTGAGGTGACGGTGCGCATGGAAAAGGGCGGTCGTATTGTCAACGGCCAAGGAGCGGATACCGATATCGTGATTGCCTCTGCCAAGGCGTACATCAATGCTCTGAACAAGATTATCACGCCGGCGGAGCGCGCCCATCCGCAACTGTGAAGCAATTTTTTCCATGGGGTTCGGGTGGGTATGGGTGACAGCCGGTGAATGACGGGCGATTGGAGTACCTTGATGCCATGGGCATTCAGGCGTGGGAGCGCCGGGTGCCTGTGGCTGCGCCTGAAATCGACGGCAGGGGCGAGCTTGAAACCCGCCCCTCTATCCTTCCTTTGCAAATCCCCCCTAACCCCCCTTTGCAAAAGCGGGGTAGGGGGGATTCATGGGATGAGCTGCAAGCACAAGTAGCGGCATGCACAGCCTGCGCACTGCATAAGGGCCGCACCCAGACCGTATTCGGTATCGGCAGTCATCATCAGGCCCAATGGATGATCATCGGCGAGGCCCCCGGCGTCGACGAAGACCGTCAAGGTGAGCCCTTCGTGGGGCGTGCTGGCAAGCTGCTCAACGCCATGCTGCTCGCTATAGGGCTGAAGCGTGAGGAAGTGTACATCGCCAATGTCGTTAAATGCCGCCCCCCCAACAATCGTGACCCGTTGCCGGAAGAGGCTGCGGCGTGCGAGGCTTACCTCAAACGCCAGATTGCCCTGCTTCAGCCCAAGGTCATTCTCGTGGTAGGCCGGATCGCGGCGCACAATCTACTTAAAACGGACAGCGCCCTGGGCGCCCTACGCGGCAAACAGTTTAGCTATGCGGATACCGGCATTCCGGTGGTGGTGACCTATCATCCCGCCTATTTGTTGCGCTCTCCCAGGGAAAAACGCAAGGCCTGGGAAGACCTGCAATTTGCGCGCAGGGTCTTTTCAGAAGAAAAGTAATTTTGTGCCCATGAAGGGCACAATGTATCCATGACATTGTCACCTCATTGACACCTTTACGGTGGTTACGGTGAAGGGCACTGCACCTCCAAAAATGAATTTAAACGCCAGCCACATCAGGCCCATGACCGTTGATGATCTGACCTCCGTCATGGCGATTGAGTTGCGCGCCTATCCTTTCCCGTGGACGGAGGGCATCTTCCGCGACTGCCTGCGGGTGGGTTATAACGGTTGGGTGATCGAACGCAACGGCGAAATCCATGGCTATAGCGTCATGATGGCGGGTGGCGGGGAGGCGCATGTGCTAAACCTCTGTGTCAAACCCGAGTCACGCGGAGAGGGGCTGGGGCGTATGATGATGGAACACATATTGACCCAGGCAAGCCGCCTCAAGGCCGATACCCTGCTGTTAGAGGTGCGCCCCTCGAATCAGGCCGCGATTCATCTCTATCATTCGATGGGGTTTAACGAGCTGGGGGTACGCAAGGGATATTACCCGGCAGTGGGCGGTAGGGAAGATGCGCTGATCCTGGCGCGGCATGTGTGATCAGGTTTTTTATAGTTGTATCACCCGCTTGCCGCCGTGCTCATCGGCGCGCACCCGCAGCAGCACGGTTGAGTGAGGTGTCCTGTCAATAACGGACACACCGGGCTTTATAGGGGAGGCCTGGCGTATTAGCGCAATGCTCCTCAGTACGATGGAGTGATTACGGTTAACAACTATTCCGCAACACCTCCAGCGGTGGCCTCTGCAAGATAAACCGTGTGCCGAGTAGGCCTGCCAGGCCCACGCCCAATGTGCCGCCCACGATCCCGGTTAACCATATCCAGGGATTCAGTGAGAACGGCAGGTGGAATACATGGGTAGCCAATAGGTAGCCCAACAGTGTGGCGGCGGTGGAGGCTACCAGTCCGGCGAGCAGGCCGAGCACGGCGAATTCGGAAAACAGCCCTGTCAGTAATTGTCCGCGCCGCGCGCCCAGGGTGCGCAGGATGGCGCTTTCGCGGATGCGTTCATCCAGCGTGGCCTGAATGGCGGCATAGAGCACCAGCAGGCCCGCCATGACAGTGAACAGAAACACGTATTCCACGGCAAGGCTGACGCGCTCCATGATCAGGCGCACTTGGGCCATGATCGCGGCCACGTCGATCACGGTGACATTGGGAAACGCCTTGACCAGCTTGTTCATCAGCTCCGGCTGGTTCTGCGGCACATAAAGGCTGGTGATGTAGCTGGCGGGATAGCTGTCGAGTGCGCCGGGCGGGGCCATTACAAAGAAATTGGCGCGCATCGAATCCCATTCCACCTTGCGCAGGCTGGTGACCTTGGCAGTGAACTCTTCTCCGCCGATCATGTAGTGCAGCGTGTCGCCAAGCTTAATCCCCAGTGTTTTGGCAAGCCCTTCTTCCACTGATAAGACACGTTTGCCGTGCTCTGCTGCACTCCACCAGTGTCCTGCAACGAGCTGGTTGTCGGACTGGATTTGTGCGCCCCAGGACAGGTTGAATTCGCGTGATACCAGACGTTGCGCGCGTTCGTCGGTATAGGTGTTCGCGGATATCGCCTCATCATTGATGCCGGTGAGACGTGCGCGAATCATGGGGAACAGCGTGGGTTCGGTGCCGTTTTCACGGGTTAAAAAATCGTGTATGGCAAGCACTTGGCCGGGCTGAATATTGATAAGAAAGCGGTTTGGTGCGTCGGCAGGCAGGCTTTTTTGCCAGTCTTTGAGCAAGTCACCGCGCACCAGGGTGAGTAGCAGCAATGCCATGATGCCCACGCCGAAACCCAGGATTTGCACTACGCTGCCCTGTGCGCGACGCGTGATGTTGGCGATGCCGAAGCGCCACGCCACTCCGGCACGGTGGCGCAACAGGCGTAGCGCACTGATTAATGCCAAGGCGAATGCGGTGAGCACCAGCAGTGCGGCAGCGGTTCCTCCCAGCACGTAACCGCCGAGTTTAAGGTCTCCGGCCTGCCATAGCATGAGTGCCGCCAGCGCTGCTACGCCAAATCCATAGGCAGTAAGGCTGCTCGCCGGAGGGGCACCAATATCACGCCGCAACACGCGTAGCGGCGGCACATGCTTGAGATGCAGCAGCGGTGGCAGGGCAAAGCCGACGAGGGTGATCATGCCGGTGAGCACGCCGAACACCACCGGTTGCAATGAGGGCAGCGGTAGTTCGGCGGTCACCATTGTCCCCAGCACCTGTGCCAGCACACCCTGTGCCGCATAGCCCAGCATGCAGCCGGCCAGGCTGGCGGCCAGTCCCAGCGCAAGAATCTGGAATACATAAATGCGTGTGATGTCCGCCTGCACCGCTCCCAGGCAGCGCATCATGGCGCAGTTATCAAGATGGCGTGTCATGAAGCGGCGTGTGGCGATGGCCACAGCAACGCCCGCCAGCATCACGCTGACCAGTGCTGCCAGGCCGAGAAAGCTCTGCGCACGGTTCAGCGCGGTGCGCAGCTCGGGGCGGGCATCTTCCACGCCCTCGATGCGTTCACCTGGTTTCAAGCGATGCGCAATGGCGGTGCGGTAGGCCGCGATATTTTTTGCCTCGCCCGCCACCAGCAGCCGGTAGCGGATGCGGCTGGCGGGCTGCACCAGTTGGGTGTTGGGCAGATCGGCCAGATTGAGCATCAGGCGCGGTGCGATGCTGAACAGATCGCCGCCCCGCGCGGGTTCGCGGGTAAGCACCGCCGCGACAATGAGCTGCGCCTCGCCCACGCTGATACGGTCGCCTGCCGCAATATCGAGCGGGCCAAGCAGTCCTGCGTCCAGCCATACAGTACCCGGTTGGGGGATACCGGAGACGGGTGCATCGGGCATGAAGCGCTGCGGCGCGGTGTACAGCTTTCCTCGCAATGGATAGCCGTCGCTCACTGCCTTGATTTCCGCCAGATGGGTTTTTTCGCCCGCGACTACCATGCTGGGGAAATCCAGTGTTTCGGCGCTGCGTAAATTATTCTGGTGCGCGATTGAACGCAGCTCATTTGCCAGCGGGTGATCCGAGGCGATCAACAGATCCGCGCCCAGTAGTTCGTTGGCTTGACGGTGCAGGGCCTGGTCGATGCGGTCAGTGAAAAAACCCACGGCGGTGACGCTGGTGACGGCGACGATGAGTGCCAGCGCCAGCGCGCGCAGCTCACCGGCGCGCCAGTCGCGCCGCAGCATGCGCATGGCCAGCGCGAGCGTGTTCATGCTTCTACCTTCAATCTGCCGGTTTCGAGTTCGAGACGCCGGTTGCAGCGCTGCGCCAGTGTCTCGTCATGAGTCACCAGAACCAGGGTTGTGGCCAGTTCCTGATTGATTTCGAAGAGCAGATCGGCCACGCGCTTGCCGGTGGCGCGGTCGAGGTTGCCGGTCGGTTCGTCGGCGAACAGCAGTTTCGGTTGCGGTGCGAAGGCGCGCGCAATCGCCACGCGCTGCTGTTCGCCGCCCGACAATTGTTTGGGGTAGTGATTCCTGCGTGCGTCCAGCCCCACGCGTGCCAGCACCGCCCGTGACACGTCACGCGCATCACTCCGTCCGGCGAGCTCCAGCGGCAGCATCACATTCTCCAGTGCGGTGAGATTGGGCAGCAATTGAAACGACTGGAAGACAAAGCCGATCATCGCCCCGCGCAGGCGGGCGCGGCCATCTTCGTCCAGCGCGAACAAGTCAGTGCCATCAATCCACACCTGGCCGCGGCTCGGGGTGTCCAGCCCTGCCAACAGCCCCAGCAAGGTGGATTTGCCGGAACCCGAGGCGCCTATAATCGCCACGGCCTCGCCCGGTACAATGGTAAGATCTATGTCATGCAGCAGCACCAGCTCGCCTTCCGGGCTGTTGACCTGCTTGGCTAAATTTTCCGCCCGCACGATCGGGTAAGAGGAACCATCGGGCATGTTCAATAGACTCCTGCTGCTGATTTTTTTTGCAATTCCATTCTCCAGTAGTGCGGCGCCTGCGCCCGTTATTTTGGTGCTGGGTGACAGTTTAAGTGCAGGGTATGGTATAGATCAAAACTCAGGATGGGTATCCTTGTTGCAACAGCGCCTCGGCAATTACCGGGTCATCAACGCCAGCATCAGCGGTGAAACCACGAGCGGTGGGCTGGCGCGCATCGGGCAAGTCCTGAAAATCCATCAGCCGGCCATTGTGATTGTCGAGCTGGGTGCCAACGACGGCTTGCGTGGCCTGCCACTGGATGAAATGCGCAGCAACCTCGCCGCCATCATCGAACAGAGCCGCAGGAGCAATGCCCAGGTGCTGCTGCTGGGAATGCGTTTGCCTCCCAACTATGGCCCGAGTTATACCCAGAAGTTCCATGAGACCTACGTTGATCTTTCCAAACGCTATCGCGTGCCGTTCGTACCGTTCCTGCTGGAAGGTATCGCCACCGATTTCTCGCTCATGCAGGGTGACGGCCTGCATCCTGCCGCCTCTGCCCAATCAAGGGTTCTGGACAACGTGTGGAAATATTTACAGGGTATGCTGCGGAAATAGAGCGGATTATTTGGTGATCTCTGAACAAACCCTCCGCGCCGCAGGGGCCGGGAGTTTTACCCTGAAGGGCAGCGCGCAGTCTCCCCTCCGGGGGACAAGTGTCGGAGTCTGGGCGCGTTGTCACCTCATTGTCACCTTCACGGTGATCACGGTGGTTACGGTGGTTACGGTGAGGCCTATCCGGGCCGCCGGAGGCACTTGTGCCCTTTGGGTATGCTTGTCGCCGAGTGCAGTCATTTTGGGGACTTGGATGTCCCAAAATGTATGGCGAGCACGGCGACACTATCAAAGGGTTCAAGCAGCAGCACAGCGCATGCAATTTTGGGTGACTGGGAAACCCCCGGCACGGATAGAAGGTGGTCCCAAGCCTGACGGGTTTGGACACAACGCATGAACCCGGCAACACCATGACTCGATGCTCACGGCATGTTGTACCTGTATGAGAGTGTGATATGAAAAACTGATTTTATTTTATCTGAAACAGTGGGTTGGCAATTGCGGCCCCATAGAAAGCGGCGACCCGCTGCTGCGCCTCCAGGCGAGTCTACCCTCAAGAAAATAAGCAAATAGCCGATTAAAGATCTGCCCGCATATTTTATTTCTGGAGAGACGCGACCATGGAGACATTGACTACAGAAATTAGCACAGTTGATATTAAGCAACCACGCTTGCTGCCTGCGAAGTTGCGCGCTGCCTCGATTCACATGGGAATTAGCGCTACGATTTTTTTGATTTTTCTATACCTGATATTGGTTGAATGGTATCCGCCACCGTTTTTTTCGACGGATGGCGGCTGGAAAGGCGTTCAGATCATGGTGTTGGTCGACATCGTGCTGGGGCCAATGCTCACCTTTATTATTTTCAACCCGAGAAAATCAAGAAAGGAAATAATGCTTGACCTGTCAATCATCGCCGTGTTGCAACTTGGTGCGTTGGCGTGGGGCGGTCATACAGTGTACAACCAGCGCCCTATAGCTGCTGTCGAGTGGGAGGGCACCCTCAGGCCGCTCACTACCGAGCCATTGCATGTACAGGGGAAAGATCTTGGTGATTTGCAGCAATTTGGTGCTGGCTCTCGTCCTGTTATCCATGCCGAGCCGCCCAGGAATGCCGAACAAGTGGGAAAAATGATGGAGCTCACCTTGAACAAAGACATCGGTGGAGAACAACAGTTCTGGTTGTTCCGTTCGTTCAAGGGATCCTTTGCAGACTCCAAGAAACATTCCTTAAATATCAGCACGGTAGCGGGCTCTAATGCCGAAATCCGCAGCGAGCTGGATAAAATACTATCCCGTGAGGGAGCCAAAAAGGCTGAGGAATTTATTTACTTCAAATTCGCCGGGCGTTACAAAGACGCAATATTTGTCTTTAACAATACCGGGGATCAGATAGGGGAGATTACGTGGAATAGCCCGGAAAGGCTGTAGCCCCCCTGTAACCACACCCTCTCGGGTTGGCGAGCTGGCCTGAGGTTAGTGCTGGAGCGGGTATCTGTGCCGTTGTGCATGGGTTGCCCGCTAAAGCTTCCATTTAGCCATTCACAACTCGCCTTTTTGATTGAGTGGCGCCACCTATTCTGGTATCTTATTTACCCGTCTATATGTGTATTGCTCACCTGTTGTGCCGCGATGGCGCACAGCGGCTTTCCCGCGTTCCTATTTTCAGGTGTTCATGACTAAATATATTTTCGTTACCGGCGGTGTTGTATCTTCCCTGGGGAAGGGCATTGCTTCCGCCTCGCTGGGGGCTATTCTTGAGGCGCGTGGCCTCAAGGTGACCATGCTCAAGCTGGACCCCTACATCAATGTCGATCCCGGCACCATGAGTCCGTTTCAGCACGGCGAGGTGTACGTAACCGAAGACGGTGCGGAGACTGACCTTGATCTGGGGCATTACGAGCGCTTTGTGCATACCACCATGGGCCGACGTAACAACTTCACCACAGGCCGCATCTATGAAAACGTGATCCGCAAGGAGCGCCGTGGCGATTACCTGGGCGGCACCGTGCAGGTGATCCCGCATATCACCGATGAGATCAAGCGCTGCATCATGGAAGGCGCGGTGATTCCAGGTGTCGGACCTGCCGACGTGGCGATGGTCGAGATCGGCGGCACGGTCGGCGATATCGAGTCGCTGCCGTTTCTGGAGGCGATTCGCCAGATGGGTGTGGAGCTGGGCCATGACAATACCCTGTTCATCCATCTGACACTGGTGCCTTACATCCCCTCGGCGGGCGAGATCAAGACCAAACCCACTCAGCATTCCGTCAAGGAGCTGCGCTCCATCGGTATCCAGCCGGACGTTCTGTTGTGCCGCAGTGACCGCCCGCTGCCTGCCGATGAGCGCCGCAAGATTGCGTTATTCACCAATGTGCCCGAGAAGGCGGTGATCTCCGCAGTTGATGTGGACAGTATCTACAAAATCCCGTTGCTGCTCCATGAGCAGGGGCTGGATGACATCGCGACCGAGCGTCTGCACCTGAGCGCGCCCAAGGCAGACCTTTCCGCGTGGCAGAATGTGGTCTACAACATGGGCCACCCCAATGCCGAGGTGACCGTGGCGATGGTTGGCAAGTATGTCAATCTCACTGAGTCCTATAAATCGCTGTCCGAGGCGTTGATTCACGCCGGGATACACACCCGCACCAAGGTGAATATCGTCTATGTCGATTCCGAGGAGATGGAAAAGACCGGTCCTGGCTGTCTGGAGAGCATGGATGCCATCCTGGTGCCGGGCGGGTTTGGCGAACGCGGGATCGAAGGCAAAATCATGGCGGTGGAGTTTGCCCGCCGCCGCAATATCCCCTACCTGGGCATCTGCCTGGGAATGCAGGTGGCAGTGATCGAATTCGCCCGCCATGTCGCCGCGCTGGCCGAAGCGCACAGCACTGAATTTGACCCCAATACACCCTATCCGGTGATCGCGCTGATCACTGAGTGGATGACAGAGCAGGGCACGCTGGAGCGGCGCAGCCCCGAATCCGACATGGGCGGCACCATGCGCCTGGGCGGGCAAAAGTGCCAGTTGCTGCCGGGATCACTCGCCCGCGAATTGTATGGCAAGGACGTCATCATGGAGCGCCACCGTCACCGCTATGAATTCAACAATCAATTCCGCGAGACGCTGGAAAACGCAGGAATGCGCTTTTCCGGCATGTCCATGGACGGCAGCCTGATGGAGATGATCGAATTACCCACGCATCCCTGGTTTGTGGCCTGTCAGTTCCATCCGGAATTCACATCCACGCCGCGCTCCGGGCATCCGCTGTTCAGCGGTTTCATCCGGGCCGCGTGTGCCGCTCATGATGCAGTTAAAAAAGGTGTTTAGCGTATGAAGTTATGCGGTTTTGATGTGGGGCTGGACCAGCCCCTGTTCTTGATTGCCGGGCCATGTGTCATCGAAAGCCGGCAGCTCGCGCTCGAAACGGCAGGAGCACTCAAGGAGATCACGGCACGCCTGGGCATCCCCTTTATCTACAAATCGTCATTTGACAAAGCCAACCGCACCTCCAGCAAGAGCTTCCGCGGCCCAGGCCTGGAAGAAGGGCTGCGCATACTCGAAGAGGTGCGGCAGACCATCGGCGTGCCGGTGCTCACCGATGTGCATGAGGATACGCCGCTTGGTGAAGTGGCCGCTGTGGTGGACGTGTTGCAGACGCCCGCGTTTCTGTGCCGACAGACCAATTTCATCCAGAACGTAGCCAGCCAGGGCAAGCCGGTAAACATCAAGAAAGGTCAGTTTCTCGCGCCGTGGGACATGAAGAATGTGGTGGAAAAGGCGCGGGAAACCGGAAATCCGTCAATCATGGTGTGCGAGCGCGGCGCGTCTTTCGGTTACAATAACCTGGTGTCGGACATGCGCGCCCTGGCGGTGATGCGCGATACGGGGTGTCCGGTGGTTTTCGATGCCACCCACTCGGTGCAGTTGCCGGGCGGGCAGGGCGCAAGTTCTGGCGGGCAGCGTGAATTCGTGCCTGTGCTGGCACGCGCCGCCGTCGCTGCGGGTGTGGCGGGCCTGTTTATGGAAACCCACCCGGATCCCGACAAGGCGTTGAGCGATGGCCCGAATGCCTGGCCGCTGGGCCGGATGGAAGAGCTTTTGGAGACCCTGAAAGAGATCGACGCGACCGTCAAGGCGCGGAAATTCGCTGAGATGTAGGGTGCGTCTCACGCACCTTCAGGTTTTGGTGCGTAGAACGCACCCTAGTCATCTCAAACCAAGGCGTGAAATTTTTTTACTGTAATGAAAGTGGAGTAGTTGATGTCACAGATTGTTGATATACGTGGGCGTGAAATTATTGATTCGCGTGGCAACCCGACCATTGAGGCCGATGTGGTTTTGTCATGCGGCGCCGTAGGGCGTGCTGCCGTGCCTTCCGGCGCATCAACCGGTTCGCGCGAGGCTATCGAATTGCGGGACGATGATGCCCGTCGTTTTGGCGGCAAGGGTGTACGCAAGGCGGTGGCCAATGTCAATGGCGAAATCCGCAAGCTGTTGCTGGGCCGCGATGCCAGCAATCAGGTAACGATAGACAGGCTGATGATCGAACTGGACGGCACGCCCACCAAGGCGCGGCTTGGCGCCAATGCCCTGCTGGCGGTGTCGCTGGCCTGCGCCCGCGCTGCTGCGCAGAATGCCAAGCTCCCGCTGTACCGCTACCTTGCTGGTGACGGCCCGCTCCAGATGCCGGTGCCGATGATGAATGTCATCAATGGTGGCGCCCACGCGGACAATAGCGTCGACATGCAGGAATTCATGATCATGCCCGTTGGCGCGCCCAGCCTGGCTGAGGCGGTGCGCATGGGCGCAGAGGTTTTTCATACCTTGAAAAAGGTGCTGCACGCCAAGGGCATGAATACCGCTGTGGGTGACGAAGGTGGTTTCGCGCCTGACCTGCCTTCCAACGAGGCAGCGCTGGAAGTGATTATGGAAGCGATTGAAAAGGCGGGGTATACCGCCGGCAAGGACATCTTCATCGCCCTGGATCCCGCCAGCTCCGAGTTCTATAAGGATGGAAAATACCATCTGGCCTCCGAAGACAAGCATCTGACCTCGGAGCAGTTCGTGGATTATCTGGCGGCTTGGGCGGATAAATATCCCATCATCTCCATTGAAGACGGCATGGCAGAAGACGATTGGGCGGGCTGGAAATTGCTCACCGAACGTCTCGGCAAGCGCGTGCAATTGGTGGGGGATGACTTGTTCGTGACCAACACCTCGATACTCAGGCAGGGCATTGATCAAGGCATTGCCAATTCCATTCTCATTAAGGTCAACCAGATCGGCACACTCACCGAATCGCTGGCCGCGATCGAGATGGCAAAAAATGCCGGTTACACGGCTGTGGTTTCGCATCGCTCCGGCGAGACCGAAGACAGCTTCATTGCCGATCTTGCTGTTGGCACAAACGCAGGACAGATCAAGACCGGCTCCATGTCGCGTTCTGACCGCGTTGCAAAGTATAACCAGTTGCTGCGTATTGAGGAACAACTGGCGGGACAAGCAAGCTACCCAGGACGGAGTGCCTTTTATAATCTGCCCAAGCCGTAATGAAAGCGCTGGTCGCGGGTCTTATCGTCCTGCTGGTTTTTTTGCAATATAGATTGTGGCTGGGCGAAGGCAGCCTCAACGAAATATGGCAGTTGCATCAGGCAATCGATACCCAGACCCGCGAAAACGCCGTACTCAAAGAGCGTAATGCGGCATTGGACGCCGAGGTCAAGGACCTCAAGCACGGGCTTGACGCCATTGAGGAACGCGCCAGAGCCGAGCTGGGGATGATCAAAAAGGACGAGACTTTTTACAGGATTGTGGAATAGGAAATCCCCCTCCCCCCCTTTTCAAAAGGGGGAAGCCTTAGAGTCTATCCCTATGACTTCACTATCTGATAACTGCTGGGCCATTATTCCCGCCGCAGGCACAGGTTCGCGCATGGGTACGGCCATTCCCAAGCAATACCTGCCGTTGCATGGAAGCACGGTCATCGAACATACCGTGCGATGTTTTTTGAACCATCCGCGCATCAAAGGGGTAGTGGTTGTCATTGCCCCCCATGATGTCCACTGGGACCAAATCCCATTAAAAGGTGCCCCATCACTGTTTATCGCCGAGGGTGGTGCCGAGCGTTATCATTCGGTACTGAATGGCTTGGCAAAACTCGCGGGGATTGCCCGGTCGCGCGACTGGGTGCTGGTGCATGACGCTGCACGCCCTTGCGTGCGACATGACGACATCGACCATCTCATCGCCACGCTGGCCGATCATCCCGTTGGCGGTCTGCTTGGCGTACCTGTTTCCGACACCGTAAAACGCGCCGACAGCCAGGGCAATGTGCTGGAGACGGTCTCGCGTGCAGGCCTGTGGCGGGCGCTCACGCCGCAAATGTTCCGGCTGGATGATTTGACCCGTGCGCTAGGGCATGTGGTGGAGAATAATCTGCTGGTGACTGACGAGGCCGCCGCCATGGAGCTGGCCGGGTTTTCACCATGCATGGTGAGCGGTCACGCCGACAATATCAAGATTACCCATCCGCAGGACTTGGTGCTGGCGGAACTTTATCTCAAGCAACAGGAGAATCAACAATGAGGATAGGGCACGGTTACGACGCGCACCGCTTTGCGCCGGAGCGCAGGCTGGTGCTGGGCGGCGTGGAGATCCCCCATGATCGGGGTATGGTCGCACACTCGGATGGCGATGTGCTGATTCACGCCCTGTGTGATGCGCTGCTGGGTGCGGCGGGGCTAGGCGATATCGGCGGGCACTTTCCGGACTCCAGCGCAGACTTTAAGGATATCGACAGCCGAATCCTGCTGCGCCATGTTGTAGCGCTGCTGAACGAACGCGCGCTCGCCATTTCCAATGCCGATATTACCGTGGTCGCGCAGGCGCCCAAGTTGAAACCACATGTCCCTGCCATGCGGGAGCGCCTCGCCGCCGACCTGTGCATTGCCGCAGACCGCGTCAACATCAAGGCCACTACCACCGAGGGGATGGGCTTCACCGGGCGCGGCGAAGGGATAGCCGCATACGCCGTAGTGCTGCTCAAAGAAAATGGCGAATAACATGTCCGAGGAATTACCTTATGCCGGGGGCTGCCCGAGCGTATCAGGCGTCATCCGTGCCACGGCGGAAGATTTTCAAGTGGATGAAGACCTGGGTTTTGAGCCTGCGGGCAAGGGCGAACATATCCTGCTGCAAATCCGCAAACGCAACACCAATACCGAGTGGCTGGCACGTGAATTGTCGCGGCTGGCGGGCGTGAAGGCAATGGATGTCGGCTATGCCGGACTCAAGGATCGCGCCGCTGTGACCAGCCAGTGGTTCAGCGTCAATCTGGCGGGCAAGCCGGAACCCGACTGGACGCAACTCGCGTCGGATGACATACGGTTTCTTACTATCGCCCGTCACGACCGCAAACTGCGTCGCGGCGCGCTGACGGCAAACCGTTTCAAGCTGGTTGTGCGTAATTTGAAGGGCGATATGCCTGATATCAAACCCTCTATCGAGCAGCGCTTGACGCGAATTGCGACGGAAGGCGTGCCGAATTATTTCGGAGAACAACGGTTCGGACACGCCAACCTCGAACGCGCCACGGCGATGTTCACTGGACAAGTGCGCGTCAAGGATCGTCATCAACGCGGCCTTTATCTGTCTGCGGTGCGTTCCGAACTGTTCAATCGCGTGCTCGCACACCGCGTGGCGGCAGCCAACTGGAACAGAGCCATAGCCGGTGATGTTATGATGCTCGATGGTACGCACAGTATCTTTGCCATCGAAGCGGTGGATGAAGAGATTCAGCAGCGCATGATGCAGCAGGATATTCATCCCACCGGGCCAATGTGGGGCAGGGGAGAACTACGCACCTGTCTGGATGCCAAAGATATAGAGGAAAGCACCCTGAAGGATTACGAAGCCTGGCGAGCAGGGCTTGAAGAGGCGGGATTGGAGCAGCAGCGCCGTTCACTGCGTCTGAAGGTGGAAGATTTGCGCTGGGAATTTACCCCAGAGGGCGATTTGCAGCTCCAGTTCCGTCTCCCGCCGGGCAGCTATGCGACGGTAGTTTTGCGCGAGGTGATAGCTTCAGGCTCATAGCCATTGTTAGTGGAATCGTAGGACGCACCCTACATAGTTATTTCTGAGCTTCAGAATCAGTTTTCATATTTTTCAAGAAGGAGACTCCCATGCGTAATTTGACCCTTACCCTCATGCTTGGCCTTACCATGCTCTTGAGCGGTTGCGGCTATAACACGCTGCAATCCACCGACGAACAGATCAAGGCGAGCTGGTCCGAGGTGTTGAACCAATACCAGCGCCGCGCTGATCTGGTGCCGAATCTGGTGAACACCGTCAAGGGCTTTGCCGCACAGGAAAAGGATGTGTTTATCCAGGTGACCAACGCGCGCGCCAAAGTAGGCTCCATCCAGGCTACGCCGGAACTCATCAACAACGAACAGGCCTTCGCCAAATTCCAGGCCGCCCAGGGCGAATTGTCCAGTGCCTTGTCGAGACTGCTGGTGGTGTCGGAAAACTATCCGCAGCTAAAGTCTGACGCGTCATTCCGTGATCTCCAGGCGCAACTGGAAGGCACGGAAAACCGCATCACGGTGGCGCGCAACCGCTACATCAAGGCGGTGCAGGAATACAACGTAACGGTACGTTCGTTTCCCAGCAACCTGACCGCGATGGGGTTTGGTTTCAAGGTCAAGCCCAACTTCAACGTAGAAAACGAAAAGGCCATTTCAGCGCCGCCGACGGTGGATTTTGGCGCCCCAGCGAAACAATAAGACACCTTGCAACCCATGCTAAAACTATGGCGTGTGTTCTGTCTGCTGATGCTGTTTGCGTGCAGTGCGGCGTATAGTGCTGATGACCTGGTTGCCGTGCCGCCGCTACAGGCCCGCGTCACCGACCTCACCAGCACGCTGACACCAGAACAGCAGTCCCAGCTTGAGCAGACTCTGCGCGCCTTCGAGACGCAAAAAGGTAGCCAGGTCGCCGTATTGGTGGTGCCAACCACTCGGCCGGAAGCCATAGAGCAATTCGGTATTCGTGTGGCAGAGCAGTGGAAACTTGGGCGTAAAGGTGTAGATGACGGCGCACTGCTGCTGATCGCCAAAGATGACCGGGAGATGCGCATAGAGGTCGGTTACGGATTGGAAGGCGCGCTCAACGACGCCACCAGCAAACGCATCATCAGCGAGATCATCACGCCACGCTTCAAGGATGGTGACTTTTATGGCGGTATCAAAGGCGGGGTTGACCAGATGATACGCGTGATCGAGGGTGAACCCTTGCCGGAACCTACCGGCAAGTCTGTCGGCGCGGTGGGTTTTGATCAATTCATTCCCATTGCTTTTCTATTGGCAGTGGTCGTGGGCGGTGTGTTACGGGCCGTACTGGGAAGATTTCCCGGCGCCATTGTCACCGGCGGGGTTACAGCGCTGGCCGCCTGGCTGTTTGTGGGATCATTGCTCATCGCCATTTTCGCCGCAGTGATAACATTTTTCATCGTGCTGGGCGGCGGCATGGGACGAGGCGGCGGCTGGTCCAGCGGCGGTGGATTTGGCGGCGGCGGTGGATTTGGTGGTGGAGGAGGCGGCTTTGGCGGGGGCGGCGCCTCTGGAAGGTGGTGATATGGGCATAAAACGCATCATCAAACATCTGACGATGACCCACTGGCAGGTCAATCGCGCTTTTTCGAGCGACACCTTGCAGGCGATAGAAAAAGCCATCAAGGCCACCGAAACCACCCATCTGGGCGAGATCCGCTTTGCCGTGGAAGGGGCGCTGCACAGCACGCCGCTCTTCAAGGGTCAAACCGCGCGGGAACGCGCCCTGGAGGTGTTTTCGCAGTTGCGGGTGTGGGATACTGAACATAACAACGGCGTGCTGATTTATCTGTTGCTTGCCGACCGCGACGTAGAAATCGTCGCCGACCGCGGAGTGCATGTGAAAGTTGGACCACAGCAATGGGAGACAATCTGCCGCAAGATGGAGACCGCTTTCAAAGAAGGCCGTTATCAGGAGGGCGTGATCGGCGGCATTCAGGCGGTAGCGGAACATCTCACAAAACATTTCCCTGCGAGCGGCGTTAACCCCAACGAGCTGCCCGACAGGCCGGTGGTGCTTTAGCAGGTTAGCTTCTACAGGAGTGACAACCATGAGTCTATGGCTCAAATACAGTCTGGTTCTCGCCGCCTTGAGTTTGACCGCGTGCGCAAACCTCGCTCCCAAGGATGAAAAATCACCGTTTTACGCGGTTCCCGCCGGATCCAGGATTGTGCTGCACCACGATCTCCAGATTCCACCGGATAGGGCGCGTGTCTATTTGCAGAACGGAAAGGTCGTGAAGGGTCCCAGCCCGTTCTCACCTTACTGCCAGTTTGAAGTGAATGATGTGCTTCCTGCCGGGCAAACCCTCAAAGCGGACGAGTTTATGGTGCGCAAGACGCAAATGGCAGAAGAGTTTATCGCGTCCCGCAGCCCATTTATAATGGCAGCTTCAGGGGGAGGAAACTCCGGCTCGCGTGACTTGTTGCTGGCATGGCACTTATGGCTGGAATCACCGCGCCAGCCGAACGTGCGCCGGATGATCTGCGGTGGCAAGATTGATACGCCGTATCGCGCGCGCCGCCCCAGCATCAATGAGATCCGCGCCCAGCTCGGCGATATCGCAACGCTTAATATCAACAGCGATAAATAGCAACAAACCCAATATTTGGCACAACCATGAGGAAGATAAAAATGAAATTTCCTGTAATTACTATTGCATCTGTCTGTATTGCCCTGGCACTGAGTGCCTGTGGAAAGCAACAGCAGCAGGAGGAAGAACCCTCCGTTTCTTCTCCAGTCTCGTCGGTCAGCCCCCCGGAATCAACACCGGAATCTCCCCCAGCCGCTCAGCCTGCTTCGCCCTCTGTAGCTAGCGCTCCTGAGGCCACCCCTGTTTCGCCCACGGCCGCCGCTCCCGAAGTCCCCAAACCCCAGGAAAGCGTCCCGGCGAAACCAGCGGCCGTTGAGAAAAAAGCACCTGCCGAACAAGTGGCCACCTCTAGCCCGGCCAAATCCGAGGGCAGTTCAGACGCCCTGGCCCTGGCGCAAAAGAGCGGCTGCCTTGCCTGTCATAGCGTGGAGAAGAAAGTTGTGGGTCCGGCGTGGAAGGATGTGTCCGCCAAATACAAAGGCGATGCCGAAGCCAAGGCCAGATTGATAGCCAAGGTCAAAGCGGGTGGCAAAGGCAACTGGACAGAAGTGACCGGCGGCGTACCCATGCCCCCTTATTCCCCGCGCGTCTCCGATGCGGATATTGAAACGCTGGTAACTTTTGTGCTGTCGTTGGCGAAGTAACTCGGTTTCATCCCAAATCCCCCCAGAGCATTTGCAGCGCCGATAAGGCCGTCACCGCCGCAGTCTCGGTGCGCAATATGCGCGGGCCAAGGCGTATGCCCTCAAACCCGGATTGCTGCGCGCGCTTGACCTCAGTATCGCTCAGGCCGCCTTCCGGGCCGATCAACAGTGTAATTAGACGATCATCGGGCCTGGCAAGCGATGTCAGCGTAGCAGGGGCAAGCGGATTCAATACCAGCCTGAGGCCATGTGCCGGCTCTGCAAGCCAGTTACTCAAAGGCACGGGAGACAGTACCGGCGGCACCCGGTTGCGGCCGCACTGCTCGCAAGCGCTTGCCGCCACGGCCTGCCAGTGCTGCACGCGCTTGGTCAGGCGCTCCCCTTCCAAACGTACTTCGCAACGCTCGCTGATCAGCGGCACGATCTTCGTCACACCGAGCTCCACCGCCTTTTGGATGGTGTAATCCATGCGTTCCCCGCGCGATACACCTTGCGCAAGCGTGATGTGCAACGGTGATTCGGTTTCGTGCGCAATGTAGTTTCCCACACTGACTTCCGCACGGTTCCGATCCATGCCGTGCAGTACGGCTTCATATTCTCCCCCAAACCCGTTAAATAGAATCAGCGGCGCGCTGTGCTTTAAGCGCAGCACGCGAACGACGTGATTGGCGGCATTGTCACTCAAGGCCACGCTGGCGCCGCTTGCCAAAGGGATGGGCAGATAAATTCGGGGAATACGCATATTTATTCAGGCATCACGGGTTGCGAGATTTATCCCTTCCCAAGCCACTTCGGCAATATAGGCGATTTGCTCTTCCGTGATGACATAAGGGGGCATGAGGTAGACGACATTGCCTAGTGGTCTGAGCAGCACACCTTTTTCCAGGGCGTGACGGTAGATGCGCAGGCCGCGGCGTTCCTGCCAGGGATAGGGCTCTCGCGTGCGTTTGTCCTTGACCATTTCAATGGCGAGGATCATGCCGCACTGACGCACCTCGGCAACGTGCGGGTGTTCCGCGAAATGGGCTGTCGCGGCGCGCATTGTTTCGGCAAGTGCGTGGTTCTTCTGAATCACATTGTCTTGCTCGAAGATGTCCAGCGTCGCCAGCGCTGCCCGGCAGGCGAGGGGATTGCCAGTATAGCTGTGAGAGTGCAGAAAGGCGGTCAGGTTCTGATATTCATCGTAGAATGCCTGATAGACCACATCGGTGGTCAACACCACGGACAGAGGCAAATACCCCCCGGTGATCCCCTTGGACAGGCACATGAAATCCGGCGTAATGCCCGCCTGTTCGCAGGCGAACATCGTGCCGGTGCGTCCAAATCCCACTGCGACCTCATCGGCGATGAGGTGGACGTTGTACTTGTCGCAGGCGGCACGCAGCAGGGTAAGATAAACCGGGTCATACATGCGCATGGAGCCGGCGCATTGTACCAGCGGCTCCACGATCACTGCACATGCCTGCCCGGCATGCTGCTCCAGTGCCTGCTCCATGTGGACAAACATGCGCCGCGAGTAATCGGCGCAGGATTCGCCTGATTCACGGTAAAAGCAATCGGGAGAGGGCACGCTGATTGTCTCCATCAGCAGCGGCGCATAGGTTTCTTTATAAAGAGGGACGTTACCCATTGCGAGGGCGCCCAGCGTCTCGCCATGATAGCTGTTGGTCAGGGTAATGAATTTGGTCTTTTGTGTATGTCCCAGGTTGCGCCAATAGTGATAGCTCAT
Organism: Gammaproteobacteria bacterium; assembly: GCA_021731145.1. Lineage (GTDB taxonomy): Bacteria > Pseudomonadota > Gammaproteobacteria > Ga007554 > LNEJ01. The sequence goes on along the minus strand of JAKFXX010000021.1, from coordinate 6,076 downwards.
CTTCAGGGACACTTCAACGGCGGATGATCCATTGTCAGCGTAAAAGCAGCGGTTGAGGCCCGGCGGTGTAAGCGCAACCAACCGTTCCGATAAACGGATCACCGTCTCGTGAGAAAAACCGGCCAACAAGACATGCTCCAAAGTATCGAGCTGCTCGCGCAGGGCGGCATTGATACGTGGATTGGCATGACCGAACAGATTGACCCACCACGAGCTGATGGCGTCGATATAGCGGTTGCCGTCAAAATCCTCCAGCCATACCCCTGTGCCACGCCGGATTGGAATCACAGGCAACTGCTCGTGGTCCTTCATCTGGGTGCAGGGGTGCCAGAGCACCGCCAAATCACGCTGGGCAAGTAACCGGTTGTTCATGTGTGTATAGTACCCTATTGCCGGAGTGAGCGTATGACATGGCGATGGGGTAAAATCCTACAAAGAGTAGGCGCCAAAACCACATTTTATTTGATACAATGAAAAGCTGTAACCAATTTGTACTTTACCCAAGCATATGATAGCAATCAATGCTATGCCTCTGTCTGGAATCCTGTTGAGGGGATGAATAATAAATGAATATTTCCCGGCATCAATCTCGTAGTCAAATCTGTGTGCTGGCGATGCTCGTACTGTCCGTGACATTGGCAGGTTGTGCGGGGAAGACGTATCCTCCCCTGCCCGTCACCAAGGGTTCATTACCCTCGGCATCTGACCCTGATGCTTACAATTACCTTATTGGCCCAGGTGACAGCGTCAACATTTTTGTGTGGCGCAATCCTGAAGTGTCCAACACGGTGACGGTGCGTCCCGACGGCAAAATTACCACCCCACTTGTGGAGGACCTCCCCGCCAGCGGCAAGACCCCTACTCAATTGGCGCGCGACCTTGAAAAGGCTTTGGCGACATACATTAAGGAACCTATTGTTACCGTGATTGTGGGTGGATTTGTTGGCCCTTACAGCGAACAGATTCGTGTCGTGGGCGAGGCCGCCAAGCCCCAGGCGCTTCCTTATCGTCAGAAGATGACCATGCTGGACCTGATGATTGCCGTGGGTGGAATCACCAACGCTGCCGATGGAAACAAGGCCAGCATCGTGCGTTTTGTCGGTGGCAAACAAAAACAGTTTCAGGTACGTCTTGAGGATCTGATCAAGGATGGAGATATCAGTGCAAATGTCGATATGCTACCTGGGGACATCCTGATTATTCCTGAGTCCTGGCTATAGCGGGGCGCGGAAGGGTAATCATATGCTGAACGCTAGCATTTGAAGTGACAATTGGCATGGTACGGAATGTGTGGTCCCTGGCAAGTGATTGCGCGGTTTATCTATAGTTGAGGTAACAGATGCAAGACGTTATTGCCCAGGTGCTTGTCTATGCGCGCGGAGTATTGCGCCATCGTTGGCTCGTGCTGCTGATTGCTTGGCTGGTATGTTTTATAGGTTGGATCATTGTTTATAAAATGCCTGACCAGTACAAGGCATCGGCGCGCGTATATGTGGACACCCAGTCCATCCTTAAGCCTTTGCTGAGTGGTTTGACAGTCCAAACCGACATTGATCAACAGATCGCCCTTATGACGCGCACGCTGCTTAGCCGCCCGAATCTTGAGAAAGTCGCGCGCATGACCGATCTCGACCTGCAAGGAAAAGAGCCGGAGCAGATGGAGGGGTTGCTGGCCGCCCTGGGCAAAGACATAACCATGGAAGGCACGGGCCGGGAGAACCTGTACACAATTTCCTATGCTAATAGTAACCCGCAACTGGCCAAGAAGGTTGTACAGTCATTACTCACCATTTTCGTGGAAAGCAGCTTGGGCGAGAGCAGACGGGACTCGGATAGCGCCCAGCACTTTATTGACAAGCAGATTGCCGACTACGAGCGGCGCCTTGTCGAGGCTGAAGAAAAAGTCAAGGAATTCAAACGCAAAAACGTGGGCATGATGCCAGCGCGCGGCGAAGGGTATTACGATAGTATGCAAACGGAAATGGGACTTCTCAACCAGGCACAACTGGAGTTGCGCGAAGCCGAAAACCGCCGGAATGAGCTCAAACGACAGATTGAAGATGAAGATCCTTCCGACTCTACTGTCAGCCCGCCCCCGACCGCATCAACGTCCGCCATTGACGCCCGAATTGAGGGGCTGCAATCTAAGATGGATGGCATGTTGTTGCAATACACGGAACGTCACCCTGATATCGTCGAGATAAAGCGCGTCATCGCGGAACTGCAGAAGCAAAAACAGGACGAGTTAACAGCAGCGGCCTCAAAGGGCAAAAAGGGTAGTGGCGCATTCGTGGCAAATCCGGTCTATGCCCAAATGAAAATCGCCTTAAACGAGGCGGATGCCAATGTCGCCTCGTTGCGGGTGCGCGTGGGAGAATACGCTAGACGGGTTAATCAGCTAAAGGGGATGGTGAACATCATTCCTCAGGTTGAAACCGAGCTGGCACAGCTAAACCGCGACTATGAAGTAAATAAGCAGAACTACGACACGCTGTTGGCGCGACGCGAATCCGCCAAAATGTCCCAGGAAGTGGGGCAAAATGCCGACGACGTTAAGTTCAGGGTTATCGATCCTCCCTTTGTGCCGTCGGCTCCCTCGGCTCCAAACCGCCCTTTGCTGATGAGCCTGGTGTTGCTCGGCGGCTTGGTGGGTGGCCTAGTGTTCGCGCTACTGTTCTCCCAGCTTAAGCCGGTATTTGACAACCGGCGCAGTCTGGCGGAAATCACGGGAATTCCTGTATTGGGCAGCGTGTCGATGGTGTGGACGCCGGCGCAAACGCGCAAACGGCGCATAGAAATGGGCGCGTTTGCATTGACCGGTCTTGGCCTTTTAGTGGTTTTCGGCGGCATTGAGTCGTTGTTGCTGCTTGATGTCGATATCGTGGGGCGAGTTAAAGGTCTGGTGGGAAGCTGAGCATGAGCACGATCGAAAAAGCTATCGAGAAAATGGAGCGACCGGGCAGTGCGACCCCGGAGGCGGATTCTGCAGCAGGCAAGGCCGAAACACCCACAGAAAACAGGGCAGAACTACATAGTAGCATTCAGCAGGCTATCGAAAGATTTGGGAATCAGTCTTCTCCGCCGCCGATACATGTCGCAAACAAGGCTGAGCCAGCGTCTCCACAAAACGAGCACGCCACGTCATCCTCATCACCAAACGTAGAGCAGCCCCGCACGGTTGCCGGGCAAGAGACGGCATTGGCGGTTTCAGGGCGTGAGATCAAGCTTGATATGCTACGCCTCAAAGCGGCTGGTATGGTAACGCCCGATGCCGCGCGTAGCCAGATTGCCGAGGAATTCCGGATGATCAAGCGTCCCTTGCTGAAAAACGCCTTCGGGCAAGGGGCGGCCCTGGTCGAAAACGGCAACCTGATCATGGTTACTAGCGCCTTTCCGGGCGAAGGCAAAACCTTCAACTCCATTAATCTGGCGATGAGCATTGCCACGGAATTTGATAACACGGTATTGCTGATAGATGCCGATGTGGCGCGGCCTGCCGTTACCGCCTATTTCGGCATCGAGACCGGCCCCGGGCTGGTGGATTACCTGGCTGGCGATCACCCCGACTTGTCGCAACTGTTGATCAGGACCGATATCCCGAAGCTGACGCTGCTGCCTGCGGGGAGGCGGCATCATCACTCCACGGAACTGCTCGCCAGCGAGAATATGCGTAAGCTGGTGCGGGAGCTGTCGCAGCGCTATTCTGATCGAATTGTAATTTTTGATTCTCCGCCATTGCTTGCCACTACGGAAGCAAGTGTTCTTGCCAGCTTGATGGGGCAAATTGTGGTGGTTGTGGAATCGGAAAAAACCACGCAGGATGCGCTCAAAGAGGCATTATCGCTACTCGATGCCAACAAGAGCACCAATCTGGTTTTGAACAAAAGCCGCCAGCCTTTCGGTGCCGATTACTACGGAGCTTATTATGGCACCTACGGCCAGTAAATCATCCAATACATGTGTGTTCTGACAGTGTGGCGCAAGGGTTCGCTGATACGGCAAGGCGGCTTATCGCTATTTTGCATGGTGATGCTGGCCGCTCCGGCGGCCGTGCATGCGATGGATTGGAATGTTACACCGTCCTTGAATCTGTCTGAAACTTACTCCGACAATATTACGCTCGCCCCACGCGGCAAGGAACAGAGCGAGTTCATTACCCAGATCAACCCGGGCATCTCGTTAGCCGGCGACGCGGCCAGGCTGAAACTCAAGTTGAACTACCGCATGCAAAACCTGCTTTATGCAAAGGACAGTTCACGCAACAACATTCGTCATCAATTGCTTGCAAGCGGGACAGCCACGCTCGTGGAAGACACCTTCTTCGTTGACGCAAGCAGCTCCATCGGTCAGCGGCTCATCTCAGGCACCGGCCCTGTGCCGCTGGACAATGTTTCGGTTACCGGCAACACCACAGATGTCACTACATTCCGTGTGAGTCCTTATCTGCGCCACAACTTTGGTTCAATTGCTTCTACGGAGATGCGCTATAGCTACGACACGGTCAATTACCAGGCCGGAGGATTTAATAGCGCGTCCAATACGGTTTCCGCAAGCTTAAAAAGCGGGCCGAGCTTTAATCAAATACCCTGGGGATTGAATTATCGCCAGCAAAAAATCGGCTATGAGGGGTCCGGGCGTCCTGATATAAAGTTCGAAATGGTCACCGGCAATGTGAGCTATATTTTGACCCGTAAATTCAGCCTGTTTGCACAGGGCGGCTATGAGCAAAATAGTTATGCCGTTGCTGCCGCAGGACAACGGCCCAGTGGCCCTTTCTGGAGCGCCGGCGCGAACTGGGCGCCGACCTCTCGCACATCGCTGCAAGCCTCCTACGGAAAGCGGTTTTTTGGAACGACCTATTCTTTTAACTTGAAGCACACTACGCGTCGCACCAGCTGGCAAGCCAGCTATAGTCAAAATGTAATGACTGTGCGCCAGATGGAGCTTGAGAGACAGTTTTTTGTGGTAGCCAATCCCGCTACGGGCAACCCTTTTATCGATCCAGTTACTGGGTTTCCTGTGTTGCTGGCGCTGAATGTCCCCACGCTCACCAACGAGGTATTTATAATCAAGCGCCTGCAGGGCACTGTCGGGTACAACCCTGGCAGAAACAGTTTTACGCTGACTTTTTTTGATCAACGATTTGAATTTCAAAACAATCCGAGAATCGATGAATCCTATGGAGGGCAGGGCTCATGGAGCTTGCGCCTTGCGCCAAATACGCAGGCGATAACCACTGCCGGCTGGCAACACACGGATTTTGGTGCCCCGCTGAACCGGCAGAACACCTTCTGGAATATGGGTGTAGGTCTAAGCCGTAACATTAATCCGCATCTGACAGGTAACGTTAATTATCGTTATTTCACGCGTGATTCCAGTATTGGCACCGCCGGTTATGCTGAAAACAGGATTATCGCCGGCTTGAACATGACTTTTTAAGAGACACGCCAATGTACGAGACTTTCTATAAATTACGTGACAAGCCGTTTCAACTTGGCCCTGATCCGCGCTTCTTTTTCGGCAGCCGCAGCCACAAGCGCGCCATGGCCTATCTGCGCTATGGACTGAATCAGGGTGAAGGTTTTATCGTAATCACAGGCGACATTGGCACAGGTAAAACTACCCTGATGCGCACCCTGTTTAACGATTTAGTGAGGGAAAATGTGGTGGCCGCGCAATTGGTGACCACGCAACTCGAAGCGGATGACATGCTGCGCATGGTGTCAGCCTCATTTGGTTTGGCCCACGAAGGGATCAGCAAGGCAGCACTGCTTAAAAATCTGGAAACCTTTCTGGCGGCGCGCGCCAGAGAAGGTAAACGTGTACTGCTGGTGGTTGACGAGGCACAAAATATCCCGGTGCGATCCCTTGAGGAATTGCGCATGTTGTCCAACTTTCAGACGGGTGACAAGGCCCTTTTGCAAAGTTTTTTGCTGGGTCAGGCGGAGTTCCGTCACACCCTGCAATCGGATGGCATGGAGCAATTACGCCAGCGGGTGATTGCCGCCTATCATTTATCTCCGCTTGATGCGGATGAGACCAAATCCTATATTGAGCATCGCCTGCGTAGGGCGGG
>JAKFXX010000019.1 GCA_021731145.1 Gammaproteobacteria bacterium | reverse complement strand
GCTGATTTTTCTGGGTGGCGACAAGGCCAATTACGGGCCGATGAAGTACGCCTTGCCCGAAAACGTGATTCACCTGGAATGCCATTACCTGATGGAATCCCCGCCCAAGGATGCCCACCCCAAGCCGCGCCCCGGGGCAAGAAGGCCCAAGGCCCAACAGTTCGCCGACATCGCCCGTCTGCATGACTACCTCCGCGCGCCGGAGAGCGGTCTGCCCCCCGATGAGCTAAGGGGGCTGCTGGCATGCACCGTCGCCAGACTGGGAACCCATGGCGGCATACTCCACGAAGACTTTCTCCACGGCGAACAGGCCTGGGAAGTAATCCGCCGGGATTACACCCGGTTTTGCACCGACCCCTCCTTTGTCGATTTCTTCTGGACAATACGCTCCATGCATGCGCCACTCTTCATGCTGGCCAGCATCGCCCAGAGTGTACCGCCAACCCGGGTTTTTCACGCCATTTCAACAGGCTATGCAGGCTTCCTGGGAATGCTGCTGCACCAGCAGCGCAACGGCCCCTTCATCCTCACCGAACACGGTATTTATACCAAGGAGCGCAAGATCGACCTGACCCATGCCGACTGGATCAAGGACGCCCGCGAGACCTTCGGCGGCGGGCTGGACGACGATGTCAGCTACATGCGGCGTTTATGGATACGCTTTTTCGAGGGCATCGGACGGCTGACCTATGCCACTGCGGATCCGATCATCGCCCTCTACGAAGGCAATCGCCAGCGCCAGATCACCGACGGCGCTGATCCTGCGCGCACCCAGGTCATCCCCAATGGCATCGACCTGGCGCGTTTTTCGCCCTTGCGTGCCGGGCGCCCCAAACAAATACCACCCGTCATCGGCCTACTGGGGCGTGTCGTGCCCATCAAGGATATCAAGACCTTCATCCGCGCCATGCGCACCGTTTGCAACCGCCTGCAAGACGCGGAAGGCTGGATTATCGGCCCGGAGGACGAGGACGAAGACTATGCCCGCGAATGCCGTGATCTGGTGGCGAGTCTGGGTCTTGAAGGCCAAGTGAAGTTTCTGGGCTTCCAGAAGGCGGAAGATGTCCTGCCACGCCTGGGCCTGCTCGCGTTGACCTCCATCAGCGAGGCGCTGCCGCTGGTCATTCTGGAGGGGTTTGCCAGCGGCCTGCCGGTGCTGGCCACGGACGTCGGCTCCTGCCGTGAATTGATCGAGGGCAACACGGTGGAGGATCGTGCCTTGGGTGCGGCAGGGGACATTATCTCGATTGCCGACCCCGAGGCCTTCGCGCGCCAGGCGCTGCAATTGCTGACGGACACGCAACGCTGGCATGAGGCGCAGGCTGCGGGCATCGCACGCGTGGAGCGCTATTACACCCAAGTGAAGATGTACGAAAGTTACCGGCAGCTGTACCAGTCTGCCTTGCAAAGATCAGCAGTCGCGGAGTCATAACCCATGGCAGGCATCGGTTTTGAATTGCGCAAATTGCTCAAGCGCGAGAGCTTTATCGGGCTGCTTCAGGCCTATGGTTTTGCCGGCCTCATCAGCGCCGGGCCGTGGGTGCTCTCCATTGTCGGCGTGATGCTGATCGGCGTGATGAGCGTCGGCGTTGTAGATCAAACGCACATGGTGGCGCAATTCCTGGTGTCAGTCACCTACCTGATGGCCACCTCGCTGATCCTGACCGGCGCGCTGCAACTGCTTTTTACGCGCTTCGTCGCCGATCGCCTTTATGAAAAAAAGCATGGGGTCATATTGCCCAATCTAATGGGCGCCCTTACCCTCACCACCATAGTGAGCGGCGTGGCGGGCGGCCTCGTGCTGGGGCTGCTATTCCAGGAACCCGTGCTGTACCGCCTGCTGATGCTGGCCTGCTTTGTCACGCTCTGCAATATCTGGATTGCGGTGGTATTTCTGTCCAGCATGAAGGAATACCTGAAGATACTGGGCATATTTCTGATAGGTTATGCCATTACCGTCGCCGGCGCGCTGTTGCTGCGGCCCTTTGGCCTGGAAGGGCTGCTGATGGGCTTCCTGTGGGGACATGCCACGCTGTTCTTCCTGATGCTGGCGCTGGTGCTGCGCAACCACCCCGGTGACCGGCTGATTGCCTTCGATTTTCTGCCCCGCCGCCAGGTGTTTTACAGCCTGGCCGCCACCGGTCTTTTCTACAACATAGGCATCTGGGCCGATAAATTCATCTTCTGGTTCAATCCGCTGACCTCCGAGCCCATTATCGGCCCGCTGCGCGCCTCGGTGATCTATGACCTGCCCATCTTCCTGGCCTATCTGTCCATCGTGCCGGGCATGGCCGTTTTTCTGGTGCGTCTGGAAACGGATTTTGCGGAACAGTACGACGCCTTTTATCGGGCAGTGCGCGAGGGCGACACCCTGGCCCACATTGAACGCATCAAGGACAACATGGTGTATGCCGTGCGCCAGGGCATCTACGAGATCTTCAAGGTGCAGGGCCTGACCGTAGCTCTCCTCTTCCTGGGCGGCCCCATCATCCTGCAAGCCATCGGCATCTCCCCGCTTTACATCCACCTGTTTTATGTCGACGTCGCCGCCGTGGGCATGCAGGTCGTACTGCTCGCCATCATGAACGTCTTTTTTTACCTGGACAAACGCCGCATCGTGCTTGCCCTGAGCATTTTCTTCGCCGCAGTCAATATCGGCGCGACCCTCGCGACCCAGTACCTGGGACCCTCTTTCTACGGCTACGGTTTCGCCATAGCCGTAGCGCTCACCAGCGTCCTCGGCCTTGCCATACTCTCGCGCAAACTGGACCGCCTGGAATATGAAACTTTTATGTTGCAGCGTTAGGGGCCGTTAAGGAATAGCCAGTGCTTTTCTGGTTAAGCCTCATTGTCACACCCGTGAAGGGCGCAATGCCTTACGGTGATTACGGCCCCTTATGCCGTTCCCATCATTCTAAATGTACAGATTAATTTTGAACTATGGCTTAACGCGCGCGATGTACAGCTTCATGTTTCATAAATTGACACACGCCCTCGCTGGGCCTTTAATTAACAGGGAACTTCTTCCCGGTTGAAAATATGAGCCTGCGCCACAGCTATACCCTGTTCGCTCCCTTCTACGATCTTATGATCAGCGCCGCAACCCGTCCGGCGCGCGTCGCCAGTTTGCGCGCGCTGGGCGATGTCGCCGGGCAGACCATCCTCGTCGACGGCATCGGCACCGGTCTGGATATCCCTTTGCTGCCATCGGGGGCGAAATATGTTGGTGTGGACTGCACACCTGCCATGCTGCACCGCGCGCGTGGAAAGTGCGTAGGCAAAAACGTCGCGCTGCATGCGGGTGATGCCATGGCGTTGCCTTATGCCGATGACACCTTCGATGCCATCATCATGCACCTTATCCTGGCCGTAGTGCCAAAACCGCAACAGGCATTGGCGGAGGCGGCGCGTGTGCTCAAGCCGGACGGCAGGATACTCATACTCGACAAGTTCCTGCGCCCGGGCCAGGCCGCGCCGCTGCGGCGGTTGATCAGTCCCCTGCTGGGCCAGCTCGCCACGCGCACCGATGTGGTATTTGAAGACCTGCTGGCGGGGTGCCCTCAATTGGCGATAGTCAGCGACACACCGGCGATGGCGCGGGGCTGGTTCAGGTGCATTCTCTTGCAAAAAAACTAACGACAGGCTTTTTTGAGGAAAATGGTAAAATACTTGAATTAATCACTTCGCTGGAATAGCAGCCATGAATCACCAAGACACCTTTGATGTCATCGTCGTCGGCGGTGGTCATGCTGGCACCGAGGCGGCACTGGCCGCCGCGCGCATGGGCATGCGCACCCTGTTGTTGACGCACAACATCGAAACCGTGGGCCAGATGAGTTGCAATCCTGCCATTGGCGGCATCGGCAAAGGCCACCTGGTCAAGGAGATCGACGCGCTGGGCGGGCTGATGGCACGCGCTGCGGATCACGCCGGCATCCAGTTCCGCATCCTCAACGCCAGCAAGGGTCCGGCGGTGCGCGCCACGCGCGCCCAGGCCGACCGCGTGCTCTACAGGCAGGCGGTGCGCGCGGCGGTCGAACAGCAGGCCAATCTGCGCGTGTTCCAGCAGGCGGTGGATGACTTGATCGTGGAGAATGGTCGGGTAACGGGCGTGGTGACGCAGATGGGCTTGCGCTTCGCGGCGCGTGCAGTAGTGCTGACGGTGGGCACCTTCCTCGGCGGGCGCATCCACATTGGCCTGTCCAATTACGAAGGCGGGCGCGCCGGGGACCCGCCCGCCAACGCGCTGTCACGGCGGCTGCGTGAACTGCCGTTCCGCGTCGAGCGCCTCAAGACCGGCACACCGCCGCGCATCGACGGGCGCAGTATCGACTACAGCAAACTTGCCGCCCAGCCCGGTGACGACCCCGTTCCCGTATTTTCCTATCTGGGATCGCCTTCCGAGCATCCGCGCCAGGTGCCGTGCCATATCACCGCCACCAACGAACGCACCCACGAGATCATCCATGGCGGGCTGTCCCGTTCGCCGATGTATACCGGCGTGATCGAGGGCATCGGTCCGCGCTATTGCCCGTCGGTGGAAGACAAGGTGGTGCGCTTTGCCGACAAGACCTCGCACCAGATCTTTGTCGAACCAGAAGGGCTGACAACGCACGAGGTCTACCCTAATGGCATCTCCACCAGCCTGCCGTTCGATGTGCAGCATGATCTGGTGCGCTCCATCCGTGGCTTCGAGAACGCGCACATCACACGCCCCGGCTACGCCATCGAATACGATTTCTTCGACCCGCGCGACCTCAAACCCTCGCTTGAAACCAAACACCTCGCCGGGCTGTTCTTCGCCGGGCAGATCAACGGCACCACCGGCTATGAAGAAGCCGCAGCGCAGGGCCTGATCGCGGGCCTGAATGCCGCGCGCCAGATGCAGGGTCAAGAGCCATGGTGCCCGCGCCGCAACGAGGCTTATGTCGGCGTGCTGATCGACGACTTGATCACGCGCGGCACCAGCGAGCCGTACCGCATGTTCACCAGCCGCGCCGAATACCGCCTGCTGCTGCGCGAAGACAACGCCGACCTGCGTCTCACCCCCGCGGGACGCGAGCTGGGCCTGGTCGACGATGTGCGGTGGCGCGCCTTCGAGGAAAAACGCGAAGCCATTGAACGGGAAACGCTGCGCCTGCAATCCACCTGGCTGCGCCCTGAAACGCTGCCGCAAGCCGATGCGGAACGAGTGATAGGCGGTCAGATCGCGCGCGAATACCGTCTGATGGACCTGCTGCGCCGCCCGGAAGTGGGCTATGACACCCTGATGACCCTGCCTGGGGCCGGACCTGCGGTGGTCGACGCCAAAGTGGCCGAGCAGGTAGAAATCCAGGCCAAGTATTCCGGCTACATCGACCGCCAGCACGACGAGATCGAACGCAGCCGCCGCAATGAAGAGACAACCCTGCCCGAAGATATTGATTACAGCAAGGTGCGTGGTCTGTCCAACGAAGTGCGCCAGAAATTCACCACACAGCGCCCCGCCACGCTCGGCCACGCCGCGCGCATCCCCGGCGTCACACCTGCGGCGGTGTCATTGCTGCTGGTGCATCTTAAAAAGCGTTCGGCGAATAGTGGATAACGACCGAGGCCCCGGCCAGCGCCCAATACCACAGGCGCGTATTGGCCTCCTTTTGCCAGAGTGCATTATCGCCCAACCACCAGCGTCGCGTCCTGTGCGCTCAACTGATTCATGCCCGTTTCAGGCCGCCACACATCGGCATTTGCCATGCGCACAGAGTACTCGGCCCGAGGGCGAAGCCGGGTTTCCGCATCAGGTAACCACAAAAACACATCGTAGACACCAGCAGCAATATTGCGGCTGAGTTTGACGCTCAGGTTTTCCGTGACAATTTTCCCCGCTTCCCAGTGGCGCGGATCAATGCCCGTGTCAAACTCATAGCGTGTCGAACCGTTTTGCAGTACCAGGTAAACGGGGCGGGGGTTGTACATCGAGGCGTAGCCGCTATTTTGCAATTTCAGCATCACCTGCAAGGTCTCGCCGGGTTTGACGCTCGGCGGCCACGCGGCCTCCAGCAGTTGCAGGCGGTAGCCCAGCCGGTTTTCTATTTCCGTGAAGCAGCCCTGGCTTTTCCATGCGGCAATCACATCGGGATGATAAAGAATATTTAAATGGGACCAATGCGCTTTTTCCAGTTCTTGTGCCGCAATCGGGCAATCGGTCCTGGAAGATACGACGCGGCAGGTTTCCCCTCCGACAGGCAGGAATCGTCCTTCCTGCTGCACATAGCCCTCCCATTTCGAAACGGGCAGCGCATACGTACCCTCGTCTGTCTCGCTACTGAGAAAACAGTCATTATGGTGCGCCAGACGTGCCGCCGACGCGCCGGAAAAAGCCTGGCTATCGCTTAGAGGTAAATCGCTGCCAAGGTATTCCGCCTTGAACATGGGGGTCCGTACCTGAATGGCACGATCGGCAGGCACGGCTCTCAATAATTCATCAAGTACGGCGGCACGGCTTGCCGGGGTGTCGAGACTGTTCGATGAGCCATGCCATTCTCCCCATGCCCCAATAAAACCTGCCTGTACGATGCTGATGACGTCGGAATTTTTTTGCAGGACGGGCGCAAGCTGTGCAATGTGTTCTTTAATGCGGTCGAGGGGAGCATCGCCTCTGTCTGATTCATTGTTGTAATCGAAACGCAGAATAATCTTGATGCCGGCGTCACGCACACGCTGAAGGCCTGCATTGAGACCGCTCAAAAAAGAATCCGGCAAAGAGATATTGCGGAAGGAATACAGGCTCACGCCGGCATAAGCCAGCGTGATTTTTTGCTGCCGTGCCGACGCATAGTTATCCGCCGTGTTCAGCAGATCAATATTGAAATAGAGACCGCGTTCGGGATTAAGGATGGCGTTACTGTCAGGGGTAAAGGTACGCGTTATCGACGCCACCTTGGGCGGCGGTAAAGGCCGGGAAGCCGTGGCAATCTCCTGAGGCGCCGCAGAAGTAGTTGTGGTGGCAGCAGCCGTTCCATTTACCGGGTTTTCAGGCGTTGCTGTAGGCGGGTTGCCTTGAATACATCCAGTGCAGAGAATGGCGCCAGTGATCATCGCGGAAAATAGAACTTTTCTCATGGATAGACCTCCCTCTTTGGGTTGCGGAGTAGTGCGATAGGCGCTCCGATCTGTCCGTGATTATTTTCCTTTCGATGACGATTAGATAACGATTACGTCACATTTTGACAGTAGGCGAGGTTCCTCTTTGGATTGGCACATTCCTGCGACTTTTAAGGGGGGGCATGATGCCCAACTGGGAATGGTGCAGAGGCATATTTAGAATATGTAATTACAACCCCAGCCCCCGCGCTAATCTCGGCAGTTTTCCCACCAGCCCCATGGTCTGGCGCGCCAGCAGATGTTTCAGCGGCGGCAGCAGGTCCACTGCCAGCAATCCCAGGTTACGCCCCAGCGCAAACGGTGCAAGCGGGTTAGTGAAAATGCGTACCAGGCTGTCGGTGAAGGCAATGGCGCGCATCTGGTCGGCGCGGCGCCAGTCCGCATAGTGGTTGAGCACGTCGAGGCTGCCAATGTCGTGACCGGCGCGCTGTGCTTCGACAATGACTTGGGCAAGCGCGGCGGCGTCGCGCAGGCCGAGATTGAAGCCTTGGCCTGCGATGGGGTGCAGGGTGTGGGCGGCATTACCGATCACGGCGAGGTGTGGGCGGACGTGTTCGAGCGCACGGGTCAATACCAGTGGGTAGGCGTGGCGCGAGCCGGTTTGTTGCAGTCTGCCCAGGCGATGACCGAAGGCATGTTGCAATCCCGCGAGGAAGGCCTCATTGGGCAGTCTCATGATGGCGTCAGCCTGGTCGCTGGCGACCGTCCACACCACGGCGCAACGGTTGTCGCTCATCGGCAGCATGGCGATGGGGCCGGTGGAGGTAAAACGCTCGTAGGCGATGTTGTTGTGCGGGCGCTGCGGCGTGATGTTGGTGATGATGGCGGTCTGCTGGTAATCCCAGGTGCGTGTGGGAATCTTGAGCTGTTCACGCACCGCCGATTTGCCGCCGTCCGCCGCCACTATCAAACGTGCGGTGAGGGTACGCTGCTCACCATTTTGATCCACGATCACCTGTGCATGATCGGCGCGGGTGGTGATGCCGGCAAGCTGGGCCGGGCAGATCAGGTCAACATGGGGGAGGGCGCTGAGCGCTTGCATGAGTGTTTGGCCGAGCGTTCGGCTCACTACGACATAACCCAGCGCCTCGACACCTTCATCGGCGCAATCAATGTGCGTGACACCAAAGTGGCCGCGGTCGGAGACATGGATTTTTTTGATGGGAGTGGTAGCTCCCGCCAACGCAGGCCACAGACCCATGCCCTCAAAGATGCGCCGTGATCCGTAGGCGAGCGCCAGGGTGCGGTCATCGTAGCTGGGCTGCACCTGCGCGGATGCGTTAAACGGCACGGCCTCAATGATGCCGATGCGCAGCGCGGTATTGCCCAGCGCGCACGCAAGGCTCGCGCCCACCATGCCGCCGCCGATGATCAGGATGTCATAATCAATGGATGCGGACATGATGATCAGCCCGGCGGTTGAGCCATGAGGGCTTCAATGTCCGCAACCGACTTGGGCGCGGCGGCGCTGAGCACTTCGTGTCCGTCCTTCGTCACCAGCACGTCATCCTCGATGCGGATACCGATGTTCCACCATTTTTTCGGCACACCCTTGCTTCCTGCCGGGATGTAGAGGCCCGGCTCGACGGTCAGCACCATGCCCGCTTCCAGCGTGCGCCAGTTGCCGTCCACCTTGTATGCGCCTACGTCATGCACATCCATGCCCAGCCAGTGGCCGGTACGGTGCATGTAAAATTTCCGATGGGCCTCCTCCTTGATGAGCTGCTTGGGCTTGCCTTTGAGCAGGCCCAGCTCCACCAGCCCTTCGGTCAGGACGCGCACCGCAGCCTCGTGCGGTTCGTTCCAGTGGTTGCCGGGGCGCACCTTGTCGATGGCGGCGAGCTGGGCAGCCAGCACGATTTCGTATACTGCCTTTTGCTCGGCGCTGAAACGGCCATTGACCGGAAAGGTGCGTGTGATGTCGGCGGCGTAGCAGTCAAATTCCGCACCCGCGTCGATCAACAGCAGGTCGCCATCGTTGAGGCTGGCGTTGTTGTCCGTGTAGTGCAGGGTGCAGGCATTGCCGCCGCCGCCCACGATGGAGTTATAGGCAGGAAAGCGGCAACCCTCGCGCACAAACTCATGCAGCAGTTCGGCCTCGACCTGATATTCCATCATGCCCGCACGGCAGCTCTGCATGGCGCGGCGGTGGGCTGCCGCCGACACCTTGGCCGCGTAACGCATGGCGGTAATCTCGGTCTTGCTCTTGAGCAGGCGCATCTCGTGCAGCGGCTCTTCCAATGCGACAAACTCCGCCGGGGCATGCACGCCAGTGCGCGCCTTGCTGCGCACCTGATTCACCCATGCCATGACCTGTTGATCGAAGGCTTGCCGTTGCCCCATTGCATAAAAGACCCGCCGCCGGTTTTCCAGCAGGCCGGGCAGCACCTTGTCGATATCGCCGATGGGAAAGGATTCATCGGCGCCATACAGCGTGCGTGCGCCCTCCTGGCCCGCACGGGAACCTGTCCATATCTCCATCTTCGGGTCGCGCTCGCGGCAAAACAGGATGTATTCGCCTTCTTTGCGTCCCGGCACCAGTACCGCCACCGCCTCCGGCTCGGCAAAGCCCGTCAGATAATAAAAATCGCTGTCGGGACGGTACGAATATTCGCTGTCGCGGTTGCGCAGCGCATGGGGTGCGGCGGGCAGTATGGCAACCCCGTCATGGCCGATTTTGCGCATCAGACGCGCGCGGCGTTGTGCGAATTCTTTGGTGTTCATGGGGCGGATTCTCTTAATGTACGATCACATCATCCGGGCGCGGCTGCTTGATGGCGCGCAGTTCTTCGCGGATCAGCAACACGCCCATGCGGACGTATTCAACGATTTCGATAAAGGCGTCTTCGTCTTCGGCAGAGGCGTCGCTGTCATCAGTGTCGATGTGAGTGATCTCGGTCATGTCCCTGATGATCTCGGCGCTGGCTTCGGGGATCTGCTCCAGGTCTTTGAGACCGCCCATACTCAACCCGAGCAGAAAGCTCTGGCACCACTCGGACAATGCGGCGGTGCGCAGGGCGAGGGGCTGATCATCGTCAGGCAATAATGGCTCAAAACCGTAGTCAGGATCGTTCAGTTGATCGAGTACCCGCCCCAGCAGCGCACTCAACAGAGACCTCCCTTCTTCCGTCAAGGCAACCTCCGTATCCGGCGCGCCGCCCAATACATAGGATATCCATGCAGCGCTGTCCACCGTGTCCTGCGCGCACAGCAAACCGCTGAGCAGGCCGTGGCATTCGGCCGCATCGACCGAGGATCCGACGCGATGCAGCACTTCATTGATGTGATCGAAATCGGTGGGTTGGGTATCAGCAGACATGAGGTGGCTCCGTATTGTTATACGCTATGCTATCATCGTACCGGCAGTATCGAAACTGCCTTGACCCTGTTAACCCGAATGTTTCATGAATTCGCGCGATGATCGCGCAGAATTTTGATTGATAGGGGGATTTTGTGAAGGAGCGCCGTAGTGATTCATACGGCCGACTGAACAAAATCACCCTAGCGATCAAAAGACCAGCGAGGGCGCGTGCCAATTTATGAAACATTCGGGTTAATATAGCCGTTCTACTATTGACGACCATGAAACCCGTGAAATCCGACAATTCAACCCGTGTCATAGAGCAGGATCTGCGCAGCCTCGAATTTCGTATCGAAGAGCTGATTCAGGTCTGCGAGCGCCTGAAAGAAGAAAACACCCTGTTGCGCAGCCAGAACGCCAAGCTGGCCGCGGAGCGCGCCGAACTGGCAAAAAAAACCGAGCTGGCCAGCACGCGGGTGGAGTCCATGATCATGCGCTTCAAGTCCATGGAATATGACGCATGAGCGGTGACATGGTGGCGGTAGACGTTCGCGTGTTGGACAAAGAGTATCGTGTGGCATGCCCGGAGGACGAGCGTGACGGGCTGCTTGCCTCGGCGCGTTATTTGAACGATAAAATGAAAGAAATACGCGATACCGGCAAGGTGATCGGCGCAGATCGCGTCGCCGTAATGGCGGCGCTGAACATCGCCCACGAGCTGTTGCTGAGCAAATCCCACAAGGATGATTACGCCCAGTCGATCACCAACCGGATAAAATTGCTGAGCAACAAGATCGACACCGCCCTCATCAACGGAAAGCAGATAGAGCTGTAACCTGTCTTTTTGTCCTGCTACCCTTTTCGGGATCGTGGTACTGGCTATGGTTTTCAGTTAGAATTAAATCTGGACATCCCCTGCGGTGCCCGTGCTGGGCCGGGTCATTTCTTGAGCCTATTTTAGGACCCCGGGAACCTGTTTGCTTGATGTTGGTGTGCATGCCCGCCTCCGAGCGGGAAGCCTGATGCATCGCACAGGTACCCACTTGAACCTTTGGTTCAAGAACGAAGGCCTATAACGTCACAGGCGGAGGATGTCCTCCTTTATTTCAACGCATTGCGGTGGCCTCTTTGAATCCTGCCCCGTCGTCCACCCCGGCCCGACCCGAGATACGCAAGCAGATGCGCGCCAAACGTGCCGCGCTCAGCGCAACGGAGCGTGATGCCGCTGCGTTTCAGGTGGCGCGCCGGATCGCCCGCTACAAGGTTTTTCAGCGCAGCCGCCACATCGCCTGTTATCTTCCCCAGAACGGCGAGCTTGACCCCACGCCATTGATGCGGCGCGCCTGGGCCATGGGCAAGATCTGTTACCTGCCGGTACTGAACACTCTGCATGCCAACCGGCTGTGGTTTGTACCGTATGTTGAAGGTGACCCGCTCATTCCCAATCGCTTTGGCATTCCCGAGCCACGCCTGTCAATCCGCAACCGAATGTCCGCCTGTGCGCTGGATCTTGTTCTCACGCCGCTGGTCGCCTTCGATGAACATGGCAACCGTCTCGGCATGGGCGGCGGTTTTTATGATCAAACTTTTTCATTTCTCAGGCGCCGCCATCATTGGCGCAAGCCTCGCCTGCTGGGTATTGCCTATGACTTTCAGCGGGTGGACATATTGCAGAGTTGCGAGTGGGACGTGCCGCTTTATGCGGTCGCTACCGAGGCCAGGCTGTACCTTCCAACGTAAAGAGACAAGACATGAACTACTGGCTCATGAAATCCGAACCCGATACATTCAGCCTGGATATGCTCATCCACAGGCCGCAACAGACCGAGCACTGGGACGGCGTGCGCAATTATCAGGCGCGCAACATGCTGCGTGACCAGATGAAGCTGGGGGACCAGGTGTTTTTCTATCATTCCAACTGCAAGGTGCCCGGCATCGTGGGCATTGCGGAAATTGTGAGGGAAGGTTATCCCGACTTCACGGCCTTCGATTCCAGCGATCCGCATTATGACCCGAAGAGCAATCCGGCGCGTCCACAGTGGTATATGGTGGATGTGCGTTATGTGCTTTCCTTCAGGCGCGTTATCAGTCTCAGTGAACTCAAAGAGCATGCCGCATTACACAATATGCCGCTGTTGCAGCGCGGCAATCGGCTCTCTGTTATGCCTGTGAGCACGCAAGATTGGGGTTATATTTTGAAATTGGAATGAATTTATTCACAAAAAATTAAAGTGATTTGATGCAAAGTACGATATAAGTAGCGTTAGCACTTTAGAAATCCGTGCAAACTTGTTTATACTTAGTTCCGTACATTTATGTACATCCAACATGGAGGAAGCAAGATGGCCGTAAAAAAAGCCGCAGTAAAGAAGAAAGCAGCGCCTGCCAAAAAAGCAGCGCCCGCAAAGAAGAAGGTGGCGCCTGCCAAGAAGGCGGCTCCCGTGAAGAAAGCAGCTCCTGCTAAAAAGGCAGCTCCTGCAAAGAAAGCAGCACCGGCTAAAAAGGCCGTAGTCAAAAAGGCAGCCGTAAAGAAGGCCGCCCCAGCCAAAAAAGCAGCGCCCAAGAAGAAGTAATCCTGGGTTAGGCTGTCAGAAAAAAGGCCCGCATAAGCGGGCCTTTTTGTTTTGGTTGCAAGCCGGTTAACTCAGAAATAACGTATAAGCAGGGTTACTGGTTTCGTCCTGATGCTCGTAGCCTACCTCCGCGAGAAAGGACAGGAAGCTGGGCGTCTCTTCAGGAGGCACTTGAACGCCCACCAATACCCGCCCATACGCCGCGCCATGATTGCGGTAATGAAACATGCTGATATTCCAGCGCTGCCCCATCTTGTTGAGAAACCGCAACAGGGCGCCGGGCCGCTCAGGGAATTCGAAGCGGTAGATGACTTCGTGCTCAACGGCGGGAGGGTGTCCGCCCACCATGTAGCGCACATGCAGCTTCGCCACTTCGTTGTCCGTCATGTCGGTCACAGGATAACCCTGCGCCTGCAGCCGTTCGATGATGTCGCTCTTCTCCGTTTCACCGTGAGCCAGCTTTATGCCCGCGAACACATGGGCTTGACTGGGGTCGGAATAACGATAGTTGAATTCGGTAATGCTGCGTTCGCCGAGGGATTCACAGAACTGCCGGAAGCTGCCGGGACGCTCGGGGATCGTCACCGCGATGATCGCCTCGTGGCGCTCACCCACTTCGGCGCGTTCCGCGATGTGGCGCAGCCGGTCAAAATTCATGTTGGCGCCACTGTCGATGGCTACCATGTTCTGGTTTTCCAGCCCCTCTCTCGCCACATACTTTTTAAGCCCCGCCACAGCCAGCGCACCGGCGGGTTCGGCGATGGAACGGGTATCGTCAAAGATATCCTTGATCGCGGCGCAGATCTCATCGGTACTGACGAGGATGATTTCGTCGACGCACTGGCGCGCAATGCGGAAGGTCTCGGCACCCGCCTGCCGCACTGCCACACCGTCGGCGAAGATCCCGACATGATCCAGCGTCACGCGTTCGCCGGTGCGCAGCGCGTGGTACATGCTTGCCGCATCCTCCGGTTCGACGCCAATGATCTTGATCTCCGGCCAGAGGTATTTCACATACGCGGATACCCCGGCAATCAGCCCGCCGCCGCCCACCGGGATGAAAATGGCGTGCAATGGATCGGTGTGCTGGCGCAGGATCTCCACACCGATGGTGCCTTGCCCGGCGATGACATCAGGATCGTCGTAAGGGTGAATAAACACCATGCCATTATCCACGGCCAGTTGCGCCGCGTGTTGATAGGCTTCGTCATACGCGTCGCCATGCAGCGCAATGGTCGCACCCAGGCTGCGCACCGATGCCACTTTGATATCCGGGGTGGTGCGCGGCATGACGATCAGCGCCGGAATGCCCAGCTTGCGCGCCGCCAGCGCTACCCCTTGGGCGTGATTGCCCGCCGAGGCAGTGATCACGCCGTTTTGCGCCGCGCCCGGTGGCAGATTAACGATCTTGTTGTATGCACCGCGCAGCTTGAAGGAAAACACCGGCTGCAGATCCTCGCGCTTGAGCATTACGCGGTTACCCAGCCGCTGCGACAGTGTGCGCATCAGATCCAGTGGTGTTTCCTGCGCCACATCGTAGACGCGCGCCGTGAGAATTTTTTCAATGTAATTTTTCATGGCTATAACTTATCACAATGGAAACACCTGCAAAACGTTAATGCCGGATTATTCATGCATGGGAGGCACCGCTGCGTGGCGGGGAAGGTCTCACAGGCGCTGTGCGCAGACGGCGTGGAGCTTTAATCGCTTTTCCAGCCAGGTATCTACCGACCAGGCACCTCGGCTTATCAGCAACAACACCGCCAGCAACATGCCCCAATACAAGTGCTGGTTGATGCCCGCTTCACTCAGTCCGGAGTAATAAGAGATAACAGCAACCAGGTTGAGAATGAACAGTCCGGCTGCGGCGAAGCGCCCAAACAGCCCCAATGCCAGCAACACAGGCAGGCCAAGTTCTGCGCTGGTGGCTAGCCATGCCGCAAGCTCCGGTGGCAGCAGCGGCACCTGATATACATCGCTGAACAGATACAACGTGCTGTCCCAGCTCTGTATCTTGGTTAATCCGGATTTGAAAAAGACATTTGCCACAAATAATCTCAGCCCCAGATCAAGGGCAGGAGCCAGGCATTCCGGCAAGTGTGACGTAGTGTAATAAAGCCGGACAAGACGTAACAACGGCGTCATGGCGCAGCCCCCAGGTTGAAATCCGTCAGGACATTTTTTGATGCCAGATTTATCAGAGCGGCTTGCAAATCAAAGTCCGGATACTGCTTCTGTGTGGCGTCGGTCGCTGTGCCCAGTGGGGTTCCGGCCTGGATGCTGAGTAGCCATGCGGCATCGGCTTCAGCCAGTTCGCTGACATGAATAACATCATTCATGCGGCTTGCCAAAGCTATACAGGGTCCGCTATCCAGGTCGATATGAAATTCACCGGGCGCATTCGGCTGGTGAGCATGCCAGATGGCTGTGATCGGATATCGGGAACGCACCACGTGACAGGCCGGATGGATGAGCAGGATCAAATCAGGATAATGCCCGGGCGGTATCCGCGACAGTTTGTTGATATCGAGCGTGGCCGCATCCGGTGCGAAGTAGGCGCAATGGCAGGCCCATTCAAGCGCCACAACATCCGGCAGGTAAGCCAGGCCTTGTGCAGGAGTAAAGCCCGCAATGAATGCGGCCATCTCCGCGCCGTAATGATGCAGGTTCCCGCTGCATGAAAAATGCTGCCCGATAAATTGCCGCGTCATCATTCGGAAGAAATCCTTGCCGACGAGCTGCTCGGTGACCGGATAAACGCATGCAAGGGTGTCATGCAGATTGCCGCGATAATTGTTTCGATAAACAGTCATGGCCGTTGTGACGCGGTAGTTCGGGTAGACGGCCTGTGCATCCGGCGGTGTCTCGTGACCATGGACGATAGCGTGAGCAAGGTCAGATAAGACATTATTCAATGTCCGCATGGTATCTCTCCATATATTGCTGCGCTTTTGTCGCCTCACCCAGCAGTGTCGGCAGTTCCGGGATATCGGTATCCCATTCGATCAGCGTGGGGCGTGGCCCGATGTGCCGTAAGGCAAGCTCATACAAATCCCATACCTCGGGACAGACTGGCGCGCCATGGGTATCTACCAGGCAGCCATCCATTATGCCGTACCCGGCCAGGTGGTACTCCTTCACGGCTTCAGCCGGAATTGCCCTGATAAACGCCCCAGCATCCACACCGAGATTGCGCGCGTTCACATACAGGTTTTCGACATCGAACAGGATGCCGCAGCCGGTGCGCCGGGTTAATTCGGCAAGGAATTCGCCCTCGCTCATTTCACTGTGCGAGAACGACAAATAGCTGGAGAGATTTTCCACCAGCAGTTGGCAGCCTAATTTTTCCTGCACTTGCTCAATGCGGCTCGTTACGTGGGACAATGCCTCATGTGTATAGGGGAAGGGTAACAGATCGTTGATGACCATGCCGACGGCAGAATTCCAGCACAAATGTTCCGACACAGCGGCGGGTTGCACCGCATCACACAGGCGATGCAAAGCGGACAAATGATCCTCGGCAAGGGGCGCCGCCGATGCCAGTCCCATTCCCACGCCATGCAGGCTGATAGAGTAATGTTCGCGCACCCGGAGCAAGGTATGAAGGGGCGCGCCACCACCGAAAAAATTCTCGCTATGTACCTCCACCCAGCCGAGCTTGGGTAATGTCTCCAGCACCTCACGGTAATGAGGTGCCCGCAACCCGATACCGGCGGTGCATGGCAAGGCATGGGTTGCGGGTTTGTCCATTACATGGATCCTGCCAAGCTTCCGCCAGCGATCTTGTCGCAAGTACCTTTTGGCACAGCGACGAAATCCATGGGATCATTGTTTTTGGTGGCCTGGCCCGCACAAGAATGCGCGCTCTTATTGCTGGAGCAATCATTCTTGCCCGCCTTGGCGATACCAAAACACTTTTCCATTTCCATTTTTTTGTCGGCGGCATTTACATTGCCGCTGGCCAGGCCAAGCGCCAGTAAAGTGCCAATTGCGGCTGACAGGATATGGCGGTTATTCATAATATAAATCCTCTTTGTTGATTGATATAATTGGAGAGATCGTCCCCAAACGTTGATCGGGAAAATCCTGGCTTGCTTACAGTGCTCAGCCGAATTTCATCCGCGCATGGACATATTCGGGAGAGCTTGAAAAAAAGTTACATGCAAGATTCGAGAAACATTAGGTGACGGACAAAACTGATAATCTGGAAGCGCTGATGCGCCAGTCGCTGGACGGTGACAAGCGCGCCTACGCCGAGCTGTTGCGTGAAACAGCGAGATTATTACAGCCTTTCCTCGCCAAACGTTTGAGCTTCGGCAGCGAGGTGGATGACCTGTTACAGGAAATTTTGATTTCCATCCATAAGGCACGCCACACTTACGATGGTATGCGTCCCTACAAGCCCTGGGCCTATGCCATCGCCAGATTCCGATTGCAGGATTACCTGCGCGATCACTATGCTGATCATTTGCGCCATGCCGTGGACTTGTGCGAGGTGGAGAATGATTTGCATGAAGATGTAACCGGATCTGCCATGAGTTACGAATCTATCAGTGGGGAAATCAATAAACTCCCCGAAAAGCAGGCGACCATCCTGCGGATGATGCATCAGGAGGGCTACACAGCCAAAGAGGTGGCGGAGAAGATGGGTATGAACGAGTCGGCAGTGAAGGTCGCGGCACATCGTGCCTACAAGATACTGCGAAAGAAGCTGGAACGATGAAAGAAGACTTCGAGCAACTGATCGAGACGCTGGCCGAAGATGCAGCGGCGGTGAAACCTGCACCGCACCCGCTCAGGCTAAGCATGAAGTGGTTGGGCGCCGCCGCAGCCTATCTTGCGATATCGCTCACACTTTCCGGCCCGCGCCCGGATCTGGCGCAGAAGTTCCACGAGCCGTGGTTCGTCGCCGAGCTTGCATCCCTGCTCGGCATTTTCATCGCCACTTCGCTCAGCGCTGCCTTGCTGGCGTTTCCCGACCTGCACCAGAAGCGCGGCATAGCCTTTTCCCCGACGTGGATGTTTGCGCTATTTTTGCTGGTCATATACTTTGCCTGGCACGCCGACAGCCCGCCCGCGCCGCTGCCGGTGCAAAGCCTCGAATGCACTCTCAGCATCACGTTGATGACACTGTTGCCCGCCGCCTGGACGTTCCATGCCATGCGCAAATTCGCCAGCACGCATTACCGGCTGGCCGGTAGCATCGCCCTGCTTTCCGCCTTTAGTGTCGGCGCGCTTTGGCTGCGGCTGCACGAGATTAACGACTCCATCATCCACGTCATCCAGTGGCACTATCTGCCCATGCTCGGCATCGGTCTGATCGGTTTGTGGCTGGGTAAAGTGCTACTGAAATGGTGACATTCAGGAAGTTGGGTCCACTTCGTTTGACCCAACGCTAAGTGAACAGTGTTGAGGTTAATGGAGAATCGGGGTTAATGAGGAGCGTCCATGATTTCCACTCGCCCCACAAAGCGGATCACGGCGAAGCGCCGTTGCAGGGTTTTGCTGTAAAAATCCGTCATCTGTACCCCATCACTGTAGCGGATGCGGGCATTGACCGCGTATCCACCTTTGGCGGCGGCCAGCCATTCTTCGCCATCGGGCGAGGTCACCCGTAAATAGGTGTACATCGCGGTGTCGATCACCTCTGCGATCACACCTTCATTGGGCAGCGAGATGACGGCGGCGGGCACGGATGTCGCCGTGTTTTGCCGCTGGTTGTTGGCCTCCGCCGTGCCGAGGAAACCGATGTCGCCCGCATCGTTGAAGGTGGCGTAAGAAGCGGTGTTGTAATAGCCGCTCGCGTTGGTGCCGCCAAACAGGTAAACCCAGTCCTTGTATACCACGACGCCGGCATCGGCACGGGTCGCGGGCAGCGGCGTGGTGGCCTGCCAGGGTTGCAGCGCGCCGTCCGCAGCGACGCTGGTTTTCTCGATGCTATCGAGATAGACAAGATTGTTGATGCCGCCTATCGCATAGACATGCGTGCCGTGGGTGATGGCCGAGAGGCCATAGCGCCCGGTCGTCAACGGAGGTGCCTGGCGCCATTGCAGAGGTGCCTCGCCAGCATTCAACGCGGCCCACTCCACCTCCGGCTGGCCAGTGGCCTGGCTTAGCGCATGCCCGCCGATGGCGAATAGGACGTCATTGGTCTGTGCCACGGCATGGACATAGCGCGGCAGGGTAAGATGCTGCGGCTCCAGCGTCCATTTTCCGAGACTGCCGTCCGGCAGGATTTCCGCCCGCTCCACCGTGTCCAGCAATGCCCCGCTGTAGCCGCCCAGCGCATAAATATAGCGCCCCGCCACCGCCAGCCTGGCGCAGCGGCGAGGATAGACCAGCGCGTGTTTTTCCTTTTTCCAGGGGCCGAGGCCACCCTCCGGCAAGATGCGCGCACGCTCGACGGAGCGCAGCAGATGGCTGCCGTTGGGGCCATTGCCACCGCCTACGGCATAGACAAAACCATTGTGCGAGACCGCTGAAAAGAAGCCGCGCTCTTCTTTCAGGCGCGGGGCGTTGCGCCATGGGGCAAGAGAACCGTCCGGCTGTATGCGGGCGTATTCGGCGGAAAATAAAAAACGCCTGCCATCAATACCGCCTATGACATATATCACGCCATGGGCCTCAATCGCTGCGGCACCCGCCCGCGGGGTGGTGAGCGGCGCGGTATCCTGCCAGCCGGGGATCCAGGTTTGTTGTGTAGGGGCTTGCGTTGCGGTGGCGGCATAAGGCATTGCCATGCTGAACAGGATGGCTTTGAATAGAGTTTTCATTTTAGGGATTCTCAGGCAACGCTGCTTCCAATGCCCCTGGCGTCTCTAGCGGCGCGCTGCATGCCAGCCCATCGCAGACATAAGCAACAACGCCGTCGCGAGGTTTGCGATGGGCGAGAGCGCCCGGCAAGCCGGTCGCATCTGTAGGAATGGCGAGGGTAAGACGGCGCGGGGCGTAGTCCTTCGCACATATCGCGCGCCATTCAGACATTGCATCCAATGAGCCACGCAGAACAATGGTTTGCGGCGGGTGCAGGTATTCCTCCGCGGCCAGTAGTAGTGCGTTGTGCGCGTAGGGGATTTCTGTCACGGAAGGCCAAGCGGCCTGCACGGTGCGCGCGGCGGCATCGAGATAACGGGGTTCGCCGAGCAGATGGCCCAGCCGCCCCAGTACAAACGCGGCGATGCCGTTGCCGGATGGCAGGGCATCATCACCCAGTGGTTTGGGGCGGTGGATGAGTTTCTCATGGTCGTCGGCGGTGAAGAAAAACCCGCCATGCTCTTTATCTTCGAAGTGCGCGAGCACTGCGTCGGCGAGTGCGATGGCAAAGGTTAGATCACCATCGCGCCAACGCGCCTGTAGCAGTTCGAGAATGCCGTCGATCAGAAAGACGTAATCATCCAGATATGCCGGGAGCGTTGCCCGGCCATCTTTATAGTTCGCCAATAACCGGCCATCGCGCCACAAATGCGCCTGGATAAAATCAAGCGCGTGCTGCGCCGAGGCGACATAGCCAGGCTGATTCAAATGTCGGCCCGCTACAGCCATGCCTTTAATCATCAGGCCATTCCAGGCAGTGAGGATCTTTTCGTCGCGTCCGGGGTGGGTGCGTTTTTGCCGTGCGGCAAACAGCGTGGCACGCGCGGTATCGAGCAGCGTCGTGACCTGTGCCTCGTCCATGGAGAACTCGCCAGCCAGCGTCGCGATGTCCTCATATACATGCAGGTGCCACTGGCCTTCAAAATTGGCGGTTTGATCAAGGCCAAAGCGGCGCGCGAAGAGAGGGTATTCGTCCGCAGCGAGCAGCGCTTTGACCTCATCCTGGCCCCACACGTAAAACGTGCCTTCGCGTCCTTCGGAGTCGGCGTCCAGCGTCGAGTAATAGCCACCTTGCGGTGATTGCATCTCGCGCATCACCCAGGCAGCGGTTTCCTCCGCGACGCGTTTGAACAACGGCTCGCGCGTGGCCAGCCATGCCTCGCTGTACAGCGCAAGCAGCGGCCCGTTGTCATACAGCATTTTCTCAAAGTGCGGGATCATCCACAGCTCGTCCACCGAATAACGGCAGAAACCGCCGCCGAGCTGGTCGTACAGGCCACCCTGCGCCATCTGGGTGAGCGTGAAGCGGGCCATGGACAGCGCCTTGTCGTCCGCCCGACCGGTGGCGGCCCAGTGACGCAGCAGCCGCTCGATATGGGTGGGGTGGGGGAACTTGGGCGCACGGCCAAAACCGCCGTGGCGGGCATCGAAGCTCTGCTCAAGCTGTCGGCGCGCAATGTCCAGTGCTGCGGCATTGATTTCGCCACCACCCATGGGCGCCATGCTCTCCAGGGCATTTATCAGGGATGCGTTTTGCTGCCGGACGTCCTCCGGATGTTCGCGGTAAAACGCCTCGATGCGTTGCAGCAGCTCCTTGAATCCCGGCAGGCCATAGCGCGGCTCTCTGGGGAAATAGGTGCCGGCAAAAAATGGCGCGTGGTCATCCGGTGTAAGAATCACGGTGAGCGGCCAGCCACCGCCGCGCTGTGTCAGCAACTGGTGCGCGGTCTGGTAGACCTTGTCGAGGTCGGGGCGCTCCTCGCGGTCCACCTTTATGTTCACGAATAGCGCGTTCATAACCTGGGCGCTTGCTTCGTCCTCAAACGATTCGTGTGCCATCACGTGACACCAATGGCACGCGGAATAGCCAATCGAAAGCAGGATCGGCTTGTTCTCGCGCCGCGCCTTATCCAGTGCATCTTGATTCCACGGATACCATTCCACCGGATTGTGCGCGTGCTGGAGCAGATAGGGGCTGGTTTCGTTGATCAGGTGATTGGCGCGGGCGACAGCGGCCTTATTCATTGAAAGAGTTTCCGCGATTCGGTTTACAAAAAAAGGGGCGGCACAGTGATTGCTGTGACGCCCGCACGATGATACCCCGGCAGATTAACCGAGAAGTTTGCTTTTCAGCAGACCCAAGCCCTGATTCAGCAGATCGCCGCTCGGCAATTGGCCGCTCGGGGTAAGTTTGTCGATGATATTGGGCAACAGATCCGCCAGATTGGCCGACGCCGCTTCCGGCGATACGCCGGCCTTTCCTGCAAGTTGCTGAATCTTTTCCGCGCCCAGCGCCTGCTGGATTTGCTCCGGTGAAATTGGCAGATTGCTGTCCGTGCCGACCCAGGAGGAAACGATATCGCCCAGGCCTTTGTCCTTGAATGACTGCACCAGGCCACCGATGCCACCCGCCTGGTTATTGCCCAACAGATCCATGACGCCATCCAGCAAGCCGGATTGCCCGCTGCCTTGGCCCGTCAGCTTGCCCATGGCCTCGCCCGCTATGTTGTCGAATAAACCCATGATCTACTCCTCCATTGAATGCTCAAAACAGCGATGTAACCGGGAAAGCCTCTGTGGAATCCACAGGTCTCATCAGTGTAGCCTTTGCCTATGGTCCTCGCCATGCGATTTTTTCGGGCTTTTCCCCTGCTTGCTCGCTGGAGTTTTAGTCTGCTATAGCCAGAAGGTTGATAACAGCGCTTCCATTCTGGGCAAGCCGCAGACGTGAAATGGGTTCGCCGCCATAAACCTCATAACTCCCCGCGCGCGCTCCGGTTATGAACACCACACCGCCGTTCGGCGCCGTAACCGTTACCGTGCCCGCAGGACGGTCCCAGATCGCCACAGCTTGCGAATTCATATGTGAGGTGCGGTCGGCGACATAGCTACCCATCCGGTTCCAGCTCAGGCTACGCAAGGGCAGGTTATAGTAGGACGTATATTTTTTGAGCAACCGGTCCAGCCAGTCATGAAGCAGGCTGCGGCCTGCGGCATATTCCCGCATATTGCCTTGATGGAAATAATGGGGATAAGGAGAAAAGCCCAGCACATGAGAAAGTGCGATATCGGTATCGGTATCGAGATACTCCGTATAATTGAGGTTGTGGCTCCAGTAAGGGCTGCTTCCGCCAGGGCCATAAATTGCGTTGTACGCACCCACCGCTTGATCTGGTGTGGTTACATGGTAGAAGACATTGGTGGGCCAGCGCGGTACCAGCAGGATATCGGTAGCGAGTGGGTGCCATATTCCGCAACCAGGACAGCTCGGGGTTTGACCAGACACGGAACGATCCGCCGCCACATAGCGTATACCCAGATCACTGGCAGCCTGGAGCAAGTTCTGGTTTGAGGCCAGCAGGCCATGATCCACCGGAGTGGCGCCACCGCTGGAGTAGTAACCCAATCCCGACATATTGCCCGTCACCAGACTGGTCTGACTGAACGGCAAGCCCAGCGCTGTAGCCAACTGGTTATTGGATTGAATCTCCTGAAAATTGGTAGCGTAATCAGTGAAATCCAACGCCTGGTGAGTGAAGGTATGATTCACCCAGCGGAAGCGGTCACTGAGACAACGCGTCATACTGGTCAACGGATCGACGCTGGACACGTTGGGATCACAGCTTTCGGGGGCGCCGGGATTGGCGCGCGTGCCGTTAAACGCCATGGTAAGAGTGAACGTGTTGGCTAACGGGTAACGGCTTCTGAGCGCCGCTTGTTGTTGCGACATGCTCAGTGCGTCGCGCGCCGAAAGACGGAACGGAGTGGGGCTGATAGTTCCACTGGCAGGGTCCCATTGATTGCTGGCCAGAAACCAGTCATCCACGTCCACCGCAAGGTTCATGCGCCGCTCGCCCAAAAACAGGCCTTGCGTCACCCAGCGCACCAGTCCGTAACCCAGGAGCTGGGTATGGAGCAGGTAGGGGCTTTGGTCAAAGGTCAGTGCAATGCGCTCGCGCCCATCGCTGGAGGTGGACTTGACCGCCAGAACATTACCTGCGGCGTCATTCAATAGCGGTTCCACGCCGTTCAGCGGGGCGATGCGTGTCAAATAGGTCCACGCATTGCGCACTGGTATCTGCGCCTGGGGCTGGAGGTATGGGAACAATGTCTTTCCGCTCTGGGATAGGGTGGTCAGCAAAGGTGAAAGGGATGTGTCTGCCGTGCCTGTTGCGATCAGCCCGTAATCCTCGGGATAGGCGCCTGGTGAGACATAAAGGGCCACCTGACGCACGCGGTAATCCCGCTCATACTGCCATAGCAGGTTCCACTCCGTATCGGTAAACGCGCTTTTCCATTCCGCGCCATCAAGGTATGCCAGATTCCCCGTGGTGAGCAGCACACCCTGATAACGTCCGCTACCGCCAGGCGCTATAAGCTGCTGGCTGGTCAGCTCGGACGCAGTGGCGATCAGCACCTCGTAGGGCACACCCAATTGGTCAAGCAGGGTTTTCGCACCCGCGAGCGCCGGGTCTTGTGTCGTGGCGCTGATCACCAGCAGGCGCAGTGCTATTTTCTGGAGCGGCGCGGCGGCGGGGGGGGCGCTTACCTTCAGTGGAACGAAAGCATTCAGTGTTGGCTGCTTCCTTATCTCCGCGTACTCTCGCAGCACGGGGGACACACCATAAATGCTCTCCGTATACTCGTGGCCGTCAAAATTCTCTTGATATGTGAACGCCCATTGCCCCGCGAAGGCTGCAACGCTGGCAATGACCGCGAATATACCTAGCCATTTGATTTTTTTATTCATGTTATACCCCGATATACGATGACTCCATGCACAGTCACTTTACCTCATCTTGGGTGCTGTCTCAAGTTGGCGACAAGCGTGGCGCGATACGTTTATAACTCCCCGTCATGACCGCATCATGACGGTCCCAGCAGCCCCCGCTGCTCAAGTGATTTTGATAGTATTGGCAGGTGAATAGCCTCGAATCGATATGACAACCATGCCAACCATGCCAACCATCAAATTACCACGCCAATTGGTTAACCAATTGCTGCATCATGCCCAGCTTGCCGCTGACCGGGAGGTGTGCGGCCTGATCGGCGCGCGTGAGAGGGAGCCGGTGCGTTGTTACCCGGTTGCCAATGTTGCACCCTCGCCCCAGGTGCGGTACGCCATGGACCCCAAGGCACAGATCGACGCCATGCGCCAGATGCGCGAACGCGGCGAGGAATTGTTTGCCATTTATCATTCGCACCCTGCTGCCCCGGCGCTGCCGTCGGCCATGGATCTTGACGAGGCGGCGTATCCTGGCGTGCTTTACCTGATTATTTCGTTAAACACCAAGGGGGTGCTGGAGATGCGGGGCTTTCGTTTGGCTGGACAGGATGTTGTTGAAGTAATGCTTGAATTACAGTAACCGCTCAGTTCTGATTTTCCCGTGACTGGAGCACAAGTATTTGTTGCAGGGTTTCCTCATGGCTTGCCAGCAGCGGGCCACCCAGGCTCACGGCGCGCCGTGCGGCTTGTTCGGCTTCCTGCAGGCGGCCCTGTTCGGCGAGCACCTGAGCCAGGTTATTGAAGGCGGGTGCGAGAGTGGGGTTGGCCAGAGTAACTTGCCGGTAGGCCTGTTCCGCGCCGGACAGGTCTTTCATAGCATACAGGCTGTTGCCCAACCCCATGCGTGCCGCTGCGCTATCCGGCCAGCGCGTCAGTGCGCTGGTATAAGCGACCTTTACCTCTTGCCAGCGTTGCAGCCGCTCCAGCCCGGCAACGGCCCGCAGATAAGGCATTTCCTCCGCGCTTGCAGGCAGGCGGTCTGGGAGCAAGGCAACCATTGCCCAATAATCGCTGCGCCTCCAGGTGCGTTCGAACAGCTTGAACGGCACAAGATGCCGCCGTTCGCGGCCCGAACGCAGGATGACCACGTCCTGGCGGAGGTCATACCCCACCACCACGGCGTAATGCCACTTGGTATACCAGCTTAACCCCAGGTTCTGTAAAACCAGCACCGGATTGCCCGCCCGGACTTCCGCGAGCAGCGTCTCAAGCTTGGGCTGAATGAGATATGGGATGCGCCCGGCGCGGCGGGTAGCGGCAAGCAGCTCCACTTGCAGGCTGCCCTGCCGCTCCGGCAGATACACCCGGGGCGCCAATGCCTCGGGTGTGACGGCAGCGCCCGACCAGTTCAGCACTGTGGCCAACGCGGCCGGGCCGCACTGAAAATCTTCCTGTGGAAAAAAGGGAACGGCGCTCAGCTCCACCGGCGGCCCGATGGCATCGGGTGATTTCAGCAGATGATCGATTTGCAGGGGCGCGCCGCACCCTGTAACGAGCAGCGCCGCTATCAGCCAAAAAGCCGCCCGGAACGCGCCAGGCGGCTGCATGATCGGCATGGTGAAAGTGGATTAACGTCTGTGTTTAACGAACGGGAAAATACTGGTCAAACCCAGAATGTCTGTGATCAGCAAAATGATGAAGATAGCGAAAAGTACGCCCACCACACTGTCGCCGCCCGCTGGCAGTTGATCCATCTGGCCCGCCAGGCTGCGCATCTCGGCATCGGTGAGGCTATTCACGCGGGCCTTGGCCTGCTCCGCATCCACGCCATAAGCCACCAACTGCTCCTGTACATCCTTTCTTTCCAGCAACTTCAGAATATGCGTGCGATCCTGCTGCGCCTGTTCGGAACTGACCAGGGCTTCGGTGCCTACAATGCCCGCATGAGCGGCGGGAAGCTGAAAGCCAAGCCAGAGAAAGGCGAGGATCACAAAGTGGCTGATGGGCTTGACGACGCGACGAAATTTCTCCATAAAGAGTTCTCCTTGGTTTGAGGGTTAAAATAAAAGCCTGTTTCTTTAGGTACGGCCTTATTCCTATCGGCCAGCACGCGAATTTATTAAACAACCTCATAAATATATCATCGAATCGTATCCGGCCACACTCCAAATGCGTCAACCCTCTGGCAATGCCGAGGACTGACAGGCATACGATCCTTGCCATTTGCAGCCACGCGTGTTGCTGTGCGGTTACAACCATCCAAAAAAAACCCCGGCTGATGCTGGATCAGCCGGGGTTTAGTTTCAAACCCAAAAATGCCGGGCCATTACTTCTGGATGCGCAGCTCTACACGGCGGTTTGCGACACGTCCCTCTTCCGTTTTGTTGTCGGCCGCCGGATCTTCCTGGCCATAACCCTTGGCGGTCAGGTTCGCGGCATTCACGCCCTTCGACACCAGGTAGTGCATCACGGCCTCGGCACGCTGCTGCGACAACATCTTGTTCCTGGCAGCAACACCACGGTTATCGGTATGACCGGCCACTTCCGCCTTGATGTCGCTGTGCTTGGCCAGGGTTGCAGCGGCCTCATCCAGGACAGCCAGTGAATCCGGCGTCAGCTTCGCGGAGTTGGTGGGGAACCTTACGCCCTTGAGTGCGATAACACCGGCGATCTCGCAACCGTTATCATCCACTTTCGCGGCACCTTTGCTGTCCGGGCAGCGATCCTTGCTATCCACCACGCCGTCGCCATCGCTGTCCAGTTCACACCCGTCGGCATTCACCTTCGCGCCGGCAGGGCTGTTGGGGCAACGATCCTTGCTGTCCGCCACGCCGTCGCCGTCACCATCCAGCTCACAGCCATCGGCATTCACTTTCGCGCCTGCGGGGGTGTTCGGGCAACGGTCTTTACTGTCTACTACACCGTCACCATCACTATCCAGCTCGCAGCCTTGGGCATTGACCTTGACACCTGCGGGGGTGCTGGGGCAGCGGTCTGCGCTGTCGATCACGCCATCGCCATCGCTATCCGCCAGTTTGGGCGCAGCCATGACAACAGGGGCCGCAGCCACTACTGGTGCAGCAGCCATTGCCTTTGCTCCCAGTGGGATGGAGAGGCCCAGGTTCAGAATCCAGTCGCCAAAACGATTCTGGTTGGCAACACTACTGTCATCTTTATCCCAACGGTAACGCACGTCGGCGCGCAGCGCCAAGGCGTCATCTATCAGGCTGGTCATGAAGCCCAAGCCGACATTTGCCATGGGATTCGTGCTTTTTCCGCTGGGCACGCTGGTTTTGAGTGCGCCTGCACCCAGCAAGGCATAGGGCGCAAAAGCAGAATCGCGGTTAAAGAAATACAGGCCGTCGATGCCCAGGCCACGCTGCTTGAATTTATCCGAGCTGTTCTTCATATCGAGGTTGTCCGCGACCAGATTGGCCTCGATGTTCCACGACTCGCTGACTGGCTTGCCGATGCCAAGCTGAAGCCCTGGGCTGTTGTCGGCGCTGCGGTCTTTATCGGGCTTGATGTAGCTCAGCCCCGGAGCAATATACCAGCGATCATCGAGATCGGCGGCCTGGGCATGGGAGGCCAGCGCAATTGCGCCTACAGCCAGTCCCGATACCATGATTTTTTTCATGCTTGGTTTCCTTGGATATCTCATACAGATGCTCCTTTTCTATGTGGGCGGGGTGACAAATTCTTGCGTTCTTCTTCCGCAGCGAAGCAGGTCTGGAATTAACCAGAGCGCGGATGATAGCACACCTCTCAGAACAGACACGATGCAGGGGGCGCGCCAGCCATTCGTCAAGTCAGTTTGCGCACGCCTTCGGCGCTACCTAGCAGCAGTACATCGGCAGACCGGATGGCGAACAGGCCATTGGTGACCACGCCTGCGATGTTATTCAGTTCCGCTTCCAGCCGCGCTGGCTCCATAATGCTCAGGCCATGCACATCGAGGATAAGGTTCCCGTTGTCCGTCACAAAACCTTCGCGCAGCACCGGCTTGCCGCCGATCTTGACGATCTCGCGCGCGACGTAACTGCGTGCCATCGGGATCACTTCGATGGGCAGGGGGAATGCGCCCAGCACGTCGACCAGTTTCGACTCATCGGCAATGCAAACGAACTTTCTGCTGGCCGCAGCCACAATCTTCTCGCGCGTCAGCGCCCCACCACCGCCTTTGATAAGCTGCAAATAATGGTTGGCCTCGTCAGCCCCGTCGACATAGACGCCGATCTCATTCACGGAATTCAGCTCGAACACCGGTATGCCATGCCCTTTCAGGCGCTCGGCAGTGGCCACCGAGCTTGCGACCGTGCCTTCGATTTTGTGTTTGATGCCTGCCAGGGCGTCAATAAAAAAATTGGCGGTGGAGCCGGTGCCCACCCCGACAACGCTACCCACCTCGACATACTCCAGCGCGGCCAGCGCGACCGCTTTTTTCATTTCGTCTTTAGTCATAAACTTTCTCCTCAAGCCACCCTTTTTTCAGAATATACATCTCTGGAGGCAAGATGTCATGCGGTGTTACCTCCGGCAAGCTGCCAGGCATCTATCAAACTTGGCGGGACACAGGAGAGTTCACTACCACCAGGCAGGACCGGAGCCTTCGTGCGGCACGCTATGGCAGCGCTCGCAGACAAACAGGCTGAAGGACACCTTGTCGTGGCAACGGCCGCAAAATTCCCCCTTGAGGATTTTTTCCATTGAGATGCGATTGGCGCCGCGCTGCGGAACGAAAATCGCCGAGTGGCAATTGCTGCACGCAAGCCATTCGGTATGGGCGCGGTGCGGAAACCGTACCCACGGCATTTGCGCGGTATTTTTTAACATGATATCGAGATCCATCTCCTGCATGACCTCCTTGCCACCGTACTCATCCCCATCAATGCTCTTGCGGGGATTAATCAGGCCTTGGCGTAACGTTTTTACCCAATCCACCTCGCCACGCCGGTCTTTCGGAAAATTGGACAGCGCCTCCGCTGGTTGCTGAAGTTTGGTAATGGCGGGGTTGGCAGGGTCACGAATACCGTCTTCGGCCAGCGGCGTTAAAGGCGGCACATTCTTGATGCGCCATCGCTCTTCCGCCACGCCGATGCAACCCCACGCGGTTGCCGCGAAAATTATTCCTGCGGCGCCCAGCTTCAGCCACCCCTGTTTGCGCATTATCTTTTACCCATTATGCGATGGACGATTCATCGAGAAAGCCTGGTTTTTTATGCCGTGGCAGC
Source organism: Gammaproteobacteria bacterium (assembly GCA_021731145.1). Lineage (GTDB taxonomy): Bacteria > Pseudomonadota > Gammaproteobacteria > Ga007554 > LNEJ01. The sequence goes on along the minus strand of JAKFXX010000019.1, from coordinate 41,876 downwards.
CGCTTTATCTCCCATTCGGCGCGAGATGCGCTTGAACGATCCGGATAAGATTTCGAGCCTACCAGCCGCATGGGTGGATTGCCTCGCGTGTACTTGGCCCCCTTGCCGTCAACATGTGCCTGATACCGCGCGGCGAGATCATTGGTGATCCCCGCGTAGAGTGCGCCGTTACGGCATTCGATCAAGTAGAGAAACCACATTAATCTTTTCCGGCTTGCTTGATCGTCAGGCATTCTCAAAAAACGGATAATCCGTATAGCCCGTGGCACTGCCTCCATAAAATGTAGCAGGATCGGGCGTGTTGAGCGGCGCATTGCGGGCGAAACGCAGCGGCAAGTCAGGATTGGCGAGGAACAACACACCGAAGGCAACCAAGTCCGTCTCGCCCGCCGCCAGCGCCACATTGGCACTCGCCAGATCATATCCGGCATTGGTCATGTATACGCCCTTCCAGATGCGTCGCAGCTTGTGCAGATCAAAAGCAGGGCCTGCGGCACCGGGCGCATCCTTACCCATTTCCGTGACATGCAAATAGGCCAGCCCAAAGCGATTGAGCTGCTCCACTACATAGCTGAACGTGGCTTCTGGGTTCGAGTCGCGCATGTCATTGAAGGGTTGCAGTGGCGAGAGGCGGATGCCCACACGCTCCGCACCCAACACTGCGCATACGGCCTCGGTCACTTCGAGCATCAGGCGCGCACGGTTTTCAATGGGGCCGCCGTAATCATCGGTGCGCTGGTTGCTGCCGTCGCGCAGGAATTGATCAAGCAGATAACCGTTGGCACCGTGGATTTCCACGCCATCGAAGCCCGCCGCAAGCGCATTGCGCGCACCACTGCGGTATTGTTCGATAATGCCTGGAATCTCGGAAATATCCAGCGCCCTTGGCGTGACAAAACCTTTCGGGCCTTCGTAGGTAAAGGCCTGGCCCTCTGGCCTGATCGCTGAAGGCGCCACCGGGAGAGCACCGTCCGGCTGCAGCAAGGGATGCGATATGCGCCCCACATGCCACAGCTGCAGAAAGATCCTTCCGCCGCGCGCATGCACCGCATCGGTTACGCGCCGCCACCCCTCAATCTGAGCCGCGCTATGAATGCCAGGCGTGGCGGGATAACCCACCCCCTGCGGCGAGACCTGCGTCGCCTCGGTGATAATCAGTCCCGCCGTCGCACGCTGCGTGTAATACTCCACATTCAATGGTTGCGGCACATTGCCTTCGCCCGCACGGTTGCGCGTCAACGGCGCCATCACAATGCGGTTAGGCAGCGTATAGGGTCCGACCTGAACCGGCGTAAAAAGATCAGTCTTCTCTGGTGTCGTGCTCATATATCACACTCCTTTATGGTTGAATCGCATCGTTAAACCTAAAAGCGAGAGCCGCCTCCATGGCACTCATTCTACCTTTTCCATACAATAACTGGCGAATTGCGATGCGGGTTTGTTCAGGCTTTTTTGCGCTCAAAAATCATATCCCATATCCCATGCCCCAGTCGCTGCCCGCGCCGTTCGAATTTGGTGAGGGGACGGTAGTCCGGGCGGGGCGCGTATTGTTTTTCCCCTGCCACATTGGTGAAGTCGTGTGCGGCGCTCATCACTTGCAGCATGTGCCGGGCGTAGTCTGCCCAGTCGGTGGCCATATGGAAGCGCCCGCCGGGCTTAAGTTTTCGGGCGACCAGCGCGGCGAAGGCGGGATTGACGATGCGCCGTTTGTGATGGCGGCGTTTGGGCCAAGGGTCGGGGAAGAACAGGTATACCGCGTCCAGGGAGGCGGCAGGTATGCGCTTTTCAAGCAATTCAACGGCATCGGTGCTGATCACGCGGATATTGTTTAATCCCAGCGCGTGCGCTTTTTGCATGAAGCTGCCGACGCCGGGGCTATGGACCTCGATGCCGAGATAATCATTCTCCGGGTGGGCATGGCCCATACCCGCCAGCGCGTCGCCCATGCCGAAGCCAATCTCCAGATGGCATGGCGCGGCACGGCCAAACAGCGCCTCCAAATCCAGCGCATCCGCGCCCTCATCCACGCCATATCTTTCCCAGAGCGTCTCCAGCGCATGGCGCTGGGCGTCAGTCATACGGCCTTCGCGCAGGACGAAGCTACGGATAGGGCGGATCTTTGGGGTGCCGGTCACGATAGTTCCTGTAAATTTGCCATTTGAGAGGCGCGCCAAGCCTTTGGAAAATCGCGGGCGTAGTATACTTGAAAAATGACTAGCCATAATTGTGAAGATTTAACCGGCAAGGTGGCGCTGATCACCGGCGCGGCACATCGCATTGGCGCGGTTACCGCACGCATCTTGCATGAGGCGGGCGCAAACCTGGTGCTGCACTATCGCTCATCTTCCGGCACTGCTCACGTGCTTCGGGATGACCTCAACGCCCGCCGCGCGGGTTCGGTGGTGTTGGCGCAGGCCGATCTGCTGGACACGCCTGGTCTGCCGCGTCTGGTGCAGCATGCCATGGACACCTGGGGGCGGCTCGATGTGCTGGTGAATAATGCCTCAAGTTTTTACCCCACGCCGGTGGGAGACGTTACTGAGGCGCAGTGGGATGATCTGACGGGCACTAACCTCAAGGCACCGTTCTTTCTATCCCAGGCTGCCGCGCCCTATCTTGCGCATCACCACGGTTGCATCGTCAATATTGTGGATATCCACGCCGACCGCCCTCTCAAGTCGCACCCGGTGTATAGCCTGGCCAAGGCGGGGCTGGTGATGCTGACCAAGGCCCTGGCGCGCGAGCTTGGCCCCGATGTGCGCGTCAACGCCGTGGCGCCAGGCGCAATCCTGTGGCCGGAAAACAGGATGGACGAGGAGACCAAGCAGCACATCCTCTCCCGCACTGCGCTCAAGCGTCAAGGCAGCCCGGAAGACATCGCCAAAGCCGTGCTGTTCCTGATCCGCGACGCCGCTTATACCAGCGGGCATGTGCTCACGGTGGACGGCGGGCGGTCGTTGAGTATTTGACGGCAGCGATGATTACCAACAACAAGGGGGATTTTATGTGTTATCCGGGATTGAAGGTGGAGAATTGGGCTCAGACCGCATCATGAAGGCCCAGCACCTCGACTTGCTGCTGGACATCCTCGCCCAGCCCACCGCGCCCTTTCGTGAGGAGCACGTTATCGCCACCGTGAGCCGCGTGCTGGAACAGGCGAGGGTGCCGTTTTTTACCGATCCATTAGGTAATCTGGTCGTCGGCGCGGCATCACAAAGTGAATACCTGCGTCTGGTGCGGGAGAAAAGTACTGAGCCATTGCGGGTATTTATCGCGCATATGGATCACCCGGGGTTTCATGGGGTGGAGTGGCTAGCCCCGCGTCGCCTCAAGGTGCAATGGCATGGCGGCGCGCCGGTCAAACATCTGACAGGCGCATCGGTGTGGCTGGCCGATAGCCACGGCTGGACAGGATCGGGCACGCTTGCCCGCGTCAAGCTCACCGCCTCGAAACGCACTATCGACACCGCCGAGGTACGCATCGACGCGCAGGGAAGAGCGATAGCGAAGGGTGCCGCGAGAGGCCGGATGCCGGAAGCGGCAGATGCCCCACTGGATTTGCCTGCCAGTACACTGTACGGCGGCTTTCGATTCCGTGCCCCGGTATGGCGCAGCGGCAAAAAACTCTATACCAAGGCCGCCGATGACCTGGTGGGCGTATTTGCCATTGTTGCCACCGCGCTCGCCTTGTTCGGCAAGCGTCGCGCTGCACGACCACCGCCGTTTCTGGGTCTGCTCACCCGCGCTGAAGAGGTTGGCTTCATCGGTGCCATCGGCCATTTCGATCTGGGTTGGCTCGCCCAGAGTCAGGGGCGGCGGCCCGTGGTGTGCGTGAGCCTCGAAGCCTCGCGGACACTGCCCGGCGCGATTGTAGGCAAGGGGCCCGTGGTGCGCCTGGGCGACCGGCGCACCGTATTCAACCCAGGCGCGCTCAAGGTGCTCGCGGACGTGGCGGAGCAAGTGCTGCCCGGCACTCACCAGCGCCGTATCATGGACGGCGGAACCTGTGAAGCGACCGCCGCGACCGCCTATGGCTTTCCCTCCATCGGCATCTCGGTGCCGCTCGGCAACTATCATAACCAGGGCTTTGAAGGCGGCCCCGATTGCAAACGGCGCGACGGCCCGGCCCCTGAGTTTGTCCATCTCGATGACATCGCAGGCGAGCTTGAGTTGTGCCGCGCCCTCATGAAAACCGGCCTGCCGTGGGACGACCCCTGGAAAAAACAGCGCCAACTTCTTCAAAAAAATCTGCGCCACTACCGTAAACTACTGTAAGACACCCACATGCCGATGAAACACCGCCAAAACACCGCTTCCACACCTCCCCGCCATACTCAAATCCAGCAGGCCATAGAGCTGCTGCATATTGTCCTTACCCAGGGCGGCCGCCCCGCCGACAAGCACATGGAGGCGTACTTCCGTCAGCACAGAAACATGGGCGGACGCGACCGGGGGTTCGTCGCCGAGACTGTCTATGGTTGCCTGCGGCGACGGCGTTTTCTGGAATATCTCGCGCAGGATACCTCCAGTGAAGCGCTAGTGATGGCTTACCTGCTCGCAACGCAAGGTTGGAGCACACGGGTGCTTACGGAGGCTGGATTTGAGGGGGTCACCGACGCGCTGGCCGCTCAGGTGCGCACCCTGGATAAATCCACCCTGCCGCTGGAAGTACGCACCGATCTGCCCAACTGGCTGCTCGAACGGCTGCTTGCGCAACTCGGTGAGGCCGAAACCATTGCATTGGCCGACGCCCTCAACCAACCCGCCCCTCTCGATCTGCGCGTCAACACCCTCAAGGCCGACCGTGAAACCGTGGCACAGCGCCTTGCCGAGGAAGGCTTCCCCGCTGAGCCAACCCCTTCTTCTCCGACGGGTTTGCGGCGAAACGAGCGCACCCCGTTGTTCAACAGCGCCAGCTTCAAGGAAGGCCTGTTTGAGATCCAGGATGAGGGCAGTCAGCTACTGAGCCTGTTGCTTGAACCCCGGCGGCGCGAGATGGTGGTGGACTTCTGCGCCGGGGCGGGGGGGAAGACCCTGCATCTGGGTGCGCTGATGGCCAATACAGGTACGCTGTATGCCTTCGACACGTCACCAAAACGCCTCGAAGGCATGAGGCCCCGCCTCATCCGTGCCGGACTCGACACTGTACGCATGATCACCATCGCCCACGAGCGCGATGTGCGCGTGCAACGCCTGCATGGCAAGATTGACCGGGTGCTGGTGGATGCCCCCTGCTCCGGCACCGGCACGCTACGGCGCAACCCGGATATCAAATGGCGTGAGATCAACCTGCCGGAGATCATCGCCACCCAGCAGCGCATCCTTGCCGCCGCCGCGAAACTGCTCAAGCCCGGCGGGCGTCTGGTTTATGCTACGTGCAGCCTGCTGGCGGAAGAAAACGAAGACATCGTGCGCGACTTCCTCGCGCAAAACCCCGGCTTCCACGCACTGCCCGTCCAGGACATCCTGGCGCGGCGGCAGATCCATATCGAAAACAGCAGCGGCGCGGACGGCGCACTACGCCTCTATCCCCACCGCCACGGCACCGACGGGTTTTATGCGGCTGTTCTGGAAAGGGCCAAATAGCACCTATGGATTGAACCCCGGTTTTTCATTAGGCCAAATAGCGCGCACACCGCTGTTTGCAGGAACAATGTTGGGTCCGCTTCGCTTCGACTGCATGGATGCAGGCCACTCCTGCGCATCCTGCGCCTGCGGCACTCGCACATCCCTGTGCATCGGAGGCAGGGCAACGCATGGAGCAGTTGCCGAGACCCAACCTGCGGTGCTTTAGGGTATGTGCATTCCGGCCGATACCATTCCAGTAACAACGGAATTCATCTACCCTAAAGGGCACAAGAGGAATGCTCACCAGGACGCTCGACCAGCACCCCGATACTCACATGCCAGCGGATACCGCCAGCCAGGGTTTTTCCAACACCTGGCGGCTGTTGCATCTGCTGAATATCTATCGCCTTGCGATTGCCACGCTGTTTGTCATCCTGCCCTGGACTGGCCCTGAAGTAAGGCTGCTGGGCGATGTGGCCCCCGCGCTACTTGTGCCCTTTGGGGTATTTTCGACGGTGAGCGCGGCTTACCTGATATTCGGCATCTGCAGCGTGGTGGCCACCCGCTGGCGCTGGCCTGCCTTTACGGCCCAGGTTTTCACACAGGTGCTGGTGGATATCCTTGCCATCACGTTGATCATGCACGCCAGCGGTGGTGTCGGCAGCGGGATGGGCATGCTGTTGTTGATCGCCATTGCCGGCGGCGGCATTTTGATGCCGGGACGCACCGCGACTCTGTTCGCCGCCACCGCCACGCTGGCAGTGCTCGCCGAACAGATTTACGCCCAGGTGGCATTCACGCCTTCTGTGCCCAACTACACACAGGCCGGCCTGCTGGGCGCGACGTTTTTCGCCACGGCACTTTTGACACATGTGCTGGCCCGGCGCATACGCGAGACGGAGAAGCTGGCGGCGCAGCGCGGGGTTGATCTGGCGAACATGCAACAGCTCACCGAATACATCATTCAGCGCATGCAAACCGGCGTGCTTGTTGTCGATGCGCAGGAAAAAGTGCGCCTGATGAATGAATCGGCACGGCACCTGCTGGATCTCCCCGCCACCGAGGCTGCAAACCCGATGCTTGAGCAGTTGTCCCCCGCGCTTGCCGGTCAGTTGCATGCCTGGTGGGCCTACCCAGAAGAGGAGCCGCATACCTTCCGCCCCAATGCGAGCGCCGCCGCGCTGTTGCCGCGCTTTGCGCGCATGGAAACTGACCCGTCCTCGGGCGTCCTCGTTTTTCTGGAGGATACCGCCGTTATGGCACAACAGGCGCAACAGATGAAACTGGCCTCACTGGGCCGGCTCACCGCCAGCATCGCGCATGAAATACGCAATCCGCTGGGCGCCATCAGCCACGCCGGTCAACTGCTTGCGGAGTCTCCGGCCCTGGATAAAAACGATGTGCGTCTTACACAGATCATCAGCGAACAATCGCAACGCGTCAATGCGATCATAGAGAACGTGATGCAACTCAGTCGCCGTGACCGCACCCGTCCGCAGGAGTTTGCCCTGAAACCCTGGCTGGAGCGGTTTGCCGAGGAATTTCGGGCTAGCGAGAACATCGCAGCGGAATGGCTAGGCATCGACATCGACCCGCCGCATATCGAAGTACGTATTGACCCCAGCCAGTTGCACCAGATTCTTTGGAATCTGTGCGAGAATGCGTTGCGCCATAGTGCCAGCAGCACTCATGTTGAATTACGTAGTGGCTTGGCGCCAGAGAGCCATATCCCCTTTCTTGAGGTGCTCGACAACGGCCCCGGCATCGCAGAGGATGCCGCCGAACATGTCTTCGAGCCCTTTTTTACCACCAACCCCAAGGGCACCGGCCTGGGTCTGTATATTTCCCGTGAGCTGTGCGAATGCAATCAGGCGCGCCTTAATTACCGCGCACGGACGGGCGGCGGAAGCTGTTTCCGCATCACCTTTGCCGATCCCCGGCGCAGACAGGTAGCATAGCGATGACCCGCCACCTCGCCCTGGTTGTAGATGACGAACCGGATATCCGTGAGCTGCTCGAACTCACCCTCGGGCGCATGGAGATCGACACCTTTGCCGCAGAAAACCTGACGCAGGCGCGCGCCTTGCTGGCCGAGCACCCTTTTGACCTGTGCCTGACCGACATGCGCCTGCCGGACGGCAGCGGTATGGACTTGGTGGAGTATATCCAGAATAACCATTCCAGCCTGCCGGTCGCGGTAATCACTGCCCACGGAAGCATGGAGATGGCCATCAGCGCACTCAAAGCCGGGGCGTTCGACTTCGTTTCCAAGCCGGTGGATTTGCATGTGCTGCGCACGCTGGTCACCGCAGCACTGAAGCTGTCCGAACAGTCCACCCAGTCAGGGGGGTATACGGGCGTCAGGGAACGGCGTTCACGGCACATTCTGCTCGGCGATTCCGCCCCGATGCAGGCAATCCGCGCCACCATCGTCAAGCTGGCGCGCAGCCAGGCGCCGGTCTATATCAGCGGGGAATCAGGGACGGGGAAGGAGCTGATCGCACACCTCATTCACGACAAAGGACCGCGCGCCGACGGCCTCTTCGTGCCGGTCAACTGCGGCGCCATCCCCGAACAACTCATGGAAAGCGAATTCTTCGGCCACAAAAAGGGCAGTTTCACAGGTGCTGGAGGTGGCAAGGACGGCCTGTTCCAGGCGGCCCATGGCGGCACCCTGTTTCTCGATGAAGTTGCCGACCTGCCGCTGCACATGCAGGTCAAATTGCTGCGCGCCATCCAGGAAAAAGCGGTGCGGCCCGTCGGCGCGCAAAAAGAAACGCCCATAGACGTGCGCATCCTCTGCGCCACCCACAAGAACCTTGCCGCGCTGGTAAAGGAGGGGGCATTCCGCGAGGATCTCTACTACCGCCTCAACGTCATCGAACTGCACGCCCCCAGCCTGCGCGAGCGCCGTGAGGACATCCCGCTTTTGGCGGAGCATATTCTGAACCGGCTCGTCCCGCCTGGGACAGCCATCCCTGCCTTGAGCAAAGACGCGCATCAGGCGCTGAGCGGCTATTCTTTCCCCGGCAATGTGCGCGAACTGGAAAACATCCTGGAGCGCGCCATTACCCTGTGCGAGGGCAATGTCATCCAAGATGACGATCTCCATCTGCCTCGTACTCACGCACCGGAAATCCCCGCACCAACTGCGGCGGCAACCCCGGCTGCCGCCGTTCCCCTGCCCCTAGCACCCTATCTCGACACCATCGAGAAGGACACCATCATGAAGGCCCTGGAACAAACCCGCCACAACAAAACCGCCGCCGCCAAACTGCTCGGCATCACCTTCCGTGCGCTGCGATATCGGCTGAAGAAATTGGGGGTTGAGTGATTGAGGCGTGCCGTTGTTTTCCCATATTTGCTGGCTTATGATGCAATCGCTTGATCAACGGAATGAAGCCCCCAATCCAATTGATCCTCTGGAGTAATAAAAATGTTTTTACATGTGACCGAAGCGAAGTACGCAGGAGATTACAGAGTCGAGGTTTTGTTCAATAATGGCCGAAGAGGCGTAGCGGACTTGTCGACCGCATTAGAGGGGCCGGTATTTGAGCCATTAAAAAATATAGCTGAATTTCGTAAACTCAAGGTAGATGAAGAGATCGAAACAGTAGTATGGCCGAATGGCGCGGACCTGGCGCCTGAATATATTTATTTTCAGGCGTTTAAAAATGACCCCACGTTGCAGGCGCAGTTTAAGAAGTGGGGCTATATCACCTGACGAAATGTGAATATTGGATGTTCGCTTCATGATATGCCTCTACACCATTATCAGGCAGTGGGAGCTCCCCCTAAAAGGCGTACAAGGCTCCACACGGATTTCCTGCTTTGCGCCATCACACACCGTCGTGACATCGAACCGCTTTCTACCGATAGAGACTTCGGTAATTCCATTTCTGAATTAAAAGTGCAATGTCGTAGGGTGCGTGCATTGTGCCCTCATTGTCACCTTTACGGTGATCACGGGTAGGACGCACCCTGCATGATTATTTTGTTCCCAAATAGAATTGGAATAACGGGAGCTACAAGTTTCCTTGGCCCAAGATATGTATTGCGCCAAACTACCAAAACATTATAATGGCCATATCAATAGTAGTGACATTATTTGTCACTTTCTGACCCAAAACGGCATGACGTAGGTTGGGTCGAGCGTAGCGGACCCACAAGCCTCGTGTTGCTGGGTCCGCCGCTTTGCGGCTTGACCCAGCCTACATGGTTTTTTTGTGACACACATCACACTTTTGCATGGTCCGCGCGCTGTTTTCCATGGTTTATGAGCTTTCCACCGAATGTTGGCACGCCTTCTGCTTTATTCATGGCAAGGCGTCTGGCTTGAACCGCACAGACACTGGAAGCGCAGCACACTCGACTGCATGGATGCAGGAGGTAGAGCAATGCAGGAGCAATTGCCGAAAAGGACACGTCATTAAATCAGGACAGGCGCCAAAGACTTTTCAACCCAAACAAACGAGGATAAGCACCATGAACATGAAGAAGGCACAACAAGGTTTTACACTGATCGAATTGATGATCGTTGTAGCGATTATCGGTATTCTGGCGGCGATTGCGATTCCGGCGTATCAGCAATATACGAAAAAGGCAAAATTCACTGAGGTTGTACAAGGCACGCAGGGAGTCAAGACTGCTGTTGAAATTTGCGCTCTGGATTTAGGTACCGTCACAGGCTGTACCGGCGGCTCCAATGGCATACCTGCCAATGTCGCCACTGGTAATCCCACCAAGTACATCGATACCGTTGCAACGGCAGATGGCGTGATTACCGCCACGGCTCGCAACGCCAATGGGCTAGGCGGTGAAACGTATATTCTAACTCCCACCTACGCCGTGGCTAGCGGTGTTACCTGGGCTGTCACTGGCACCTGCACCAGCTCACCGGCCATCTGCAAATAATACTGGCCGCACTTGGTAGTAACCCAGCAGGGTGGGCAATGCCCACCCTGCTTTTTTATGGGCGCCCCACAAGCAAGTCTGATCTCCCAGCACCCCAGCGATCAATTGATTACCCCCCCGCCAAAAAGTAAATCCTTTCGCCAGCCACTAAAAAAATCCCCCCATCCGCCGATACAGGATAGGCAATCCCTTGAAGGACGTTAAAAGCATATGAGTGTGGCTGCATCCAGTATCAATATCGGCCTGAGTGGCCTGGCGCGCCGCCTGGTGCTCGACGGCCTGTTGAGCGAAGACCAGGTGTTCAAGGCCCAGGAGTATGCGGCGAAAAACAAGATCGCGTTCGTCAGCCATCTGGTGCAAAGCAAGCTGGCGGACAGTTACGCCATCGCCCAGTCGGGCTCCGAGGAGTTCGGCGTGCCGCTGTTCGATATCAACGCCATGGACATGGAGATGGCCGCAAGCAGTCTGGTGAGCGAAAAGCTGATCCGCGCGCATAACGCGCTGCCCCTGTTCAAGCGCGGCAACCGCCTGTTCGTTGCGGTGTCCGATCCCACCAATCTGGCGGGGCTGGATGAAATCAAGTTCCATGCCAGCATCAATACCGAGACGGTGCTGGTCGAGGAAGACAAGCTCGCTAAAGTTATCGAAAAGGTGCTGGAGGCGAAGGAGAGCGCCATCACGGATCTTGGTGATGCCGACCTCGACAACCTGGACATTACCAGCGAGGACGATAACGCCGGCAAAGATACGAACACCGGGCCGGACGTCGATGATGCGCCGGTGGTGCGCTTCATCAACAAGATTCTGCTCGACGCGATCAACAAGGGGGCATCGGATATCCACTTCGAGCCCTATGAAAAGGTTTATCGCATCCGCTACCGCCAGGACGGCATGCTGCACGAGGCCGCCAACCCGCCGGTGTCTTTGGCCAACAAAATGTCCGCGCGTCTCAAGGTGATGTCGCGCCTGGATATCTCGGAACGCCGTGTGCCGCAGGACGGGCGCATGAGGATGGTGCTCTCCAAGTCCCGCGCCATCGACTTCCGCGTCAACACCTGCCCCACACTGTTCGGCGAGAAGATCGTGCTGCGTATTCTCGACCCCTCCAGCGCCAAGCTGGGCATCGACGCGCTGGGTTACGAGCCGGAGCAGAAGGCGCTGTATATGAACGCGCTGCACATGCCCTACGGGATGATCCTGGTGACCGGCCCGACCGGTAGCGGTAAAACCGTATCGCTATACACCGGCCTGAATATTCTGAACACCATGGATAGAAACATCTCCACCGCCGAGGACCCTGCGGAAATCAATCTGCCCGGCGTCAACCAGGTGAACGTCAACCCCAGGGTGGGGCTGACGTTCGCCGCCGCCTTGAAGGCGTTTTTGCGCCAGGATCCCGATGTCATCATGGTGGGTGAAATCCGCGATCTGGAGACGGCCGAGATTGCCATCAAGGCGGCGCAGACCGGCCACATGGTGCTGTCTACCCTGCACACCAACGATGCGCCGCAGACCCTGAGCCGTTTGCTCAACATGGGGGTGGCGCCGTTCAACATCGCCTCCGCAGTGTCGCTGATCATCGCCCAGCGTCTGGCGCGGCGCCTGTGCAGCCATTGCAAAAAACCCGTCGATGTTCCCCGTGAGGCCTTGCTCATGGAAGGCTTCACGGAGGCGGATCTGGATGAGGGCTTTACGATCTACGGCGCGGTAGGCTGCGATCAGTGTCATGAGGGCTACAAGGGGCGGGTCGGCATCTATCAGGTCATGCCGGTCTCCGAGGCCATGGGCCGGATCATCATGGCGGGTGGTAATGCCATGCAGATTGCCGATCAGGCGAAGAAGGAGGGCATCCCGGACTTGCGCGCATCGGGGCTGAAAAAAATCAAGCAGGGCATGACCAGCCTCGCGGAAATCAATCGGGTAATTACGGTATAAATGCCATGGCGACAACAGCAATCAAGAAAGCAGCAAAGATGGATCTCTTCACCTGGGAAGGCACCGACAAGAAAGGCGCGAAGGTGGCTGGCGAGACACGCAGCGGTAATGCCGCGCTGCTCAAGGCCGATTTGCGCCGCCAGGGCATCAACCCCATCAAGGTGAACAAGAAGAGGATCTCCCCCTTCGGCGCGAGCAAAAAAAAGATCACCGCCAAGGATATCGCCATCTTCAGCCGCCAGATAGCCACCATGATGAGTTCCGGCGTACCGCTGGTGCAATCCTTCGAAATCATCGGGCGCGGCCATGATAATCCCTCCATGCAGGATCTGATATTGAAGATCAAGGCCGACGTGGAAGGCGGTAATTCCTTCACCGAGGCCCTTGCCAAGCACCCGTACTATTTTGATTCCCTGTTCTGCAACCTGGTGCATGCCGGTGAACAGGCCGGTATTCTGGAGACCCTGCTGCACAAGATTGCCACTTACAAGGAAAAGATCGAGGCGATCAAGGGCAAGATCAAAAAGGCGCTGTTTTATCCCGCAGCTATCGTGGTGGTGGCGTTTATCATCACCGCCATTCTCATGATATTCGTGATTCCCCAGTTTGAGGAGTTGTTCAAGGGGTTTGGCGCGGAGCTGCCTGCCTTTACCAAGTTCGTTGTCGAGCTTTCCAAGATCTTTCAGCAGTGGTGGTGGGCCATTTTCGGCGTCGCCGGTGGGGCGGTATATGGCATGATAGAAGCCAAAAAGCGCTCGCCGAAGGTCAGTCAGTTGATGGATCGGGCATTGCTCAAATTGCCCGTACTCGGTGAAATCGTCACCAAGGCGACGGTGGCGCGTTATGCCCGCACCCTTTCCACCATGTTTGCTGCCGGTGTGCCGCTGGTGGAGGCGATGACCACGGTGGCTGGGGCCTCCGGTAATATCGTCTATGAAAAGGCCATCCTCAAAATACGTGACGAAGTGGCCACCGGCATGTCGCTGCAAATGGCAATGCGCCAATGCGGGCTGTTTTCGAATATGGTGGTGCAGATGGTCGCCATCGGCGAAGAGGCCGGTTCACTGGACGCCATGCTCGCCAAGATCGCCGACTTCTATGAGGAAGAGGTCGATAATGCGGTGGATAGTCTGAGCAGTCTGCTGGAGCCGATCATAATGGCGGTGCTGGGGGTGCTCGTCGGCGGACTGGTAGTGGCAATGTATCTGCCGATCTTTAAAATGGGACAGGTTGTGTAGGCGCGCAGAATATTTTTTGTCTTGGCACACCTGATGACATAGACGTTTACCCTGGATGGTTATGACTCTTATTGATTATCTGCAAGCCAGCCCCATCGCCTTTATCGCCATAGCCGGCGTTCTGGGCCTGCTCGTCGGCAGTTTTCTCAATGTGGTGATACATCGCTTGCCGATCATGATGGAGCGCCAGTGGCGCGCCGAGTGCGCGGAATTCCTCGGCGCTGGGGAAGCGCCGCCCCAGGAACGTTTCGACCTGACCGCTCCCCGCTCACGCTGCCCGCACTGCGGTCACGCCATCACGGCGCTGGAAAATATACCCGTGGTGAGTTACCTGGTGCTCAGGGGCAAGTGTTCGTCATGCGCGGCGCGGATTTCCGTGCGCTACCCGTTGATCGAAATCTTCACCGCCGCGCTCTCCGTCGCCGTGGCCTGGCGCTTCGGTTTCGGCTGGGCGGCGGGCGCTGCACTGCTGCTGACCTGGGCGCTGGTTGCCCTGAGCGTTATCGACTTTGATCATCACCTGCTGCCCGACTCGATTACTTTACCCTTCCTGTGGGGCGGACTCGCGCTCAGCCTGTTCAACGTGTTTGCCAGCAGCTACGCCAGCATCATCGGTGCGATGGCGGGTTACCTTAGCCTATGGTCGGTGTATATGGCTTTTAAGCTGCTGACGGGGCGCGAAGGCATGGGGTATGGCGACTTCAAGCTCCTCGCCATGTTCGGCGCGTGGCTGGGCTGGCAAGCGCTGCCGGCAGTGATTCTGCTGTCTTCCCTGGTGGGGGCGGTGGTGGGCATCTCTCTGGTGCTGCTGCGCGGCCGTGACAAGAACATTCCGATTCCCTTCGGCCCTTATCTTGCCGCGGCGGGATGGATTGCTTTGATGTGGGGCGAACAAATAACGCGTGCCTACCTGGGTATGGCGGGACTGGGATAATATGTGTGTGACATCTCGCGCTACGCTGTTCGCCCTGCTGCGCTAAGGCTCCCCCAGCGTAGCCCGGTAGGGTAGGCACGTTTTTTGTGCCCACCCTTGGCTAGAGCACACCGTTGTTACTGCGAACGGTCAAGTCTTTCCATAGAAAAAATGGTTACTGGAACGATACGCGGGAACCTGCAACTATTTCCCCCAACTCTTGAAGCGTTTCTTGCAATATTTAAGCAATGCTTCATAGCCATCAAAAAACAGCTCGAAGCCATCCTCGGCGGGGGCGTCGTATTCGCAGTAGTCATTGGAGTGATTGCGGCACACCTCGGGCCGTGTTTCATAGATGCCGCAACGCCCACCGGGCTGGAGATGCAGGCAAGCATTGTTTACCAGCAGGTACCAGCCATCCTTGTCCTTATAGACATTGACATTCTGATGCGACACCTGCCACAGCAGATGATCAAAATCGTGCTTGGAGCGCGGGGTGGTGATGTGCTGGGTGATGTAGGTGCAGCACTTGGAGTTGGTGCAATAGCCGCACTTGATCTCGGCCGGGATGGCAGGGTAAATGGGAATGACAGCGGCCATAATATTTTCCATAAACAGGGGCGGACATTGTCCCACCGTGATGCCCGTGAAGGCATTGCGCCCTTTACGGGTGGCACAATGAGGTGGCAATGCCCTTCACGGGGACACATGGGCCCGCCCCGCTTCGATAATCAGAAATCAGACTTTACGATAAACTTCCGCCCCTTGCGCCTTGAACTCCTGCGACTTTTCCGCCATGCCCGCCTGTACGGCGGATTGCTCATCCATGCCGTGCTTGGCGGCATAGTCACGCACGTCCTGGGTGATCTTCATCGAGCAGAACTGCGGGCCGCACATGGAGCAAAAGTGGGCGATTTTGGCGGAGTCCTTGGGCAAGGTCTTGTCATGGTACTCGCGCGCACGCTCCGGGTCGAGGCCGAGGTTAAACTGGTCTTCCCAGCGGAATTCGAAGCGCGCCTTGGACAGCGCATTATCACGCACCTGTGAACCAGGGTGGCCCTTGGCGAGGTCGGCGGCATGGGCGGCAATCTTGTAGGTGATGATGCCGGTACGCACGTCCTCTTTGTCAGGCAGTCCCAGATGCTCCTTGGGCGTGACATAGCACAGCATGGCACAGCCATACCAGCCGATCATGGCGGCGCCAATGCCGGAGGTGATGTGGTCATAGCCTGGGGCGATGTCGGTGGTCAGTGGCCCGAGGGTGTAAAACGGCGCCTCGCCGCACTCTTTGAGCTGTTTTTCCATGTTGACCTTGATCAGGTGCATGGGCACATGGCCTGGCCCTTCGATCATGGTCTGCACGTCGTGCTTCCAGGCGATTTGCGTCAGCTCGCCCAGCGCCTCAAGCTCACCGAATTGCGCGGCATCGTTGGCATCCGCGATGGAGCCGGGGCGCAGGCCGTCTCCCAGCGAGAAGGACACATCGTAGGCCTTCATGATCTCGCAGATGTCTTCGAAATGGGTATAGAGAAAATTCTCTTTGTGGTGCGCCAGGCACCACTTGGCCATGATCGAGCCACCGCGTGAGACGATGCCGGTGACGCGCTTGGCAGTGAGCGGCACATGGCGCAGCAATACTCCCGCGTGGATGGTGAAATAGTCCACGCCCTGTTCGGCCTGCTCGATCAGCGTGTCGCGGAAGATCTCCCAAGTCAGGTCTTCGGCGCGGCCATCCACCTTTTCCAGTGCCTGATATATGGGCACGGTGCCGATCGGCACGGGCGAGTTGCGGATGATCCACTCGCGGGTTTCGTGAATATTTTTGCCGGTGGACAAGTCCATAACCGTGTCGCCGCCCCAGCGGGTGGACCACACCATTTTCTCGACTTCTTCCTCGATGGAGGAACTCACCGCAGAATTGCCGATGTTGGCGTTGATCTTTACCAGGAAGTTGCGCCCGATAATCATCGGCTCCAGCTCGGGGTGGTTGATATTGGCGGGGATGATGGCGCGGCCGCGCGCCACTTCGTCGCGCACAAACTCGGGGGTAATGACCGGCGGAATGGCCGCGCCGAACGATTCGCCAGGGTGTTGCACCAACCCTTGCGCACGCGCCAGCTCCAGCTTCTGGTTTTCGCGGATGGCGATATATTCCATCTCGGGCGTGATAATGCCGCGCCGGGCGTAGTGCATCTGGCTGACGTTTGCGCCCGCTTTGGCGCGGCGCGGCGTGCGGATGTGTTCGAAGCGCAGATGGGAAAGTTTGGGATCCTGCGCACGGCGCTGGCCATAGGTGGAGGTAAGGCCAGGCAGCGCCTCGGTATCGCCACGCTCTTCAATCCATCCGGCACGCAACGCAGGCAGCCCGGCGCGCAAATCAACGTTTATTTTGGGATCGGTATAGGGCCCCGAGGTGTCGTACACATACACGGGCGCGTTCTGTTCCGCGCCAAAGCTGGCGGGCGTGTCCGACAGGGAAACCTTGCGCATCGGCACGCGGATATCGGGGCGGCTGCCCGTGATATAGACCTTTTCCGAGTTCGGAAAAGGCCGCATGGCCTCTTCGCTGACGCGGGCGGTTTGACTTAAAAAATCTTTTGGTATGGCACTCATCATCTATTCCTCTACAAAATATCCGGCGAAAACTAATGAAATCGGAGGCAAGCGCAGGGAAAGAACGGGAAAGGGTGTTCGCATACCGTGAACAAACGTCACAGGCGAAAGTTTCATTGTGATACTGCTTTCCCTACGCCAGTATTAACCGGATCAGGTTCAAAGGGTATATCTCAGCCTCGCCTGATACGAGGCACCCCCAGCAGGCATGCGGGGGCGATATCAACCCCCTGCTAGCCGAATTTAGCCTAAAATTATATTATACACGGGTAATTTGCAAGCCGAATGCGCCCTTGTGTCCGGCATTCAAACCGCTTAACCTAGCTGTTTAGCCTCTTTAGAATAATGGTGGATAAGGATGGACGTAGAACAAGCCCGCTTTAACATGGTCGAACAGCAGATCCGTACATGGGAGGTGCTGGATCCGGGCATTCTTGACCTGATCACGAGCACCCGGCGCGAAGAGTTTGTTCCCGCGCACTACCGTGACCTGGCATTTGCCGACATCATGATCCCCCTCGGCCACGGCCAGATAATGATGGAACCCAAGGTTGAAGCGCGACTGTTGCAGGCGCTGGCCATCGAGCCTTCCGACATTATACTGGAGGTCGGAACGGGCAGCGGTTATTTCACTGCGTTGCTGGCCAGACTGGGCAAGCACGTGTTCAGCGTGGACATTCTCCCTGACTTCGCGCAGAGTGCGCAGCACGCGCTCACCGGACACGGCATCCATAACGTGACGCTGGAAACCGGCGACGCCGTTGGGGGATGGGACAAACACGGCCCTTACGATGTTATCGCCATTACCGGCTCACTTCCCGTGCTGCCGGAATCTTTCCTGCGCGCGCTGAAACCCGGCGGGCGCATGGTGGCGATCGTCGGCGAGCCACCCGTGATGGAGGCTATCCTCGTCTCTCATGGCGGGGCGCGGGAGAGTCTGTTTGAAACCAGCGTCCCGGCGTTGCTGCACGCCGAACAACCGCCCCAATTTGTATTCTAAGGTATTATTAGAATATAATTAATCATTAATATATAGTGGAGCATGGCCATGAATCACCTCACCGCCACCCAACTCAAAGAATACCTTGAACATACCACTCCGGCACCTTTGCTGCTGGACGTGCGCGAACCATGGGAATTTCAAACCTGTCATATCGAAGGCTCGCGGAATATCCCCATGTCACAGGTACCCGCCGTCTGCCGTGATCTCGACGCACAGCAGGAAACCATCGTCATCTGCCATCACGGCATGCGCAGCCAGCGCGTGGCTGTCTATCTGGAGCAGGCGGGATTTACCAAGATCGTCAACCTGACAGGCGGCGTCGCCGCCTGGGCGCGCGAGGTTGACCCGAGCATGCCTACCTACTAAAGAGCCGCCGTCCCCATGATCAAAAAAAACTCGCCGCTCTTGATTGCAATGCTGCTGGCTGTTGCCTCCAGCGCAAATGCGGAAAATCTGCTCGACGCCTATCGCCTTGCGGCCGACAGCGACCCCCAGGTCAAAGCCGCTGAAGCGGCGTGGCAGGCAGTACAGGAGACGCGCAATCAACGTTTGGCGCTGTTCCGTCCGCAACTGAGCCTCAATTCCAATATCACTCGCAACCGGCAGGAGTTTTTGAGCGGCGGTTTTTTTGGCCGTTCCGGCACGTTTTATTCTACGAACGATGGCTTGACGCTCAACCTCAATCAGCCTATTTATCACCGTGACTATTATGTGCAGTTGCGTCAGACGGATGCCCGCACCCGCCAGGCCGAGGCGGATTATAACGCGGCACAGCAGGCGCTGCTGCTGCGGGTCTCGGAACGCTATTTCGAGGTGCTGGCCGCCGCTGACACAGTGGAGTTTGCACGCGCCGAAAAAGAGGCGATAGGGCGCCAACTGGAGCAGACGCAACGGCGCTTTGACGTGGGTCTGGTAGCCATCACGGATGTGAACGAGGCCCAAGCCCGCTTTGACCTGGCGCTAAGCCAGGAGGTTGACGCGCAAAGCCGCCTGTCCAGCAACCGTGAGGCGTTACGCGAGGTCACCGGCATGCTCCCCGAGTCTCTGCGCGGTCTGGCTGAGCAAATACCGCTGACATCACCCGACCCGCAGGACGTCGAGGCATGGGTAGGTACGGCCCTCAAACAGAACTTTCAGCTAATATCAGCCCAAGCCGCCACCGATGTCGCCAGCCAAACCATCGACCTGCAACGCGCCGGTCACTATCCGGTGGTAGACGCGGTGGTGAGCCACGGCTACTCAAAATTCTCCGGAGGTGCTTTTGGTGCCAGAGAAACGCTGGATAGCGCCATTGGCTTGCAACTGAGCGTACCACTCTACCAAGGCGGCGCGGTCAACTCGCGTATCCGTGAGGCACAGTATCGCCTCAATCAGGCCAAGGAAACCCAGGAACAGCAAACGCGTGCCGCTTCACGTCAGACCCGCGACGGCTACCTGAATGTAACCGCCAGCATCAGCCGCGTCGGGGCACTGAAGCAGGCGGTGGTATCCAACCAGAGCGCGCTGGACGCCACCGAGGCCGGGATGCAGGTTGGTACGCGCACTACCATTGATGTGCTGAACTCGCAGCGCGACTTATACCGCGCCAAACGTGATTTGTCGCGCGCCCGTTATGACTACCTGATCAACACCCTGCGCCTGAAGCAGGCCGCAGGGATGATCTCACTGGCCGACCTTGAGCAGGTCAATGGCTGGCTTAAGTAAGAAACTGCCGCAGGACTCGCCCCAAATTCCCGAGGTTTCTCCGCGTATCGCAGCAGAGCTAATGCGCTTCATCCCAATTATTGCCAACGCCGATGTCCACCACAAGAGGTACGGATAAACTCGCCGCGCTGGACATGCAGTGGCGGATGTCTTCGATGGTTTGGTGGAGTGCGTTTTCGGGCACTTCGAAGACCAGCTCATCGTGTACCTGCATCACCATTTTTGCAGTCAGGTTACCGGCAAGAATCATGGCGTCGGTTTTGAGCATGGCGAGTTTGATGATGTCCGCAGCGGTGCCTTGCATCGGGGCGTTGATAGCGGCGCGTTCGGCGTATTGGCGGCGTTGCTGGTTGCTGGATTTGATGTCTGCCAGATACAGGCGGCGGCCAAACAGGGTTTCCACGTAGCCGTCGGCGCGGGTTTGGGTGCGCGTGCGGTCCATGAATGCCTTTACGCCGGGATAACGGGCAAAATAGAGATCCATATACTGTTGCGCCGCGCCGCGCTCGACACCCAGTTGCTTTGCCAGGCCGAAGGCAGACATGCCGTAAATCAGCCCGAAGTTGATGGCCTTGGCGTTGCGGCGTTGCTCAGAGGTGACTTGATCGGGAGCTGCGCCGAAGATCTCGGCGGCAGTGGCGCGGTGGATGTCTTCACCCTGGCTGAAGGCGCGCAGCAGGCCGTCGTCTTGCGACAGATGCGCCATGATGCGCAGTTCGATTTGCGAATAATCCGCTGCGACGATCTTGTGTCCCGGCGGGGCGATAAAGGCCTGGCGGATGCGTCGCCCTTCGGCGCTGCGGATCGGGATATTCTGCAAATTCGGGTCTGAAGATGACAGTCGGCCTGTAGCCGCCACCGCCTGATGATACGAAGTATGGACGCGCCCGCTACGTGGATTGATCTGCCCCGGCAGTTTGTCGGTATAGGTCGATTTCAGCTTGGCCAGGGTGCGATGTTCGAGGATCAGTTTCGGCAGCGGGTAGTCCAGCGCCAGTTCGGCAAGGGTCGATTCGGCGGTGGAAGGTTGGCCCGTGGGGGTCTTCTCCAGCACCGGCAGTTGTAGCTTGTCAAACAGGATGGCCTGGATCTGCTTGGGTGAATCGAGGTTGAAGGGTTGTCCGGCGGCGCTATGCGCCTGCTGCTGGATCTCCAGCATCTGCCGCGCAAGCTCCTCACTCTGCCGGTGCAGCATTGCGGCGTCCACCAGCACGCCGTTGCGTTCGATGCGCGACAGCACCGGCACCAGCGGCACTTCGATGTCATTAAACAGTTTTTGCAGGCCCGGCTCTGCGGCCAGGCGCGGCCACAATGCGTGATGCAGGCGCAAGGTGATGTCGGCATCCTCGGCGGCATACGGTGCGGCCTGTTCGATGCCGATCTGATTAAAGGTGAGCTGCTTTGCACCCTTGCCCGCAATATCTTCGAAACGGATGGTCTTGTGGCCCAGATGGGTCAGCGCCAGCGTGTCCATGTCGTGGCGTGAGGCGGTGCTGTTGAGCACGTAGGATTCCAGCATGGTGTCATAGCGAATGCCTGCCAATGCGATGCCGTGGTTGGCCAGCACGCTCATGTCATATTTGAGATTCTGGCCCAGCTTGGGGCGGCCGGCGTCTTCCAGCAGCGGACGCAGCCGCTCTAAAACCCATTCGCGCGATAACTGGACGGGCGCACCGGGGTAGTCGTGCGCCAGCGGCACATAGGCGGCCTCACCTGGCTGAATGCAAAACGACACGCCTACGATTTCGGCCTGCATGTAGTCCAGGCTGGTGGTCTCGGTGTCGAAGGCGAACAGCTCGGCCTGCTCCAGTCGTGCAAGCCAGCGCTCCAGATCTGCTTCGGTGAGCACGGTTTGATAGTCAGAGGCCAGGGGCTGGGGGGCAGGAGACGGGGCGTCTGCGGGTTTTGACTGATCCAGTTGTCCCAGCCAGGTTTTGAACTCCATGCGCTGAAACAGCTCGCGCAACGCGGCGGTATCGGCGGGTTGGGATTGCAGGTCGAGCGGCCCCACCGGCAGCGGCACGTCGCAGCGGATCGTCGCCAGTTGCCGCGATAACGGCAGCAGGTGCAGATGCTCACGCAGGCTCTCGCCGACCTTGCCGCTGATTTGATCGGCATGGGCGATGATGTTGTCCAGCGAGCCATGTTCCTGCAGCCATTTGGTGGCGGTCTTGGGTCCGACCTTGGGGATGCCGGGGATGTTGTCCGAGGTGTCGCCCACCAGCGCCAGGTAGTCGATGATCTGGCCGGGGGAAACCCCAAATTTGCCGATCACACCCTGCACATCGAGCGTTGTATTGCTCATGGTGTTGACGAGGGTGACATGCCCATCGACCAGTTGCGCCATGTCCTTGTCGCCGGTGGAGATCACCACCGGCAAGCCGATAGCGGCGGCCTGCACCGCCAGGGTGCCGATCACATCGTCGGCCTCCACGCCGTCTATCACCAGCACCGGCAATCCCATGGCGCGCACGATAGCGTGCAGCGGCTCAATCTGCGTGCGCAGCTCATCCGGCATCGGCGGGCGGTGCGCCTTGTAGTGTTCAAAAAGCTCATCGCGGAAGGTCTTGCCCTTTGCGTCGAACACCACCGTGACATGCTCCGACTGATAGTCCGCAATCAACTTGCGCAGCATATTGACCACGCCATACACCGCCCCGGTCGGCTCGCCGCGCGAATTGGTCAACGGCGGCAGGGCATGGAAGGCGCGGTAAAGGTAAGAGGAGCCATCCACCAGAATCAGCGGTTTGGGTGCGGTTTCAGTCATAGTGTATGGTGTCTTGGCAGGTGGTGTGTGGTTTAACGAGGCTGTTGCCACGGGTTTGCAGTCTAATGGCTATGCCTCAAAGGGTTTTTTCGTTTATGATGAGTTCTATTCGAATTAAGTATGTCGCCAACAGCCCGATATATTCAATATAAGCTTTTTCCGGCACGCCCCTTCGGCGGCGACTTAATTTTTGGTGACTATTATGAACACACAAGAAAGAAACGCTCACCCCAGCTTCAAGCCTGTCAACGACACTTCACTGACGCGCGAGTCGTGGAAGATCTTCCAGATCATGGCGGAATTTGTCGAAGGCTTCGAACGCCTGTCGCAGATCAAGCCTTCAGTCAGCATCTTCGGTTCGGCGCGCACGCCGGTGGATCACCCTTATTATAAGCTTACCGAAGATATTGCGCTTCTGTTGTCGGACGCAGGCTTCAGTGTGGTGAGCGGTGGTGGGCCGGGTATCATGGAGGCGGCCAACAAAGGCGCTTTTGCCGGAAAATCGCCCAGCATCGGCCTCAATATTGTTCTGCCCCATGAACAGACGACCAATCCTTATCAGAATATCTCGCTTAATTTCAGGCACTTTTTTTCGCGCAAGGTGATGTTCGTCAAGTATGCCTCGGCCTATGTGGTGTTGCCGGGCGGCTTTGGTACGCTGGATGAGATGATGGAGATTCTGACGCTGGTGCAGACACACAAAACCCGTCAGATCCCCGTAATCCTGGTACACAAGCCGTTCTGGGAAGGGCTGCTCGCCTGGTTCAGGACAACGCTGGTGACGGAAGGTGTCATCAGCCCGGAAGATCTCGATTTAATGCAAGTCGTCGACACCCCGCAAGAGGTGGTGGACGCGATTTTCAACCACTACGAGCATCGTGGCTTCGAGCCTTCTGCCGATGAGCAGGCGACGTTGCTGGATCTCTAAATTTTAAGGTAAAACACGCGATGCGGATGTTCCTTGCAATAGTAATGTCCCTGCTGCTTACGGCCCCTTCATGGGCGGCGAATGAGGCAACAAAGCCCGAACTTCCGCCACCGCCGACAGACGGCTTAAACAGCGGGGAGGTTCCTGAGCCTGATGTCAAAATCATCCAGCGTCCCCAGGAGAAGATAGAAGAATACCGGATCGGCGGAGTGCTTTATACGGTCAAGGTTACCCCGGCGGTCGGCGCGCCTTACTACCTGGTCGATACCGATGGCGACGGCAACCTGGAAACGCGGCGCAACGACCTGGACCCTAAAATAGCCATCCCCGGCTGGGTTATATTGCGCTGGAAGTAGGGGTGAGCACGAATGGCGCTTGCTTAATCCTCCTGGCACGCCCATTAAAAATGTGTTGTGTCGCTACGCGACGCTCGGTGGGTTGCGCAAGAAATGCTCTTATCCCCCGGAGGGGAGGCATTGCCACCTCATTGTCACCTTGTACGGTGATCACGGTGTGCTGCCCGCTGTCCTTTGGGTAAACCTACCCTCCCCATCCACTTTTCGCTACGGCCCCCTAAGTCCGGCAGACCACCAGTACATGAACACATAAATTGTGCAGCGTAATGCCGCACGATTGTAGGTCAGCCTTCAGGCCGACATGTCTGGCTAAAGCCAGACCTATATGGGATTCGGATCATGTTTCGTAATTTATAATTTCATGTACTAGCAGCGGCCTTATACTTGATGGCCAATCTAATAAAAAAACGTTAACTTATTGCTGCCGTAACAATTTTGTCATTATCCACAAAGTCTGTGGATAACTTTGTGGATGACTTGGGGCAAAGCGTCGCCAGGCCGCATAACAGCGGGGTTGTTCTTGATTTGTACGGAAAATGCTCCAGATTAATCAAATAAAGCAAAAACAACGTGTTACATGTTATTTTTCGGCTGCGGCGGTTTTAAGGCGCGAGCAAGAAGCGCATGACGGCGTCCCATAGCGGCATTGTGCATAAGGTGTCAAGTGACCTATCAAAATAAGTCCATAAAAAGCGCCAGTAAAGCGCTCGGGCAGGATGCCCTGCCCCCACGGTCAACGCGTCATTCGCTCGTCGATGTGTTGCGTGGAACAGCTATTGTGATGATGTTTGTGTATCATTTTACGTTTGACCTGCGTTATTACGGGGTAGTCGGCGCTGATTTCAATCATGATCCCTTTTGGTTGGGATTTCGCGCTATTATCGTGAGTTTGTTTCTTGGTGTAATGGGTGTCAGTTTGCACCTGGCCACGGCGCGCGGCGTTAATCCGCGTGCCTTTGGGCGGCGTCTGTTGCTGGTGGCGGGTTGCGCCGGCCTGGTGAGTGCGGGGAGTTATGCAATGTTCCCCAATAGCATGATTTTCTTTGGTATCCTGCACTTTATTGCCGTTGCCAGCGTGCTTGGCCTGTTGTTCAGGCGGTTATTCTGGCTTAATTTGATAGTGGGCGGGGGATTGATCGTCGCGGGGTTGCAGTTTCAGCATCCCTGGTTTGATCTTCCGGCCTGGCAATGGCTGGGGCTGATGACGCACAAGCCGGTGACGGAAGATTATGTGCCATTGCTGCCATGGTTTGGCGTGGTGTTGATCGGGATGTTTCTCGGCAAGCTGATTTATCAAAGGGAAAATGTGCCCGCCTTTGCGCGCTGGACAGGCAGGCATCCAGTGGCGCGCCTGTTGGCCTTTGGTGGGCGGCATAGCCTGCCGGTGTATATGCTGCACCAGCCCGTGTTTTTGGGCGTATTGTATTGGCTCTTTGGAAAGTGATGACGCCGTTACAGAATTGTGATGAATCGCGGGTAATGTATTCGGATGATCAAGGCTATGGCATTGGGTAACGGGCCGGCAAGCGCAAGCGGCACAGGTTTCATGTCGCCAGCGGCTTGGCGTAATTTTGCGCTGCGGCTATTGCAGGCATCCGTGAACAGGCGTGCTATCTTCCTTCTTATGGTCATCCTGTTGTGTTTGATAGCGTATAGTCTGGCCAGGTTGACGTGGATGATATTGCCTGCGCCGCGCGAGAACGGTGCGCCGCCCCCGCTTATCCAGCCCCTTGACCAGCACGGCATTACAGCGGCGCCATTGGCGGCGCGCAAACCCTCGCCCCAGGAGATGGCGCAGTGGCATTTGTTTGGCGAGACACAGGTGATTAATGTAGGCGTCGCAGCACAAACGGCGCCGCAGACCAGCCTTGCCTTGAATCTGCGCGGAGTGATTGCCTCCCGCGACAAAAAAAGCGCACGGGCGATTATTGCCGATGCCAGCGGTAATGAGCAGTTCTACGCGATCGATGCGCCTCTGCCGGGCAGTGCGACGCTGAAGGAGATTCATGCCGACAAGGTTATATTGTTGCGCGATGGCCGTTATGAAACACTTCTGCTGCCCAAGGATGAAACAGGCGGGGAAGGCGCTGCGATGCCCATGCAAAATTCCGATGCTGCGATGCAGGAATTTCGCGACACTGCGATGAACAATCCGCAAAGTCTGATGGAGCGAGTCAGACCGATGCCGGTCAGCGAAGGCGGCAGATTTATAGGCTATCGTTTTATGCCAAATGAAGACCCGGGCTTCCTCGCGCGTTTTGGCATGGAGCCCAATGATATTGTGACCTCCGTCAATGGCATGAGCCTCGACAATCCTGCCAAGGGGATGCAGGTGTTGAACAGCCTGAAAACCGATGGGGAAGTGCGGGTTGACACGGTGCGTAATGGGGCGCCGCGTTCTTTTGTGTTGCGGATGAACTAAGAAAGCACGCCAGGATTCGGGCAACGATGAAAAGTAATATTAAGGGGAAGGGTGTTGTGAGGAGGTTGCGAGTCATAGCCAGAATTTTTTGTGCAGCGCCAATGTTGATGGCCGCGCTGCTGCTGCCTTTTCAGGTGCATGCCCAGGATGTGACACTTAACCTGAAAGACGCCGATATCGGCGCGGTGATTGCCACAGTCTCCGACGTGACCGGCAAGAATTTTATTGTTGATCCGCGCGTCAAGGCCAAGGTCACGGTGATCTCGGCCAAACCCATGAGCAAGGATGAGGTCTATCAGGTCTTTCTGTCGCTGCTTGAGGTGAACGGCTTTGCCGCCGTACCGATGGGCAAGGTTATCAAGATCATCCCCGACGTGAACGCCAAGCAGGTCAGCACGCCACTGGCCAACAATGACCGGCCTGGCAGAGGGGATGAATATGTCACACGCGTGATCCACGTCAACAACGTCTCTGCCGCGCAACTGGTGCCGGTGTTGCGTCCCCTCGCGCCGCAGCAGGCGCATATGGTGGCGTACCCAGGCACGAACGCGCTGATCATCTCTGATAGGGCCGCTAATGTGGAGCGGCTGGCCAAGATTATCGATGGCATTGACCAGCCTGGCGATGAGGCAGAAGTAGAGGTCATGCCGCTCAAGCACGCCGCCGCCACCGAGGTGGTGCGCATCCTGACGTCACTGGACCAGGAGGCGCGCAAGAGCGACCCCAACGCCGCCGCCGGGATCACCGACCGGCCAGTGCTGATTCCCGATGAGCGCACCAACAGCATCCTGATGGGTGGCGGCAAATCCGGGCGGTTGCGGATGCGCGCCCTGGTGTCGCATCTGGATACGCCGCTGGAGAACAGCGGCAATATCCGCGTCGTTTATTTGCGCTACGCCAAGGCCAAGGATCTGGTGCCGGTGCTGACGGGGGTGGCGAGCCAGGTGCAAGACAAGGGTAAAGTGGTGAGTGGCGCGGCACCCGGCGGCGCTACAGGCGGTGGACCGCCCGGCAGCGGCATCAATATCCAGGCGGATGAAAGCCTCAATGCCCTGGTGGTGACGGCCCCGCCCGATGTGTTCCGCTCCCTGCAGATAGTGATCAGCCAGCTCGACGTGCGGCGCGCGCAAGTATTGGTGGAGGCGGTGATAGCGGAGGTCAATTCGAGCCGCGCGGCGGAGTTGGGCGTGCAGTGGGCGACGTTCGATCGCTCGCAAGGAAGCAACGTTCCGGTTGGGCTAACCAACTTTACCAACGGTACTGCCGGATCCAGCATCGCGGAAATCGGCGGGGCGATTGCCACCAACCGTCCCCCAAGTCTCGGGCCGGGCATGACATTCGGATTGGGCCGCTTCATCAGCGACGGATTCAGTTTCGCGGCATTGATCCGCGCGCTGGAATCGGACGGCTCGTCCAATGTACTGTCTACCCCGACCCTGGTGATGATGGATAACACGGACGCCGAGATCACCGTGGGGCAGAACGTGCCGTTTATTACCGGATCATTTACTGCCCCTACCGGCACGGCAGGTGCTACCGTCAATCCCTTCCAGACCATCCAGCGCCAGAATGTTGGCATTACATTGAAGGTCAAGCCGCAGATCAACGAGGGCAACGCCATCCAGCTCAATATCGAGCAGAAGGTCGACAGCCTCAGCACCAGCGCGGTGCGCGGCGCGTCGGATTTGATTACAAACACCCGCTCCATCAAGACCAGCGTGATGGTGGATGACGGCAAGGTGGTGGTACTGGGCGGGCTGATCACCGATGATCTCAAAGAAAATGTGCAGAGGGTGCCGTTTCTCGGCGACCTCCCGCTGATCGGCAGCCTGTTCCGCTACAAGAAAAACACCAAGGATAAAACCAACCTGATGGTATTCCTGCACCCGGTGATCATGCGCGATGGTGAACTCGCGGAGCGCATGACGAGCGGCAAGTATAACTTCATACGTGCTCAACAGCTTGATGCGCAGATGAAAGACCGGGGGTTGTTGCGCAATGAGGCGTTGCCGCTGATGCCGCCCATGCAGGACATGATGAAGCTGCCGCCGCCGTTTGAGCCGGGTACCAGCAGCCCGCCTGCGGACAAGTCCCCTGCCAATGCCGCTCCGGGCGATGGACGCACCAATTAATACCGCCGTGCGAACGAACGGCCCGGCAGCCACCCCGTTGGAGGTGACCGAGCAGCGTCCACCGTTTCCCTTTGCCAAGCGTCATGGTGTGCTGGTAACGGGCTGGGAGGCGGGACGTGCGATAGTCCTGTGCCGCCCCGACACAACCAGCACGGGACTCGCCGAATTGCGCCGCTTCCTTGGCGTGCCGCTGAAGCTGCAACAGGTCACGCCTGAAACCTTTGAGGCAGAACTCGCTCAGAGCTACGAGCATGACTCGGCGCAGGCCATGCAGATGATGGGTGATCTGGGCGAGGAGATCGACCTGTTCAGCGTCGCCCAACAACTGGCGGAACCGGAAGACCTGCTGGAAACCGAGGACGACGCGCCGATCATCCGCTTGATCAACGCCCTGCTCACCGAGGCGGTCAAGGAAAACGCCTCCGATATCCACATCGAACCCTTTGAGAACCGCTTGGTGATTCGCTTCCGCGTCGATGGCGTGCTGCGCGAGGTGCTGGAACCCAAGCGTGTATTGGCGCCGCTGATTGCGGCGCGCATCAAGGTGATGGCCAAGCTCGACATCGCGGAAAAGCGCCTGCCGCAGGACGGGCGCATCTCGCTGCGCGTCGCGGGCCGTCCGGTGGATGTGCGCGTCTCCACCCTGCCCTCCGGCCACGGCGAGCGGGTGGTGCTGCGCCTGCTCGACAAACAGGCCGGCCGCCTCAACCTGGAACAGCTCGGCATGGCGCCCGCGACGCTCACCGTGATGCACCGCGTCATCGAAAGGCCGCACGGCATCATCCTGGTCACCGGCCCCACCGGCTCCGGCAAGACCACCACGCTTTACGCCGCGCTCACTCGCCTCAACGACAAAACACGCAACATCATGACGGTGGAAGACCCCATCGAATATTATCTGGACGGCATCGGCCAGACACAGGTCAACACCAAGGTGGACATGACCTTCGCGCGCGGCCTGCGCGCCATCCTGCGCCAGGATCCGGATATTGTGATGGTGGGCGAGATCCGCGACCTGGAGACGGCGGAGATTGCCGTGCAGTCGAGTCTCACCGGC
This sequence comes from Gammaproteobacteria bacterium, assembly GCA_021731145.1. Lineage (GTDB taxonomy): Bacteria > Pseudomonadota > Gammaproteobacteria > Ga007554 > LNEJ01. The sequence goes on along the minus strand of JAKFXX010000019.1, from coordinate 12,326 downwards.
CATATGGTGCTGTCCACGCTGCACACCAACACCGCCGTCGGCGCAGTCACCCGTTTGCGTGACATGGGCGTGGAACCTTTCCTGCTCTCTTCCAGCCTCATCGGCGTGCTGGCGCAGCGTCTGGTGCGGCTGTTGTGCCCGCACTGCAAGCAACCAGTCACTGCCAGTGCGGCAGAATGCGACACCCTTGGCGTGCCCCACGAAAATCCGCCCACTCTCTATAGCGCCGTGGGCTGTGAGCAATGCAACTTTCTCGGTTACCGGGGCCGTACCGGCATCTACGAAGTCATCGAAGTGGATAACACTCTGCGCGGCATGATTCATCAAGGCGCGAGCGAACAGGAGATGGAAACCCATGCGCGCACCCTGACGCCCGGCATCCGCCAGGACGGCCTGCGCCGCGTGCTGGCCGGCGCCACCACGCTGGAAGAAGTGCTGCGCGTGACGCGCGCGGAATGATTTTTTATTAATGGCCGCATTTGAATTTACAGCGCTGGACGCATCAGGCCGCGAGCACAAGGGTGTGCTGGAGGGTGATACGCCGCGCCAGGTACGCCAGCAATTGCGCGAGCAGGGTCTGGCACCGCTTGCCGTGGCGGAGGTGCGCAGCAGTGAGAAGCACCGTGCTGCCTCGCGCCTGTCATTCCAGCGCGGCATTTCGACCACCGATCTGGCGCTGATCACGCGCCAATTTGCCACGCTGGTACGCTCCGGCCTGCCCATCGAGGAGGCGTTGCAGGTGGTATCGCGGCAGACCGAGAAGCCGCGTTTGCGCAACATGCTGATGGGGGTGCGCGCGCGGGTGATGGAAGGCCATACACTGGCCACTGCGTTGCGCGATTTTCCGCATATTTTCTCCGATCTTTACTGCGCTACAGTATCGGCAGGCGAGCAGTCCGGCCACCTTGAAGTGGTGCTGGAGCGGCTCGCCGACTACACCGAGACGCGCCAGGCGTTGCGGCAGAAAATCATGCTGGCGCTGATCTATCCAGTAGTGGTGACGGGTGTGGCGATTCTGGTGGTGACGGCGCTGCTCGCCTTTGTTGTGCCGCAGGTGGTGCAGGTGTTCGAAAATACCGGCCAGCAATTGCCAATATTGACGCGGATGCTGATTGCGGTGAGCGGTTTTATACGCGACTATGGCGTGCTGTTGCTGATAATATTGGCGGCGTTGGGCGCGGTGACCAGTAGCCTGTTGCGTCGCCCCGACCCCAAGCGGCGCTTTCATCAATTGTTGTTGTCGTTGCCGCTGATTGGGCGTCTGGTGCGCAGCATGAACACTGCGCGCTTCATGCGTACTTTCAGTATTCTTACCGCCAGCGGCGTGCCGGTGATCGAGGCGATGCGCATCTCGGCGCAGGTGATGTCGAACCTGGTGATGCGTGCAGCGGTCGAAGAGGCATCACGACGTGTGCGTGAGGGCGCAAACCTGCACAAGTCGCTGGAACGCAGCGGCTATTTTCCGCCGATTGCCATCCATCTCGTCGCCAGTGGCGAGACCAGCGGCAAACTGGAGCAGATGCTGGAGCGCGCCGCAGTGAGCCAGGAGCGTGAAATAGAAACCCTGTTGGCCGCCATCCTCGGGCTGTTCGAGCCGCTGCTGATTCTGGGCATGGGTGGCGTGGTGCTGGTGATCGTGCTCGCTATCCTGCTGCCGATTTTTGATTTGAACCAATTAGTGAAATAACACGGGAATATTTATGAAATTTGCAATCCGAAACCCAAAGCGCACCCAACGCGGCTTTACCCTCATCGAAGTGATGATCGTGGTGGTGATTCTTGGCATTCTTGCGGCACTGGTGGTGCCACGCCTGATGGGCCGCCCTGACGAGGCGCGCGTCATCAAGGCCAAGCAGGACATCCGCACCCTGGTAAGCTCATTGAATCTCTACAAGCTGGACAACTTCAACTACCCCACCACCGACCAAGGCCTGGAGGCGCTGGTGAAGAAGCCTGCCGATGTAAAAAACTGGAAGGCAGGGGGTTACATCGACCGTCTGCCGAACGACCCATGGGGCAAACCGTATCAATACCTGCGCCCCGGTACGCGCGGCGAAATCGACGTTTTCACGCTCGGCGCCGATGGCCAGCCGGGTGGTGAAGGCACGGATGCGGATATTGGCAATTGGAATCTTGAATAAAATCGGTAACCATCGAGGCTGGGGTATCAAGAGGCCGCGAGGTAACGGCTTCACCCTACTGGAAATCCTGGTGGTGATCGTGATCATCGGCATCATCCTGAGTTTCGCCAGCCTGTCCATTGGGCGGAGCACAGACCGTGTCGTTCAGGAAGAGAGCCAACGGCTGGCGGGGTTGATTACCCTGGCGGCGCAGGAAGCGGTGCTGCAATCGCGGGAGCTGGCCCTGCAATTTACGCCGGGTGGTTATGAGTTTGTGGTTTTCGACAAGGATCAATGGCGTCGTATTACCGATGACGATACGTTGCGTGCGCGGCGGCTGCCGGAAGGGGTGCGCCTCGATATAAACGTCGAAGGCGAAGCAGTGGTGCTAGGCAAAGCCGATGAGGAAAAACCCGCATCCCAGCCCCGCATCTATCTCCTGTCGAGTGGTGAAGTAACGCCTTTTCAGCTCACCTTGCAGGACAAGGCCAGCGGCAGCAGCTATCAGCTTAAAGGCGATGTTGGCGGTAAGGTTGAAACGAGCGACACGGGAAATGCTGCCAAAAAGTAACCGCGCCCAGCGCGGTTTCACCCTGATCGAAGTGCTGGTGGCCCTTGCGGTGCTGGCGATCAGTCTGGCGGCAGTGATTAACGGCATCAGCGCCAATGTCAGCAATGCCGCGCATTTGCGTGACCGCACCCTGGCGCACTGGGTGGCGATGAACAAGGTGGCGGAAGTGCAGGCGGGCGCGGCATTCCCGGACACTGGCGTTACCAAGGGCGAGGTGCTGCTGGCCGAGCGCGCCTGGTATTGGAGCATGACGGTGGCGGGCACGAGCGACGCCAATGTGCGCCGCCTTGATGTGGAGGTGCGCACCCGCCAGGATGGTGGCCAATCCCTGGCCCGCCTGGTGGCCTATGCAGGGCGTCCGTTGTGAGAAAAACACGGCAGGGATTTACGCTGATCGAGCTGGTAGTGGCGCTGGCGATCTTTGCGGTGGTGTCGGTGCTGGTCTATGGCGGGCTGCGCAGTGTGCTCGATACGCGCAACCGTACTGAAGAACAGGCAACGCGCCTGGCCGCGCTGCAAACCGCCTTTGTGCTGATGGCAAGAGACATCGAGCAGGCTACCGCGCGGCGCATCCGCGACGACGCAGGCGGCCCCCTGCCGGCCATGAGGGGCGCCACAGGCAGCGGCAACAGCGCGCTGGAATTTACCCGCACAGGCTGGAATAATCCGGCGGGGCGGGCGCGCAGCACCCTGCAACGCGTCGCGTATTCGGTGCGGGATGGAAAGCTGCTGCGCCTGACATGGACGATGCTCGACCGCGGGCCGGGAGACCGTCCGCAGGAGACGGTGCTGCTCGACAAGGTGAAAGGTTTTGAGATGCGCTTTCTCGACCCGCAAATGAAATGGCAACTGCAATGGCCGCTCGCCACCACGGACAACAGTTCGCAAGTGATGCTGCCGCGTGCCATTGAGGTTAGCGTCGATGTCGAGGGCTGGGGGCGCATTCCACGTCTGTTCCGCGTGCCGGGGGCTATTGCAGCGGCCCCGGCCGTACAAACGGGTGTGGTGCAGTGAGGCGCGGCATGAGATCCCAGTCGGGCGTTGCGCTGATCACGGCGATGCTGGTGACCGCCATTGTGGTAGTGATAGCGGTGAGCATGGCGACACGCCAGCAGCTTGATATCCGCCGCAGCGCCAATGTACTGGAGGGCGACCAGGCTTATCTGTTCGCGCTGGGGGTGGAAAGCTGGGCGCTGGGTATACTGGCGCAAGACCGGCGTGACAACACATCGGACAATCTGGGCGAAATCTGGGCGACGGTGCTGCCGCCGCTGGATGTGGAAGGCGGCAAGGTCGCGGGACGAATCGAGGATATGCAGGGGCGCTACAATCTCAACAATCTGGTCGGCGCTGACGGTAGGCCAAGCGCACCGGACATAGCGCGTTTCCAGCGCCTGTTGCGGGCATTGCAGCTCGATCCGGCGCTGGCACAGCCACTCGTGGACTGGATCGATCCCGACAGCGAGAAGGTGTCGCTGGACGGCGCCGAGGATAACGACTACCTGCTGCGCACCCCACCCTACCGGGCGGGCAATGCGCCGTTATCCAGCGTCAGCGAACTACGGCTGATCAAGGGGTTTGCCGCCGAGGCTGTGGCGCGCCTGACGCCGTTCGTCTGTGCCTTGCCGGTGCGCACCGATATCAACGTTAATACTGCAAAGGCCGAGGTACTGATGACGCTGGCGGATAACCTGTCCAAGGCTGATGCCGATGGCATGGTGCAGGATCGCGGCCTGAAAGGTTATCCTGACATACTAAAATTTTTGGACAGTCCGATGGTGAAAAGCCGCAACATCAAGCAGGAAGGTTTGAAGGTAGAAAGCAGCTATTTTCTGGTAGACGCCGCCGCGCAATACGGGCGCGGCCAGGCACGGCTGTTCAGCCTGGTCTCACGCACGGCGGATGGCAAGACGCAAGTGGTCATGCGCGGACAAGGAGCATATTGATGCGCATGAAATTATTTATACGCTTTAATCCATCCAGCCAGGACGAGGCCGACTGGCTACGGATGGACGAACCGGCCAGACGTGACCTCACGGTGCATCGTGATCCCCTGCCGGCCATCGCCGCCGCTGCGGCAGGCTGCCGCGTCATCCTGCTGGTGCCGGGCGCAGAGGTATTGTTGACCAGCGCCGCCGTGCCGGGCGGCAATCGCCAGAAAATTGCCAGCGCTGTGCCTTATGCGCTGGAAGAGCAACTCGCCAGCGATGTCGATAACCTGCACTTCGCGCTGGGCGAGCGCCGCGACGACGGACGTATCAGCGCCGCAGTGGTGGTCAAGACACAGCTCGACGCGTGGCTGGAACGCCTGCGACAGGCCGGTATCGAGCCGGATGCCGTCGCACCGGATATCCTGGCGCTGCCTTGGTCCAGCGGGACATGGACGGTACTCATGGACGGGGACCGGGCACTGGTGCGCACCGCGCGCCAGACCGGCTTCGTGGCCGACAGTGATAACCTCGCCACCCTGCTGCGCCTGGCGTTGAATGAGGCGGGTGAGGCACGGCCTGAACGGATCCGCATCATCCAATCCATGGCCGCCGCGCCGTCATACAATCTGGATGTGACTGTCGATACCGAAGTTGCTGACGAACCTGCTTTGACCATACTCTGCCGTGGTTATGACGAACCAGGCGCCATCAATCTGCTGCAGGGCACATATAGTCGCCGCGAGCAACTGGGCAGGCTATGGCGGCCATGGTGGCCTGTAGCGGCCCTGTTGACGGTGTTTTTGCTTATTCAGGGTGGCATGACGGTGGCTGAATATATGCGCCTCAACAGCGAGCGGCAAGCACTGGCGCAACAGATCGAGCAGGTCTACCTGAAAACCTTCCCTGATGCGCGCAAGGTGGTCAATGCGCGCGCGCAGATGGAGGAGCGCCTGAAGGAGCTGCGCGGCGGGGGGGCGGATGAGGCGGGTTTCATGGGGCTGCTCGCCGATATCGGCCCAAGCCTTAAAGAAACCCCCAGCGTGGAAGTACAGCGCATCAGTTATAACGAAGGGAAAATCGACCTCGCCCTGTTCATCGGCGACTTGCAAGGCCTGGATAAATTCAAGCAACGCCTGACGGCACAACACGGATTGACTGTCGACATCCAGTCCGCCGCCAGCCGCGATGGCAGGGTTGAGGCGCTGCTCCAGATCAAAGGCAAGGCGTCATGAAGGCATGGTTCGCAAGTCTCGATCCGCGCGAGCGCAACGCCCTGATCTTCGGCGGTGTTCTGCTTACCATGGTGCTGGTCTACGCCCTGCTGTGGCAACCTTTCAGCGCGCGCGCCGCACGGCTGGAGCAGGCCGTTCAGGAGCAGCGGGCACTCAAACTGTGGATGCAAAACGCCGCCCAGGAAGCGCAACTGTTGCGGATGACCCAGGTGCCGGCGAGCATGAAGGCAGGCATGGGCGGGCAATCCCTGCTCGCAGTAGTGGATCAGGCGGCTCGCAAAGACCGGTTGGGCGCCGCGCTCAAGCGCATTGAACCGGAAGGAACCAGCATCGTGCGCGTCTGGTTCGAGCAGGCCATATTTGATGATATGTTGCTGTGGCTGGGCGATCTGCAAAACACTTATGGCGTGCGTATCACCAGCATCAGCATCGACCATCAAGGTGGCAGTGCCGGTTCCGTCAACGCCCGTGTAGAGCTGGAGGGTGGCGGATAAAATGAAATCTTTCCGGTTTGGCGGGTTTCAACTGGGCACAGTGCGCTCTTTTGCTTTTATAGCTCGCGCCTGGCGCTATGTTGCGTTCGCGCTGCTGATGTATCTGGCATTTCTGCTGATCACAATGCCTGCTGCGCGCGCCTATACCCTGCTCAAGGAACGGGTCGCCCCGCTCCAGCTTTACGAGCTTGAGGGTACGGCATGGTCAGGAACAGCGGCGCTGGCGGTAGCGGGTGCGCGGCAACTCCAGGCAGTGACCTGGCATGTTCGCCCGTGGGCACTGCTGCTGGGACACGCCGAAGTTGCCCTGGATTTTGACGAGGCGGGCCGCCACACCCAGGCCGTCGCCGGGCGTACGCTGGGCGGCGGCATCTACCTGCACGACGTTGCAACCCGATTGCCCGCCACAGCGCTGGAAAATATGCTGAATATCAGCGGCACCGGACTGGACGGAACACTGAACATCACTCTGGCGGAGGTCACATTTGCGGACAAAAAGTTGTCCGCAGTGAACGGTGTACTCACCTGGAACAACGCTGGCTTGATTTCACCCAAAACCGCGCTGGGCAATTTCGTAATGACGCTGGAGACCAGCGGTCAGGAAATCAAAGGCGTGCTCAAGGACAGCCCCGGCAGCCCGCTGCGCGCCGAGGGTCTGCTGCGCCTCAAGCCTGATGGCGCCTATCAATTCACCGGCAGCCTCTCCCTGCGCGACCCCGGACGCCCCGACCTGGAACAGGCCCTGCGCTTCTTCGGCAGCCCCGGCCCGGGAGGCAAGGTAGCCATCTCGACGCAGGGGATGATGCCTCTGCCTCTGTAACAACTCTACGGCGTGAGCGCCGCTTCTGCCTCTGTGTAGGGCATCCCCAAGCCCTCTGCTACGCCACGACAGGTCAGTGCGCCACCATGAATATTGAGCCCCGCGCGCAAGGCTGCGTCGCCGCGTAAGGCGTTCAAACCCTTGTCCGCCAGCGCAATGATGTAAGGCAAGGTTTGATTGACCAGCGCAAACGTGCTGGTGCGCGGTACTGCCCCGGGCATGTTGGCAACACAGTAATGCACCACGCCGTCGACGACATACGTGGGATCATGATGAGTGGTGGGATGGGTGGATTCCACGCAGCCGCCCTGGTCGACCGAAACATCCACAATCACACTGCCGGGGCGCATGCCCTGCAGCATGTCGCGCGTTACCAGCCACGGCGCGCGGTGGCCAGCAATCAGCACCGCGCCAATCACCAGATCGGCATGGAACACGGCATCTTCGATATTGATCTCGTTGCTGGTGCGGGTATGCAGCCGCCCCATGAAAATATCATCCAGGTATTGCAGGCGCTCGTGGCGCGTGTCGAGGATTGTCACCTGCGCGCCCATGCCCACGGCGATTCTGGCCGCGTTGAGACCCACCACACCACCACCCAGGATCGTCACCTGCCCCGGCGGCACCCCGGGCACTCCGCCCAACAGCACGCCGCGTCCTCCCAGATGCTTTTCCAGATGGCTTGCGCCCACCTGAGTGGCCATGCGCCCAGCTACTTCGCTCATCGGCGCCAGCAGGGGAAGATAGCCATTGGGGGCCGTCACGGTTTCATAGGCAATGCCGGTGGCGCCCGATGCCAGCATGCGCTCCGTCAGGGTGCGGTTGGCGGCCAGGTGCAGGTAGGTGAAGAGCGTGAGATCTGGGCGCAGAAAGGCGTATTCAGACGCAATCGGCTCCTTCACCTTCACCACCATCTGTGCAGACCACGCCGCTGCCGCATCGGGCACAATTTCGCCACCTGCGGCGTGGTATTCAGCATCCGTGATGCCGCTCCCCAAGCCCGCCCCACTTTGCACTAAAACACGGTGGCCGCGGCGGGAGAGCGTTTGCACCGCGCCGGGCGTCATTCCAACCCGGTTTTCGTCGTCTTTGATCTCTTTGGGAAGGCCGATGAGCATGAGGGGTTCCTTTTGCAATTCATCACTACGGAAAAAACGGCATGAATGTCTGATAAACTCGACTGAAATTATGCCTGCACGGACGCCCGAGGTTTCAGGACTTCCGGTTTCAATGATACCGCCGTAAACCCCGGGTGCAAAGCAAAGTCCAGGCAGGCTTTAAAGTTCTGGAGGGTAGAAAGTGGATGTTTCGATGGCGGGGTTCATTCTGCGAGCAGTATTGGCGGCGTTGCTCATCCCTGTTGTGTTGATCGTATGGGGGCTGGCGTGGAACCATCCGCCCTTGAGTAAGCCGCCGGGCTTTGCCTTCCGGCTCAAGGCATATCTTACGACACATGAGGCGGAAGTGCGTGATGACGCGATTTTTCCCGAGCTGCGTCCGCGCCACTATGATATTGCAGTACAACCCCTGTTCGAGGCGGTAAGCCGCGCCGCGCAAAGCTTGGGGTGGGAGATTTCCGGGATTGATGCTGAGCACAAGGTCTTGCGCGCAGTGGTGGTCACGCCGGTATGGCGTTTCAAAGACGATGTGACAATCTGGCTGCGGTCCTTGCCGCAAGGAGGAAGTGCGGTCTATATGCGTTCAGAATCACGCATTGGAAAGGGTGACTTGGGGGCGAATACCCGGCATGTGCTGGATTTGATCCAGGCAACAGAGAAAGCCATGGGCGTGAAAAAATAAAAGCCGGCGCGAAGGCCGGCTTTCAAGAACAGCAATGCTACAAGTTACAAACTTATTAATGACCAGCGGCAGGAGCAGCAGCGCCTTCGGCAGGAGCAGCGGCGGGAGCAGCAGCACCATCGACAGGAGCAGCAGGAGCGGCTTCAGCAGGAGCAGCTTCGGCAGGAGCAGCAGGAGCGACTTCAGCAGGAGCAGCAACTTCAGGAGCAGGAGCAGGAGCTTCAGCTGTTTCTTCCTTTTTGCCGCAAGCAGCCAGGGACAACGCCAATAAAGAAGCAAGGAGAATTGGGTGTTTCATGTTGGTTCCTATAATCCTAATAAAAAAATAAACGCGAATATCCACCATTTCCCGACACTGAAAACAGTTAAGTATCGAGCAAGCGCCATATTCTAGTGCTATTTGAGAAAATTTCCAATAGTTTAGCAATATTTTTTAGAGTGTCTCCAGAATTACGCGTCAGGTCTCGTGTTCACGCGGTTAATCCGGAGCACCTAATGCTATAATTTAACGCCTGAGCTCGTGTGTGCTTATATCTTCACAGCGCCATGCAAAAATATTCGGAGGTCGTCTTGCCGTTGAGTCTGGATAGCCATCTTTACGATGGGGAAATCGATGTCCCTTGTGTCAGCGCTCCCTTGACTATAGCGGGTCCGGCGGGCGATTTGGAGGCTATCACCTCTTTGCCGCTGGAAATTGAGGCAATGCGTGCCGTGGCGGTGATCTGCCATCCACACCCGCTTTATGGCGGCACCATGGCCAATAAGGTAGTGCATTACATGTCCCGCACCTTTAATGAGTTGGGCGTGGGGACGCTGCGTTTTAATTTCCGGGGTGTGGGGGCGAGTGCGGGCAGTTACGCGCACGGCGCTGGCGAAACAGAGGATCTGCTGGCGGTGCTGGATTGGATGGACGTGCAGTATCCAGGGCATGCTGTTTGGCTGGCGGGTTTTTCTTTCGGGGCCTACATTGCGCTATGCGGTGCTGGCCGCAGGCCGGTGGCACGGCTGATTACAGTCGCGCCACCGGCGAATCTTTTTGATCTTGGCGCGGTACCTTTGCCGTCATGCCCATGGCTGTTGATTCAAGGGGATCAGGATGAGATCGTCCCCTGCGATGAGGTGCTGGATTGGGTGGATAGTCTGGCTCGCCCGCCGCGTGTGATCTGCATGAGGGGTGTTGACCATTTTTTTCATGGACATCTCAACGACTTGCGCGACCAGCTCAAACGGGCGCTTGCGCCCCGTGCCGCTAAAGCGGGGGATGCCAAGGCGGCATTACCGATCGCCAGTTATGCCTCTGTGGCTAAATCGTAAAATCCAAACTCAAACGGCCATTTGCTGCGCCATTGCATCAAGCCCTGCGCAGCCTTCCAGGACGCGGCTCATTACCATGATTATCTGCACCTCATCCAGTTGCAGCGCTTGCAAAATGGCGGGCGGCAGGTCGTGGCCATCGCCCTCGCCGATGCCGTGGGTCTTGAGCATACGGTCGGCGATCAGTGCCAGGTTGGCATAGGTCGCGTGCGGGCCGACATACGCTTCGTTATGGTGTTCACGTACTGTGACGGTGATTTCTTCGGGCAGGCGCCACGCCTCGGTCAGCCAGGCACCCATCTGCCCGTGATTTATGCCCAGGGTCTCGATTTCCAGTACGGCGATGGGTTTTTCGGGGTTTTTACCCACCAGGTCATTTAATTGTAAAAACTCCTGCTTGAACAGCCCTCCCATCAGAAGGTGCCCGATGTTATGCAGCAATCCCGCGAGGTAGCTTAACCCGGCGCGCGGACGGAGTGGTTCAGGCATGGCCTTGCCCAGGGCCTGCATCAACGCGGCGCTGTAGGTGGCGTGACGCCAGAAGGCGCTCAAACCCAGGGGGCCATGTTGAGGGATCTTGAATGGCTTTGCCGCAGCCAGCCCCAAGGCAAGGTTCATGACCATTTCATAACCCAGCACCCGGGCGATGGCGACGCGCACCGAATCGACGCGGCCCTGATAGCCAAAAAATGACGAGCTGGCATAGCGCATGACCTGGGCGGCCAGCGCGGGATCCATTTCGACAAGTTTGGCGAGGTCATCTGCACGTGCATTCGGGTTGGCACTTAGTTGCATGATCTTCGACGCCATTTCAGGCAGTGCGGGAAGTGCCCCCACGCGCTCAATGCGGCGCTTGATTTCCAGTGCACGGTCACTTTCCTTTTGCGCGCCCTCTTGAGAGTCGCCATCTGCAGGAAGGGTGTCCTCACGGGCAATGGGGCGCGCGAAACTACCGCCCAGCCAGGCATTGCGCTGCATGATATGAAAGCTTTTGCTGGTCACCTTGACCAGATGCGCAGAGTTGCCTGAGGCGAAGCAGATATCTCCGGACTGAATCAGGCTGTCGTCAATGATGGCTCGCACACCGTAAGCCTCGCCCAGCGGGGGGATGAAGCCGGGCTTGCAGTCGCGGAAAATGGCGGTGATTTGCATGTCCTGGGCAGGCTCCAGCTTGCGGTGGAGTATCTTGCAAAGGGAGTCGGTATCCAGCTCATACGTGACGGGTATGACGGCCATCACCAGTCCGATCTGGTCTTTTAGCAGTACGGTTTGCGCCAGGGAGCGCGGAGGTATGCCGGCGGCGGTGGCGGCCTGCGCAAGAGAAGTGATCTCGGGCAGGTCCAGCACGGTGTATACAATCCGGTTGTTGTCCAGGTATTGCTTTATCGTGTATGCAATGGCCATGCGAGTGCCTTATCTTGCGTGGTGGGTCAGGATGCCGTGGCGCAGACCTGAGCGTAGTCGGCGTAACCGGTGACGTTTGCCTCGTCGCCGCAATGGCGGCAGTTCGGGTCGCGCTTGACCTTGAATTCGTTGAAGCGTGCGCCCAATGCGTCGTAATACAGCATCCTGCCCACCAGCGGCTCGCCGATGCCGAGCAGAATCTTGAGCGCCTCGACCGCCTGCAGCACGCCGATCACGCCCGGCATCACGCCCAGCACGCCAATCTCGGAGCAGGACGGCGCCATTTCGGCGGGTGGCGGTTCGGGGAACATGCAGCGGTAACACCCGCCGCGCTGTTTTTCATAACCCGGCCAGAATACCGTCACTTGGCCCTCGAAGCGATATACCGCGCCGTGCACATTGGGGATACCAAGCTTGACGCAGGCATCGTTGATCAGATAGCGGGTGGGCAGATTGTCCGTGCCGTCCACCACTACGTCGTATCCGGTGAGGATTTCTTCCACGTTGTGGCTACTCAGGTGGGTCTGATAACCCACGACTTTGATCTTGGGGTTGAGGGCTTCGAGCGTTTCGCGTGCCGAATCGACCTTGGGAATGTCAACGCGGGCTTCGGTGTGCAGGATCTGCCGCTGCAAATTGC
>JAKFXX010000023.1 GCA_021731145.1 Gammaproteobacteria bacterium | reverse complement strand
TCCACGACCGGCCTGAAGCGGGAGCGGGTGACGGCAAGCCACCAGGCGAACGGCACCCCGATGGCAAACAGGATCAGCGTGGTCACTGCGGCCAGCTTGAACGTCAGAAGCAGAGGCTGCCATTCATAGTCCACCATCGTACTCCATCAGCGTCATCTCATTGGCCTTCACCAGCCCCTCTACCTGATCTCCGGTTTTCAGCCCCAGGCGTCGCACGGAACGGCGGGTGATGATGGAAACAATCCGGTTTCCCTTGTAATCCAGCGTCACCTGGCTCAGCAGGTCGCCCTCCACGATGTCCTGTACCCGCGCCGGGATGCGGTTGCGCAGGCTGATCAGGCCGGACAGGTTTTTGGCGAGCGACACCTCCGTTTCCTTGAACAGGAGGAGGATTTCGCCCCCCAGTTTCAGATAACCAGCGCTGTCCGGCGTTTCGACGATAATGGCGGTGAAGGTATCGCCCTCCACATCGACATCCACCAGCGATAACTGCCCTGAGGATTCAATCGCCGCAATCCTGCCGCGTAACCGGTTCATGGCAGGGCATAGCCGTAGCGTTCGAAAATCGCCCTGGCCTTGGGCGAAAACAGAAAGTCATGGAATCGCTGCGCAGCGCTGGCGTTGGTTTCCCGGCCATGCTTCAGAATCACGACGCCCTGTGCGATGGGATCGTAGCTCTCCTTCCTGATCTCGATCCATTTACCTTTGCCTTTCATCTCTGGCGACACGACCACGGATTTTGCAGTGAGGCCAATATCCGCGGCGCGGGAGGCGATGTACAGGCCGGTCTGGGAAACGTCCTCGCCGTAAACCAGTTTGGGTTCGACGGCGTCATGGAGTTTGTAATATTTCAGCACCTTGATCGCCTCCTTGCCATAAGGCGCGACCTTGGGATTGGCAATTGCCACCTTTTCAACGGTGCTGTCCTTGAGGAGCTCAACGCCCTTGCCCATATCGAGGTCTTTCATTGTCCACAGCACCAGCGCGCCGTAAGCGTAGATCCTGGGTGGCCCGGCAGTGTATCCGTCCTTGTAGAGGGTTTCCGGAAACCCCATGTCAGCCGACATGAAAACATCGAATGGTGCGCCGTGCCTGACCTGCGCGGCAATCTTGCCGGAGGAGGAGAATACCGGGCTGATGTCAATGCCCGTTTCCTTCTTGAATTCGGCCTGCAGATCATCAAAAGCGTATTTTACATTGGGAGCAACCGCCACCGTTAATGTCTCGGCGATGACTGGCGCACTGAGAGAAAATGACAAGCAGAAAAGCAACGTGAGCAGGGTTTGTTTCATTTTTGGCTCCAGGTAGAGTGGATAATGCGATAAAAGCCGGAAAATTTGAATTGCCGGTTCCTTAAAAATCCAACTGCGCACGCATGGTGAGAGCATCTTCGTGGTCGCTGGTCTTGCCGTTGAGGGTGACTGGGGTATGGAAACGGGTGCGCACGTAGTTGAGCATAAGCCGTGCATTCGGGTTCAGGATCCATTTGGCCCCCAGCGTCCAGGCGTTTGCTTCGTTGGTCAGCCCGGCATTTAGCTGGCCCGTGCCCACGGTATTGGCGGTGGTGAAGCCGGAGGCGTCGAACTGGCTGTAGCGCACCCCAAGCTCAAAAGCGCCAGATCCTTCCGCGAGCAAGACGAAGTTCTGCTTCGGTTTGATGCGCCCGAACCCCCCGTTCTTGTAGGCATCAGCGTAGCGTTCTCCACTCATCAACCAAGTGATGCTCGTATACCAGGCGGAAAGGCTGCGCTCAATGTTTGTCCCCTCGTAGTCCGCGTGGATGTATTCACCTTGAAGTTTCATCGGGCCATAGGCAAGGGCAAGCTCTGCCCCGTCGCGAGTGCGGTCTATATCGTTGCTGAAGGCGTTGGCGGTGGCGAAGAAAGTAGTTCCCAACGCTTCGGTTTTGGCGGAAAGCGCCGCCAGCCCGTTTGCCTGTTTTCCTCTGCCGTAGAAGCCACCCACATGGAGCACGGCGTTGTTCCAGTTCGCCCACTCGGCGGCGTTGCCTGTGGCGCGCAGCATGGCATCCTTGGCGCTGTTGGAGTCGTCAGTATTCGGGCCGCTGCCGTTGACGACTGCAATGCTATAGTGCGTACCCCTTAGAGGTGTACCGTAGACCATGAGGCCGCGGTCAAAGGTGGCGCCCAAAAGACTGTCCGCCAGCGACCGCTCCTGGAAGTCAATAAAGTTGGTGCTCATGGAGCGCTCCAGTCCATAGGAAGGCTTGAATTGCCCTATCCGGATTTGGGCCGCTTTCCACCAGTTGAGGTCGAGATATCCGTAAGTGAGTGCCGTGCTGCCGCCGCCGTATTCGCCCTCCACCCGCAGGGCATAGTGCTTGAGGAAGGCGAGGCTCACTCCCAGGCGCGCCCGGCGCACGCCGAAGGTGTCTGCGGCGAAGGCATCCGTGGAATAATTCCGGTAGTCCGCCTGTACCCGGCCATTGAGCTGCAACTTCCAGTTGCCGTCGGCATCCTCGATGTAGATACCGTCCTTGAATCCGCCCAGGAGCGGCTCACCTTTGCTTTTGTTTAAGGCCAGGGAGGGACTCTGCATCTCCCGTAGTTCTTTGGACAGTGCCTGCATCTGCCGTTCCAGTTCCCGGATGCGCGATTCCGGATCAGGCGGCGGGTCGGCGGCAAGGGCTGGGCGAAGAGAAAATATGGCGGCAAGCAGTAACGGTAGACACCGGCAGGCCGCCGCGACGAGCCTGTGATTTCCGTGGGTTTGCTTAGAATACATTGTTATTTCCCCTTTCAGCTTTATCTGCCCGAAATCAAATCGGATTCCACAAAAATAAACTGTCTTATGCGCTTATGCCGAGAATGACACTGCTTGCCTTAAAAACCGCGCAGGCCCGTACTCCTTCCTTGAGATTCAGGTTTTCGGCGCTCTCATTGGTAATCAGGGCGCTGACGGTGTTGTTCCCATTCAGCGTAATGACGACATCCGTATTGACGGTACCGGGGATCAAGCGGGTCACCGTTCCACAGAGCCGGTTCCGTGCACTCAGCTTGAGGCCTGGGTCATCCTCGGTGATCATCACCCAGGGCGCTTTAACGAGAGCCCAAACTTCGTCACCCGTCTTCAACTCCAGGGTTTCCACACTCTCGTGGGTGATGACGGCATAAATCATGTCGCCACCACTCAGGGCAATCACCACTTCGGCATTGACTGGGCCATTCCGTATAGAGTCCACTTTCCCAAAAAACTGGTTACGTGCGCTGGTTTTCATGGTCAATCTCCTCATCAATTGATAAAAGTGCGCAAAGTTTTCGATGCCCACGTCGGCGGTAGCGAGGAATTTCTCATGCTCCCGTTGGATAAGGCGGTAGGCTTCGACCAGCTTGATTCCCTGCTCGGTCAGCCGGGTTCCGCCTCCACCTTTACCACCGCTAATGCTTTCCACCAGCCGGACACCGGAAGCATTATTCATGGTATCCACAGCATCCCACGCAGCTTTGTAGCTCATCTTTATCGCCCTGGCCGCCCGGGTGATCGACCCGAATTCCTCGATCTTTTCGAGCAGGGCGATCCGGTTGCCGCCGAGCAGGTTTTGTTCATCCATGCCCAGCCACAACCTGCCCACTACTTTCAGAGTTCCCTTGCCGGTCATTGCGCTTGCTTCCTTAAACCTGCTCGATGCGTAATATAGAGAACTGCATAACGCTTAACGCAATAAGGCAAATTGTGCGCCAAAATAAAATGTCAATATTATTCAGTTTGTTATTGAGTAATCAGGAGGCCCGGCGTGCATCGCGGTTGTACGGTTAGTTACACGAATTTGAGGAAAAGCAGACCGATCGAGCGCGCTCCTGTTGGGCAATGCCGTGTTTTTACCCAAGCTGCGAGCTTGCGACGCGCTATTCGATATTACGCAAAAAATCCGCAGTTTTATAAAACGCTGCTGTCAATTGCTCGCGCAACTTTTCTTCGATGCCCACGTCGCACATGGCCTGGGTCATGCACATCATCCACTGATCGCGTTCCGCCTCCCCGATGGGGAAGGGCAGGTGCCGCTGGCGCAGGCGCGGATGACCGAACTTCTCGGCGTAAAGTTGTGGGCCGCCGAGCCAGCCGGAGAGGAACATGAAGAGTTTTTCTTTGGCGTGTGTCAGGTCTTGGGAGTGAAGTTTTCGGATGGTTTCAGCGGCGGGATTTTCATCCATGATCTGGTAAAAGCGATGCACCAAGAGACGAACGCCTTCTTCTCCACCGATTTGTTTGTGGTGCGGGTTGTCGTTGAGTATGTTGAGTTCCATTAATTTGCTATACAGTGAATCTGTTAGCCAGATCAAGGATCACGGAGCTTCCCACTTGGTCAATGGGATCGAGTTCACGCAATTTATTGAGAATGGCGTGACATCCCTGGATGTTGCCGAGGCGCAAACGGATGAAGGCCAACGCCTTGAGGCTGAAGAGAAAAAAGTGTTGTGGGGTGTCTGTTTTACCCCATTGCGTCGAGAGGGGAGTGAGCGTTTCCCACACGGCGGAAAATCCTCCCTGCCGTGCAGAGATTTCCAACGCCATCAGCGCTACCCGCTCGGCATCATCGAGACGGTATTTGTAGAAATAGAATTTATACAGGGCGAAGTAGACCGCACGCTGTTCGGGTGCGGCGGATTGTGCTGCCCACAATAATTTCTCGGCCGCGTCGGTATCCGCATAGGCGGCTACTGCATCTTGCAGGCAGGCGTTGATGGCGGGTGGGATATCGCCAAAGCCGACCCTGTCCTCGGGGAACGCTGCTCCGCTCACGCTACCCCCAAACTTCTTTGGGCATCATCAGTCGCTCCACAGGCTTTCCGCCCAACAGATGTTCTTCGATGATAGTGGCGACATCAGTTTTTTTGATGCCTCTGTACATAACACCCTCTGGATAGATCAACACGCTGGGTCCCAAGTCGCAAGGGCCGAGGCAGCCGGTGTTGACCAGGGCAAAACGGTCGTAAAGTTTGCGTGAGTCGAACTGCTGCATGAATGCCTGAAATACGTCGATACCGCCTTTGGCGGCACAACTGCCACGCGGATGATTTTCGGGTCTTGACTGAATGCAGACGAAAATGTGTTTTAGAGGTTTCGGCATGGTTGTTTCCTTTATTCAAAAAGGCAGCTTGTAACAGGGTGCGTACCTGCATAATTATTTATGCAGGTACGCACCATAACGAGAAATCCATTTTTCCAGTTCGGCCACATGCACTGCTTCTTCGTCGGCAAATTCTTCGGCCATAGCCTTGACCTCGGGATCACCAGTGGTGTTCGCAACGTCGGCATAGAAGGCGTGGCCGCGACGCTCTCCATCAAGGGCGAGGTTGAGGGCGTAGCTCACGTCCATCAATCCGTCAACGCCTATCCAGTCAAATTGCTCGGGGCTGATGCCGTCCGGCCAGACATAGTCTTCAGCAGATAACACCGGCAAGTGGCGAAACCCTCCACGCTCCATGGCCAAAGCCAGATGCTTGCGGGCGAAAGTGGCCATTCTGCGAAAGAATTTTTCTACCTCAGCATTGCTTTCTGCGTGCATGCTTTCTGCAAGCTCTTCATAGCGCCGGGCGGACTCGCGTTCGAGCTCTACTGCATGTGCGAGGAACTGGCGTATGTCTTCCACGAGTATGTCCTCTCAACCAAATTTAAATAGTATTCCGTATCCACCACGCGGATATTCCCACTCAACATTGCGATGTTCGGAACAGATGATGCGGCAGGTGCCGCATTCCAGGCAGCCATCGGTAATCAGCACTACCTGACCGTTGCCTTCTGCGGTATAGCAGCCGGCTGGGCAGCACACGGTACACTCCTGCGTCTTGCATTGCACCCGGCAGGTATCAGGATTTTTGATGGTGATATGGGGATGACCCGCGTCCACCCGGTAGCGGTTTTGAAACAGTTTTTCTTCGACTTTAACGGCATTCATTCGAAAGCCCTCCATAACTTAAATGCATCGCCCAACAGTCCGAACAGAGACCTTTTTCCGACAAAGCTCTGCCGTATCTCCTTTTCCTTGCTCTTCTTATCCACGCCATCCACCTTGAGCATGGTATGGGCCGCGCGGTTGAGTAACTCGGGGTAAGCGGTGAAGAAGTGGGGATTTTTATGCAGAATCTCCGGCATTTTCTTGTACTTTTTCATGTCTTTCATCACAAAGGTTTCGTCCAGGCTTTTCCGGTACAGTGCCAGATTCGCGGCGGTCATTGGTTTGTTCTGCGCCGCCAGTTCGATCACCGTTTCCGCTGCGATGCGTCCGGTCGTCATGGCCAGATTCGAGCCCTCGCGGTGTACCGCGTTGACGAACATGCCGGCATCGCCCACGATCATCCACCCTGCACCGTAAATTTTCGGCATGGCGTTGTAACCCCCTTCAGGGATCAGGTGTGCGGTGTACTCTTTCATCTCACTGTTGGCGAGCAGCGGTTTGATCGAGGGGTGCTCCTTCATCTGTTCCAGCAGGGCATAGGGTGAAATTTTCTGCTGTTTGAAATCGGACAGCATGCAGCCCACGCCGATGGTGAGCGACTCCTTGTTGGTGTAGAGAAAGCCGGTACCCACCATGCCTTGGGTGATCTTGCCCACCATTTCGATCACCACGCCCTCGTCACCCGAGATGTTGAAGCGGCTCTCGATGGTTTCTTGCGGCAGGAAGTGAATTTCTTTCACCGCCAAGGCGACATCCTTGGGGTCAATTTCGAGGTGGAAGCCGGCTTTTTTTGCGAGCAATGAATTTACGCCATCAGCCAAAATCACCACGTCGGCATAAATGAAGCCGCCTTCACGATCAGTGCGCACGCCGACCACGCAGTCATCATCTTTGACCAGATCAAGTACGGTGGTTTCGCAGATCACCAGCGCACCAGCTTGCCTTACCTTGCTTGAAAACCATTTGTCGAATTGGGCGCGGATGATGGTGTAGCGGTTGTAAGGCTCTTTGTTGAAATCATCCGAGCGGTAGTGTGTGCCGATATGGGAGTCGTCACTGAGCACCCACATGCGTTGCTCGATGAGATGGCGTTCAAGTGGGGCATCTTCCCTGAAGTCGGGGATTATTTTTTCCAGCGCGTCTGAATATAGAATGGCACCCTGCACATTTTTCGTGCCGGGAGACTCACCGCGCTCCAGTTGCAGCACTTTGAGACCGGCCTTGGCCAAGGTATAGGCGGCAGCATTGCCCGCAGGCCCCGCGCCGACGATGATCGCATCAAATTTCTCAGCCATGGCTTTTACTCCTTTCTAACTTGCCAGCCGCGCGGCGGCCAGATTTTGGCGAAACGCCTCGGTCAGGGCTGGCAGAATCTGCATGGCATTACCGACAATGCCGTAGGTCGCAAAATCGAAGATGGGCGCGTTCGGGTCGTTATTGATGGCGATGATCACGTCGGAATCCTCCATGCCCACCCGGTGTTGCACAGCACCTGAGATACCCGCGGCGATGTACAGTTTGGGCCGCACGGTCTTGCCGGATTGCCCCACCTGACGGTCAGTGTCTACCCATCCCGCCTGAACAACGGGACGCGATGCGCCTACCTCGGCGCCCAGTACTTTGGCCAGATTCCACACCAGTTTGAAATTGTCGGCGTTTTTCAGGCCGCGGCCACCCGCGACGATGATGTCGGCGAACGGTAGTTGCGCCTTGTTTTGTGTGTTATCGGGAATGAATTGCAGCACCTTGCTGATGATGTCGGTCTCCACCATGCCCAGCGTGTGCGGGATGATGCGCATCGTGCGGTGGGTGTCGGGCGCTGGTATTGGCGTTGGCATCACACGCGGACGCACCGTGGCCATCTGTGGGCGGTAATTGAGTGTAAGTATGGTGCACAGCAGGCTGCCGCCGAAGGTGGGGCGGGTGGCGGCGAGGCTGCGGTTCTCCGGGTCGATGGTGAGGCCGGTGCAATCCGCAGTGAGCCCGGTCTGCAAGGTGGTGGCGACGCTGCCGGCGAGATCGCGTCCCAGGGTGGTGGCGCCCAGCAGCAGAATCTCGGGTTGATATTGATTGACCAAGTCGGTCAGCCCCTTGGTAAAGGGCTCATTGCGGTAATCACTCAGCACTGGATCTTCAATGAGGTAACATAGATCCGCGCCGTAGAAACCGGCTTCCTGACAGAAGCGCGCACCGGATTCTCCAGGCGCGGCCATCACCACGCCGGCCAGTTCCACGCCTAACATATCAGCGAGTTTGCGCCCTTCACCCAGCAGCTCCCACGATACCGAATGAACTTCGCCGCGCTCATGCTCGATAAAAACCCATACGCCTTTGTAGGCAATGAGCCTGGGGTCGAGTTCGACTTTTTTACGACCTGCGGCTTTTTTCACCGGAGGAATGCTCTGGTTTTGTTCGCTCATGTCAGACGTTCCTTAAATAAAAAAACCGCATGATTAATCAACCGGCCAGTTTAGCAATTTCAGCGTGCAGTTTCGGATGCTCTCTGAATAGTTTGGAGAGCATCGCTGTCGCGATTTCCTTGGAGGTTTTGCGCTCTACGTCGATTTGTTCAGCCTTGATGGTCTTGGCATGGGGTGCGAATACCTTACTTACCACCGTCGGCGAGCCCTTGAGACCGATCTTGGCCGGATCCTCGATGCCGGCTGCGTCCTTATTCCAGATTTGCAGTGGATGACGCGCTGCGCGGAACATGTTGTCCATTGAGGCGAAGCGCATTTCATTGCTGCCTTCGAGCATGGTGATCAGGCAGGGGATCTGTGTTTGAATCACCTGTACACCACCTTCTGCGCGGCGATGGATGATGATCTCGCGTTTATCCAAATCCAGCGAGGCGATTTTGGAGACGTAAGTGAGCAAATTCAGGTTCAAACGCTTGGCGACGCCGGGGCCCACCTGGGCGGTATCACCGTCGATGGTTTGCTTGCCCGCGAAGACCAGATCCACTGGCTCCTTTTTTTCGATCTGCCGGATGGCCGCAGCGATAGCATAAGAGGTCGCCAGCGTATCTGCGCCCGCGAAGGCGCGGTCTGTCACCAGAATGGCGTGATCGGCGCCGAACGAGAGCGCCTTGCGCAGGGCGTCCTCGGCCTGGGGCGGCCCCATGGTCAGTACCGTAACGGTAGTGCCTGCGATGCAGTCCTTGAGACGCAGCGCCTCTTCCAGGGCGAGCAGGTCATAGGGATTTATGATGGCGGGCACACCTTGGCGCATAATGGTATTGGTGACCGGATGCACGCGGATCTGGCTGCTGTCCGGGACCTGTTTGATACAAACGACGATGTGCATGAAAGTCTCCTGAATCTTTGCTGGAGCGGCTTTTGGCGGCGATAATCGCGCCTGGAAATAGTTTCTACAGCTTTCTGCGCAAGCTATCCAACGGCACGAACGCCGTGCCTGGGGTAGCCTGCTGAAACAGCTTGAACACCTTTTCCGTGGCCGCATTGGAGGTCACGAAATCCTGATAGGCCCGCGTCAGATGATCTCGATACGCCGTCCACGCTGCTGTCTCATCCATCTGTGCTAATTCCGGTACGCGGCGCAAGTAGTCGTGAAAGCGTTTGAGGATATGCAGGCGACTCACGTGGACGACGTTCGGTTCATACACAATGCCGAAAAAATCGAGAAACTCTTCAGCGGCGGATAATGTGCTCAGACGTTCTTGCAGTTCGTTCATGGTGCATCCCTTAAGTTTTACTGTACGGGTTGGAGCCTTTCATGAAGCGGGCCTGGTCACAACTGTCATCACATACATCACAATCGATAGTTTGCATTGCTGCCGCCAGCCCTTCACTGTCAGGCGCCATGCCAAGCCGTGCCTCCAGTTGATTGATGCGTTCAATGAGGCAACTAATCGCCTTACCCACCGGGTCAGGCATAAGGTGATGATCCAGGTCGATGCCATGATGCGTGATGCGCCGCCGTTCCAGCGGCAGTACCACGCGCCCAGGGATGCCGACTACCGTCATTCCTGCCGGAACAGCGCTGATCACCACTGAATTGGCACCGACACGTGCGCCGTGGTCAATGATGATGGGGCCAAGAATCTTGGCCCCTGCGCCTACCGTCACTTTGTTACCCAAGGTAGGGTGACGCTTGCCCTTGCTCCAGCTCGTGCCGCCCAGGGTTACCCCGTGATAGAGCGTCACGTCGTCGCCGATCTCTGCGGTCTCTCCGATCACTACGCCTGTACCATGATCGATAAAAAAACGCCTGCCGATCCTGGCGCCGGGATGGATGTCGATTTGGGTAAACATGCGTCCCAGGAAGCTCATCAAGCGTGCGATATAACGCCAGTTACGCTGCCACGCGGCATGCGCGATGCGGTGGATGAACAAAGCGTGGACGCCGGGATACGTGGTCAGCACTTCGAAACGGGTGCGCGCTGCCGGATCGCGTGCGAAGACGCACTCCACATCTTCCCGGACGAGCCGGAAAAAACCCGTTTCGTCAGGGGTTTCCAAAAAGCTGCCTATCTCTGTCTGTGACATATGGCCTCCCCTCAGCTTCGTTTCTTATGAATGAAGCTGGGCATAATGGATGGTTTCCCAGTAAATACGCTTCAGGTCGGCTGTCGTGGGAACTTGCTTGGTTGCATTCGCATGGCTGCGAATCAGATCGAGTATCGAGCTGGCCTGTGCGCCCGTGAGAATAATCCCAAGCTTGGCATAAGCATGCATCACCCCCTTGGAGCCGGAGTGTTTGCCCAGCACCAAACGATGTTCGCGCCCCACCTCTGCTGGATCGAAGCCCTGGTAATTGAGTGGATTCTTCAACAAGCCATCCACATGCACACCGGCTTCATGGGTAAACACCGCCTCGCCAACGATGCTTTTGTTGACTGGTACCGGGCGGCCTGAGGCCTTTGCCACCAGGCGCGAAATTTCGGGGAATCGCCGCATGTCTATCCCTGTCTCATTGTTGTTTACGTGGCGCAGTACCATCACCACTTCTTCGAGTGGTGCATTGCCCGCGCGTTCACCCAAACCGTTTACGGTGGTGTTGACGTGAGTTGCGCCTGCCATCACCGCAGCGAGCGAGTTGGCGGTGGCCAGACCCAAGTCGTCATGGGCGTGCATCTCGATCTCCAGATCCACGGCCTCGCACAGCGTCGCGATGCGAGAGGCCGTGGTAAACGGATCCATCAAACCCAGCGTATCGGCGAAGCGGAAGCGCCGTGCCCCTGCTTGCTGGGCCGCCTGCGCGGCCTGGATCAGAAAGTCCATGTCGGCGCGTGATGAGTCTTCTCCACCCACACAAACTTCCATACCCAGGTCACGAGCGGTGGTCACGTATTCCTGTATGGTCTTTATCACCCAGCCGCGGTCTTTCTGGAGTTTGTGTCTGATCTGGATGTCGGAGACGGGAATCGAGAGATTCACCATTTCTATATTGCAGGTGGCAGCAGCGGCCAGATCTGCGCGGCACATACGGCTCCACACAATGAGTCGTGCGGCAAGCCCCATGCCCGCAATTGCACGAATAGTTTCCTGCTCCTTCGCGCCCATGCCGGGGATACCTACCTCAAGTTCGGGCACACCGGCCATGTCGAGATGGCGCGCGATGGTCAGCTTCTCTTCGGCGGTAAATGTGACACCGGCGGTCTGCTCGCCGTCGCGCAAGGTCGTGTCGTTGATCGCTACGAAATTCTGACTCATGTCCGTAACCTCGTTACGCATACACCGGCGCGAACGTGCGCTCTTCGATGGGGCCATTCACTCCCCAGTAGGGTGAAAGTGCCCTCAATTGAGCTATAATTTTTGGCATTACCTCAATCACCCGGTCTATCTCGGCCTGGGTGTTCTCACGTGAGAGGCTAAAGCGAGTGGAGCCATGCGCTGCTGTGTAGGGAATATTCATGGCGCGCATCACATGCGACGGTTCCAATGCACCCGAGGTACACGCGGAACCCGATGAGGCGGCGATACCTTGATGGCTTAGCAGCAACAAAATCGCCTCGCCCTCAATGTATTCAAACGCGATGTTGCAGGTGTTAGGCAGACGATGATCAGGATCGCCGGTAACAAAGCAATTCGGCACCGCAGCGAGTATTCCTTGTTCCAGTTTGTTACGTAGCGCCTTGACCTGGGTATTTTCGATGTGCATGTGGCTCAGCGCCAGTTCCGCCGCCTTGCCCAACCCAATGATGCCGGTCGTGTTCTCCGTGCCCGCGCGCCGCCCGCGCTCCTGGTGTCCGCCGCGCAAAAACGGGCGGAAGCGTGTGCCACGCCGCACATACAGGGCGCCCACGCCCTTGGGTGCATGTAATTTGTGCCCCGAAAGCGAAAGCATGTCGATAGCCGAATTTTTCATGTCGAGCGGAATCTTTCCCACTGCCTGCACCGCATCGGTATGAAACAGTGCACCATGAGGCTTGGCCATGCGCGCCAATGCCTCCACAGGAAAAATCGTGCCCGTCTCGTTGTTGGCATACATGATTGACACCACTGCCACCTTGTCACTCAGGGCGCGTGCATAGGCGTCCATGTCGAGGCGGCCCTTGCCGTCCACGCCGATGCGGTGGATCTTGTATCCTCCCTGTTTTTCCAGATGTTCACAGAGCGCCAGCACAGCGGGATGCTCGACTATCGAAGTGATGATCTCCTTGCGCGCAGGATAAGCCGCCAGCGCGGAGAGAATGGCCGTTGAATCCGACTCGGTACCGCAAGAGGTAAAAATGATCTCCGTGTCATGCTCCGCGCCCAGCAATTTCTGGATTTGTCCACGCGCCCACTCGATCTTTTCCCCCACGTCACCACCGAAACTGTGCATGGAAGAGGGGTTTCCGAACTGCTCGGTAAAGTAGGGCAACATCTCGGCAACCACTTGCGGATCCACTCGTGTCGTCGCATTGTTGTCCATGTATATGCCCGTCATGACTTGTATATGCCCGTCAGTCATGACTTAGGCCCTCACGCGTTCGGGTTGCACCGGCACCACTCGCAGCGGACGCTCAAGCGCCGTTATCAGGCGCTCTTGAATTCCAGAGACAGTCATGGCAGACATCTGACAGCTTGCGCACATTCCTGTCATTGAGACATAGACCGTGTCACCGTCCACGTCGACCAGATCTACATCGCCGCCGTCACGCTGCAACTGAGGGCGGATATCTTCAATCACGCTGCTGATGAGATTGATCTTCTGCAAATTGGTCATTCTCTTGGTCGTCGGCACTGGTTTTGAAACCGGGGCAGGTGCGGGTATAGCCGACGTGCAGGGACGCTCTAGTGCCGCAGGAGGCAGGATGCCGGGAGCGGCCGCTGCGGCCACTGGCACCGAGCCATTCACTGTCATGAGAATTTCCTCGATCTTCTCATGACACGTCTGGCAACCACCGCCCGCCTTGGTGTAGCAGGTCACCTGTTCCATGGTCTTGAGGTCGTTGTCGCGTACCGTGCGCTCAATGAGCGCCGCATCCACGCCGAAGCACTTGCACACCAAGGCGCCTTCTTCGTGGTCATCGCTCCAGGCCTCGCCACGATAATTCGCCACCGCCGCGTGCAGCGCCTCTGCGCCCATCACCGAGCAGTGCATCTTTTCCGGCGGCAGGCCTTCGAGGAATGCGGCGATGTCCTGATTGGTGACTTTTAATGCCTCATCCGTGGTTTTGCCCTTGATGATTTCCGTCAGCGCGGAAGAGGAGGCAATCGCGGAGCCGCAACCGAATGTTTGAAAACGGGCGTCGAGAATCACATCCGTGACAGGGTCTACCTTGAGCATCAGGCGCAACGCATCACCGCATGAAATCGAACCGACTTCACCGACCGCATTGGCCTCTTCGAGCACCCCTGCGTTTTTTGGATTGAAGAAATGTTCTTTAACTTTCTCGGAATAGTCCCACATGATGTATTATCCCCTTCGGTTACAGGCTGTTTCAGTTACGCGCGGATCGCTATTTTCAGTTTGAGATTGGGAGTCGATGGAAAAAGACGAACCGCAACCACACGTCGCAGTAGCGTTCAGATTTTCAAACTTGAAACCGACCCCAGTAATGTCTTCCACATAATCAATGGTGACGCTACTCAGCAGTGGTTTGCTTGTGGGATCAATGAAGACCTTTATCGTATCGAACGAATGCACCTCATCTTCTGCATCGGGCGAGGATTCCAGGTTCATCATGTACTGATACCCGGAACAGCCGCCGTCCTTCACCATTACGCGCAATCCTGCAATGTCCGGATCCGATGACGCGATCAACTGTTGTACTGCGGCCGTTGCCTTGGACGTTAGCATCACCATGGTTTATTCCCCTTGTGGAAAGACTCTCTACAAGAGGTGAGGCAAAAGCTGTGCCATTCTTCAACCCATTGTTACATTAGGTTTTTTATTTTAATGTTGCTTCAGTGGGTGGGGGTTTGTCGGGTTTTGCGGATAATCTTGTAGGCTTTCTTACACGGCCGACGAGCTATGGAGAGTGAAGCGAGGGCGAGAAGCTTCTGCCGGTTCCGAATCCGGTGGATGGCCTGAATGTCTTGCTGTGCCACCTACTTGTCGCCGAGCGCAGCCATTTTGGGGGCTCGGATGTACACCAATCGGTATTCAATGTGAAAACCCACAGGTCGAAATTCGGTGGACACCGATATGTCAACGAAATGTCGACGGCGTAGTACCACAAAGGAGTGTGTAGTGAAGTATCGCGATGTAACTTATTGTATTGTTATGTATTGTTTGATATGGTGACTTTAATTAACGGACTCATAATCCCTTGGCCCTTGGTTCGAGTCCGAGCGGGCCCACCATAAAATCATAGAGAGTATTTACATAAGTAGATAATGCTCTATTTGGTAGAGTGAACGGCGCCTCTATAAATTCGCTGAAGCCACGCTTGATTTGTGGGCCATTTATGGTGCCGCCACCTTGGCCGAGGCCGAACAGGCGCTGGGACAGTAAATACCCAGCCATCAGCCCCCGATGGCGTGCCGACTGGGGTCGGCTGACGGTATTTTTGATTATCCGCCCGATATCCGCAATGCCATCTACACCACTAACGCCATCGAGTCGCTGAACTACTCCTTGCTCCGGGCATTGAAAAACAGGGGCGTGTTTTCCAATGACGATGCCATTCTGAAGGTGCTCTACCTGGGTACCAAAAATGTATCGAAAAAGTGGACAATGCCTATTCGTGATTGGAAACAGGCACTGAATAAATTTGCGATCATTTTCGGGACTGAGCGGGTCAAGGCTTAAGGGCAGTTACACGGATAACTTGATACTCTCCTCCTTGCTCCAACCTGCTGCTTCATGAGTTACCCTGCCTGCACACCTCCACGAGCCCGTCGCTGCTGTAGTGGAGGACTGAATTTGCAGAATATTCCGTCATTTTTTATCATATATTCAATTTGTTAGTAATTATCGGCAACTGCTCGCGTGTTGCCTTGCCTCCCGTATCCGATATATGTGGATACGGGGGTGCAGCAATGGCAGGATGCCAGAGAGCGGCCATTCCGTCGTTGCTACGGTTCCAGTCGCCAAGCAAGGGTGTATTGACAGGCTATGCGCCATGGATGGACACTTGCCAGATACAAAAATAATATTTTCTACATTTTGAGGGAGGGTCCATGCGGACGAGTTCAGGGCATGTGTTGCTCGTTGCGGTGCTGTTCAGCCTGTTTCTTTCCGCCTGTGGAGGGGGGAAGGATGAGATAGCGCCATCATCCGTTGATGCAACTGCCCCCGCAGTTATTGCCACCAGCCCCCTTAATGGCGTGAAGCTGGGGCCCTCGCATACCACGATCACCGCCACATTCTCCGAGGACATGAATCCTGCCACACTGACCACGGCAACATTTGCCGTGAGTGCTGGCGGCAAACCAATTACAGGCACCGTAAAGTATACATACAAAACTGTCGTTTTTACCCCGGCAGGGGAACTCGATCTCAACACACCCTATACGGTGACCATTACCACTGATGCGAAGGATGCCGCAGGCAATGCGCTGGCGACGCCGTACACCTGGAGCTTTACGCCAGGTGTGGCGCTGCTTGAGAGTGATGATACGGGAGACGCTGCGGCGCAGCGAATCGCCATGGATGCCAACGGTAATGCTATCGCTGTGTGGCAGCAGTGGGACGGTGTGAGCCATTACTGGAAGATTATGGCGCGGCGTTATGTGGCGGGTGCTGGTTGGGATGTTGTCACGCCTGTCGACAGCGGCACGGGCGATGCCCGCAATCCTCAGATTGCCATGACGGCTAATGGTGATGCCTGGGTTGTCTGGCAGCAGCACGATGATAGCCTCTCTTTTCCCGTCTCCAGCATCTGGGCCAGCCATTACGACGCAAGCACAGGGCAATGGGAGGCGGCTACCCTCGTTAAAGCAAAAAATGCCAATACAACTCAAGTTTTGGTCAATGCGTATACTCCCCAGGTTGCGGTAAATGCCAATGGTCAGGCAATCATTGTGTGGCAGCAGCTTGATGGCCCGTTCTGCGATGCTGCTGCTATTTGCAATCCTTTTAATCAGCAGGGCGAAGATCGGTATAGTGTAGGGAGCATCGCCGCCAGCCGATATGTAAATGTCAACGGGACATGGACCTGGAGTAATCCCGAACAGCTCGAGCTGGATAATCTGAAAGGGCGGAATGCGGAACAACCTCATGTTGCCATGGATGGCTCGGGCAATGCTGTTGTTGTATGGCAGCAGGCGACACCTCTCGCTGACGCCTCTCTTGCGAACAGTATTTACGCAAACCGCTACGCTGGGGGAGCCTGGGCGGGGCGTGTTCTTGTTGAGGGCGCCGATGATGGAGCGGCGTTCGATCCGCAGATCGTTCAGGACGGCAGTGGTAATGTGACTGCCGTGTGGCGGCAGGCAGACAGCAGCGGCCGTTATAGCATCTGGTCTAATCGTTATGCGTCAGGCGCATGGGGTGCGGCAGGACTCATGGAGAATGACAATACGGGAGATGCGGATGCTCCGCAGATAGCCATTAATGCCGCCGGTAATGCGATTTCGGTGTGGCGGCAATTTGATGGCACACGATATAACATATGGTCGAACCGTTTTACGCAGGGTGCCTGGGCAGGAGCAGCGCTCATCGAGACCGATAATGCAGGTGATGCCAGCGAGCCGAGCGTTTCCATGAATATCAATGGGGATGCCATCGCGGTGTGGCGTCAATACGACGGTACTCACTGGAATATCTGGTCCAACCGTTATACGGCGGGCAGTTGGAGCACCGCTGCACTTGTCGAGGAAAATGACGCTGGGGATGCTTACGATCCCCATGCGGTTATCGATGGTAGTGGCAACGTAATCTCCGCATGGCGACAGCGTGGTGGTACGCGGTGGAGTATCTGGCAGCGCCGTTTTTGATGAACGATTTCACATCTTGTTTTAAGGACGCGATCATGCGAGTTGGTTTCAAGGCCTTGGTGCTTCTGCTCTCCGGCGTTATTCTTGCCGCATGCGGCGGGGGCGATAAGGAACAGCCGCAAATCGGCCCTGTGCCCGGCCACTCGGGTTTTGTGCTGAATGCTTCTTTTGATCCCCAGATTGCTGTGGATGACAGTGGCAACGCAATGGCGGTGTGGACACTGTTTAATGGAACACGCAGAAATGTCTGGGCCAATCGTTATGTGGTGGGTTCCGGTTGGGGCAGACCGCAACTCATCGAAAGCGACAATGGTGCGGATTCCGGTCTTCCTCAGATTGTGATCAGGAAATCGACAGGCGATGCCATTGTGGTATGGGAGAAATCCGACAACACCCGCAGGAACATCTGGGCCAACCAGTATGACGCCGCAGCCCAGCGCTGGGGTACGGCCCAGCTTCTTGAAGGCGACAATGCGGGTTTTGCCAATGCACCACACGTTGCCATGGATGGCAGCGGCAATGCGATGGCGGTGTGGGAGCAGTCGGACAGTACCCGGAAAAATATCTGGAGCAATCGTTATGATGCTACCACGCGGCAGTGGAGCGGGCCGGTACTTATCGAGGGTGATAGCAGCGACGCCCGATCTCCACAGATTGCAGTGGGTGGCAATGACAGTTTTGTTGTTGTATGGGGGCAGATGGCGGCACGAAGTAATGCGGTTGGTCAATACGACAGCGTTCTGAATAAACGTTATAACCTTTGGGGTAATCATTATGATGTTGCCACCCAGCAATGGGGCGTGGCGTCCCTGATCAGCGATAATTCAATAATATCGGGTGATCTCAGCAACAACCCGGTTGTCAGCGGACATGCCGATGATCCTCATGTTGCCATGGATGCCGAGGGCAATGCGCTGGCGGTATGGGTGCAATCGAACCATGTCTATGCAAGCCGCTACGCTGCGGGATCGGGCTGGCAAGCGCAGATACGCATCGAAAGCGATGCTAACTGGGCGGTGGCCGTGCCGCGTATTGCCATGGCGAACAACGGCGATGCGCTGGTGGTGTGGGAGCAATATTTTGATAACGACCCCCACGATACCATCCCCGCCTGGAAAAACATCTGGGCTAACCGCTATGTTAAAGGTGTCGGCTGGCAAGTGGCTCAACTCATTGAGCAGGATGATAAGGGGCATGCACTAACACCTCAGGTTGCGTTTGACGGGGCTGGCAATGCACTGGCGGTGTGGCGTCACACCGATATTGTTACGGCAGATGTTTCTAATCCCTTGGGGAAGGTTACCAGTTGCAAGCCTAGCCGGGTTGCCATCGGAAGTATCTGGGTCAATCGATATGATGCCGTTAAGCAGCAATGGGTTGGGATTCAAAATGTTGAGACAGATAACAGTGCTGTCATCGAAATCATCTCCAATCCAGATGGCTCCGAGTTGTGCAAACTCATAGCGCATGAGGCCCACAACCCACGCATTGCTGCGGATAGTAAAGGCAATTTCGTGGCGGTATGGGAGCAGTTTTATGGGGTGCGCAAAAATATCAGAGCCAATCGTTATGATGCCGTTGCGGGGGGATGGGGAGTGACCCCTGATACGATTTAGCCGAGCAGGGTGGGCACGTATTTTGTGCCCACGCGGGATCCAATTCACTTCTTGCCATCAGCCATCGTGTTCTATTTTGCAGTTCAAGCATAGAGCTGGACGCGATGTTGTTTGTCATCATTTTGTCATACTGTTGTCACATCTTTGTGTCATATTTATTTCGTATTCCCTATTATGAAAATAAAAATCTGGAAATTATGCTTGAGGGAGTAAGGCCGGTAGAAAAATAACAGGCGCAGAAAGGCCGGTCGATGGGCGCTGTGAAGGAAGAGTTACCGCTGCTGATTCACCCTGTGCATACGGCTGTGCAAGGGTGAGCCAGCTTGAAGCGGGTACTGCGCACCCTCAACTCAGAAAATCTCAACAGCCTTGAACTAGCGAAAAGGTCAACGCCATGAACGCCAAACTATACGACAACGAAAAAGAGCAAGCCATGCATGTGGATGCAATCAGTTCTTTTGCCCGCGCAAGCGGTATCCCGATAGATGAAATACGGCGGATTTATGAAGTGGAGCTGGAAAAATTAAAGGCAGGGGCGCGAGTGAAGGATTTTTTGTTGCCACTCGCAGATGGAAGGGTGAGGGATATCGTCAGACATCTCAAAGCCCAGCTTCATTGGAAAAGCACCTGAAAGACTTTTGTCTCCCGGCCGGCGGGCCGTCGTTCCATCGGCCAAAGCAATGAGGTTGTCGCGGACACTCTGGCCGAGTCCGCGCGGGGTGCAATGCCCTTTGGTTATTGCACCCCGCGAGATCTTATTGTGGGAGTGATGCAACGTGGTTTTTTTGTGGATTATTCGTCCAGTCTCACTTCAATCCCCTGCGCCGCCATAGTGCGTTTGGCTTGCTCTACGGTGTATTCCCCAAAGTGAAAAATACTCGCGGCAAGCACGGCATCGGCCTTGCCCTGTTTTACGCCGTCGGCCAGGTGGTCGAGGTTGCCGACGCCACCAGAGGCTATAACGGGTACGGACACAGCGTCGCTCACGGCGCGGGTGAGG
The DNA here is from genome assembly GCA_021731145.1 of Gammaproteobacteria bacterium. Taxonomy (GTDB): domain Bacteria; phylum Pseudomonadota; class Gammaproteobacteria; family Ga007554; genus LNEJ01. Next base: position 54,340 of record JAKFXX010000023.1, on the reverse strand, counting down.
GGGAGGTCAAAACCGTCACGAGTGCCGTCGCGGTCCATACTGGTGAGCAGGATTTCACCGGCGCCGGCGTCGGCCATTTGCTTCGCCCATAGCACGGCGTCGATGCCGGTGCGCTTGCGCCCGCCGTGGGTAAAAACTTCCCAGCGCGGCGGTTCATCGCCCGTGCTGACCTGCTTGGCGTCGATAGCGACGACGATGCACTGCGAGCCAAAACGCTCGGCGGCTTCTTTAACAAGACCGGGGTTATGTATCGCTGCGGTGTTCATCGCCACCTTGTCGGCACCCGCGTTGAGCATGCGGCGGATGTCGTTGATGCTGCGGATGCCGCCGCCCACGGTGAGGGGGATAAACACCTGCGCGGCGACCTGTTCGACCACATGCACCATGGTCTCGCGTTCCTCGCTGCTGGCGGTGATATCAAGGAATACCAGCTCGTCGGCACCCTGCTGATCGTAGCGCTTGGCGATCTCGACCGGATCACCGGCGTCGCGGATACCGACAAAGCGCACGCCTTTGACGACGCGCCCTGCATCTACGTCAAGACAAGGAATAATGCGCTTCGCCAGGCCCATGTCAGCTCAACTCGTCCGCCAGCTTTTGTCCTGCGACAAAATCCAACGTGCCTTCATAGATGGCGCGGCCGGTAATCGCGCCCATGATGCCTTCCTCGGCAACCGCGCACAGCGCGCGGATATCGTCCAGGTTGGTGATGCCGCCGGAGGCTATCACCGGGATCGATATGGCCTGGGCTAGTGCGACAGTGGCTTCGATATTCACGCCGCCCAGCATGCCGTCACGCCCGATGTCGGTATAGATAATCGCCTCGACGCCATCTTTTTCAAAACGCTGGGCGATATCAATAACATCGTGATTGGAGAGTTTGGACCAGCCATCTATCGCCACCTTGCCGTTTTTGGCGTCCAGTCCGACGATGATATGGCCGGGGAACTCGCGGCACACGTCACCGACGAAGTGCGGCGTGTTGACCGCTTTGGTGCCGAGGATCACGTAACTGACGCCCGCATCCAGATAAGCCTGGATGGTGTCGTCGTCGCGTATGCCGCCACCCACCTGGATCGGTACGTCGGGATAGGTTTGCGCGATGAGCCGGATGATATCGGCATTCACCGGCTTACCGGCGAAGGCGCCGTTCAGATCCACCAGATGCAGGCGCCGCGCGCCCGCGTCCACCCAGCGCCCGGCGACGGCGAGCGGGTCATCGGAAAATACGGTGTCATCTTCCATGCGCCCTTGGCGCAGACGCACGCATTTGCCGTCTTTCAGGTCAATGGCGGGGATCAACAACATGATAGCTTCCTCACGGGGACATTGCCCCCTCACATTGTCCCCTTCACGGGGATTGTCACCCATTGTCCCCTTCACGGGGATTCACGGGCATTACGGGGACAGAAAAAATTTATTATCCAAAATTTCGCTGTGTGTGTTCCACGCACCATCATCGTTGGTGCGTGGAACGCACCCTACACTTTTACACACATCCATCCCAGCACAGAAAATTGGCGAGCAAGGCAAGCCCCGCCTCTGCGCTTTTTTCGGGATGAAATTGCACAGCAAAGACATTGCCGCGCGCCATGGCGCAGACGAAATCGGTGCCGTAATGCGTAACACCCGCGATCTGGTCCGACTCCGTTGGCGCAACATAGTAACTATGCACGAAATAAAAGCGGCTGTCTTGGGATATGCCTTGCCACAAGGGATGCGGTTTTGTTTGATGCACCTGGTTCCAGCCCATGTGAGGGATCTTCAGCGCATCGCCCGAGCGGGGATCAACCATACCATCCGGGAAGCGCCGCACGCTGCCCGGCAGAATGCCCAGGCCCGCTGTGCCGCCATTTTCCTCGCTGGATTCCAGCAGTACTTGCAAGCCCATGCAAATTCCAAGAAATGGTTTGCTGCGTACCGCCTCTTTTACCACATCCACCAGCCCACGATGCGTGAGTTCCGCCATGCAATCGCGTGCCGCACCCTGACCAGGGAAAACCACGCGGTCGGCCTGCAGGATGCGCTCTGGCGAGGCGGTAACCTCTACCGTCGTATCGGGGTCGGCGATGTGTTCCAGCGCCTTGGCGACTGAGCGCAGATTACCCATGCCGTAATCAATGACCGCAACGATGCTCATGCCGGATAACTCGGAGTAATCACAAACTCCCCTTGGTGGACGGCATGATGCCCTGCATGCGCGGGTCCATCTCCAGGGCCATGCGCACGGCACGGCCGAAGGCCTTGAACACGGTCTCGGCAATGTGATGGGCGTTGCGGCCACGGAGATTGTCGATGTGCAAGCTCACCTGGGCATGGTTGACGAAACCCTGGAAAAACTCACGAAACAAATCGACATCGAAGTCACCGATACGCGCGCGGGGAAAATCAATGTGATATTCCAGGCCAGGACGGCCAGAAAAATCGATGACCACACGCGACAGCGCCTCGTCGAGCGGCACGTAGGCATGGCCGTAGCGGACAATGCCACGCTTGTCACCTACGGCCTTGGCTACCGCTTGGCCGAGGGTGATGCCGATATCTTCGGCAGTGTGGTGGGCATCAATATGCAAATCACCCTCGGCCTGGATGTCGATGTCGATCATGCCGTGCCGCGCAATCTGATCCATCATGTGATCGAGAAACGGCAGCCCGGTCTGAAAACGCGACGCGCCTGTGCCATCAAGATTCACGGTAATCTCGATGCGGGTTTCCAGCGTGTCACGTTTGACGGTCGCCTTGCGCTCAGTCATGGGTTTTTCTCCAGTTTTTATATTTTGCCACAGGGGCACGGAGGACACAGAGAATCATGAGCCCAATCTCACACAAAAAAATTTCATTTCTCAGCGCTGCCTGTGCCTCTGTGGCAAAAATCATATCAAATGACCTTCGCCAACGCTGCCAGAAACGCCTCATTCTCTTGCGGTGTGCCCACCGTTACCCGCAGGCAGTCGTTGAGCAGTGGACTTGCGCCGTGCATGCTTTTGATCAGCACGCCGTCAGCCTTGATCGCCGCGAATATCTCTGGGGCGCGCCCGGCTGGCACACGGAACAGGATGAAATTGGCGCGGCTGGGATAGGCGGTGATGCCGTTCAGGACTCGCATCCGTGCCAAGAGTTGTTCGCGGTCGGCGCGGATCTGCGCGGCCTGGGCCTCAAGCACATCATAATGGCGCAAGGCAAATTCCGCGCTGGTCTGCGTCAGCACGCCGATGTTATACGGCAGACGTATCTTGTCAAACTCATCCAGCCACGCCTTGGCGCCAGCCAGCACGCCCAGGCGCAACCCAGCCAGGCCCATTTTGGACAGGGTGCGCAGCACCAGCAGATTGTCAAAGTCCGCTAACCTTGGCATGAACGTGTCATCGGCGAAGGCGTTATAGGCCTCGTCCACGACCACCAGGCCAGGCGCGGCGGCAATCAGCTCGCACAACTCGTCGGCATTCCACAGATTGCCGCTGGGATTGTTGGGATAAGACAAAAACACCACGGCGGGCTGATGGCGGGCAATCGCGTCGAGCATTGCCGGCATATCCAGGCTGAAATCGCCCGCATTAAGCGGCACGCTGATGTATTCGAATCCGGTGAAGGCGGCAATCATGCGGTACATGGAAAAGCTGGGTTCTGGCGACAGCACAGTACGCCCCGGCCCGGCCACTGCCATGGCGATCATCTGGATCAGTTCATCCGAGCCGTTGCCAAGCAGGATATCCATCCCTTGCGGTATATCCAATACCTCGCGCAGGCGCGCCTTGAGGACATGCGCCTGGGGATCGGGATAACGGTTCAGGCTGGCATGACGCAACGTCTCCAGCCACTCATCAACCAGTGGCTGCGGCCAGGTGTAGGGATTCTCCATGGCATCGAGCTTGATCAGGTTCCCCGGATCAGGCACGTGATAGGCCGACAAGGCATGTATCTGCGGACGTATCCATTGGCTTACGCGGCCTGATGCCATGCCGGCCCCCAGCTCCTGTCCACTGTTCGCGGCAGATTTTGCGCTCATTTCGAGCTGATCCGGTATTCCGCCGAGCGCGCATGGGCGGTGAGGCCTTCGCCGCGCGCCAGCAGCGACGCTGTTTTGCCCAGCTCAGACGCGCCCTGCGCCGAGCACATGATCAGGCTGGAGCGCTTCTGGAAATCATACACCCCGAGCGGCGAGGAAAACCGCGCCGTGCGTGAGGTGGGCAGTACGTGGTTGGGACCCGCGCAATAGTCGCCCACCGCCTCGGCCGTGTAACGCCCCATGAAAATGGCTCCGGCATGGCGAATATGTGCAGCCATCGTCTGCGGGTCCGCCACTGACAGCTCCAGATGTTCGGGGGCGATAAAATTGGCAACGGCAACAGCCTCGTCCAAATCACGCACGTGGATCATCGCGCCGCGTGATGCGAGTGATTTTTCAATCACTGCGGCGCGCTCCATGGTAGGCAGCAGGCGGTTGATACTGGCCTGCACCTGATCAAGATAGGCGGCATCGGGGCACACCAGGATCGACTGCGCATCCTCGTCATGCTCGGCCTGCGAAAACAGATCCATAGCGATCCAGTCCGGGTCGGTGTGGCCATCGCAGATCACCAGGATCTCCGAGGGACCCGCAATCATGTCGATACCCACCGTGCCGAACACCATGCCCTTGGCGGTGGCGACGTAGATATTGCCTGGGCCGACGATTTTGTCCACCTGCGGTACGCTTTGCGTGCCATAGGCGAGCGCCGCCACCGCCTGCGCCCCACCGATGGCAAACACGCGGTCCACACCGACAATCGCCGCCGCCGCCAGCACCAGGTCATTCACCTGACCGTCCGGCGTGGGCACCACCATGATCAGTTCCGACACGCCCGCCACCTTGGCAGGAGTGGCGTTCATCAACACAGAGGAAGGGTACGTCGCCTTGCCGCCGGGCACATACAGCCCGACGCGCTCCAAAGCCGTTACCTGCTGGCCGAGCACGGTGCCATCGGCCTCGGTATATGACCACGATTCCTGCTTTTGATGCGCATGGTAGGCGCGCAGCCGGGATACGGCAAACTCCAGCGCCTCGCGCTGCGCGCCGGGGATTCTCCCCAATGCCTGCCGCAGGCTAGTCTGCGGTATTTCCAGCTCGCCAAAGTGTGACGCGCTCATCCGGTCGAAGCGGTTGGTATATTCAATCACCGCTGCATCGCCACGCTTGCGCACATCGGACAGGATATCGCGCACGGTGCGCGTCACTGCCTCATCGGAGACACTTTCCCAGGCCAGGCGCTGCTCAAGCTGCGTCCAGAATTCCGCTTGTGTTGTATTCAATCGCTGGATATCAACCATGGCTCACACCCTCTTTCTTTTTTCTTTGGCGGCGACCGCCTCTCCAATACGCTCGATCAAGGTTTTGACTGCGGCATGTTTCATCTTCATTGATGCCTTGTTGACGATGAGGCGCGAGCTGATGTCGGCGATATGCTCAAGCGGCTCCAGGCCATTGGCCCGCAGCGTATTGCCGGTGTCCACGACATCGACGATGCGGTCCGCCAGCCCCACCAGCGGCGCGAGCTCCATCGAGCCATAGAGCTTGATGATCTCCACCTGCTTGCCCTGTGCGGCGAAATAACGCCGCGTGGAGGCGACATATTTGGTGGCAATGCGCATGCGCGCCTCGCCATTTTTCCCTGATGCGGGACCCGCCAGCATCAACCGGCAGCACGCGATTTTCAGGTCCAGCGGCTCGTACAAGCCATCGCCACCGTGCTCCATCAACACGTCCTTGCCCGCCACACCCACATCGGCGGCACCGTATTCCACATAGGTCGGCACGTCGGAAGCGCGAATGATTACGAGCTTGATCTCGGGATGGTTGGTGTCGAGGATGAGTTTGCGGCTGGTGTCGGGATCATCGACCGGCACGATGCCGGCATGCGCCAGCAACGGCAGCGTTTCTTTGAAGATGCGCCCTTTGGAGAGGGCGATGGTGAGTGTGGTGTTCATCAGGTGCCGGGGTTTAGGGATCAGTCTATTTGATCTTTAAAATTCACATAATAATTGATGTTACGCGTTCCCCCTCCCCCCAACCCTCTCCCGGAGGCGGGGGAGGGGGAACGCGCGATTTGTTACGCCGGAACCCGGCGGATACGCGCGCCAAGCTGGGTCAGCTTCTCTTCAATACATTCATAGCCGCGGTCAATGTGATAGATGCGGTCCACCAGGGTATCGCCCTGCGCCACCAGACCTGCCAGTACCAGGCCCGCCGAGGCGCGCAGATCCGTCGCCATCACCGGCGCGGCGGTGAGCTTCTCCACGCCGCGTATGATGGCAGTATTGCCCTCCAGGCGAATATCGGCGCCCATGCGCTGCAACTCCTGCACGTGCATGAAGCGGTTCTCGAACACTGTTTCGGTAATCATTCCGGTGCCTTCCGCAACCACGTTCAGCGCAGTGAATTGCGCCTGCATGTCGGTGGGAAACGCCGGGTGCGGTGCGGTACGCAGGTCGACGGCGCGCGGGCGGCGGCCATGCATGTCGAGCTCGATCCAATTATCGCCAATCTCGATTTCAGCCCCCGTCTCACGCAGCTTGAGCAGCACCGCCTCCAGCAGATGCGGGTTGGTGTCCTTGACCCTGACCCGTCCCCCGGTGATCGCGGCGGCCACCAGGTAGGTGCCGGTCTCAATGCGGTCAGGAAGTACGCTGTAATGGGTGCCTGAAAGACGTTCCACGCCTTCGATAGTCATGGTATCCGTGCCCGCGCCGCTGATTTTGGCACCCATCTGATTAAGGCAATGCGCCAGATCCACCACCTCCGGCTCGCGCGCGGCGTTTTCGATAATCGTGGTGCCTTCCGCCAGCGTTGCCGCCATCATGAGATTTTCGGTGCCGGTCACGGTCACGATATCCAGAAACAGGTGCGCGCCCTTGAGACGCTTGGCGGTCGCGCGGATGTAACCGTTCTCGACCTTGATGGTCGCCCCCATCGCCTCCAGACCGTGGATGTGCAGATTCACGGGCCGCGCGCCAATCGCACAACCGCCGGGTAGCGAGACATTAGCCTGCCCGTAGCGTGCCAGCAAAGGCCCCAGCACGAGAATAGAGGCGCGCATGGTCTTGACCAGCTCGTAGGGCGCGGAAAAATCATGGATGGTGCGGCTATCCACTTCGATATTCATGCGCTCATCCACCGTGAGCTGAACACCCATGCGCCCGAGCAGTTCCATCGTGGTGGTGATGTCACGCAGGTGAGGGACATTGCTGAGGGTAACTGGCCCATCCGCAAGCAGTGTGGAGGCCAGAATCGGCAGCGCCGCGTTTTTGGCCCCAGAGATGCGGACTTCGCCCTGAAGCTGCGCGCCGCCGGTAATTAATAATTTATCCATGTGCCGGCCAATTAAAATGTCATAACAAACAAAATGGGTGGCAAGTGCTGCCGGATCCAAGCCGCATTACATGCGCAACTCACTGCGCGCGTATCTTTTCCCACTCCTGTGGAGTATACGTGCGCATGGATAAGGCATGTATCGCCGAATGCATGAGGTCACCCAGCGTGGCATAGACCATTTTATGCTGGGCAAGCATGCCCTTGCCCTCGAAGGCGCCCGAAACGATAACCGCCTCGAAGTGGACGCCGTCATCACCCTTAATCTGTGCCTGGCAATCGGGCAATCCCGCCTCAATAAGATGTTTGATATCCTCTGCCTGCATGTGAAATCCTCTGCTTTCGTATACCAAGTTTTGATTATTGTATCAAACATATGAGGAGCATGGCGCTGAACCAGGCACTTTATAATCCCCACTCCACTACAAAAGCGGAAGAATCTGCTCCACGCCACTGACCTTGGCGATAGCCAGCATTTGGGGGGGGATATTTCCGAAGGCAATCGTTTTGTTCCGGCTGCGGGCGGTACGCATCCACTCTATGAGCAGGGCAAGACCGGCGCTGTCGGTATGAGTAATCCCCTGTAAGTCCAGCATAAGCGCATCAGCATTGTTAAACTGCGCGGCGCTTTGACGCCACAGGGCGGGCACGGTATCGAAGGTCAGCGCGCCGGACAGCAGAAAGCCGCCATCGCCTAACGGTTTGATCTCAACATCACTCATTTGGCGGAAGATGCGCTGGATTTCTCGTTGCGCGCAGCGAGTTTTTCGATAAGCTTGTCCAGCCCTTCTTGCCGGATCTGATTGGAAAACGTCGTGCGGTAGTTTGTCACCAGGCTGACGTTGTCGATAGCCACGTCGTAAACCTTCCATTCGTCATTAGTGAGGGCAAGCCTGTAATCGATAGGGATCGGCGCGGCGCCCGGTTGTGCCACCTCGGTATGCACCGTCACGTCGGTATCATTGGCGTCGGCGCGAAACGGCAGGTAGTTAATTTTGCGATCCGTATATTCGGTCAGAGAGGTGGCATAGGTACGCACCAGCAGATTGCGGAACTCCTCGCTGAAGCGTTTCTTCTGCGCGGGGGTGGCGGTGCGCCAATACTTGCCCAGCACCCATGAAGACATGCGCTCAAAGTCGAAGTGCGGCAGAACGATGCTGCTGACCAAGTCGTAAATCCGGCCTGGATCCTTACGTATCACCGCCCGCTCGTCTTTGAGCTTGGCAAGCATGCTGTCGGCTGTCTGCTTTATCATATCCTGCGGCAGCTGAGGCACGTTGGCGCTTACGCCCGCTGGCGCAAACCCCGCCATACACAGCAACAGCATCGCAACTATCAACTTTTTCATTCGTCCGCTCCGGTTACATTTCGCAATTGTGCTACATGCATGTTGTAATCATAAACTGTCTTGATATAGTCCGTCTGTGCCAGCACGTATCCCTGGAAGGCAGTGATAACCCGATCCGCTGTTTCAAGGCCCGCCTCAAAGTCCGCATAACGCCCGATCATCCAGCGCCGTGCATTGCGGCTGCCTTCGCTCAGCTCCCGCACCGCCGTAAAATCCGCCTGCATCTGGTGGTACTGTTCCGCCACCTGGAATGGGATGCCGCGCCGGGCAAAGTCCGACTTGGCGAGCAACGCATTCAACTCCGCTTGCTCTTGCGCAACTTTTGCATCCTGCGCCTGCGGTTGCCAAGCCCACTGGAGGCCGACCATCGGCGTCAAACCGGCGGTATTGAAGGGGTCGTAGATATACGGGTTTTTGAGATTGTCGCGGTTGGGGGAATAAGAAAGAACCCCCGCCACGCCGGCATACACGTTTGGTAATTTGTCAGCCTGGCGCGCCTCCACCAGGGAGCGGCGGGCACGCAACCCCGCATCCACCTGCTTCATCTCAGGCCGATTGGCCAGCGCCTGGTTCTGGAGCTCGGGCAACCTGACTTCAGGCAGCGGCACCGGCACCAACGCATCTTCAGCAAGCTGAACTTCATCTTGCGCGGCGATGCCGGTGAGCACCTTCAATCCGTCGATGGCGATTTTCTCCATGCCTTCGGTCTGGGCTATGTATCTTCCCACCAGTGAATGCGCAGTCTGGAGCGCGAATACGTCGGCTTGTCTGATATCGCCCTGCCCGTCATCAAGCCATTTCTTGGCGAGGTCGATGGTCTTAGCAACGCGCTCCTTCACATCCACCAGAAACAACCGTGCGTCACGCGCAGCCAGGCAACCATAGTAGGCGCGCTTCACATCCAAGATCGTCGTGGCGCGTTGCAGGCGCACATCATTGTCCTTCACTTCGATATTGGCGCGTGCGGCGGCTGCGTAATTTTCGATCTTGCCAAAGGTGTATAGGGGTTTGAGAATGGTCATCTGCAAGTTGACCCAGGGCGAAAAGCCATTGCTCAACTCATACCTGTCGGAACGCAGGGTGCAGCTGCCGGGGGCGCAGTCGCCGCCCTTGAATATGTTGCCATTAGCTCCCGGTGACACGGCGAGAAAGGTGTTCGCGTCAAACCGCCAGCCCTCGTTGCCGTTGACTTCGGTAAGCAGTGCTTGTGCAGCCTCGACGAGGCGCTGGCGCTCAGTGACGCGCGGATCTGTCTGCAAGGCGCGTGCTGTCGCCTGCTCCAGTGTCAGCGGCACGGTTTCCGCAGCCGCATTCACGCAGGCCAGCAACCCCACCAGTCCCACCAATCCGATCCGCATCACGGCGCGGCCCCTTCTTCTTTTTTCCCATCACCACCGGCAGCCTTGTCAAACAAGAACTGGCCCACCATCTTCTCCAGAATGATCGCCGACTGGGTAAGCTTGATGTCTCCACCCGGCTTCAGAAAGGCTTCGTCGCCACCCGGCTCCAATGCCACATACTGCTCGCCCAGTAACCCCGCCGTCAAAATGCTTGCCGAGGTGTCGGCGGGCAGCCGATCATGCTGGGATTCGATATTCATTGTGACCACGGCCTCGTAGTCCTTGTCGTCAAATACGATCGATTTCACCCGGCCAATGCGCACACCCGCCACCGTTACCGCCGAGCGCTCCTTGAGCCCGCCAATATTGTCAAACCGGGCGGTGACTTCGTAGCCCTGCTGGTTGGTAAAAGCGGCCAGGTTGCTGACCTTCATGGCCAGCATAATCAATGCGGCAATGCCCGCCGCAACGAACACGCCCACTCCGATCTCCATGGTTCTTTTCTGCATCATCTTATTCGTCCCCAAACATCAGCGCGGTTAATATGAAATCCAGCCCCAGCACGGCAAACGCCGTATGCACGACGGTGCGCGTGGTGGCGCGGCTCACGCCCTCCGTATTCGGAACTGCGTCGTAACCTTCAAAAACCGCGATCCAGGCCGCCACACATCCGAATACAACGCTCTTGATCACGCCGTTAAGGATATCGTCATACAGATCGACCTTGGACTGCATTTGCGACCAGAACGCGCCGCTGTCCACGCCGAGCAGGCCGACACCGACAAAAAAGCCACCCAGCACCCCCACCGCACTGAACATCGCGGCCAGCAGCGGCATGGAAATAATGCCGGCAACAAAGCGGGGCGCAATCACACGCTTGAGCGGATCGACCGCCATCATCTCCATCCCGGAGAGCTGTTCAGTGGCCTTCATCAGCCCGATCTCGGCGGTCAATGCTGAACCGGCGCGCCCGGCAAACAGCAACGCCGCCACAACCGGCCCCAGTTCACGCACCAGTGACAGGGCAACCAGTTGTCCCAAAGATTCCTCGGAGCCAAAATCCACCAGGGTGTTATATCCTTGCAGGCCCAGTACCATGCCCACGTTGAGTCCGGAGATGACAATCAGCATCATCGACAACACGCCCACCGAATAAAGCTGGGCAATCACCAGCCCCGGTCGCGCCACCAGGCTGGGCAGGGCCGCCAGCACGCGCAACAGGAACAGATTGCCACGCCCCAATCGCTCAAAAACACTCAGACTGGTGCTTCCCAGCCGCTGCAACCATCCCATCATGCAGCGCATACCCCAGGTATAAAATGTGTTGTCATTCGTTACGCCCCAGCCAGCAGATCGTCGGCGTAATCCGGCGCAGGATAGTGGAACGGCACCGGACCATCCGGCAATCCGGCCATAAACTGCCGTACCCAGCCTGATTCCGAATGGGCCATATCATCGGGCGTCCCGTGTCCCATCACCTTGCCGCCCGAGATCATATACATATGGTCACAGATCATCGTCAACTCATGCACATCGTGAGAGACTATGATGCTGGTCAGCCCCAAGGTGTCGTTGAGCATACGGATAAGCTGCATGATCACGCCCACAGTGATCGGATCCTGGCCGGTGAAGGGTTCATCGTACATGATCATCATCGGATCCAGCGCGATTGCCCTGGCCAGCGCCACGCGCCGCGCCATACCTCCCGACAATTCGGCAGGCAGCAAATCGCGCGCGCCGCGCAGCCCTACGGCCTGCAGCTTCATCAGCACCAGGTCGCGCAGTATCGACTCGGGCAAACGGGTGTGTTCGCGCAGCGGAAAGGCCACGTTTTCAAATACGGTGAGATCGGTAAACAGCGCGCCGGTCTGGAACAGCAGGCTCATGCGCTTGCGCAAGCGGAACAGCGCATCACGGGAAATTTTGTTGACATCCTCGCCATCCACCACGACGCTGCCCGCAGTGGGCTGCAACTGACCGCCAATCAGTTTCAGCAGTGTGGTCTTGCCGGTGCCGCTGGGGCCCATGATAGAGGTAATCTTGCCGCGCGGGATGTCGATGTCCACACCATCAAAAATCACGCGGGCGCCATGCGCGAAACGCAGGCCGCGGATTTTTACGATGGGCTCATCATTGTTGTTTTTTGACACTTAGAGCACCTTGCCGCACAGCCTGCATGTCACCGCAGCCATGCCCATGCACAAAATGGATAGAAAATAACTGGTTGATTATAGCAGGCATAAACGATCAGATACCAGCCAGGTGAAGTGAGCGCACCGCCAAGACCCGCTCGCCTTACATGAATTTCCATCGACATTATCGGCTACGCCCCCCTCGCTACGCCCTCCCCGCTGGATATTTGTTCAGCGCCGACTCCCACATAGTCGAAAAACAGCCATAACAAACCGGACGTTCGTTTAATGCCCGGCAAAGATGACAAGCTGCGCCTTATAAGTCAAAATCGTTGCGTTGTTTAACCAACCCGGCCCCAATTTTTCTGCACCGCATCAAAGAAAAAGAGTTTAATCACCATGGCCCTGAAGAAATCCGAACTTTACTCCTCTCTCTGGGCCAGCTGCGACGAACTGCGTGGCGGCATGGATGCCAGCCAGTACAAGGACTACGTCCTGGTGCTGCTGTTCATCAAATACGTCAGCGACAAATACGCGGGCGTGCCCTATGCGCCGATCACCATCCCCGAGGGTGCCAGTTTTAAGGACATGATCGCGCTCAAGGGCAAGTCCGACATCGGCGACCAGATCAACAAGAAGATCATTGCCCCGCTGGCCAACGCCAACAAGCTGTCCGATATGCCGGACTTCAACGACTCTACCAAGCTCGGTGATGCGAAGGAGAAAGTCGAAAAGCTCACCAACCTTATTGCGATCTTCGAGAACCCCGCGCTCGACTTTTCGAGGAACCGCGCCGAAGGCGATGACATCCTAGGCGATGCGTACGAATACCTGATGCGCCACTTCGCCACCGAGAGTGGCAAGAGCAAGGGCCAGTTCTATACGCCCGCCGAAGTCAGCCGCATCATCGCGCAGATCATCGGCATCCGCGATGCTAAGACCAGCGCCAAGACCACGGTGTACGACCCAACTTGCGGATCGGGGTCGCTGCTGCTCAAAGTGGCCGACGAGGCGCGCACGCCGGTGACGCTCTACGGGCAGGAGAAAGATGCCGCCACCAGCGGCCTTGCCCGCATGAACATGATCCTGCACAACAACCCCATCGCGCTTGTCATGCAGGGCAACACCCTGGCTGATCCCAAGTTCAAGGACGGCGACACGCTCAAGACTTTCGACTACGTTGTTGCCAATCCGCCGTTTTCCGACAAGCGCTGGAGCACCGGCATCGAACCGTTACATGACCCTTACCAGCGCTTCCAGCCCTTCGGCACGCCGCCCGCCAAGCAGGGTGACTACGCCTATCTGCTGCATATCATCCGCTCGTTGAAATCCACCGGTAAAGGCGCCTGCATCCTTCCCCATGGCGTGCTGTTTCGTGGCAACGCTGAGGCCGACATCCGCCGCAGCCTCGTCCGCAAGGGCTACATCAAAGGCATCATCGGCCTGCCCGCCAACCTCTTCTATGGCACCGGCATCCCCGCCTGCATCATCGTCATCGACAAGCAGGAGGCCCATACCCGCAAAGGCATCTTCATGATCGACGCGAGTGGGGGCTACATCAAAGACGGCCCCAAGAACCGCCTGCGCAGTATGGACATCCACAAGATCGTGGATGCCTTCACCCGTCAGGACAACAGCGACACAAAGTACGCCCGCATGGTCAGCGTCGAAGAGATCGAGAAGAACGAGTTTAACCTCAACCTGCCGCGCTATATCGACAGCCAGCAGGCCGAAGATCTGCAAGACATTGAAGGCCATTTGAAGGGCGGCATTCCCGTGGCGGATGTCGAGGCGCTCAAGCCCTACTGGAACATCTGCCCGACTCTGAAAACATCGCTCTTCAAAACAAACCGTCCCGGCTATCTCGATCTTGCCGTGGAGAAGGCGGCCATCAAGCCCGCCATCTACGACCACCCCGAGTTCACCGCCTTCATCACCGGCATGAACGTCCACTTTGATGCATGGCGCGACAGGGCATCAAAAATCCTTAAAGGGCTTGTTGTGGGCATCCATCCCAAAGAGGTTATCGCCGACTTGTCTGAAGGGCTGCTCGCGCACTACACCAGCAAACCGCTTATCGACAAATATGACGTCTACCAGCACCTCATGGACTACTGGGCGCAGACCCTGCAGGACGACTGCTATCTGATTGCAACTGAGGGCTGGAAGGCTGAGACCTATCGCATTATCGAGACCGACAAAAAGGGCAAGGAGAAAGACAAGGGCTGGGTCTGTGACCTTATCCCCAAGCCACTCATGGTCGCCCGCTACTATGCCAAAAAGCAGGCCGCCATTGATCAACTCAGTGCCGAACTGGAAAGTATCAGCGCCAAACTCGCCGAACTGGAAGAAGAGCACGGCGGCGAGGACGGCGCGTTCTCCGAACTCGATAAGGTGAACAAGGCCAACGTCGCCGCCCGGCTGAAGGAGATCAAGGGCGACAAGGACGCGAAAGACGAAGCCGCCGTACTAAACGGCTGGCTCAAACTCAGCACTGACGAAGCCGACCTCAAAAAGCGCCTTAAGGACGCCGAGGCTGGCCTCGACGCCCAGTCTTACGCCCACTATCCCAAACTCACCGAGGCCGAGATCAAAGAGCTGGTGGTGGACGACAAATGGCTCGCCGCGCTGGATAGAGACATCCACGGCGAGATGGACCGCATCAGTCAGGCGCTTACCCAGCGCGTGAAAGAGTTGGCCGAGCGCTACGAAACCCCGCTGCCCATACTGACGCGTGAAGTCGCAAGCCTGAGCGCGAAGGTGGAAGCGCACCTGAATAAAATGGGGTTTCAGCTATGAACGCCATTAAATCACTACCGCTAACCCAAGACATCGAAACCAAGGCGGTATTGAAAAAACTCGCCAAGGCACATCAGGCACTTGCGGAGCTGAAAGGCGTGGTTGCCGGCATTCCCAATCAAAGCATACTCATCAGCACGCTGTCTTTGCAGGAAGCCAAAGACAGTTCCGCGATTGAAAACATCATCACCACCCACGATGACCTATACCGCAGCGACAGTATTGCGCGGCACTTTGTCACCGTGGCGGCGAAAGAAGTGCATAACTACGCCACCGCCTTGCGCAACGGTTTTGAGCAGGTCAAGCGCACGGGACTGCTCACCAACAACGACATACTGGAAATACAAGCCTGCATCGAAGAGAGCCGCGCGGGCTTCCGCAAGCTGCCGGGCACCGCGTTGAAAAACGGCCTCACTGGCGCAACCGTATACACCCCGCCGCAACACCCCGATGAAATCATTGCCCTGATGACTAATCTGGAACGCTTCATCAATGAAGACGATTTGTGTGACTGGGACGCGCTCACCAAAATGGCGGTGATCCATCACCAGTTTGAAAGCATTCACCCCTTCTACGACGGCAACGGCAGAACCGGCCGCATCATCAACATCCTGTATCTGGTACAACACGGCTTGCTGGGCAGCCCCGTGCTATATTTAAGCCGCTACATCAACCAAAACAAAGCCGACTACTACCGCCTGCTGCAAACTACCCGTGACACGGGCAACTGGGAAGACTGGCTACTATACATGCTGGACGGCGTGGAGCAAACCTCGCGCCAAACCACCGTGCTGACTATTAGCATCGTCGCTTTGATGCAGCGGCACAAGCATACACTGCGCGAGCAACTACCCAAAATTTACAGCCAGGATCTGATTAACAACCTATTCCGCCACACCTACACCAAGATTGAGTTTGTGACGAGCGAATTGCAAATCACCCGTAAAACTGCAGCCAAATATCTCGACGAAGTGGTACGCATAGGGTTGCTCTCCAAACACAAGCTGGGCAAAGACAACTATTACCTGAATGACGCGCTGTATGAACTGCTGCTCAATGTGAATGCAAAGCCGGAAATCTCAACATGAGCGTAAAACACCGATTGCGCATTCACCAGGCGATTTACGTAGGTAAAAAATCGAATTATTTACCCATGATGCACGCAATGCGTGCCCGAAACGCGGGTTTTCGTCATACGTTAAACGACACATGCACACAAAATGGCGACTTTCTAACCATGATGCACGGTGTGTGGCGCCCCAACGGTGCACACCATGAATAACATTCCGAGTGGTTATAAACAGACCGAGGTGGGGGTGATTCCGGAGGATTGGGAGGTAAATTCCCTCGGCCAACTTGGCATGTGGAAAGGTGGAGCAACTCCGTCCATGCAAAACCCGTCGTTCTGGGAAAATGGAGCTATACCGTGGGTTTCGTCAGGCGATGTGAAGCGATCATTGTTGTTCGATGCGCCCATGAAGATAACAAGTCATGCTGTAAAGAACAGCAGCACCACTCTGCTTCCGGCCAATTCGATAATCATCGTTACTCGAAGTGGCATTCTTCGGAAATATCTTCCAGTAGCGAAGAACGCTCTTCCTCTGGCGATTAATCAGGACATTAAGGCGTTAATTCCGATAGCGAATCATGTTCCCGACTATTTGCTCCACTTGCTCCTGTGGAGTGGCCCCCAAATTTTAGCCAGATGCATGAAGTCCGGAACAACGGTCGAGAGTATTGAATTTCGATGGTTGAAATCTTTTGTTATCCCCCTCCCGCCCACCAAAGCCGAACAAGAAGCCATCGCCGAGGCGTTGAGCGATGCGGATGCCCTCATCGAATCCCTGGAACAGCTCCTCGCCAAAAAACACCACCTCAAACAAGGCGCCATGCAGGAACTGCTCACCGGCAAAAAGCGCCTGCCGGGCTTCAGTGGGGAGTGGGAGGAACGGTCACTTTTTGATCTTGCCGGAGGAAAGAAGGAACTTTTCGACGATGGTGACTGGATTGAATCGGAGCACATCACCGATAAAGGGATACGGCTAATCCAGACCGGCAACATTGGAGTTGGTGCGTTCATCGAAAAGGACGACAAGAAATACATTTTCGAAAAGTCATTCGTGTCTTTGCGCTGCAAAGAGATTAGCCAAGGGGACTTGCTCATATGCCGATTAGCAGACCCGGCTGGTAGATCATGTGTCTTGTCTGATATCGGCGAAGCCAAGATTGTCACCTCGGTGGATGTGACAATATTCCGGCCACCAGCATCTGTGGCGAACAGGGTGTTTCTGGCAAACATCTTCTCCACTGATCAGTGGTTTCGAGCGGTAAGTGATCGGAGTGGCGGAACAACCCACAAACGCATATCTCGCGGAGCTCTCGGCCGACTAAGAATCCGAGTCCCGACCGTGGAAGAACAAACCGCCATCGCCGCCATCCTCTCCGACATGGACGCCGAGATCGCCGCGCTGGAAGAAAAACTCGCCAAGGCCCGCAGCCTCAAGCAGGGCATGATGCAGGATCTACTGACAGGCAGGATTCGACTGATATGAAACGACTGGAACGCGGCCATCCTGGCCGCCTTATGCGGGCTGGAAGCCCGCGTTCCCAGGGCATGATGCAGGAGCTGCTCACTGGGAGGATTCGGCTCGTATGAAGGAAAACCAGCACATCGAATGGAAGGAGTCCTGGCGCGACGAATACCTGAAATGGATTTGCGGCTTTGCCAATGCCGAGGGAGGTGTGTTGGTGGTCGGGCGCAATGACCGGGGCGAGGTGGTTGGCCTGAAAGATGCGCCCAGGCTGCTGGAAGAGCTGCCGAACAAGGTGCGCGATGTGCTGGGTATTATGGTGGATGTGAATCTCCATGATGAGGAGGACAAGGCGTATCTGGAGATTGTGGTTGCGCCGTACTCTAATCCGATCAGCTATAAGGGCGAGTATTACTACCGCAGCGGCAGCACCAATCAGTTACTGAAAGGTGCGGCGCTGGACCGATTCCTGCTGCGCAAGCATGGGCGGACCTGGGATGGCATCCCTCTGCCGGGAGTGGCTCTGGCGGATTTGGATGCGGGAGCACTGAAAACCTTTCGCAGGTTGGCCTTGAAAAGCCAACGCTTGTCGGAGGCTGTGCTGGAAGAGCCGGATCAGACGCTGCTTGAGAAGTTGCATCTGGTGGAAGGCCACTACCTGACCCATGCCGCTGTCCTGATGTTTCACCCGGAGCCGGAACGGTTTTTCACTGGCGCTTATGTGAAGATCGGCTTTTTTGAAAGCAATGTGGATCTGCGCTATCAGGACGAGGTGCAGGGTGACTTGGTCACCCAAGTGAATCAGACCATTGAGGTGTTGAAGGCCAAGTATCTGAGGGCATGGATTACCTATGAAGGGCTTCAGCGCATTGAGACTTGGCCGGTGCCCATGCCCGCGCTGCGTGAAGCGGTTCTGAATGCGGTGGTTCACAAGGATTACGCCAGTGGTACCCCGATTCAGATAAGCGTGTACCCGGATAAGCTGATGATCTGGAATCCCGGCGAGCTGCCTCCTGAGTGGACGGTTGAAAAGCTGCTTGGCAAACATGCGTCCATCCCCTTCAACCCGGATGTCGCCAATGTGTTTTTCCGAACGGGGATGATCGAATCCTGGGGGCGCGGTATCGAGCGGATCATGGAGACCTGCCGGGAAGCGGGCGCGCCGGAACCGGAGATAAAGTACGAACACACTGGTTTGTGGGTGATTTTTCATTTCACGCAAACGAGTGAAGCAGAAACTGCGGTGAAAACTGCGGTGAAAACTGCGGTGAAAACGCCGGTGAAAATCCTCCAGCTATTGGAAGCAAATCCGTCCATGACGCTCGCAGAGGTCGCTGCCGAGATTGGGAAGTCGTTACGTGCCGTTGAACTTGCCAGTTCCAAGCTGGTTAAAGAAGGACGGTTGAGGTATGTCGGTCCGCAAAAAGGCGGCCACTGGGAGGTGCTGAAATGAACCCCATCGGCCAACCGGAACGCGCTACGCAGAACCGCGTTATCACTCTGTTCCGTGATGAACTGGGTTATCGCTATCTCGATGACTGGAGTGACCGCGATGGTAACAGTAACATCGAGAAAAGCCTGCTGACCAACCACCTGTTGCAAAGCGGCTACAGCCAAGCACAGATCAGTAGGGCTTTCGATGTGTTGCACCGGGAGGCGGATAACCACAGCCGCAATCTCTACGGTAATAACCAGGCCGTTTATAACCTGCTGCGCTACGGTGTGCCGGTCAAGATCGAGGCAGGCAAGGTCACGGAGACCGTGCATCTCATCAACTGGAATGAGCCAGAGAAGAATGAGTTCGCCATCGCCGAGGAGGTGACGCTCAAGGGAAACCATGAGCGTCGGCCCGACCTTGTGCTCTATGTGAACGGTATTGCCATTGGCGTGTTGGAGTTGAAGAACAGTCGCGTCTCCATCGGCGACGGAATCCGTCAAAGTTTGTCCAATCAGCAGCCCGAGTTCAACGAGTGGTTCTTCAGCACCGTGCAGTTCATCTTCGCCGGTAACGATTCCGAGGGGCTGCAATACGGCACCATTGGCACGCCGGAGAAGTATTTTCTTAAATGGAAAGAGGACGTCGGCCATGGATGGTCCAGTGTCGCGAGCGTCATGGATGACGCAGGAGCGACCAACAACCGTTTCAAGCTCGACAAATATCTACTCAAGCTGTGCGAGAAGAACCGGCTGATCGAGCTGATGCACGATTTTGTGCTCTTCGATAGCGGCGTGAAGAAGTTGCCGCGCATGCACCAGTATTTCGGCATCAAGGCGGCGCAGGAGCATGTGCGCCAGCGCAAGGGTGGCATCATCTGGCACACCCAGGGCAGCGGCAAGAGCATTGTGATGGTGCTGCTGGCAAAGTGGATTCTGGAGAATAATCCGAACGCCCGCGTTGTCATCATCACCGACCGCGACGAGCTGGATAAGCAGATTGAGCGCGTCTTCACCGAGGCAGGCGAGGCGATCAAACGTACCGGCAGTGGCCGCGAGCTGATGAGTCAGCTCGCTCAGGCCAGGCCGCGCCTGCTCTGCTCCCTGATGCACAAGTTTGGCCGCCGTGAGGTGGATGACTTCGAAGCGTTCATCAAGGAGCTGGAAGCGCAGCCGAGCCAGACCATGGGTGAGGTGTTTGTGTTCGTGGACGAATGCCACCGTACACAAGGCGGCAAGCTGCATCGGGTGATGAAGGCGATGATGCCCAATGCGGTGTTCATCGGCTTCACCGGAACGCCGCTGTTGAAGAGGGATAAGCAAACCAGCCTGGATGTGTTCGGCGGTTACATCCACACCTACAAGTTCAGTGAGGCGGTAGAGGATGCAGTGGTGCTCGACCTCGTCTATGAGGCGCGCGACATTGACCAGCACCTAGGCTTGCAGGACAAAATCGACGCCTGGTTCGAGGCCAAGACCAAGGGGCTGAACGACTGGCAGAAGGCTGAGCTGAGGCAACAATGGGGCACGATGCAGAAAGTGCTCAGCTCCAGGTCGCGCATGGATCGGGTGGTTGCAGATATCGTCTTCGATTTCAGCGTAAAGCCGCGCCTCTCCAGCGAACGTGGCAACGCCATCCTGGTCGCCTCCAGCATCTACGAGGCGTGCAAGTATTTCACCCTGTTCCAGAAGACGCCGTTCAAGGGTAAATGTGCGGTGGTGACCTCCTATAACCCGCAAGCACAGGATGTGACGAAGGAAGAGACCGGCGCCAACACCGAGACCGATAAGCAGTTTATCTACAATACCTATACCGAGCTGCTGAAGGATGTCGAAGCCAAACCGAACATGACCAAAGCGGAGAGCTACGAGGAGTGGGCAAAGGCGCTGTTCAGCAAAGAGCCTGCGAATATGAAGCTGCTGATCGTGGTGGACAAGCTGCTTACCGGCTTCGATGCACCACCCTGTACCTATCTCTACATCGACAAATCGATGCAGGATCACGGTCTGTTCCAGGCCATCTGCCGCACCAATCGGCTGGATGGCGAGGATAAGGATTTTGGCTACATCGTAGACTACAAGGACTTGTTCAAAAAGCTCGTGAATGAAAAGGGGACGGGCGCCTTGCAGGTTTATACATCGGAACTCGATCACAGCGCGGGCGGCCCTGGCCCTGAAGTGCTGTTGCAGGATCGACTGACGAAGGGCAAGGAGCGTCTCGACAACGCCATCGAAGCACTTGCCCTGCTCTGCGAGCCGGTCGAGCCGCCCAAGGGCGAGCTGGAGCACATCCATTACTACTGCGGCAACACCGAAATCGCCTCCGACCTGAAGGAGCGCGAACCGCAGCGATCGGCGCTCTACAAGGCGACTGTTGCCCTGGTACGCGCCTACGCCAACATCGCCGACGAATTGGATGCCGCCGGTTACAGCACTGTCGACATCGTGCGCATCAAGCAGCAACTCAGACAGTACCTGAACGTCCGCGAAATCATCCGCAAGGCCAGCGGCGAGACGCTCGACCTCAAGACCTACGAGGCCGACATGCGGCATCTTATCGACACTTACATTGAGGCTGACGAGCCACGCAAGATTTCACCCTTCGACAACATGGGGCTGCTGGAGCTGATCGTGAATACCGGCATCGCAAATGCGATCAACTCCCAGCTTGGTGGCATGAAGGGCAACAGGAACGCCATTGCCGAGACCATCGAGAACAACGTCCGCAGCAAGATCATCAAGGAGCACCTCAACGATCCGGCCTACTACGAGAGGATGTCGGCGCTGCTGGACGAGATCATCAAGTTCCGCAAGGAGCAGGCGGACAAATATGAGGAGTATCTGAGGCGTATCGCTGAACTTGCGAAACGTGTGGAGGCTGGACAGGCCGAGGATACACCTGAGCAACTGGATACACCGGGGAAACGGGCGCTCTACAGCAACCTGCTTTCGGGAGTTTCTGACCCCGCTGCGTCATATGGCGGTGAGACTGAGGACAAGCGCCTTGAGCTGGCGCTGAGAATCGACGAGACAATCAAACAGGTTAGGCCAGATGGCTGGCGTGGGATTCAGGCCCGTGAGCAGGTTATCAAGGCTGCCCTGCATGGGATATTGCAGAACGTGTCCGAGGTTGAGCGCATCTTCCTCATCATCAAGCAGCAGCAAGAATATTGATGGTCACACAGATCGAACTTGGTGGGATCGTTCTGGAAGTCGTCAAGAAGGACATCAAGAACCTGCACCTGAGCGTCTACCCGCCCGCTGGCAAGGTGCGCATCTCCGCGCCATTGCGGATGGACCTGGACACCATTCGCATCTTTGCCATCACCAAACTCAGTTGGATCAAAAGCCAGCAAAAGAAATTGCGCGAACAGGAGCGGGAAACACCACGCGAATACCTCGACCGCGAAAGCCATTATGTTTGGGGAAAGCGCTACCTGCTCAAGGTGGTTGAGAAAGATGCTGCCCCGGTAGTCGAGCTAAAGCACAACAAGATGATTCTTCAGATCCGCCCTGAAACCAGCGACGGACGAAAGCAAGAGATCCTCGATGCCTGGTATCGCGAAAAACTCAAAGAAGCAGTCCTGCCATTGATCGCGAAATGGGAGCCGCTCATGGGCGTAAAGGTGGATAGGTTCTTCGTGCAAAAAATGAAAACCAAATGGGGCAGCTGTAGCCCAGGCTCCAAAAGTATCCGACTCAATACCGAGCTGACAAAGAAGCCGCCGGAATGCCTCGAATACATCGTAGTGCATGAGATGGCACACCTGCTGGAGCCTACACATAACAGCCGCTTCATAACCTTGATGGATCGGTTCATGCCGAAATGGCGATTCTATAAGGATGGGCTGAATAGGCTACCGGTTAAGCACGAGGATTGGGCTTATTGATCTCGAAAGCAATGGATTTTCGCAGCCGTTGCGCAGCCATTCCGTCGTCGTAATAATTGTTGACCCGCCCGTCCTGCAGGTAGCCGGCCTTGCCGTACAGCCGTATGGCAGTTTCGTTGTCGGCGCGTACCTCCAGATGCATGGTGATGCAGCCCCTTGCGACGGCGGCCTGTTCGGCGGCTTCGAGCAAGGCACGGGCAATGCCACGGCCTTGACAAGCTGGATCGACTACCAGCGAGTAGACCCGCGCGCTGGGGGAGCGTCGCCGGTAAAGAACAACGGCGTTGCCGACTACCCCTTGGCCCCCGTCGTACACCCAAATCGCAGCATGGCCGCGCGTGAGAAGATGCCGGAAACTTTTCCGGCTGATGCAGTCGCCGGGAAACACTGTTTCCAGCCGTACCAGCGCATCAAGATCTTCCAGTGTGGCTGGACGTATTATTTCGTGCATCATTGCAACATCAAGAGGGGAAGCCACCGCCCTCCGCAAGGTGGCGTAGCGTAAACTTTTCTCCGAACAGCACGGGGCGGTAGCTCATTTTTACCCGGCGCAGATTTTCTAGGCCAAGGTCGTCGCCAACATTGATGTGCACGCAGTCGCGATACATTTTGGCAAACTCGCGGAACAGGAACTGCGCTGAGCCGAGGATGGCGAAATTGGTTTTTTCGACCAGCACGCTGGCCACGGTTGAAGTAATGCGCTCGCCAAAGGTGAATCCTTCGAGCGTATCGCCGATAAACAGGCATAAACCCTGCAAATCCAGTCGGCCATAGTGCTCTATGGCCCGCTCAATGGCCTTGCGCTCCATCTCGACGGTATAAAAGAAATCGGCGATGGCGTCCCCATTAAGGTATTTGATGCGGTTTTTCAGCCAGGTGTCCATCAGGGCGCGGATCCCTTCCCAATGCTGCGGTCCCAGCACTTCCAGCCGGTGATCGGGGTAGCTGCGCCGGAATTGATTGATCTCACCGCGCTTGGTCTTGTAGGGATTGCCCTTGAGCTCGATCAGGTCCTCCGTGGAGTAAATGTAATCCGGCAGGGCGCGCTCCACCAGCCATTGGCTGTTGGTTAGCGCGGGGAGGCTATCTTCGCCACTTTCGGCATTAGCATCGATATCCAGCACCGTCAGGAAGTCACGGTAAACATACTCCACCGCGCCCAGATAGGGGGACGGGTTATAGCCGTCCATGATCTCGAAACACACCTCCAGGGCGCGCGCCTGGCGCGACGGGTCACCCAGTGGCGGCAACAGCATGGTCAGGCAATTGCCGTTGAGGCTGAACAGACAAAAGCAATCTTCAATGATCTGGTAAAAGGCGCTCATCCGCGACAGCCAGATGATGTTATTGGCGAACGTATAATCGGAAAGGGTGACTTGGAGGTGCTGCTGATAGCGGTTGAAGAGAGGTTTGACTTCGACAGTGAAGGGGTAGAGCCGGTATCCCGCAATCGCGAGATAATTTTTAGGGAAGAGTTCGTTGGACAGGACCGCGATATTCCTTGCAGATGTTCGGTCGGTCTCATTCCATTTGAGACGGCTGGCGTGTACGTTGCTACCGGGGGGTTCGTCTGTCTGGCTGAGCATGTATGTCTCCTTGATTAAAAAATAATATCGTCGCCCACAACAAGAATGGCGTTGCGCACTATAGCGACAGCCTTCCGGCAAACATTAGCCATGACCATACCAGCACAATGCTGCACACACCACTTGCCTTTAATAGAGCAAAATGAAATGCTTGTAAAGTATTCTTTGCAAGAATCATCAAGAATCCCTGTCTCACTACGGCTACAACCTGCTCATGAGCTACTTTACCAAGCGTTACCACCCGCCAGGCACCCCACCTGGCGTGCTGACTGCGGACGAATCCGCCGCATCCAGACCGGTCAATATCCGTCTCATCGATTACGATGCAACGGAATATGTCGAGAAAGAAAATCTTACCTTCGAGGAATGCCTGCCTCATCTCGTCCACCCCGCCATGACCTGGATTCACCTGCATGGCCATGCCGAACCGGCGCTGCTACGCCAGATCGGCGATGCCTTTGGCCTGCATCCGCTGGCCCTGGAAGACGTGCTCAATACCGGCCAGCGACCCAAGTCGGAGACGTACGATAACCAGCTGTTCGTCGTCATGAGCCTCCCTGTGCGGCGCAACGGCTCGATTATCACCGAGCAGGTGAGCATGTTCGTGGGCAGCAATTTTGTCGTGAGCTTTCACGATGGGCTGGAAGACCCTTTCGAGCTGGTGCGCAAGCGGCTGCGCAACCATAGCGGCCACATTCGCGCGGACGGCCCGGATCATCTGCTGTATGCGTTGCTGGACGTGATCATCGATCAGGGCTTTCCCGTTCTGGAGGATGTCGGGGAATGGATTGAAGATCTTGAGGAGGAGCTACTGGGGAAACCGGACAAAGGAACGCTGCACGCCATTCATCACATCAAGCGCGAATTGCTGCTGCTACGCCGCATGCTGTGGCCGCAGCGCGAGGTGCTCAATTCGCTGCTGCGTGGCGATCATACCCTGATCCACGAGAACACCAAAACCTATCTGCGCGACTGCTACGATCACACTATCCAGATTATGGATCTGCTGGAGACCTACCGCGACATCATGGCGAGCATGCTGGACGTTTATCTCTCCAGCGTCAGCATGCGCCTCAACGATGTCATGCGCGTGCTGACGGTTATCGCCACGCTGTTCATCCCGCCCACTTTTGTCGTTGGCGTGTATGGCATGAATTTCGATCATGCGGCCAGTCCGTGGAACATGCCGGAGCTCGAATGGAAGTATGGCTACCTGTTCGCCTGGCTGATCATCGTCGGCATGATGGGAGGGATGCTGGTGTATTTCAAGCGCAAGAAGTGGTTTTGACGCAGTAGGATTAATCGAGATTGAAATCAATCCGGTACATCACCGCTATCAAAACCAGCGTGCCGATGGCCAGCCATAATGGCCCAAACAACCACAGCACCAAGGGTACGGCAAGATAATAACCACGCATACCCAGCGAATAATGGTTCATGCCGTGGGCCAGCATGTTTGCCACGAAAGCCGGCGTGATCAGCGGATCCCGCTCGGCAGGAATATTGATCATGAAACCGACGCGGTTATAGGAGCGGATCGCCAGGGTGAAATTAAAAAATGCAAAAAAGAAGGTGACGACCAGAAACAGCAGTTTTACCAGCCATACTCCACCACTTTCATGGCTCACTCTCATGATGAGTTGTGGTGTTCCGCCGATACCACCCGTAACGAATGCTGCGTTGAGTATGCCAAGGCTAATTAATATCGCGGCGCTGGCCAGAAAGCTTGCCGCCATACTCCAGTTGCGTAGTGTCTGTATCGCCAGGATATCCAGCTGCTTCTCCATGATGGTCTCCACCCACACGCGGCGCGTGCGGGCATTCAGACCAATAGCCGTCGCCAGCGGTGTGCGGCGAATCCTGTATATCAAGTGAAGGTGATACACCACCAGCGCGACAAAAGAGAGCGTGGTAAGCCCTTGCTCTAACCAGGGGGCATCAAACATCTTCAGCGCCTATGTGGAAACTACTCACCTGCAATCATCATTTCTTCAATCAATATCGAGCCGGTGCGGGTACCACCACGCACCTCGACATCGTTGCCCACTTCTACGATGCGCATGAACATGTCGCGCAGATTCCCGGCTATGGTGATCTCCTCGACAGGATATTGAATCTCGCCGTTTTCCACCCAGAAGCCCGCCGCACCGCGTGAATAATCGCCGGTTACGGCGTTGACGCCCATACCCATCAGCTCCGTGACCAGCAGCCCCTTGCCCATGCGCCGTAACAATCCGTCCAGATCAAGCGCGCCCGGGTCAATGACCAGATTATGCACGCCACCCGAATTGCCAGTGGTTCGCATGCCGAGCTTGCGCGCCGCGTAGCTGTCCAGGATATAGCCCTGTAATACACCGTCGCGCACAATGTCACGCGCCTGCGTCGCCACGCCCTCGTTGTCAAACGGCGTGCTGCCCAGCGCGCGCTTCAGATGCGGTTGTTCGTGGATGTGTACATGAGCAGGAAATACCTGCTTGCCTAAATGATCCAGCAAGAAGGTCGCCTTACGGTATAGCGCGCCGCCACGGATTGCGCTGGTGAAGTGCGACAACAGGCTGGTGGCGATTTCGGCGGCGAAGATCACTGGCACCTGGCAGGTGGGTAAGCGGCGCGCATCGAGGCGGCGCAGGGTGCGTTGCGCGGCGCGGCGCCCCACCTCCGCCGCCGCTTCCAGCTCCGCACTGTCGCGCGCCACGGTGAACCAGTAGTCGCGCTGCATCCCTTCGCCTTCCCCGCCGATCACCGCGCAGCTCAGGCTGTGCCGCGTGCTGGGATAAGCGCCGATGAAGCCGTGGCTGTTGCCGTATACCCGGTAGCCCTGGTGGCTGGAGACGCTGCCGCCCTCGGAATTGGTGATGCGCACATCCATGCCGCGCGCTGCATCTTCGCATTCAATAGCCAGCT
The DNA here is from genome assembly GCA_021731145.1 of Gammaproteobacteria bacterium. Lineage (GTDB taxonomy): Bacteria > Pseudomonadota > Gammaproteobacteria > Ga007554 > LNEJ01. The sequence continues at coordinate 27,031 of JAKFXX010000023.1, read as the reverse complement.
CGATGGCCTGCTCGGCGTTGATACCCCATGGGTGGCACAGATCAAGGTCAGGAACTTCGCGCGCCATGAGTGCTGCATCGGCCAGGCCTGCGTACTCGTCTTCCGCAGTATATTTGGCAATGCCGCACGCCGCCCGCACCGCCTCGCGCACTGCCTCGGGCGTAAAGTCCGAGGTGCTCGACGAACCCTTGCGCCCGCCAAAATAGACCGTAACACCCAACCCCTTGTCGCGGTTATACTCAATGGTTTCCACCTCGCCCAGACGCGCCGTCACCGACAAGCCGGTTTCAAGGCTGACGCCAGCCTCCGCTGCACTCGCTCCCTGCGCACGCGCCTCGGCGAGGATGTCGCGCACCAGATCTTCAAGCTGGGCATTGCTCGGGTTGGTGTTGCTGGAAGGCGTGATCTGTGACATTGTGAATACTCTCTCGAAGCTGAATTTAAGAAGAAACCATATTGCCTTTATGATAGACGACGACACAAGCCCCGAAGAAAAAAGCAAATCCCAGCTCAAACGGGAGGCCAGCGCGTTGCAAGATCTGGGCGAGGCGCTGGTAAAGCTGAACGCCAGCCAATTCAAGGCTATGCCCCTGCCGGAACACCTGCGCGCCGCCATCGTTGCCGCGCGCGCCATTACGGAGCACGGGGCACACAAACGCCAGTTACAGTATATCGGTAAATTGATGCGCGATGTTGACCCCGCGCCGATCCAGAAGGCGCTGGATGCGTTCAATAACCGCAGTCAGCAGGCTACCACGCAGTTTCACCAGTTGGAACGCTGGCGCGACCGCTTGCTGAGCGAAGGTGACACCGCGCTCAGCGAATTCCTCACCGAATACCCCGGTGCTGATAGCCAGCAGATCCGTCAACTATTGCGCAACGCAGCACGCGAGGCCAAGGCCAGCAAACCCCCGGCAGCGGCGCGGGCGCTGTTTCGGTATTTGAGGGAGGTTTCGGCCGTGGGCGGGGTGGAAGAAGAGGAGGGACATCAGTAGGGGAGTATGGATACAACCAAATCCCGGCTTTTCACTGACAGAAATATCTCGCCCCCCGAACTCGCTTCCCTGGCGGGTGCAGTCGGATGGGGCGGGGAATCCTCATCCTTGTAACTTCTAAGAACCTGTTCACGATCTCGCTGAAGGGCGCATTGCGGCGTTCACCCCTCAAGGGGGTACCGAGGAAAATCGAACTCAAAATGCTCACATACTTCGTGTATGCTCCGCTTTTTCGTTCGATTTTGCCTTGCACTGCATCCCTTGATCAAGATCGTGAACAGGTTCTAAGCCCCGCAGGCTGTCAGGATAATTGCCAATTGACCCCAGAATAAATAATGATTATGATTCTCATTCGTTATCTTTGTGGTGTGTGGCAAACGTTCCATGTCTCTTCTGTCTAATGTTGTTGATTATGGTGTAATTGGCCTGTTGCTGCTGCTTAGTGTCTGGGCGGTGGCGGTGGCGGTGGAACGGTGGTCGCTGTACCGCCGCGTGGATGTGCTGGCGTTTGCCAGTGCCCAGGCGCTGGAGACCGAGTTGACGCGCCGTCTCACGGTGATCGGCACCATTGCGGCGAACGCGCCCTACATCGGGCTACTGGGCACGGTGTTCGGCATCATGGTGACGTTTCATACCATGGGCACGCAGGGCACCATGGATGTGCGTTCCATCATGGTCGGCCTGAGCATGGCGCTCAAGGCCACGGCGATGGGGCTGGTGGTCGCCATCCCGTGCGTGGCGATGAACAATGTGCTGCGGCGGCGGGTGAAAGAACTGCTCAGCCGCTACGAGGACGCGCGCCGTGGATCGTGATCTCGACCAGATCAACGTCATCCCCTTGGTGGATGTGATGCTGGTGCTGCTGGTGATCGTGCTCACCACCGCCACCTTTATCTCCACCGGCCAGATTCCCATCGACTTGGCCAAGGCCAAGCACGCCACGGCGGCAATCGAGCAACCTGTGGTACTTACCCTCAAGAACGACGGGGCGCTGTTTTTGAACCAGCAGACCATCAGCATGGACGGTCTGGGTGCCGCGCTGGGTGCCTATGCCAAGGAAACCTCCGTGGTGGTACGCGCCGACCGCGCCACGCCGCTGGAGCGGTTCGTTACGCTGGTGGATACGGTGAAGGGCTTGGGTTATACCAAGGTCAGCTTGCAGGTGGAGCGTTCGTGAGCGCAGTTTACCCTGAAGATAGGATCATTTTGACCGCCATGGAGGGTGGAAATGCAGATTTTGCAGGAGCAAAAATCTGCCCTCGCGGCAGCCATATCAACGGCTGGGGGGTGTCGCTGGCCTTCCACAGTGTGGTGGGCGGTCTGGTGATTGCCGCCGTGTTTGCCCTTGCCAGGCCTGTCGAACCGCCGCCGTTCGAGTGGGACGTATCGCTCGCCGCAGCCGAACCGGCCACCTCCGCCTTTCCCGTTCCAGCCCAGCCGCCCCTGTCCCGTAGCGTTCCGCCGCCGGTAGTTGCTACGCAACAGGCTTTGCCCCGGCAGACGGTGCCAGTCGTGTCCTCGGCGGTGCCGGTGGCAAGTCAGGCCGATGTGCCCGTACCGGCGCAAACACCGGCGCCTGTGCCGACTCAGGCCGTAGCCCAGGCCGCGCCTGCCCCGGTGGTCACTGCCGAGCCTCCGGCGCGGGTCGATCCGGCGCCCGTTGCCCCAGCAACCCCGTCGCCTACTGCCAACAGCAGCCCTGATACAGGCCTGTTGAAGGATTTGTTGTGGCGCCGCGTAGATGCGCTGAAAAAATATCCTATCCTTGCCAAGCGCAATGGCTGGGAAGGGCGGGTGTTGCTCAAGGTCGTCCTGGGCGGAGACGGCCGCTTGATCCGAGTGGATGTGCAGGAGAGTTCCGGGCACGAAGCGCTGGATCAAAGTGCTATGGAGACGCTACGCGCCGCCATGCCGCTCAAGCTGGAAAGCCAGTCCTGGTCACAAGTTGCCCTTCTTCTTCCGGTTGTATACCGCTTCGCGCAGTGAATCTCCGGGTGCTCTTTTTCCGTAGCTCCCAACCCTTTTAAAAAGTTATTGCTAATCATTCTCATTTGCGTTAGCATCCTCATCAGATGTTTGTGGGTGGCTGGATTCGACAGCCGTGGTCTGGCATAAGCGAGAAGAGGTGGGTGACGTGTTTTTGCGGAAAAAGATAAATATCGCGGTATTAATGGCGCTGGCGTGTCCGGCGGGGATGGCGTTGGCACAGGAGGCAAAGCCTGTCAAAGCCCCTACGGTAGAGGTGATCGGCACGCGCGAGGCGCTGGAGAGTATCCCAGGTTCCGCCGAGGTGGTCGACAAGAAGACGTTGGAAAACAGCCGCGTTTTCACCACCAGCGAGGCGCTGCGCAAGGTGCCGGGGGTGAATGTGCGCGACGAGGAAGGCTTGGGCCTGCGCCCCAACATCGGCATTCGCGGCTTGAATCCAACCCGCTCCAGCAAGGTGCTGCTTCTGGAGGACGGCATTCCGCTGGCCCACTCACCTTATGGCGACAACGCGACCTATTATCATCCGCCCATTGATCGTTTCGATCGCATCGAGGTGCTGAAAGGCTCGGGGCAGATTCTCTACGGGCCTCAGACTATCGGTGGCGTGATCAACTACATCACGCCCTTGCCTCCCGCCAGGCCAGGTGGTTCCATTGCCCTCACCGGCGGCAACCGCGATTACTTCAACGGCCGTTTCAATTACGGCGGCACCTGGGGCGGCAATGGCCTGCTGTTCGATTATGTGCGCAAGCAGGGCGACGGGGCGCGCGACAATACCCATTCCGAGTTGAATGACGCTAATGTCAAGGCAGTGCTGGGCCTGGGCGCCAAGCAGGCGCTGACGCTGCGCGGCAACTATTACAGCGAAGATTCCAACGTCACCTATTCCGGGCTGACCGAGGCGGAATACGCCGCCAATCCGCGTCAGAATCCGTTCAAGAACGATTTCATGAATGCCAAGCGCTACGGTGCATCGGCGACCCATGAGTTTGTCTTCAGCGACAATGTCATCCTGACCACCAATCTCTATGGCTCGATTTTTCAGCGCGACTGGTGGCGGCAATCGAGCACCACCACGGACACCCAGTGCGGCGGCGCATTTACCACCAACAGAAACAACGGCGTGGCGGTCAATCCCGACACCTGTAATTCCATCCAAGGCCGTTTGCGCAACTACTACACCTGGGGTGTCGAGCCTCGGTTGCGCGTCAATCACGGCCTGTTTGGTGTGAGAAGCGAGGCGGACATGGGTGTGCGTGCCCATTACGAGACACAGGACCGCCGCCAGGAAAACGGCAATACGCCTAGTTCGCGTACCGGCAGTATCGTTGAGGACAACGAGCGTAAAAACCAGGCCTATTCTGCCTTCGTGCAGAACCGCTTCCTGATCGACAAGTGGACGGTGACGCCGGGCGTGCGTGTGGAATCCATCAAGTATGAGCGCACTAATCGCCTCGCTAACAGCGGCGCGGGTGTGAGCGGCAAGACCGATCTCACCCAGGTGATTCCCGGCATTGGCGCGACCTATACCCCGGTCAAAAACACTACGCTATTCGCTGGTGCGCATCGCGGCTTTGCGCCGCCGCGCACTGAAGACGTGATCAACAATACTACTGGCGGCACGGTCGATCTGGGCGCGGAAAAGAGCTGGAACTATGAATTGGGCGTGCGCAGCCAGCCGCGTGCCGGGATCAGTGCCGAGGCGACGCTGTTCCGCATGGACTTCCAGAATCAGATCATCCCCGCCAGTCTGGCCGGCGGCGCCGGGGCAGCTCTCACCAATGCCGGTGAGACCCTGCACCAAGGTGCGGAGCTGGGCTTGCGCGTGAACAGCGGCGAGGTGATGGATTCGCCGCACAACGTCTATCTGCAAGCGGCCTATACATATCTGCCCACCGCCAAGTTCACGGGCGCGCGCACCAGCAACATCACGTCAGGTGCAAATGTCAGCGGCAACCGCCTGCCCTACGCGCCGGAAAACCTGCTGACCACGACGCTCGGCTATGCCCATGCATCGGGATTCGATGCGCGTGTCGAGGCGGTGCATGTCAGCGACCAGTTCAGCGATGATGTGAATACTGTCACGCCCACCGCCAACGGACAGCGTGGACAGATCTCCGGGTACACCATCTGGAACGCGGCGGTGAACTATCTGGTCAAGCCGCTCAACACCACGCTGTTCCTGACGGCGAAGAACCTGACCGACAAGACCTACATCGTCGACCGCGCGCGCGGTATTCTGCCCGGTAGCCCCCGGTTGGTGCAGGCGGGGTTTAAATACACCTTCTAAAATTGCGCAAGTGAGGCTGTACCGCCACGGAAGGCGGTGACTGACAAGGGGCGCCTCCCTCTCCCGGCGCCCCTTTTTTTTGTTTATTGTGATATGCACAGGAGGAGTTATGAAGGTCAGATGCATCTGCGCAACCCTTGTGGTCAGTCTGTTCGCGGGCATGGCGCCTGCTAGTGCCTCCCAGGATTGGCGCAAGACGGGATCGGCTGACAAAAAAATCGCAAGCCTCGTGGAGGCCATGCCCGCCACAGGCAATGTCATGATCGAAATGGGTGAACGCTACAAGAATCTCTATTGGGCGGCCAAGCAAGGACAATGGGAATTCGCCGCATACCAGGCGGAGGAGATGGAGGAGCTACTCGATAAACTGAAAATCGTGCACCCAGAGTTAAGAAAGACGGTGAACGAGTTTCTTGGCAGCATGTATCCGCGAATGCCAAATACTATAAAAGCCCGCAACTGGGAAAAATTCGCCGCAATGTTTGAAGATCTGCGCACCGAGTGCATGGCATGCCACGGTAAAAATGAGCATGGCTTCATCACTTTGCCCATCCCGAAAAAAGCGTCCAGTCCGGTGCTGGATATGGAGTGATGAGCTGATTGACTAAAACATCTCCATCGGATCCACATCCAGCGCCCAGCGCACCTTGCGCGCCAGTGGCAATTTTTCGAGGCAGGGTATCCAGGCGTCAAGCAGGCGGTGCAGATCGCTGCGGCGCGTAGCCTGTAGCAGCAGGTGGGCGCGATAACGGCCCGCGCGTTTTTCCATTGGGGCTGGCACAGGCCCCAGTAATTCAATGCCTGCCATCATCTGTATTTCCGCAGCGGCACGCGCCTCGCTGAGGAATTGCTGTGGGAGTTCACGGTTGCCCGCCTCGGCGCGCAGCAGCACCAGATTGCTGAACGGCGGCAGGTGTGTCTCGCGCCGTTCTTCCAGCGCCGCTGCGGCGAAGCTGTGATAGCCCTGGGTGATGAGCAAATGCAGCAAGGGATGATCGGGGTGGTGGGTCTGGATTATCACCTGTCCTGGTTTGTCGGCGCGTCCCGCGCGCCCCGCGACCTGAATAATCAACTGCGCCATGCGTTCACTGGCGCGGAAGTCGGCGCCGAACAATCCTTGATCTGCGTCCAGAATGCCGACCAGGGTGACATCGGGAAAGTGATGGCCCTTGGCGAGCATCTGGGTGCCAATTAATATTTGACTTTCGCCTGTATGTACGTTGTCCAGCAAGGCCTGTAATGCGCCTTTGCGCCGCGTGCTGTCGCGGTCAATACGCAGTACGGGGGTGTTCGGAAAATGGCGCTGTAGCGCCTGCTCTATGCGCTCGGTGCCATGCCCCAATGAGCGTAGATCCGCGCTGCTGCACTTCGGGCAATGCTTGTCTATGGGGCGTTGCGTGCCACAGTGGTGGCATTGCAGCAGGCGCGACCCGTGGTGCAAGGTCAGCCGCGCATCGCAGCGCCGGCACTCGGCAACCCAGCCGCAGTCGTGACACAGCAGGGTGGGCGCGTAGCCGCGCCGGTTCAGGAACAGCAGCACCTGATTATTGCCGGCAAGGTGGCGCTTGATCAGGCTGAGCAAGGGCTGGGACAGGCTGTCTTGCATGGGCTGGTGGCGCACGTCCAGCACCTCGATAGCAGGGTGCAGCGCGCTACCTGCCCGTTCCGGTAGCGTGAGCAGGTGATAACGCCCGGTGGTGATGTTATGCAGGCTTTCCAGCGAGGGCGTGGCGGAGCCCAGCACGATGGGAATTTGCGCCTGATGTGCGCGCATCACCGCCACATCGCGTGCTGAATAACGAAAACCCTCCTGCTGTTTGAGTGACAGGTCGTGCTCTTCGTCAATAATGAATACGCCGGGCCGGGCCAGCGGCGTGAATACCGCTGAGCGGGTGCCGATGACGATGGGCGCCTGTCCGTCGCGCGCCATCAGCCAGGCGGTCAGCCGCTCCCGGTCGGATAACCCTGAATGCAGCACCGCCAGCGGCACATTGAAACGGCGCTGGAAACGCGTGACAAGCTGCGGGGTAAGCCCAATCTCCGGCACCAGCACCAGTGCCTGAAGCCCTTGAGCAAGCACCTGCTCGATGATGCGCAGATAAACCTCGGTTTTGCCGCTGCCGGTGACACCATCCAGCAGAAATGCCTGGTAACGCCGCAGCGAGCCGCAGACTGCGGTGACAGCCTCGTTTTGAGCGGCGTTTAATGATGGGGGGGATTCGTTGGGTTTTCGATCCGGCACCGTCAGGCAGGGACTTTCCTTGCTCTCCACCCAGCCTTTTTCGATGAGCGCGCGCATCGCTCCCTGCCAATCGCCGGGGTGTTCCGCAAACTGTTCAGCGATCATCCCGTCAGGGTTGGCTTGCAATAAGCGCAACAGGGCCGCCTGTCGCGGCGCGCGGGTCAGATTGCTGGTTTCAACAGCCTTGCCTGTCTCAGTAAGCAGCCAGCAACGAGTGCCCCGTATTTGCAACGCATGCCCCAGGCGCAGCAGCGCAGGCAACGTAGCGGAAAGCACCTCGCCCAAGGGGTGATGGTAGTAACCGCTGGCCCACCTGGCGAGCTGCATGATGTCCGGGGGCAGCGCCGGTTGTTCGTCCAACACCTCCAGCACCGCCTTGAGCCGTGTGCCCTCCACCGTGCTTTGCGAGTCCATCTCCAACAGTACGCCTATCGTTTTTGTCCTGCCGAACGGCACGCGCAAACGCACGCCGGGCATGAGTTGAGTGGCGTCGCAGCCGGGTGGGGGTAGGTAATCAAAATTGCGGTGTAGCGGTGAGGGGATGGCAACGCGCAATATGGGAGATTTAGGCATAACATCATTTTAACAGCACGGTGGGAATATTGGCCTAAAGAAAAGTAAACAACAGGTCGATATGAGCATTACCCACTAAGGCTTAACCAGGACTCAACTGCTCAAAAAAGGAGATGTACATGATGACCCCCCATGAACTTGTCAAAGGTATCTCTGGCCTTGTTTCCCTTCCTGAAGTGTGTGTTCGTGTCAATGAAATGTGTGTTCGTGTCAATGAAATGGCCGAGAACCCGCGTTACTCTGCCTCTGACATTGGCAAGGTGATCGGCCAGGACGTAGCGTTGACGGCGCGTTTGCTGAAGATTGCCAATAGCCCGTTTTACAGCCACGTGTCGCGTGTCGATACCGTGACGCGTGCCGTCACATTGATTGGTGCGCGGGAGTTGCGTGATCTGGTTGTGGCGACATCGGCGATGCGGATGTTTACAGGCATCCCCAGCACACTGGTCGATATGGACAGCTTCTGGCGTCATAGCATTTGCTGCGGTGTGGTGGCGAGGATACTAGGGCCACACTGTGGCGTGCTGCACAGTGAGCGCTTGTTTGTTGCCGGCTTGTTGCATGATGTTGGGCACTTGATCATGTACACCAAAATGGCGGAATTGATGAAGGTTGTATTGGTGCGCATGCGCGCTACCGGCGAACCCGTCTTTCGCGCCGAGCGTGAGGTAATAGGTTTTGATCATGCACAGGTGGGCGGCGAACTGATGCGTTTGTGGCGCCTGCCGGAGAGCCTGCAAGAGGTGCTGGAGTTTCACCATGAGCCGGGCAAGGCGGAGCACTTTGGCCTGGAGACCGCTATCGTTCATATTGCCGGTGTGGCCGCAAACCAGGTGGAGCCGGACGGAGCACGCAAGAAGGCGACGGAAACCGTGGATCCTGTGGCATGGAAAATCACCGGTTTGACAGAAGAGATCATTGAATCCATCCTGCCGGAAGCCCGTGCACGGTTTGTTGAGGCACAGTTATTGATGCTGCCGGGAATGAGGGCGGCGCATTGATTATCGCCACAACTTAGACCCTCAAGAGCAGCGAGGGTCTAAGTTGTAGTCGTTTCGTTTGTGAGCCTCAGCCGTTTTTATTCGTTCATTAATTCCGGCGACCAGCCTGCATCACGCGCCTTGCGGATCGCCTCGGTATGAATGCGTTCGTGGCGCTGGCGCATTTCCTCGGGGAGATATTTTACGAGATGGCCGTGGTTGTCCCACTCCTGACAGACCTTATCCATGATGATCTGAATCTGCGCTAAATTCCACCCTTCACACGTTTCTGTTTCCGGGATAATGCCGAAAACCCAGGCGTCCTTGATGACGCCACCGATGGTGGTCATGCCGCCGAATTCGTCATTGGCTATGCCGACGTAAATCTGGTCTTTTTTCACTGGGGTTTTCCTTTCAGGTGTGCTGATTCGCTGCTATTATACACCTGCTTGTTCATCAGGTTGCCGAACACTCTTGAGAAAGATGAAAGACACGAATCAGAATCCAGTCCGCGCGCACATTGAAATCTACACCACGCTGATTTGCCCCTATTGCGTGCGCGCCAAGATGTTGCTCAAGCTGAAAGGCGCGGAATATTTCGAATACAACATCGGTTTCGATGCGGAAGCCAGGGAGCGCATGCTCAAGCGCGCCTACGGGCAGCGTAGCGTGCCGCAGATCTTTATCAATGACCGGCATATCGGCGGGTTCGACGATATGAACGCACTAAACCAGCGCGGTGAGCTCGATGCGCTGCTGGCTCAAGCCCCGATGGAGTCGAAAGCATGAAAATTGGCACCCCGTTATCCCCCGGCGCAACACGCGTGATGCTGCTGGGCAGCGGTGAGTTGGGCAAGGAAGTTATCATTGCCCTGCAGCGCCTGGGCGTGGAGGTGATCGCCGTGGATCGCTACCCCGATGCGCCGGGGCATCAGGTGGCGCATCGCGCGCATGTCATCAACATGGCCGACGGCGCGGCGTTGCGCGCTCTGGTGGAGCAGGAGCGCCCGCATATCATCGTGCCTGAGATCGAGGCGATTGCCACCGACATGCTGGTGCAGATCGAGGAAGAAGGTCTGGCGGAGGTCATTCCCACTGCGCGTGCCGCACAGCTCACCATGAATCGCGAAGGCATTCGCCGTCTGGCGGCGGAAACACTGGAGCTGCCGACCTCGCGCTACGCCTTCGCCGAAAGCCTCAACGAACTGAAAGTCGCCATCGACGGCGGCATTGGTTATCCGTGCATCGTCAAGCCGGTGATGTCGTCTTCCGGCAAAGGGCAGTCCACTATAAGCGAACCCGAGGATGTCGCCACCGCTTGGGAGTATGCCATGAGCGGTGGACGCGTGAACCGGGGCCGGGTCATCGTTGAGGAAATGATCGACTTTGACTTCGAGATTACCCTGCTCACAGTGCGCGCCCGGGGTGAGTCTGGCGCGTTCGAAACCTGTTTCTGCGAACCCATCGGCCACGTGCAGGTCAAGGGCGATTACGTGGAAAGCTGGCAGCCGCAGCCTATGAGCAGTGCGGCGCTGAAGCGCGCACAACAGATCGCCAAAGCGGTTACCGATAATCTTTGCGGGCGCGGCATCTTTGGCGTGGAATTGTTCGTGAAGGGGGATCAGGTCTGGTTCAGCGAGGTCAGTCCGCGTCCGCACGACACCGGCATGGTCACCCTGATCAGTCAGGCGCAAAATGAATTTGAGTTGCATGCGCGCGCTATCCTGGGTTTGCCGGTGTCCACCGCATTGCGCGCCCCCGGTGCCAGTGCCGTGATCTATGGTGGCATGGAAGCGCAGGGCATTGCCTTTGAAGGCGTCGACGAGGCGTTGCGCGTGCCGCAAAGCGATCTGCGTCTTTTTGGTAAGCCCGAAGCATTTGCGCGCCGCCGCATGGGCGTGGCCCTGGCTAATGGTGCAACCACTGATGAGGCGCGCAGCCGCGCCAAGTTGGCGGCGAGTAAGGTCAGGCCGGTTAGTTCGTAAGGTGCGCCGTGAATAATCGACAGAAAATCACCCAAACGCGGCGTTGGATCGTCAAGGTCGGCAGTTCGCTGCTCACTAATAATGGGCGTGGCCTGGACGAAGCTCTGATCGGCGCCTGGGCCGCGCAGATCGCCGCATTGCGCGCCAGCGGCATAGAGCTGGTGCTGGTCTCATCTGGCGCGGTGGCCGAAGGTGTGAAGCGCCTGGGCTGGACGCGCCGCCCCAGCGCGCTGCATGAATTGCAGGCCGCAGCGGCGGTGGGGCAGATGGGTCTGGTGCAAACCTACGAGACCTGCTTCCAGCGCCACGGCATCCGCACCGCGCAGATCCTTCTCACCCATGACGATCTCGCCGACCGGAAGCGTTACCTGAACGCGCGCAGCACCTTGCGCACCTTGCTCTCCCTCGGCGTGGTGCCGGTGGTCAACGAAAACGATACGGTGGCGGTGGAGGAAATCCGCTTCGGTGACAACGACACCCTCGGCGCCTTGGTCACCAACCTGATCGAGGCCGACCTTCTGGTGCTGCTCACCGATCAGCCCGGCATGTACGAGTGCGATCCGCGCAAAAATCCCGGTGCCCCCTTGATCAGCGAGGCACGCGCCGGTGATCCGCAACTCGAACAAATGGCCGGTGCCGGTGGCGTGGGCAGTCTGGGGCGCGGCGGCATGCTCACCAAGGTGCGCGCCGCCGCCCGTGCCGCGCGCTCTGGCGCAGCTACGGTTATCGCTTATGGGCGCGAGGCCAATATCTTGCAGCGCATCGCTGAAGGAGAAGCGGTCGGCACTTTGTTGCTGCCCGGACAGGAGGCGCTGGCCGCGCGCAAGCAGTGGCTGGCTGGGCAATTGCAGGTTCGGGGACGCCTGGTACTGGATGCGGGCGCGGTGCGTGTGTTGCGTGAGGCTGGACGCAGCCTGCTTCCCGTCGGGGTAGTTGCTGTGGAAGGCGGTTTCGGGCGCGGTGACGTAGTGGCTTGCGTGGGCGAAGACGGCGCGGAAGTGGCCCGTGGCCTGGTGAACTACAGTGCCGAGGATACGCGTAAAATCATGCGCCAGCCGAGCGACAGGATCGAGGAGTTGCTAGGTTACGTGGACGAGCCGGAGTTAATGCATCGGGATAATCTGGTGCTGACGTAATTGTTTAGCCCGGCGGGGTGATTTCCAACCGGCAACATCATTGGGCTTGAGAGGGAGGGGCAGCTCGAAGAGTCGCCCCTTGCAGGAATTAACCCAATATTGGCTGTTCAAATTCAAAAGCGTTTAAAGTAGATTGGGTCAAGCGAAGCGGACCCAACAGTGTACTGAAGCGATGATTCTGTTGGGTCCGGAGCTTGCGCTCCTTGACCCAACCTACACTATTTCGCCTAATGGACAGCCTGGAATTAACCCTGCAACGCCCGGATATGCTGGTTCAAGCGGCTTTTGTGGCGGGCAGCTTTGTTCTTGCTGATGATGCCCTTGCGCGCCATGCGGTCGATGAGCGGGGTTGCGCTGACGTAGGCGCTGGTCGCCAGGGTCTTGTCGCCGGATTCGATGGTGTTTATCACCTTCTTGATCGCGGAGCGTACGCTGGAGCGCATGCTGGTGTTGTGTTGACGATGTACTTCCGCCTGACGGGCGCGTTTTTTAGCTTGTGCAGTGTTGGCCAAGGTTGTGACTCCTGAAGTCCGGTAAATTCGTTAAGTCTGCTACTATGCTGGTTTTCCCTTCTTTTGTCAATTCCCGCATGCGCATAGTAAGATAGGCACTATTGATTCCGCCGCGTATCCTCCCGCTTTTAAGAAGGTTGTTATGGGTTTGTTGAGATCCACCGCCACGGTCAGCGCCATGACCATGGTTTCGCGCGTGCTGGGTTTTGTGCGCGATATGGTGATTGCGCGTGTGTTCGGCGCGGGCGCGGGTGCGGATGCCTTTTTTGTGGCGTTCCGCATCCCCAACTTTTTGCGCCGCCTGTTTGCGGAAGGGTCGTTCTCCCAGGCCTTTGTGCCCGTGCTGTCCGAATACAAGACCCAGCGCAGCCACGACGAGGTGAAAAAGCTGGCCGATGATGTGGCAGGCACGCTGGGGGCATTGCTGTTTCTGATTACGCTCGCGGGTATCATTGCCGCGCCGCTGTTGATCATGATCTTTGCGCCGGGTTTTCTGGACGAGCCGCACAAATATGATCTGACGGTGGAAATGTTGCGCATCACTTTTCCCTACATATTGTTCATCTCGTTGACCGCGTTTGCCGGAGGCATACTCAACAGTTACGGACGTTTTGTCGTGCCAGCCCTGACCCCGGTTTTTTTGAATCTGGCGATGATCGGCACGGCGCTGTGGCTCGCGCCGCTCATGGATGAGCCGATAGTGGCACTGGCGTGGGGTGTGTTCATTGCCGGCATCGTGCAGTTGCTGTTTCAGGTTCCCTTTTTGTATCGCCTGCGCCTGCTGCCGCGCCCGCGCTGGGCGTGGAAGCAGGAGGGGGTGCAGCGCATTCTCAAACTGATGCTGCCCAGCCTGTTTGGCTCGTCGGTGGCACAGGTCAGCTTGCTGATAGATACCGTCATTGCCTCATTTCTGGTGACAGGCAGCGTGTCGTGGCTCTATTACTCGGACCGCCTGGTGGAGTTTCCGCTGGGGGTGTTCGGCGTTGCGTTGGCCACTGTTATCCTGCCCAGCCTGTCGCTTAAACATGCGCAGGCATCAAGCGAGGGGTTCTCGCATACCATGGACTGGGGGCTGCGGTGGGTGATGCTGGTCGGTACACCGGCAATGGTCGGCTTGCTGGTGCTGGCGGGCCCCTTGCTTATCTCGCTGTTCCAATACGGCAAGTATACTGCGCATGATGTGGAAATGTCCTCACACAGCCTGATGGCGTATGGCTTGGGCCTGCTCGCCTTTATGCTCATCAAGGTGCTGGCGCCGGGATTTTTCGCGCGGCAGGACACCCGCACCCCGGTGCGCATCGGCCTGATCGCGCTTGGCATGGGTTTGTTGTTCAAGGCGTTGCTGGTAATGCCGCTGACTCACGCGGGGCTGGCGTTGTCCTCGTCGCTGGCCGCTTATCTGAACGCGTGGTTACTGTATCGGGCATTGCGGCGCGAGGGGGTCTACCGGCCTGAGCCGGGCTGGTGGCGCTTGATGTTGCAAGTAGGGTTTGCCAACGCCGTAATGGCTGCTTTGTTGTGGTGGGGTGCGGCGGATTGGTCGGTGTGGATGGTCTGGGGCGGCTTGCAACGCATCATGTATCTTCTGCTTCTGGTGGGCGCAGGCGCAGCAGCTTATTTTGCCTGTTTGTGGCTGACAGGCGTGCGCTACCATCATTTTCGCCAGAAGGCCAAGTGAGAGCACCAAGCGTGTATAATCCTGATTTTTGCCGCTGGGTTTTCCACGGCTAAAGTCGATATTTCAAGCTCATGGAATTAATACGCGGCCTTTGCAATCTTCGTCCTCGTCATCGCGGTTGCGTGGCGACGATTGGTAATTTTGACGGGGTGCACTTAGGGCACCAGGCGGTTTTGGGGCAACTGGCGGAAAAGGCGGCGGAGCTGGATCTGCCCTCGGTGGTGATTACCTTCGAGCCGTATCCGCAGGAGTTTTTTGCGAAAAACGCGGTGTCGCCACGCCTCACACGATTCAGGGAAAAAATCCAGGCGTTGCGCCGCTATTCGGTTGATCGTGTATTGTGTCTGCCGTTTAATAGCGCGCTATCTGAAACAAGCGCACAGGATTTTATCCGGCGCATCCTGGTGGAAGGGCTGGATGTGCGCTATCTCGTAGTGGGTGATGATTTCCGTTTCGGCCACCAGCGCCAGGGTGATTTTGCCATGCTCAAGGAAGCGGGCGCGCAGCACGGCTTTCAGGTGGTGAACCGCCACACCTTCAGTATTGATGGCGCGCGCGTCAGCAGCACACGCATCCGCGAGGCGTTGGCCCATGGCGATTTGAACAGTGCCGGGAAGCTGCTCGGGCGGCCTTATCGCATGTGCGGGCGCGTGGCGCACGGCGATCAGCGGGGACGGACCATCGGTTTCCCCACAGCCAATATTTATCTGCACCGCAAGGCGTCGCCGGTGCAGGGCGTGTTCGCGGTGGAAGTGTTTGGGCTCGATGCCGAACCGCTCCCCGGCGTGGCGAATGTCGGCACACGCCCCACAGTGGACGGTACGCGCGCCCTGCTGGAGGTGCATCTGCTGGATTTCGCACAGGATATTTATGGTCGCTATGTGCAAGTGGATTTTCTGCACAAGCTGCGCGATGAACAGAAGTTCGCCTCGCTGGATGATTTGAAGCGACAGATAGCGTTCGATGCTGCGCAGGCGCGGAACTTTTTTGGCAATGAAAATGAATTGATTTGAAGTTTTGCCACAGAGGCACGGAGAACGCAGAGAATTTTTTCAAAATAATTTAACCAATTTTCTCTGTGAACTTTGTGCCTCTGGGGCAATAAGAAACGACTTGCTAGAATGAGGTTGATGTGACTGATTACAAAGATACGCTAAATCTGCCTCAAACAGATTTTCCGATGAAGGCCAATCTGGCGAGCCGCGAGCCGGAAATGCTCAAACGCTGGCAAGAGATGGATCTCTATGGCACGCTGCGTGCGACGCGTGCGGGGCAGGAGAAGTTTGTGCTTCATGACGGCCCGCCCTATGCCAACGGCGATATCCACATCGGTCATGCGGTGAACAAGGTGCTCAAGGACGTCATCGTCAAGGCGCGCAGCATGAATGGCCTGGATGCGCCTTATGTGCCGGGCTGGGATTGCCATGGCTTGCCTATTGAGCTGATGGTGGAGAAAAAAATCGGCAAGGCAGGCGTCAAGGTCGATGCCAAAACCTTTCGTAAAGCGTGCCGCGATTACGCGCACACCCAAGTAGCGCGGCAAAGCCAGGATTTTCAGCGCCTGGGCGTGATTGGTGATTGGGAACGCCCTTATCTGACGATGGATTTTAAAACCGAGGCGAACATCATCCGCGCTCTGGGCCGCATTATTGAGAATGGCCATTTGCACAAGGGCGCAAAGCCTGTGCATTGGTGTACCGATTGTGGATCGGCGCTGGCCGAGGCAGAGGTGGAATACGAAGACAAGACCTCGCCCGCCATCGACGTGCGCTTTGCAGTGCTGGACGATGAGTCCTTGAAGGCGCGTTTGCAACATGTGGCTGGGCACGAAGGCCAAGGCCCCGCCTCAATAGTAATCTGGACCACCACACCATGGACGCTGCCCGCCAATCAGGCGGTGGCGCTGCATCCCGAGCTGGATTATGCGCTGGTGCAATGCACCACTGAGCACGGCGCCGAGCGGCTGTTGCTCGCCGAAGGTCTGCTCAAGAATGCAATGGCGCGTTATGGCATCGAGGACTATCACGTCATCGCCTATGGCCGTGGCGCTGACCTTGAAGGCTTGAAGTTGGCGCACCCGTTCTATGATCGTGAGGTGCCGGTGATTCTTGGTGAGCACGTCACGCTTGAGGCGGGTACAGGTGCGGTGCATACCGCTCCTGCACATGGTCAGGAAGATTATGTGGCAGGTGCGCGCTATGGCCTGCCGGTGGACAACCCGGTGGATGCGGGCGGGAAGTTTTTGCCGGGTGTCGAATTGTTCGCGGGCGAGCATGTGCTGAAGGCAAACGATCATGTGCTCGAAGTGCTCAAGGCCAAAGGTGCTCTGCTGCATGCCGAGGCGATCCGCCACAGCTATCCGCATTGCTGGCGGCATAAAACTCCGATCATCTTCCGCGCCACGCCGCAGTGGTTTATCCGTATGGACGCGACGCATCCTGGCGCCGTAGGGAGCGGCTTGCGCGAACAGGCGCTTGCAGCGATTAGCGATGTTAAGTGGATCCCCGGCTGGGGTCAGGCGCGCATCGAGGGCATGGTGAACAATCGCCCCGACTGGTGTATCTCGCGCCAGCGCACCTGGGGTGTGCCGATTGCACTGTTTGTGCATAAAGAGAGCGGTGCGCTGCATCCGCGCACGGCGGAGCTGATCGAAGCGGTGGCACAGCGTGTCGAGGCGGGCGGCATTGACGCCTGGTTCGAGCTTGACCCGACTGAACTATTGGGCGCTGAGGCCGGGGATTATGACAAGGTGAGCGATACGCTGGATGTCTGGTTTGATTCTGGCGTGACGCATGCCGCCGTGTTGGAGCAACGCGGCGAGCTGCAATTTCCGGCGGATATGTATCTGGAAGGTTCCGATCAACACCGTGGCTGGTTCCAGTCATCGCTGCTGACTTCGGTGGCGATGCGCGGCGTTGCGCCTTACAAGTCAGTGTTGACGCACGGCTTTACCGTGGACGCGCAGGGCATGAAAATGTCCAAATCCAAGGGAAATGTCGTCGCGCCGCAGCAGGTGGTGAACGCGCTGGGCGCGGATATCCTGCGCCTGTGGGTGGCCGCCACCGATTACAGTGCGGAGATGAGCGTTTCTGACGAGATTTTGAAACGTACCGCCGACACATATCGCCGCCTGCGCAATACGTCGCGTTTTCTGCTTGCCAACCTCAACGGCTTTGACCCCGCGCTGCACTGCGTTGCGCCGGACAAGATGCTGGCCCTTGATGTCTGGGCAATGGAGCGCGCGCGGCAGATGCAGGAAGAGATTCGCGCCGCCTATGAAACATGCGAATTTCATCTTATTTATCAGAAGATTCACAACTTTTGCAGTATGGATCTGGGCAGTTTTTATCTCGACATCATCAAGGACCGCCAGTACACCGCGCAGAGTGACAGCCTTGCGCGCCGCTCCGCTCAGACGGCGATGTATCACATCATCGAGGCCATGGTGCGCTGGTTCGCGCCTATTCTGAGCTTTACCGCCGATGAGATCTGGCAGCATATCCCGGGCCAGCGTGGCGATTCCGTGCTGCTGGAGAGTTGGTATGAGCTGCCGCCGCAGGGTATGCAGTCCGGCATTGATTGGGATGCCGCCATCGCGGTGCGCGAAGAGGTCAAGAAGGAGCTGGAAAAACTGCGCGTTGCTGGGAGCATAGGTTCCTCGCTTGATGCGGAGGTTGATCTGTATTGCGATGCAGGCCTGCTTAGTGCCTTGGGTAGTCTTGAAGACGAGCTACGCTTTGTGCTCATCACCTCGTATGCCCGTGTCGACGCTATGGCAAACCGCTCCGCTGATGCCGTGCAGGCGGTGCTTGAAAAAGGCGAGATGTGGATCAAGGTGACCCCTTCCGCTCATGCGAAGTGCATCCGCTGCTGGCACCACCGCGAGGACGTAGGCAGCCATCCCGAACATCCCGAAATCTGTGGGCGCTGCGTCGAAAACGTCGCCGGTTCCGGTGAGCAGAGGCGCTACGCGTGATGCTGAAATGGCTCTGGGTATCACTGGTGGTCGTCGTGCTCGACCAGGCCACCAAATTTCTTGCCAGCGGCACGCTGATCTTGCACGATCCGGTGGCGGTGCTGCCGTTTTTTAATCTCACTCTGATGCACAACCCCGGCGCGGCATTCAGTTTTCTCGCCGGCGCCTCTGGCTGGCAGCGCTGGTTTTTTACTGCACTGGCGGTTGTTGTCAGTGTAGTGCTGGCAGTGTGGCTGCGCCGTCTTCAGCCCCAGGAAAAGTGGATGGCTGCCGCCCTTGCGCTGGTGCTGGGTGGCGCTGTGGGCAATCTCATTGACCGTGTCATGTATGGCTACGTTGTTGACTTCATTCAGCTATTCTATGAAGGCTGGTATTACCCGGCCTTTAATATTGCCGATTCAGCTATTACTGTGGGCGCGGTGATGTTGGTGATTGACGCGCTGCGCGGCAAGGAAAAGCAGGGTAGATTGAGCTGAGAGGTTGTCCCACGCCCCAAAACCGTTCGCCCTGAGCCTGTCGAAGGGCCCGACAAGCTCACCACGAACGGCGGTGTACGCTCTATTTCGCCTAATGGACAATCCGGGTTTAAATCCGTAGAGGGCGGCACCCGCCCATCTCGTTGCCTCCCGATTGGCGCATAAGTTGCATTGTCCCGGACATCAACATAGCCAATGAGGGAAGATGATGTCCGACATAGCGACAACGCCACAGCCAACCAATGGCCGTGGGCCGGTGCTGAACTCCGGGAACCCTGCTGCCAAAGGCGCGGATGCAGGGGAAAAAAGTGTGTTTTATGATGCTCTTGCGGCACTGCTTGGATTAGGTGAGGCTCCGGCCTCGGCTGCGGTTTTGCCCCAGGCTCCCATCGACTCGCCGCGCCAGGAGCTGCCAACCGACGGCAATTTCTTGCCATCGGCGGCCAGTGTTGGATTGCCGCTTGTTGCGCCAGCTTCCGTGCCTGTTCCCTTGGTGGCAGGTGGAGGGGCGCTTCCTGTGGCAAGCGATGCTTCCCTGGTATCTTCCTCTGACGTGCTTGCCGGCAAGCTGACGCCACTTATTCCTGCGGCAGGGAATCAGCCGTTGCTATCACCGCTTTCACAAGCTGGGGCTGCCGCGCAGGCAATGCCGTTGGCTGCATTGCCTGCTGCACTTCCATCGACGGTGGAGATGGCTGCCGGGTTGTTACAGGGGACTGTGGCAGATAAAGCTGACGCGCGTGATGTGGCATTACCGCTGGTTGGTGTAGCAACTTATGCGGCGACGCCTTTGTCCAGTCTCCAGGCAAGCGCGCCCACGCCGGTGCCAATCAGTACCGCCATGACCCTCCCCATCGGCGCCGATGGCTGGGGCCAGGAGCTGGGGAATCGCGTACAGTGGTTGGCTCATAATAATGTGCAGGCAGCGGAGCTGAGAATTAATCCGCCCCATCTCGGGCCCATCGAAATCCGCATCGATGTTGATAAGGATCAAGCCAGCGTGTCGTTCACTTCTCAGCATGTGGTGACGCGCGATGCCCTTGAAGCCGCCATCCCGCGTTTGCGAGATATGCTCAGCGACAACGGCCTTAATTTGGCGAATGTTAATGTTTCATCCCAGTCTTTTTCCGATCAGCGTGGGCAGCAGGCTGGCTCTCCAGATGTCTACCGCGCGTCCCTGGAGGGATCTGTCGAGACGGTGCTTGACGATTCCCCATCAACCAATGCCAGCAGGGATGTAACTATTGGATTGGTGGATTATTACGCCTGAGTGGGTACTCAGATATTAGCGGGCCGGCAAAAAAAGGGCGGGATCGACGCGGGTGTTGTTGAGGCTCACGCTCCAGTGCAGGTGCGGGCCGGTGGCGCGCCCTGTCATCCCCACCGCGCCGATGATCGCGCCGCGCGCTACCCGCTGGCCGGGCTGGACGGTGATACTGCTCAGGTGGCAATACATGGTGACGAGTCCTTGGCCATGGTCGATGAATACGGTGTTGCCATTGAAGAAATAATCGCCGGTGGCGATCACCGTTCCGTCCGACGGCGCGCGCACCGGCGCACCGCTGGGGGCGGCGATGTCCAGGCCGCTGTGCGGATTGCGCGGCTGGCCGTTGAAAAAGCGCCGCAGCCCGAAGGGACTGGATAAATCGCCCTGCGCGGGCCGAAGGAAGTCCAGTGATATATCCCGCTGCTCGCTCCACTGGGCGAATGCGGCTTTGATCTGTTCTGCTTCTTTTTCGATGCGTTTCAGGTCCTCCGGCGGCGGCTCAACCTTGCGCTGGTCTTTGAGGGTGATGTGCTGAGCGGCATACTCCTTGCCGCGCACAGTGAATCCAATGGTTTCTTTTATGCCTGTCACGGGCTGCACTTCCAGCCTGTATTCGCCGGGCGTGGTGTCCAGAGGTATGCCGATGATAGCAGCCCAGCCCGTTTCATTCGGGGTGATGAGTACCCGTTGTCCATTGAAGTAGGCGACGGGGGGTGTTGGTTTGTTGTCCTGCGCTATGCGCGCCCACCAATCTTTTTCAGGGACGGGACTTATCGGCAGGGAAATAATGGCGATGCCGCCGGGCACGGGTTCGGCGCGGGGCAGGGTGTTGCTGGCCAGCAAAGTCGTGGAAAAGGCCAGCATGAGCAGTGGCGCAAGCGCTTGCGATATTAATCTAAGGGTGCCCTTAATCATCCAGCACCGTTTCGACACTACAAATCAAGCGCCCATGCGCGAGACGCGCCTCTATCTTGTCGCCTGGCGCCGCGTCGCGTGCGGCGCGCAATACAGTGTGTTGCGGCAGGCGGCTGACGATGGCGTAGCCGCGGCCCAGTGTGGCCAGCGGGCTGACCGTCTCCAATGCGCAGCTCATGGCGATCAATCGCTGACGGCTTCTTTCCAGCGTGAGTTGCAAGGCGCCGTGCAGGCGTTGCTCAAGGTTGGCATGGTGTATCTGAAG
The DNA here is from genome assembly GCA_021731145.1 of Gammaproteobacteria bacterium. Lineage (GTDB taxonomy): Bacteria > Pseudomonadota > Gammaproteobacteria > Ga007554 > LNEJ01. Next base: position 5,752 of record JAKFXX010000023.1, on the reverse strand, counting down.
TTGAGCTAACCGGTGCAGAGGGATGTGGCGATGCAGGCGCGCAGAGATTTCGGCCAAAGATGCGCGTTTGTGCCAAAAAATAACACGCCGCGTGTGGTTCAGGCGTTGCTCCAGTTCGTCGAGCCGTTGGGTCTGATGGCGCAAGCGGCTTCCAGGATGCTGTTGTTGTAAACGCCGCTCCAGCCAGTCCAGCGTTTGGCGTTTGCGGTCCAGCCTGTCGTGGATGCGCGTTTCAAGACGCTGCCGTTGACGGGCGAACTGCTGCAGCCATTCGCTTTGATCGGGACTCGCCAGCTCGGCGGCGGCGGAGGGTGTCGCGGCGCGCTGATCGGCCACGAAATCGGCAATAGTAAAGTCGATCTCGTGGCCGATGCCGGTGACAACAGGCAGGTCACAGGCGTGGATGGCGCGCGCCACAACCTCTTCATTGAATGCCCATAAATCTTCCAGTGAGCCACCGCCGCGCGCCACAATCAGCACATCACAGTCCTTGCGCCGTGACGCGGTACGTATCGCTAGTGCAATCTGTGCCGCTGAACCTGTTCCTTGCACCTGTGCAGGATAAACAATCACCGGAATGGCAGGGAAACGCCGCTTTAACACGGTGAGTATGTCGCGGATCGCGGCGCCGGTGGGGGATGTTACGACGCCGATGCAGCGGGGCAGGGTGGGGAGCGGTTTCTTGCGCTCGGCGTCGAACAGACCCTCTGCGGCCAGGCGCTGCTTGAGCATGTCGAACGCGCGACGCAGCGCACCATCCCCCGCCTCTTCTATGTGTTCAACAATGAGTTGAAATTCGCCACGGCCTTCATACAGGCTGACCTGCGCGCGCGCCAGTATGTGCATGCCGTTTTCCGGGGTAAAGCCCAGGCGCAGGTTGCGCTGGCGGAACATGGCGCAGCGCACCGCCGCAGCCTCATCTTTGAGGGAGAAGTACAGGTGGCCGGAGGAGGGTTTGGCCAGATTGGATATCTCACCTTCCACCCAGATTAACGGGAAGCTTCCTTCAAGCACTGAGCGCGCGGCGTGATTGAGTTGCGACACGCTGTAGATTTCGCGTTGAGGGGGTTCATTCCGGTGGTCATCAAAGAGTTCTTGCATGGCAAGATAATACCATTCATGAACGGGGGTGGAGTTGCGTTTTGCGGGTTATCTGTGGAGGTTGAAATAAAAGGGTAGGAGCGACACCTCGTGGTCCGCGCCAAAAGGCGGGAGGGGGTGCCAAAATGTCACGGATTCCCGAGGTTGTCTTGCCGCTCCTACAAAGCGTTGCTGCTAAACATGGAAATGATTTTCTTCGGTCAGGGGTCGGCCATCCGTGGCGGCCCATGGCATCCTTGCCCGCACACCATCAGGCGCTGAGGGTTTTTAGTCTCCTCACTTTGCCTTGTGTAAGCATGGCCGATGAGCTGGCCATTTCATTTAAGTGATTCAGGATGTTCTGTGTTGACTGAACCAGATAGCCAATCGGATCCCACTCCATGATCGCCGTCAGGACGAAATAGGCCCCGATCATTGGAAAGGCGGTGGCGTACAATGCCGACGTTGGATGTGCCAGCGCTACGCCCAACAAGGCCATTCCAACAATCGTTCTAAAGCCCTTGTCGGCGCCACCTATGTTCGCTGTCATTTCAAAATACTTCATTACATGTACCTCCATTTAATAGGGACTTCCTCATACTATCCAGGAGAGAGGGGCTGGATGGCATGAGTTAGTCTGTCAGCATTTTGTTACGTCGCGATTAAAAAAACGTTAAATTGCGATGTAAAAAACAACTGGTTTGCTGCAAACAGTATTAAGCAAGCATCATGCCAGCCATATCTTTATACTGCGTCTATTGCTAAGGTAATGAAAATTTTAATAAAAAATTATGATTCTGGTGAAGCTGCCGGCATGTGTCCGCAAAATATTGCACCGTAATAAGGCTGTAGAGGGAAGAAAAGCACCAGCGTGTCGCGGCAATAAGCCCTTGGGCGGGTGCTGGCCGGTCAAAATTTTCAAAGAATGTGTCTGGGCGTCCCCGAATGGGGACATCCTATGGTTTGTTGTTATTTATCTATTTGATTTCATTTGGTTTAGGGTGTCTGCATATCACTACACGCGAGCATGTCTTGAATTGCTGGGATCAGGCAGGTGTATGATTGCATTTGAAATATCCCGGCAGTCCGGTGCAGGCCGCACAGCAATCCCACATTTTTTTATGCTGTTTACCTGGCCGAGGATAAAATTTATACTTATCAGTTAATCCTTTTCCCTTATTTACAAGGCGGAACCCTCCCCATGCGCGTCCTCCAGGAAGCCCTTACCTTTGATGATGTACTGCTGGTGCCGGACCACTCCACGGTGCTGCCTAAACAGGTGAGCCTGGAAACCCAGCTCACCCGTGAAATCAAGCTGAATATACCCTTGCTGTCCGCCGCCATGGATACCGTGACCGAAGCGCGGTTGGCGATCACGTTGGCGCAGGAAGGCGGTATCGGGATTGTCCACAAGAACATGAGCACCGAAGAGCAGGCGGAGCAGGTGCGCATCGTCAAGAAATTTGAGAGCGGCGTCATCAAAGACCCTATCTCTGTTTCGCCGAATACCAGTATTCGCGATGTGCTGGCTTTGACGCGCGCCCATAATATTTCGGGCGTGCCGGTGGTGGATGGTGAAGATCTGGTCGGCATCGTAACCAATCGGGATCTGCGCTTTGAGACGGAGACACGCTACGGCAACCCTGTCTCCACCATCATGACGCCCAAGGAGCGGCTGGCCACCGTGCGTGAAGGCGCCGGGCGTGATGAGGTAGTGGCGCTGTTGCACAAACACCGCATCGAAAAAATTCTGGTGGTGAACGACAAATTTCAATTGCGCGGGATGATCACCGTGAAGGACATTCAGAAGGCCAAGGAAAAGCCTAATGCCTGCAAGGATCATCTGGAACGTTTGCGTGTCGGAGCGGCGGTGGGAACGGGTGAGGGTACCGATGAGCGTGTTGCCGCGCTGGTAGCCGCCGGCGTCGACGTCATTGTCGTCGATACCGCGCATGGCCATTCGCAGGGTGTGTTGGACCGGGTGCGCTGGGTGAAGCGCAATTTTCCGGGGATACAGGTGATAGGCGGTAATATCGCAACCGCCGAAGCTGCGCTGGCGCTGGTGGACGCAGGTGCCGATGCCGTAAAAGTCGGTATCGGTCCGGGGTCAATCTGCACCACGCGCATCGTCACCGGCGTGGGCGTGCCGCAGATCACGGCGATTAACAACGTTGCCAACGCCTTGCAGGGCATGGGTGTGCCGGTCATCGCCGATGGTGGTATCCGTTATTCGGGCGATCTCGCCAAGGCCATCGCTGCGGGTGCCTCTTCGGTGATGATCGGCAGCATGTTCGCCGGTACCGAAGAATCTCCCGGCGATGTCGAGCTTTACCAGGGCCGTTCCTACAAATCATACCGTGGTATGGGTTCGATAGGCGCCATGCAGCAGGGCTCCAGTGACCGTTATTTCCAGGAGCTGACTGCAGAGGCCGAGAAGCTGGTGCCGGAAGGCATTGAGGGGCGCGTGCCCTATAAAGGCAGCATGGTGGCCATCGTGCATCAGTTGATGGGCGGGGTGCGCGCCAGCATGGGCTATACCGGATGCAGTGATATCGTGGAGATGCGCACCAAGCCAAAATTTGTGCGCGTCACCAGCGCCGGTATGCGTGAAAGCCATGTGCATGACGTGACCATTACTCGCGAAGCACCGAATTACCGGATTGACTGATCTGTTTACCCTGAAAACAGCGTGTGCAGAGGTTTTAAGCCTCGGGCTTTCTCTGCCATCGCTGTGTCCCGCACAGTTCAAAAAATTAAGACGAGCACAACATTGACCAACATCCACGACCACCGCATCCTGATCCTCGACTTCGGCTCCCAGTACACCCAGCTTATCGCACGCCGGGTGCGCGAGGCGGGGGTCTATTGTGAACTGCATCCCTACGACATGGATGAAGCGGCGATCCGCGCCTTCAAACCGCGTGGCGTCATCCTCTCCGGCGGGCCGGAATCGGTCACGCTCGAATCAACACCGCGTGCCCCGCAAGTGGTGTTTGAGCTGGGCGTGCCGGTGCTTGGCATCTGCTATGGCATGCAGACCATGGCCGCGCAATTGGGCGGCGCCGTAGAGTCCTCGGCGCACCGCGAATTTGGCTATGCCCAAGTCCGCGCGCGCGGCCATTCACGCCTGCTGCGCGACATCGAGGACCACACCACCCCTGAAGGTTACGGCATACTCGATGTCTGGATGAGCCACGGCGACCGCGTTGCCCGTCTGCCGGAAGGTTTCAAGATGATCGCCGGCACCGAAGCTGCGCCCTTGGCGGGCATGGCCGATGAGGTGCGTGGTTTTTACGGCCTGCAATTTCATCCCGAGGTGACCCATACCCGTCAGGGCGCACGCATCCTGCAACGCTTTGTTCTCGACATCTGCGGCTGCGCAGCGTTGTGGACCATGGGAAATATCGTCAACGACAGCATTCGTTTGGTTCATGAGCAGGTGGGCAGTGATGAAGTGCTGCTGGCGCTGTCCGGCGGCGTGGATTCCTCTGTGGTGGCGGCGCTGCTGCATAAGGCGTTGGGAGATCGGCTGACCTGCGTATTCGTTGATAATGGCCTGCTGCGTTTGAATGAAGGCGACCAGGTGATGGCGACCTTTGCCCAGCACATGGGCATCAAGGTGATCCGCATCAATGCCGAGCAGCGTTTTATGGATGCCCTCAAAGGCGAGGCTGATCCGGAAAAGAAACGCAAGATCATCGGCAATCTGTTCGTCGAGATCTTCGAGGAGGAGGCCGCCAAACTCACCAATGTACAGTGGCTGGCACAGGGCACTATCTATCCTGACGTCATCGAGTCCGCCGGCGCCAAAACCGGCAAGGCGCACGTCATCAAGACCCACCATAACGTCGGTGGTCTGCCTGCGGACATGCGGCTCAAGCTGATTGAGCCGCTACGCGAACTGTTCAAGGACGAAGTGCGCCGCCTCGGTGTGGAGCTAGGCCTGCCTTTTGATATGGTCTATCGCCATCCCTTCCCTGGGCCTGGTCTGGGCGTGCGCATCCTTGGTGAGGTAAAAAAGGAATACGCCGACCTGCTGCGCCGCGCCGACGCCATCTTCATCGAAGAGCTGCGCAAGAACGATCTGTACAACAAGGTCAGCCAAGCCTTCGCCGTGTTCCTGCCGGTGAAGTCCGTGGGTGTCATGGGCGATGGGCGGCGTTATGATTATGTTGTAGCGCTGCGCGCCGTCGAAACCGTCGACTTCATGACCGCCCACTGGGCGCATCTTCCTTATGAAGTGTTAGGGGTCATTTCCAACCGCATCATCAATGAAGTGCCCGGCATCTCACGCATCACCTACGACATCTCCGGCAAGCCACCGGCGACTATTGAGTGGGAATGATTTTAGGTCTTTCGGCGGCTTTCGCGGACTATGATAGTGTCGCCGTGCTCGCTATACATTTTGGGACATCCAAGTCCCCAAAATGACTGCGCTCGGCGACAAGTATGCCTCCGGCGGCCCGGACAGGCCTCACCGTAAAGGTGACAATGTGCGTTCGCCACGACACCCCACTGCGCGGGGCGCCATGGCTACCACAATGCCGCTAATGAAATGGACTCCACCCTTCTTCAAACGGCATCATAATGTGCCAAGCGGGTGAAGGGTCACCGGCTAAACGAAAAAGGAGGAGTCCATCATGAAGCATACTGCAACTGTGATTGGTTTGGA
>JAKFXX010000024.1 GCA_021731145.1 Gammaproteobacteria bacterium | reverse complement strand
AACCCCACCCCGCCCCCATGCTGTATGCCTGCCACCAGGCAGGCAGCCATGCCTGGCAATGCCTGTATGTCGGCGATGCCCAGCGCGATATCGAGGCAGGCAAGCGCGCCGGCATGAAAACACTTGCCGCGCTGTTCGGTTACATCGGGGCAGCCGATGAGCCACGGCTATGGGATGCCGATGCCATGATTCAGCATCCGCTGGAAATACTCGACTGGCTGCCAGGCTAAACTCTTTGGGAAAAATGCCGCTGTATACTGATAGCTCGGCCGTAACCAAACGACATTGTCCCACCCGTAACCACCGTAAAGGTGCCCATGGGAAAAACCAAATCCTCCGCCGCCATTGAGGACCAACAATCAGATCGCGACCATGACCGAACCCCTATACCTTATTGCACTAATAATTGTCGCCGCGCTTGCCGCCACGCTGGGCTGGTTTATTGGCCACCACCGTTCACAGCGGCAGCTCATAGACAATATCAAAAAAAACGTCGAACTCAGCACCACGCTGGAAATGGAGCGGCAGTCGACGCAGGAAAGGATCGCGACTATCGAAAAGGCGCGGGAACAGCTTGTGCAAACTTTCTCTGTCGCCTCCAGCCAGGCACTAAAAAGCAACTCCGAGGAATTTCTGAAGCTGGCCAAGGAAAATCTCCAGCAATTCCATATCCTGGCGCAAAACGATCTGGAACAGAAGGAAAAATCCATCGAAAACATGCTCAAGCCGATCAAGGACACCCTGCTGAAAACCGAACAACAGGTCCGCCAGATCGAAAATGAGCGCAAAGAGGCCTATGGCTCCATCACCAAACATCTCGAAGTCATGGCCCAAACCCAACACATACTTCACACCGAAACGCGCAATCTGGTGCAGGCATTGCGCCGCCCCGAGGTGCGTGGGCAATGGGGTGAGATGACACTAAAGCGCCTCGTTGAGCTCGCCGGCATGGTTGAGCACTGTGACTTTTATGAACAGGAGCATACCCTCACCCCGGATGGAGCAATGCGCCCCGACATGATCGTGCGCATGCCCGGTGGCCGCGAGATCATTGTGGACGTAAAAACACCGCTAGACGCCTATCTCAGCGCCATGGAGGCACCGGACGACACTGTGCGCGGCTGGCATCTGGAGCGCCACGCGCGCAAGGTGCGCGACCGTGTGCGCGAACTGGCCGCACGCAGCTATTGGAGCCAGTTCAAAAACAGCCCCGACTTCGTAGTGATGTTCATCCCCGGTGACCAATTCCTGAGCGCCGCGCTTGACGTCGACCGTGATCTGCTTGAGGACGCGCTACGCCAGAAAGTCATCCTCGCCACCCCCACCAGTTTCGTCGCCTTGCTGCGCGCTGTCGGCTACGGCTGGCAACAGCAGGTACTGGCCAAAAACGCAGAACAGGTGCGCGATCTCGGCGTGGACCTCTACAAACGCCTATGCGTCTTTACCGGACACCTGTCACGTCTCGGTAAAAACCTCAGTCATAGCCTGGATCACTACAACAAGGCCGTCGGCTCCTTCGAGCGCCAGGTCATCCCCGGCGCCCGCAAATTCACCGAGATGGGCATCAATACCCCAAAGCCACTGGATACGCTGGAACAGATCGAGATTGGGGTAAGAAGCGTTGATGATGAACATGAGCATGAGGAGCGGACAACGCCACTCCAGTAGGCGCGCGCATGCACACGATTCATTTTCATCCAGTTATCTTCTATACTTGTAACCATTATTAATTACTTTAGCGGGCAAGCCCGCTCCCACAAATAGTGACATTCACCCTCCCCGACGCTTACGCGCACTGCCTGCGCCTGGCGCGTTCCCATTACGAAAATTTTCCTGTCGCCTCGGTTTTTTTGCCCAAACGCCTGCGCGAACCGATCAGCGTCATCTATGCCTTCGCACGAACGGCGGACGATTTTGCCGATGAGGGCGATCTTGCGCCAGAGGTGCGCCTGGCGAAACTCGATGCCTACGTGGCAGGCCTTGACGCCATCAAAAACGGTAGCGCCATTGATAACCCGGTGTTCATTGCGTTAAAGGATGTGATGAGCAGGCACGCCCTGCCTGCGCAACTCTTTTATGACTTGCTGACCGCATTTCGCATGGACGTAACCAAGCAACGCTATGCGAATTACGACGAGGTACTCTATTACTGCCGCCACTCGGCCAACCCGGTGGGACGTCTGCTACTGCATCTTTATGACCTTGCCACCCCTGTCAATCTTGCCCACTCGGATGCGATATGCAGCGCCTTGCAGCTTATCAACTTCTGGCAGGATATCGGCCAGGATTATCACGAAAACAATCGCATTTATCTGCCGCAAGATGAAATGGCGCGCTATGACGTAACCGAAGACCATCTCCGGCAAAGCCGAACCGATGCCGCCATGCGCAGCCTGATGGCTATGCAAATCGAGCGCACGCGGTGCCTGATGCTGTCGGGCGCGCCCTTGGGCCGTGTACTGCCGGGCCGCATGGGCTTTGAGTTGCGCCTCACCTACCATGGTGGATTGCGCGTCTTGCAAGCGCTGGAGTCGCAACGTGACGACGCCTTTACTCGGCCACGCCTCAAGGCCAAGGATTGGCTGGCGATGATGTGGGGAGCGCTGGCACGGAAACAGTAGACCGAATCTGTTATCATCGTGTTTCCCCTACATTTACACTACCAGCCAGCGCATGACCCCCGACGAATATTGCCAGGACAAGGCCGCCAAAAGCGGATCGAGTTTTTATTACAGCTTTTTATTCCTTCCGCCACAGCAGCGTCAGGCCATCACGGCCCTGTACGCCTTCTGCCGTGAGGTGGATGATGTCGTCGATGAATGCGATGATGTCAACGTGGCGCGCATCAAACTCCAGTGGTGGCGCGAGGAGATCGGCAGGGTTTTTGACGGCTCGTCTCGCCATCCGGTGGGCCAGGCACTGCGCGGGCCGGTGACCACCTATAATCTGCCGCAAGAACACTTCCTGGAAATCATCGACGGCATGGAGATGGATCTCGATCACCAGGGCTACGCCTCATTCAAGGATCTCGCCCTCTACTGCCACCGCGTGGCGAGCATCGTGGGATTGATGGCGGCGGAGATTTTTGGCTATCAAGACCGCGGCACCCTGAAATACGCCCATGAACTCGGCATGGCCTTCCAGCTCACCAACATCCTGCGCGATGTCCGCGAAGACAGCCTGCTGGGACGGATTTATCTGCCCCTCGACGAGCTGGAACGTTTCGGCGTCACCCCGGAGGACATCATGGCGCACCGCATGTCCGGCAACATGCGCGAACTGTTTAAATTCCAGGCGCAGCGCGCGCGCCAATACTACACCCAGGCCTATGCCCATCTCCCTGAGAGCGACCGCTATCCGCAACGTAGCGGACTCATCATGTCGGCCATTTATCAGGCCACGCTCAAGGAAATTGAGGACGACGGTTACAACATACTCGAGCGGCGCGTTTCACTAACACCGTTGCGCAAACTCTGGATCGCCTGGCAAACCGCGCGCCACGAAAAAAGCCTCTACAAAAAACAGCGCAAACGCGACATACAAAAAGCATAGGAGCCAAAGGGCAAACGATGCATGTTGTCATAGTCGGCGGCGGTTGGGCGGGTCTGGCGGCAGCGGTAGAACTGTGCCATCACGGCGCCCGCGTGACTGTCCTGGAAGCGGCGCCGCAACTCGGCGGACGGGCGCGTGGGCTGGATTTCACTTTACACGGTCAACGCATCGACAACGGCCAGCATCTGCTGCTCGGCGCCTACCGCGAAACACTAAGGCTGCTGAATATTCTGGGCATAGCGGAAGCCACCGTGTTCGAGCGCCGCCCTCTGCAACTTATGTACAAGGCATCTGGCCGTCCCGACATTCGCATTACCTGCCCATTGCTGCCCGCGCCGCTCCACCTCGTAACTGCCTTATTGAACGCCGCAGGATTAACCTTGGCGGAACGTTTGAATGCGCTGTCGATATGCCGCAGCCTGCTGCGAAACGGATTCAAAATCGACAACGACATCAGCGTGGCGGCATGGTTATCGCACAATAAACAATCCCCCGCTTTGATCCGCGCCCTATGGGAACCACTGTGCCTGGCCGTGTTGAATACGCCGTTGCACAACGCATCGGTGCAGGTATTTTTACGCGTGCTTGAGGATGCGTTCACCCGCAGCCGCAGCGATTCCGATCTTCTGTTGAGCCGTGTTGACCTGGGCAACACATTTCCCGAACCCGCGCAGCGCTTCATCGAACAGCATGGCGGCACTGTCAAACTCAGCCATCGAGTAAAAGGACTCGTCGTTCAGAACAACACTGTCCGCAACGTATCCGTGAATGATCATGAACTTGCCGCCGACCACGTGATACTCGCCATCCCGCCCAACGCCTGCCAGCGGCTGCTGGAGCCTCATCCTGCGCTGCACGGCATAGCACAGCGGCTGGGAGAAATAAGCCATGAGCCAATCTGCACTGTCTATCTACAGTATCCACCGCAGACGCGCCTTGAGATGCCGATGATCGGCCTGCTGGATACAACCGCGCAATGGGTCTTCGACCGCGCGCTATACGGACAGCCCGGCCTGATGGCGGCCGTCATCAGCGGCCCTGGGCCGCATATGGCAATGGGCAAGAGCGAGTTGAGCGCGCGCGTAGCCGCAGAACTGGCGCGGGTCTTTCCGCACTGGGGCGCGCCAGAACATGGGCCGAAACACAGCCTGGTCATCCGCGAAAAATACGCCACCTTCGCCTGCCGCCCCGGCATCAATACCCTGCGTCCCGGTGCCGCAACACCCGTGCGCGGCTGCTGGCTGGCGGGCGATCACACGGACACCGGCTACCCCGCCACACTGGAAGGCGCAGTGCGCAGCGGTGTGGAATGCGCGCGTCGTATTATTGCTGACGGCTAACGTTCAAATTGAGGGGCTGCGCGCTTTTGCGCAGTCCCGCTCGAATGTAGGGTTGGGCGTCATTGCGTGCCCGTGCCGCTCTTGCTCACTTCCGGGGCATCGTTTCCCTGGTCGCTCTTCTTACCTTCGATGTAGGCGGAGGAGCCGAAGTAAAACGCAACAACAATTCCGACGATGGCCGTAAAGCTACCGATCATTGTCTCGGTGATTGGAGGGAGTTTGTCGGCGCCATTGGTAAAGTAGGCCACAAGGCCAACCATAACGAGATATTGAACGACTATTGCGCTGGCAATCGCCGCGCGCAAGCGAGCATCTTTGTTTGCTTGCCCCTGGGGACCATCTGGCGATTCGGCCAAAAAGTGGAAGAATGTGACTACGCCCGCTGCCACTGTGGAGAAACCAAGCGGTGCTGGAGTGTTAAACACAAAGACGGTAGCAATCCCAGTCCCTACGATTGCCATGATCCAAATGGCTGCTCGATAGCTACGATTCATGCTGCCTCCCATAGGTTCATTGATGACGCCCAACCTTTTATATACTGCGTGCTTGTTGCTCGGCGTTGCCAATATAGGTGGCGGGAGACATGGCAAGAAGGCGCGCTTTGTCCTCCTCGGGTATGTCCAGTATGTTTATAAACGCCGCCAGCATCTGGCGGTCGATACCACGCCCGCGCGTCAACTCTTTAAGTTTTTCATAAGGCTTTTCGATGCCGTAACGACGCATGACAGTCTGCACCGCCTCGCCCAACACCTCCCACGCCGCATCGAGATCGGCGTTCATGCGCGCCGCATCACTCTCCAGCTTGGATATGCCCTTGAGGCACGACTGATAGGCGATCACCGAATGCGCAACACCTACCCCCAGATTGCGCAACACCGTCGAGTCGGTGAGATCACGCTGCCAGCGTGAGATCGGCAGCTTGGCGCTCAGGTGATGGAAGATGGCATTGGCCAAGCCCAGATTGCCCTCGGCATTTTCGAAGTCGATGGGGTTGACCTTGTGCGGCATGGTGGATGAGCCGACCTCGCCCGCGACGGTTTTTTGCTTGAAATAGCCGATCGAGATATAACCCCACACGTCCCGGCTGAAATCAATCAGCACGGTGTTGAATCGAGCCATGACATCAAAATACTCCGCCACATAATCATGCGGCTCGATCTGCGTGGTGTACGGGTTCCAGTCCAGCCCCATGCCCGTAACGAAGACGCGCGCGATGGCCTGCCAGTCGAGATGGGGATAGGCCGCAAGATGGGCATTGTAATTACCCACCGCGCCATTGATTTTGCCCAGCAGCGGCAGGGATGCCATTTGCTCGCGCTGCCGCTGGAGGCGATAGGCGGTGTTGGCCATTTCCTTGCCCAGCGTGGTGGGTGACGCAGGCTGACCGTGGGTGCGAGACAGCATGGACTGCGCGGCATGGCGATGGGCCAGGTTGGTGATGGCGCCGATCATCTCATCCATCAACGGCAGGATAACCTGGGCGCGCGCCTCGCGCAGCATCAAGGCATAGGCAAGATTGTTGATGTCTTCCGAGGTGCAGGCAAAATGGATGAACTCACCCACCGCTTCCAGCTCGGCGTTGCCCGCGATCTTTTCCTTGAGAAAATATTCGACCGCCTTGACATCGTGATTGGTGCTGCGCTCGATGTTTTTGACACGCTGGGCATCTTCGATGCTGAAATTTTTAACGATATCTTCCAGCACATTGATGGCATGCTCGCCGAGCTTGGGTATATCGGCAATACCAGGGTGATCGGCCAGCATGCGCAACCACCGCACCTCGACCAGCACACGATGCCTGATGAGACCAAATTCACTGAAAATGGGCCGCAAATCGGCACTTTTGTCGCCGTAACGGCCATCGATAGGGGAAATCGCGGTGAGCGCAGAGAGTTCCATAGTTTTTCCTGGCAAGTTGTTGACCCACATTATACAAGATCCACCCCCGTAAAATGGGCGGTCTGTTGTACAATAATCAGCTACTAAAGTTGAGATAATTGAGGAAACACGCCTTGCAACCCCATCTTAGCCTGATCGGGCAGAAAATGTCCCAGCTCACCGGCGTGCGCGCCATCATGAAGGATATCGTCGAAACCCTCCAGTCGGAACCCGGCAAGTGGACCAACCTCAGCGCTGGCAACCCGCTGATCCTGCCGGAAGTCGAGGCCATGTGGCGCGAATACACACAAACGCTGCTGGCGGGACCGGATTTCGGCGAGGTGGTGGGGCGATACGGGGCAAGCCAGGGCTATATGCCACTGATCGACGCGGTGGTGGACTGGTTCAATACCCACTACCATTGGGGCATCACACGCCGCAATGTGTTGATCACCCCCGGCAGCCAGGCGCTGTATTTCTACGCAGCGAATTGTTTCGGCGGTTATGATGCCGAAGGTCAGTTGCGCAAGATCGTGCTGCCGCTGAGCCCCGATTACACCGGCTACGGCGGGGTGACCCTCACCACCGAATCACTGCACGCCTATAAACCCACCATCGACATTGTGGCGCCACACCGCTTCAAGTATCGCCCGGACTTCGATCAACTGCACATCGACGAAACCACGGGCGCGGTGCTGTTTTCACGCCCCGGCAACCCCACCGGCAACGTGCTGACGGATACCGAGGTGCAACGGATAGTGGATCTGGCTGCGGCACACAATGTGCCGGTGCTGATTGATTCGGCCTATGCCCTGCCCTTTCCCAATCTGGTGTTCACGGAAATGACACCGGTGTTTGGCGAAAATGTGATTCATTGCATGAGTTTGTCCAAGGTGGGCTTGCCTGGCGAACGCGTGGGCATAGCCATCGGTGATGAGCGCAACATCCATGCGCTGGAATGCTTCCAGGCAAACGCGGCCATCCATTCCTCGCGCTACGGACAGGCATTGGCGGCACAAGCCATCAACTCCGGCGAACTGGCGCGCCTGTCCGAAACCGTCATCAAACCCCATTATCAGCACAAGGCTGAGATCCTCACCGCCGCGCTTGACCGCGAAATGCCGGACGATGTGCCATGGTATCTGCACAAGGCGGAAGGGGCGATCTTCGCCTGGCTGTGGCTGAAAGATCTACCCATCAGTGACAAGCAGTTGTACCAGGAAATCAAGAAGGAACACGTCATCGTCGTACCGGGGGCATCGTTCTTCCCTGGACTCAACGAAGACTGGCCGCATAAGCAGCAGTGCCTGCGCATCAGCCTCACCGCCAGTGGAGAAGAGTTGCAAGCAGGCGCGGCGGCGATTGCGCGGGTGGTGAAACGGGTGTACGGCGGCTGAATCCAGACGAGGACGAAGATCACCCAGCCCCCCGCAACAGATTTGCTAATGCCCCACGTTGTGCTAATGTGACCTACAACGCCGTATCTTGACTGTGCGTATGCGGCTCAGGGAATAAGACAAAGCATACAGGGGGCAACATGGGAAAACACATCCTCTTCCTCGTCCATGGCATGGGTGACACAAAGCCGGGGTGGTCACAAGAAGCCCAGCAACTCATTCGCGGGCTGTACAATAAATACAACCAGCTCAGCCTGCTGGTTCCTTTCGATCAAAACTTCACCTTCCAGGAAATCTATTACAACGACAAGTTCGACGAACGCCGCCAGGCCTGGAAGGAACACGCCGAACAAGTCTTGCAAGTCATCGGCCAGGGCGGTCTGGACGCCAATGCCGCCAAACTACTGGCCAGCTACGCCGCCGAAACCGGCCGCGACAACTTCATTAACACCCATGTGCTGGATGTCATCCTTTACCGCTTCATACCCCAGATCGCGGAACAGATACGCAACGCAGTACGCCTGCAAATCCTGAAAACATTGAGCGCTCAGCCCCAGGCCGACACGCTGCGCTGGTCGGTCATCGCCCATTCCCTGGGCACATCGGTCACCCACGACACCCTGCATGCGATGTATACCCAGTCCGGCACTGCGGGGCCCTTGCCGCCCAGCGTCACCCGCAGCAAGGTGCTGGCGATGATCGCCAATGTCAGCCGTGTGCTGGAAACTGACGCCGACGTTTATACCTCAGTGGTTCGCCCGGACGTGAACCCTGCACAAGGTGTCTGCGACTACTATCTCAATGCGCGTCACGAATGGGACCCCATTCCCGTGCCCAAGCAGTTCCGCCCCCTCGACGATTGGCCGAATGTGGAGACACGCCACGACAATCGCTATCAAAGCTTGTTGATCAACGCCATCGAGAGCAAGAATGTTCACGACCTCCTGCATTATCTCAAGAACCCCAAGGTCCACATCCCCCTGTTTCGCGCCCTGACCTGGCAGAACATCATCGACGACACCACCGCCGCTGCGGCCAGCGCTCAATACGAGGCCAGCACCCCCATCGGCGAGTTCCAGGACTGGATTGCGAAACTGAAAAAGATCTGGCCCAGTGAGCAGAGTAGCTGGCGGGAAACCATCAAGACCTTCCGTGGCTTCCAGGATCTATTGAACAAGGATGCTTAGAATGACTATGACGCTGCGGTTTATTCGCTATTTTGTTTTTGCGGCCTTCATTCTGACCACACCCGCCGCCCTGGCGGTGACCCCGGAATGCGCGCGTTTCGACATGCCATCCATTGTCAACAGCGTTGCACCTGGTAACCGGCTCAACGCCCTGGAACAAAACGGATGCCTGGGCGGTGACCTGGACGACAATGCACTCACCCGTACTGTCACCGCGACACTTGCCACCGCAGGCTCGCCTCAGGCATCCGGGGTGAGCGACGAGGAGCGGCGGCAAGCCACGGCGCAGGCGCTGGAACAGGTAGCCCAGTCCACTGCTACGCAACGCGCTGCCATCAGCGGAGAAGACAGGTTCAGCGTGCGCGAACGGTTGCAGCGTCTTGAATCCGCGCTCGGAGAGGCACGATCAGCGGTAGCAAGCGGGCGTAGCGGCGAAGGGTTACAGCGGCCCGCTTACTGGCAATACGACCGCGACAAGGGCAGCTTGAATAAACCCGTGGACGTGACCCTGCGTATCGACATTACACTCTTCGCAGGCTTCATCGACACCGCCTGTCCGGCGCTTCCGCCAGGGCCTGACTGCCAGCAAGTGTACACCGCCGCGCAGGATATCCTGCGCTACGTTCGACTGGTGGAAAGGAGCCTTACTTACTATTCGCGCCCCATCATCGACGCCCACTATGCCGATGCCCGGCGCCGCGACCGCCAGTGGGATGCCTACTTCGATGAAGCCTTGTTCCAGTACCCCTGGGAACTGGCGCTGAACGGCGCGTGGCTGAAGAAACACGACCCGCGCCCGGAAGATGCCCACGGCAACAAGCTCGGCTTCCTCCCACCGCCCACATCGCAATGGATCGTATTGCACCCGAACGTCGGTATGGAGTACGTGGCAGCCGCGCCCGATGGCCAGCAGTTCAAGCCCGTTGTGTACATTGAGATGCTCGGCTATAACCGCTGGCGCTGGGGAGAGTCGGGTGACATGAAGAACGCACTGGGATGGTCAGTGCTCGCAAGCTATGCCGATCGCGCCGCCACCAAGGATTTGCGCTATGGCGTGATGGTGCACTACCGCAACAGTTTTGATCTGGGCATCACCTATAGCGACAAGGATGTCGGCGTGATACTCAGCATGGACCTCGCCCAGGCCGTGAGCCGCGTAAGCGACACGGCGCGCAAGGTGTTGCGGTTCGGGCGTGATTGACGCAGCATTTTCGTGCGCATGGCGCACGCCGCTTTTGTTGCCCTGCCGCAACATCTATCCAGACGCCAGCCGGTGCGCCCAGCGCGTGGTCTCTGGCAGCCGGTATTTGGTGGTGCAACGCATTACATAGTCGATCGCTGTCTCCAGGCTCACGCAGTGCCCGATGGACACATAGATCGGCTTGACACCACGGCGCGTGCGCAGCACCGCACCGATCACTTCACCCTGATCCCACAACGGTACCCAGGCGCCGCGCGCATCGGGGACAGGCTCGTGGACGCCGATCAGCCGCGTCTTCGCCACGCCAATGGAAGGAATGCCGGTCAACACACCGAGGTGGCTGGCGATGCCGAAACGGCGCGGGTGGGCGATGCCTTGGCCGTCGCACAGCAAAAGATCGGGCGGCGTGGATAATTGTTCGATGGCCTCCAGTACTGCGGGAACTTCACGGAAGGAGAGCAAGCCCGGCACGTAGGGAAAGGATGTCGGCAGGCGCGCAATCGCGCTGTCGAGCAATTGCAGATCGGGCAGGCCAAGCACCGCTACCGCAGCTCGGGTGATGGTGTTATTCTGCTCCAAGCCCGCATCCACGCCGGCCACGCGGCGCAATTCTCCGAACCTGTCTTCAGTGATGACTTCCTTGCGCAATTGCTGCTGGATGGCGATGGCTTGCTTGGGTGTGACTTCCCAAGGGTGACGCGGTTCGAATTGCATTATCGTCACTCAACATCGACGAATTGATATACGCCACTTTCCTTCTTCACTTTCCAGATGCGCCATTGGGCCTGTTTATTATTACCATTGTGAGCAAACTGGTACTCGCCCAAAACACCTGAAAATTTGCGCTCTTCGAGAACCGCCTTCATCATCCGTGATTTCAATGCGGCTCGCGCATCCTCGACCTCATGCCTGTTCAAAAGCAGCATACTCCAGTATTTGAATCGTGAGTGCGCCTGGCTCTCCTCGGCGAAATGTTGATCTGTATCGACAAGCAGCCGGTCAATGATTGATCGGGCATCTTTCCCAAATAACTCAAAACCACTGTCCTTGAATTGGACCGCCTTGAGTGGATAACCCAGATATATGCTCAATCCATCCAATTCCTTCCCTCCGTATTTGACCAGTTGTTGATCTACGGCTGCGTCACTCAAGAAAAGCACAGGCATTCGATGCGGAGGAAATATGCGCTTGATCTGCCTGATCAATATCAAGGCGTTCGACCAGTCTCCGGCAAAGAAAACGAAATCGATTTTTAGCTTATTGAGCGTTTCAGCAGGCGGCACCGACATATTGGTCGACCACAGTACTACCTTCCCTTCCTTTTCTTGCACCCGCCGGACAAATTCCAGCGCCAAATACTTGGAGTAAACCGGGTTGCGCTCATCCTCCACGACCCACAAAACCTGTTTGGCGTTGTCGATAGCAAACTGCGCGGCCTTGGCCGCTTGCTCATCATCCGTGGGCGCCAAGCGGAATACCGGATCATAGTCGTCCCCCGCCTTCTTGGCGGGAATCAATTGCGGATTGGTCTCCGCAGTGAGGACAACGGGGATGGCGGGCTGGGCTTGTCGCAGATAATTGGGCAGCGCCTCCTTCGTCAGCGTGCTGTAGACATGCCCCATAACCATGAGGGTATCAGCTCGGTGAGCAAGGTCGCTAGAGATCCGGCGAACCTCGGCAGGATCGCCCCGGTCATCCAGGCACTTAACTCTGATGGGTACGCCGTCGACACCCTTGTCACGGATGATTTCCCCATCGGATTTCTCACACGGCGCACCCAGAAAGCCTTCAAATATCTTGGCAATTGCCGGATCGTTCCTGTAATCGCCCGCGAGATAAATGTAATAACTGTCCGGGCCGGTCCACCAATCCGTGACCCGGCCCACAATGACGACCCCGATAATCGCCATCAGGATGGGTATCAAAACAAATCTGCGAAGCGGTGCCAGCAAAAAACGGCGCAACAATGATGCAAACAGCTTGATGTCCGACGCAGTCCTTTTCAGCATGTGCTCCCCTTGCAATCGTTCTTATCACTATAAGGTGGGCTTACCTCCTTATAGCTTATTGTTACACCGCGAAATCCTTAAGTCGCACCGGCAGCCGCCGCGGCCCCCAGTCCCCCGCTGGGCCGTGAAATACCCCGGCGCATTGGGTGCCGCAGCTTTGGCAATGACCATCGTTAGTGAGATGCCATTCAGTGATCACATACCCATCGCGTCCGATCAGTTTTTTACCGCAATGATGACAATAGGTGCTACCGCCCTCAACATCATGCACATTGCCGGTGTAGGCGTAGCGTATGCCGTTCTTCATGGCGATGCGACGCGCGCGGGTCAGGGTTTCGGGCGGGGTGGGCGGTTTGTCCAGCATCTTCCAGTCTGGATGAAAGGCAGTGAAATGATGGGGCACATCCGTGCCCAGATTTTCCACCACCCATTGCGTCATCTCTTCCAGCTCCTGATCAGAATCGTTCTCCCCCGGTATCAGCAGTGTGGTGATTTCGAACCAGACATTGGTCTCGTGCTTGAGGTATTTGAGCGTGTCCAGCACCGGCTGCAAATGACCACCGCAGATCTTGTGGTAAAACTGCTCTGTGAAGGCCTTGAGGTCGACATTCGCCGCGTCCATGTAGCTGAAAAATTCCTTGCGCGGCTCCTCGGTGATGTAGCCGGCGGTGACGGCCACCGATTTAATGCCCAGCTCACGGCACGCCTTGGCGACATCGATGGCGTATTCCATGAAAATAACAGGATCATTGTAGGTATAGGCAACGCTGCTGCATCCCAGTTTTTTCGCGGCGCGGGCAATCAATTCCGGCGAGGCCTGGTCGGCGAGCACATCAGTCTCGCGCGCCTTGCTGATATCCCAGTTCTGACAGAACTTGCAGGCGAGATTGCATCCGGCAGTGCCAAAAGAAAGGATCGGTGTTCCCGGCAGAAAATGGTTGAGCGGTTTTTTCTCGATGGGATCGACGCAATAGCCACTGGAACGACCGTAGGTGGTCAGGACGATCTGATTGTTCTGGCAGGCACGCACAAAACACAACCCATGCTGTCCTTCGTGGAGCTTGCAAAACCGTGGACAGAGGTCACACTGGATGCGTCCATCCTCAATAACATGCCAATATTTAGTGGGAACTATGGCGCTCATCGGTTGAGTGGTCATGGTATTTCTCCTTTTGAGGAATCCCCCTGCCCTCTTCCATAAGAAGCCGTACAGGTCAGGGTGGCGGCAGGTTATCTTATATAAATGGCGAACGATCACCGGAAATTCAAGCACCACCTTGAAAGTTTCAGGCATTGCCGCCATTTTCAAATAATGACTCCAACGGAGGAAAAAAACGATGACCACCGTGCGCCATCCAGCTGTCGCAGGCCTTTTTTATCCCGCCGATGCGCGTGCATTGCACGCCATGGTTGCGGATTTGCTAAATGAGGTGGAATCTTCCGGACCTGTGCCAAAGGCAATTATTGTGCCCCATGCCGGCTATATCTACTCCGGCCCGGTGGCGGCAAGCGCCTATGCGCGCCTCAAACCTGCCCGCGATGTCATCAGGCGAGTGGTGCTGGTCGGCCCGGCGCATCGTGTGGCGTTCCGCGGGCTTGCAGTAAGCAGCGCTTATGCCTTTTCAACCCCGCTGGGCAATATCCCCATCGACTACGTATCCATTAATCTGATTCTGACACTGCCCCAAGTGCATGTGCTGGATCAGGCGCATGCTGAGGAACACAGCCTGGAGGTGCATCTGCCCTTTCTGCAGGAAGTGCTGCGTGACTTCACGCTGGTGCCACTGGTGGTGGGTGATGCCACGCCGGAGGAAGTAGGCGAAGTGCTGGAGATGCTGTGGGATGGGCCGGAAACCCTCATCGTAATCAGCTCCGATCTCAGCCATTACCATGACTATGACACCGCCCGCAGACTGGATAGCGCCACGTCGCACGCCATCGAGACGTTACGCCCGCAAGACATACACTATGAAGATGCTTGCGGGCGCAATCCTGTCAACGGCTTGTTATACGCCGCGAAAAAACACTACTTGCAGGCAGAAACGGTTGATCTGCGCAATTCGGGAGATACCGCCGGCCCACGCGATCAAGTGGTAGGGTATGGCGCTTATGTCTTTGGCTATCATGAATAACAACGCAACTGATCTGCACCTGCACAGGGAAACACTGCTGAAACTGGCGGCTGACTCCATCGACCATGGCCTGAACTACAACCAGCCCCTGCCTGTCGCAATTGGCGATTACCCTCAGACATTGCAGATACCCGCTGCCAGCTTCGTCACGCTGCACATACAGCGCAACCTGCGCGGCTGTATCGGCGCCCTGGAGGCCTTCCGCCCCCTGGCGCTCGACATAGCCGCCAACGCCTATGCCGCCGCCTTCCGCGACCCGCGCTTTCCGCCGCTGAGCCGGCTGGAGTTCAAGCAACTGGACATCCACATCTCGGTTCTATCTCCCCCTGAAGAGATGCGCATTGCTGGCGAGGCGGATCTTCTTGCCCAACTTCGACCAGGCATCGACGGCCTGATTATTGAGGAAGACAGTTACCGGAGCACTTTTCTGCCCGCCGTATGGGACTCACTCCCGCACCCTGAAGATTTCCTCCGGCAACTCAAGCTAAAGGCCGGGCTGCCTGCCGGTTATTGGTCAAAAACAATCCAGGCACGACGCTATACAGTGCAAACTGTTGAGTAAAATATCAACTATCATACCTTGCCTATCCGGTTGATTGCCAAAGATAAGATGCGCCGGTTAACGACTGGCTTGCAACGTTTACCCGCGAACTGGCGAAATTGCGTCCACAGGCGGTGATGCACGCCAGGATTCTTGCCCACAGAAGGGTCTCGCAATGACTGTGGCGGATTGGCAATCAACCGGATAGGCAGGCCCCCAACAAAGTGCATTCTCGATCAAAGAGTAGACCACCCTGACATTTGAACCTGAAACGGTATGAGGCGCCTATTGCGCATTCCTAATGCACGTTGAAACTATTTCTTGCCTGCCTTGGCGATAAGGCTATCGTTTTGGGCACGCAGGGGGGCGTTTTCTCCCAGCAAGGCATTGGACTTGGCCGCCAGATCCGCGGCCTGCGCCAGGCGTCCCTGTTGCTGGCGAACTAACGCCAGGCGATGCCAGATCATGGGATTTTTGGGCTCGAGGCGCAGCGCTCTTTCCAGCGTGGCGACGGCACTGCCCAATTTCTTTGCTTTTACTAGCCGCTCCGCCTTCTTGAGCATATCGGCAACAGCCGGACTGGTCGTTTGAGAGGCTTCCGGCGCAGGCGCAGCCGCGGGCGATGCCGGAGAGGGTGACGCGGCAGGAGGTGGGGCAGCGCTTTCTTTAGGTGCGGCTTTCTGCTCCCTGGCAACGGGAGACGGCTCTTTGGGAGCAGCGGCGGGCTTATCCTTGCTCATGTGCGAGGCACAACCTGCCAGCAACAGCGCGGCAGCCACCCCAGCAATGGCAAACTTGAGTTGATTACTCATATTCAGCTTCATTGCACTACCTCGTCGAGCCAGTCAACGGCTTTATTTACCGCATTATTCAGTGCATCGCCAACATCATCGGCAGGAGTAGCGGGATCCTCAAAGCAAGGCGCCATCGCAGCAGGGGCAGAGCCGCGCATAAACGGCATTTGCACGGCACCCGCGCATCCCTCCATGCTGCGCAAGCGCGTCTGCTGATCAATCCAGACCCACTCAATGCCTTTTGGTGCCTCCAGGCGCAACGGTTGCGCGCCAATGCGCAGCATAACATCACCCCAGGCCTGTAATGCGCCGGTCGCGCCGCTCAGCCCCGTCGAGCGATTATCATCGCGGCCCATCCACACCACCGCCAGCCGGTCGCCGGTAAATCCCGCAAACCAGCTATCGCGCAAATCATCGGTAGTGCCGGTTTTTCCCGCCACTGACCATGACCACGGCGCGCGTGAGTACAGGGACACCCCAGTGCCGCTATGCATGACATCCTGCAGCGCGCGATTAAGCAAATAGACCGGGGCGGGGTCAAAGGCCTGTTTGACAGTAACATCATAGCTGCGCAACGGTTTTCCCTCCCTGCTCAATACCTCGCGGATGGCGCGCAACGGGGTATTGAAGCCACCACTGGCCAGCGTCTGGTACATCTGGGTAACCTCGAAAGGCGTCAGTTCGGCGGCCCCAAGCAGCACTGAAGGATAAGGTTTGAGCTTCTCCTTTACACCGAGACTTGCCATCGTATGCAGCACATTCTTTACGCCGACGCCCATGCCTAATCGCACCGTAGCAAGGTTGTAGGAGCGCGCCAGCGCAGTCTTGAGGGGCACCCAGCCATGAAACTGCCGGTCGTAGTTGGAGGGCCTCCAGGGCTGCCCACCCGGATTTTTGAGCGTCAG
Organism: Gammaproteobacteria bacterium; assembly: GCA_021731145.1. Classification (GTDB taxonomy): domain Bacteria; phylum Pseudomonadota; class Gammaproteobacteria; family Ga007554; genus LNEJ01. The sequence continues at coordinate 58,618 of JAKFXX010000024.1, read as the reverse complement.
CGGACCATCGTCGAGCAGGCTGATCAGTGTGTATTTCTTGGGATTGGCCAGCGCAGTGAGGTACACGGCGGGCTTGACCAACGATCCGATGGGACGCCTGGCATCCAGCACCCGGTTAAAACCGGCGGAATCGGCATCACGTCCACCCGCCACCGCCAGCACTTCTCCACCGTCACTGCTGGTGACAATCGCGGCCCCTTCCAGACTACCCGCAGGCAAACGCTGCTGTTTTTCCAGGCTTTCAACACGGCTTTTAATCGCGCCTGCTACAGCGTTCTGTACCAGCGGGTCGAGCGTGGTAAGGATTTGCAGACCGGCCGAATTCAGGTCTTGCTCCTGATAATCACGCCGCAACTGGCGGCGCACCAAATCTATGAAGGCGGGAGAAAGCGCTGCGCTGCTCGCCGCCTTGGCTGTCACACCCAACGGCGCGGCCTGTGCGGCGCGCGCTTGTGCGTCGGTAATACCACCCTGCTCCGCCATTATCTGAAGCACCTGATTACGTCGGGCAAGAGCGCGCACAGGGTGGCGGCGCGGATCATAGTAAGACGGCCCGCGCACCAACCCCACCAGCAGCGCCAGTTCGGGCAGTTGCAGATCGCTCAACGGGCGGCGGAAATAGAACCAGCTAGCGCGCCCAAAACCGTGTATGGCGTGCTTGCCGGACTGCCCCAGATAGATCTCATTGCAATAGGCCTCAAGGATCTCGTCTTTCTCATAATGCCACTCAAGCTGCCATGACATGATGGCTTCCTTGAGCTTGCGCGTCATGGTGCGTTCATTGCTGAGAAAAAAGTTCTTCACCAACTGCTGGGTCAAGGTGCTGCCGCCCTGCACCATCTCCCGCGCCCGCACATCGACCCACAGGGCGCGCGCCACGGCGATGGGGTCAACGCCATGATGTTCACGGAAATTGCGGTCTTCCACCACAAGCAAAGCCTTGATGAGGGGAGCAGGCACTTCTTTAAGGCGCACGAAAACCCGATCCTCATTGTGCGCCGGGTAGATTTTTCCGATCAGCACAGGATCGAAACGCGCCAACGCCAAAGGTTTACCGCTGCCCAGATGTTGTAAACTCACCAGGCGGTCACCGGAAAATACCGCCCGCAAGGCAACCGAACTTTCCCGACCATCGCCAAAGGTAAAGGGACGCGTCACCACCTGAAATTCGTTGCCATTCCGCGCATAACTGCCAGTGAGCCTTTCGCCCCCGGTCTGGCGATACCCCAGCATTTGCAACTCTTCCGCGAATTGCGTGCCGCTTATACGGGCATCAGGGACAAGTTCGAGCGGACGCGCATAAACCTGCGCGGGCAGCGCCCAGCGGTTACCCTCGAACTGACTGCGCACGGTATGATCGAGATAGGCAATATAGCCCACCACCGCCAGCAGCAGCATGAGCAGCACATACCTGACTGCGGGGCTGCCCCAGCCGCGAGCAAACCAGTTACGACCAACAGGGGAAGACGAATCTTTTTGAGAGGGTTGGGATGACATCTCCTATAATTGTCTCAAGATATCGAAATCAAATCCAGTTGATTGAATTAATCATTTTAATTTCATATAGTTAATAAAACAACCTAATCCCCCACGAACCGGCATTATGAACATGGGCACATTATTCTGGATAAATCCCGCTGACAGCGCGCATTCATTCCCCCCCGTTGAATATTCATTCAAAGAACCGAACGGCCTGCTCGCGGCGGGTGGCGATCTCACACCCGCTCGCCTGATCAATGCCTACCGCAGCGGTATTTTCCCTTGGTACAACGAAGGGCAACCCATACTCTGGTGGTCCCCCGACCCACGTGCCGTTTTGCTCCCATCACACCTGAAAGTATCGCGCAGCTTGCGCAAGACGCTCAAAAAGGGAGAATTCAAGATAACGCTGGACGCCGCCTTCCGTCAGGTGATGCAAGCCTGCGCCGCGCCACGCACCTATGACCGGAAAACCGCTCCTGCGTTACCGGCACTTCCGCTGTGCAAGGACGCACGAGTGTCGCCAGAGGCAGGATGCCAAAAGCGACCGCCATCCATGGCGGTCGATGGGGGCACCTGGATCACTGATGATATGCTCGACGCCTATTGCCGTCTGCATGAGCTGGGCATTGCCCACTCTGTGGAGGCCTGGCGCGGCGATGAGCTGGTGGGCGGGCTGTATGGTGTCGCCATCGGCAGGGTGTTTTTCGGCGAATCCATGTTCAGTCGTGTCACGGATGCCTCCAAGGTGGCGTTTGTCTACCTGGTGCGGCAACTGGAGCGCTGGGGCTATGCCGTGATCGACTGCCAGGTAGGCTCCGGCCACTTGCAGAGTCTGGGAGCCGAAGATATCAGCCGCGCCGACTTCAAGAAATTACTGGAACAATGGCGTGACATACCAGGCCACGCCGCACCGTGGCGAATTGAATGCGGACCCTGCGGCATATGACCACCCCGCCCCGCACCCTGGCCTTATACAGTGGCACGCCACACCCCTGTAACTACCTGCCGGAGCGCACGGCAACGACCCTGTTTCCCGATCCACGTGTGCCGGTTGATACACATCTTTACAGCCAGCTTATTGATCACGGTTTCCGGCGCAGCGGCGAACACATATACCGCCCCCACTGCCAAAATTGCAACGCCTGCATCCCGGTGCGAGTGCCCGTCGCCGCATTTCAACCCAACCGCGCACAGAAACGCACCTGGCGACGTAATGAAGACCTGCAAGTAAGCCGTGTGGCCGCCACGAGCAATAAGGAGCACTTCGCGCTCTACCGGCGTTATCTCGCCACCCGCCACCCCGGCGGCGGCATGGACGACCCTGACCCGGAGAATTATCTGTCTTTTTTCACGCACCCCCGGATCGACACCACCTTTCATGAATTCCGGCTGCGCGGCCAGTTGCTTGCCGTGGCCGTAGTCGATCGTCTCGAACAGGGGCTGTCGGCGGTCTACACCTTCTTCGACCCGGACCACGATGCGCGCAGCCTGGGGGTATATGCCGTGCTGTGGCAGATCCATGAAGCCCGGCGCCTCGGCCTGCCATGGGTCTATCTGGGATATTTGATCAAGGACTCACCCAAAATGAGCTATAAAAGCCAGTATCGCCCGTTGGAGGCTTACCGGCACGGGCACTGGGATATTATTGATCCGGCTTTATGATGCGATTGTGGGTTGAGCCCACTTTGCTTGCCCACCGTGCATTTTATGGCCAGTAACGGACCAGGGCGAAATCATAGAGTATAACGTCGGGACGTCGGCTTCTTCCTGCCATGATGATCTTATTATCTGGCGCTGGTTGAATGGCCACCGCAAATGCCACATCCACCCCGGAGCGCACAGGTGTAATCACCTTTCCACCCAATCCAAAACTGTTATCCAGCGAACCATTCGCACCATAGCGAACCATGGCAAAATCATCGTCCTTGCCATTTGAGGCCACTCCCGCCGTGAGGATCTTGCCATCCCCCTGAACGGTAACAGCGAACGCCACCTCGTTGCCATTCGCGCCAAGGGATGTAATCACTGTGCCATCACCCGCAAAACCGTTATCCAGGATACCATCCGTGTTATAACGGGCGAGGCTGAAACTTGTACCGCCAGAATCATTCTCAACGGTACCGGCCGCGATGATTTTGCCATCCGGCTGAATAGCCACAGACAGCGCCGCATTATCCTTGCCTGACGTAATAGCTGTAATCACCTTGCCTGTGCCAGCTCCAAACCCGGTATCCAGGCTACCATTCTCATCAAAGCGGGCCAGCGCGAAGTTGGCGTGGGCACCCTGATTGGCATATCCCGCCACAACAATCTTGCGGTCCTCCTGGATAGCAATGGCGCGCGCAACACTGGCACTACTGCCAACAGCCGCAGTGACCTTGCCGTCATTACTGAAGCTGGCATCCAGCGTGCCGTATTGATCGTAGCGGGCCAACGCAAAATCGACCGCAGTCAAACCGCTTCCAAATATAATGGGATTGGCTTGGTATGCATCAATAAAGATAGGGATCGTCGCTGTGCCTTGTAGACTGCTAAAACCCGTCACTACGATCTTGCCATCCGTCTGAATCGCAAGCGCATAAACCACATCATTCCGCCCGCTGAAATCAGTAGTTACGATGCCGCCCGTTCCGAAACTGGAATCAAGTGTGCCATTCGAGTTATATCGCGCAAGAGCGAAGTCATTGTCGTTGGGGCTTTTGTTAACAAATCCCGCCACCACAATCCCGCCATCGGAATCGATCTTCATGGCGTGCACAATATCATGCTTACCGCCACCCAGATCGGTTGTCACGATACCATTACCATTTGTGCCAAAACTCGTATCCAGGATGCCATCCTGATTATAGCGAGCCAGCGCGAAATCCCAGTCCTTGCGATTCTCATTCCAGGCGGAACCGGCAACAACGATCTTACCGCCCGGCTGAATGGCGACGGCTCTGGCTTCACTTGAGCCGTCATTTGAAAATTGGGTAATCGCGACCGAGGCATTGGCGGCATTACCTGTACCACCTCCACCTGTACCACCCGTGCCGTCACCGCCAAAACCAGCATCCACCGATCCCGAGCGGCTGGTAGTAAAGCTCCAGACATAATCTCCCGTCGGCGAATTGGCATTCAACGCATTGTTTGACATATCCGTCACAGATGCCGCTTTGATCGTCACGGTATAGATTGTGTCGTACTTTAGGGGAGCAGCGGGTGTAAAAGTCGCCGCATTGGAGGCTGGGCTGAAACCGACCTTCCCGGCAACCTGGTCGCTCCCCGTGCTCACGATAAACGTGACATCGGAGATGGTCGAGACCTTCATGTCCTCGGAAAATGAAACTGCAAGCACGGCGGCAACAGGTACGGCAGCGGCATTATTGGCAGGATTGGTGAGTACGACGGAAGGCCTGATGGTGTCACCCCTGCCACTTGCACTACCGCCGCTGGAGCCGCACCCCGCGAGTAGCATCCCTGACACCAAGGCGCACACAGCAAGTATCGCCCTCAGGATTTTTCCGTTTCCACCATTATCCATACAACGAACCATTCCATAGCCCTCTGTTTTACTTTTTTGACTTTCCCTGCCTATAACATTACAACACAAACTTTGCCAATCATGCCGGATTCAGGCAAAATGGTTCATTAAGTCGGGACAATCCTGACCCGGCATCCATGATTATTCATCAAGAGCACTATATTTGCATGGCAAAAGAAGATCATATTGAAATGGAAGGAACAATATTGGAAACCCTGCCCAATACCATGTTCCGGGTACAGCTTGATAACGGGCACGTTGTAACGGCCCATATCTCGGGAAAAATGCGCAAGAATTATATCCGCATTCTGACCGGCGACAAGGTTACAGTGGAAATGACCCCCTATGACCTGAGCAAGGCGCGCATCACTTTCCGCGCCCGCTGAAGCCTTCCCCCTCCTGCTCTGCCAGGAAAGGCGGGCGATGCGATGCCCGCCCTGCAAAAGCTAGCTTTCCTGTAATTGCTCCGCGCCTTCCAGTGCGAAGGCCAGCTTGTCATCGCGCACGCTGATGCGAATATGCCCGCCGCGCGCGAGCCTGCCGAACAGCAGCTCTTCGGCAAGGGGCCGCTTGATGTGTTCCTGGATGATCCGCGCCATCGGGCGCGCGCCCATTTTCTCGTCATAGCCATGCTCGGCCAGCCAGTGCCGGGCGGTACTGTCGACTTCGAGCGTAACGTTTTTATCTTCCAGTTGGGCTTCCAGCTCAATGATGAACTTGTCCACCACGAAGGCGATGGTGGCACTGTCCAGCGGCTTGAACTGGATAATGGCGTCCAGGCGGTTGCGGAATTCAGGGCTGAACAGGCGCTTGATCGCCTCCGTGCCGTCGCTGGCATGGTCCTGATGCACAAAACCGATGGAGCTGCGGCTCATCTGGTCCGCCCCGGCATTGGTGGTCATGATCAGAATCACATTACGGAAATCGGCCTTGCGCCCGTTGTTGTCCGTGAGCGTACCATGATCCATCACCTGCAATAGAATGTTGAAAACATCCGGGTGCGCTTTCTCGATCTCATCCAGCAACAGCACCGCATGAGGGTTTTTTGTGACCGCCTCAGTCAATAGTCCGCCCTGGTCAAAACCCACGTAGCCCGGTGGCGCGCCAATCAGGCGTGATACGGTATGGCGCTCCATGTATTCCGACATATCGAAGCGAATCAGCTCGATCCCCATGACTTTTGCAAGCTGGCGCGTCACCTCGGTTTTGCCCACGCCGGTAGGGCCAGCGAGCAGGAAAGAGCCAATAGGTTTTTGCACATCGCCCAGACCAGCCCGCGACATCTTGATTGCTGAGGCCAATGCCTCGATGGCATCGTTCTGGCCAAACACCAGCATCTTCAGATCACGCTCCAGATTACGCAGCACGTCTTTATCGGAACTGGAAACGCTCTTGGGCGGGATGCGCGCAATCTTCGCGACGATATCCTCGATCTCCTTGACGCCGATCACCTTTTTGCGCTTGGAGGCAGGCAGCAAGTGTTGATTCGCCCCCACCTCGTCGATCACGTCAATCGCCTTGTCGGGCAAATAACGGTCGTTAATGTAGCGCGCCGCCAGTTCCGCCGCCACACGCAGCGCCTGTTTGGAGTACTTGACATGATGGTGCTCTTCAAAGCGTGATTTCAGGCCTTCCAGGATCTGCACCGTCTCATCAACGGTAGGTTCGGCCACGTCGATCTTCTGAAAGCGCCGCGCCAGCGCTCGATCCTTCTCAAAAACACCACGGTATTCCTGGTAGGTGGTGGAACCGATGCACTTCAGCGCGCCCGAGGCAAGCACCGGCTTGATCAGGTTGGAGGCGTCCATCACCCCGCCGGAGGCCGCGCCCGCGCCGATGATGGTGTGAATCTCATCGATGAACAGGATCGCACCCGGCTCTTTCTGCAACTGATTGACCACGCCTTTCAGGCGCTTTTCAAAATCACCGCGATACTTGGTGCCCGCCAGCAGCGCGCCCAGATCCAGCGAATACACTGTGCTATGGGCCAGCACTTCCGGCACCTCGCCATCAACAATCATCTTCGCCAGCCCTTCGGCCAGCGCGGTCTTGCCGACGCCCGCCTCGCCGACAAACAGCGGATTATTTTTGCGGCGGCGGCACAGGATCTGGATAGTGCGCTGGATTTCGTGCTTGCGGCCGATCAACGGGTCAATCTTGCCCTGCCTGGCCAGTTGATTCAGGTTGGCGGCATAGAGTTCAAGCGGGCTTTTGGCGGGCGCCTCGGCCCCCGGCTCGTCCTCGCTGGAGGGCGTGTGCGGCGCTCCCTCGCCCTCGCCATGCACCTTGGAGATGCCATGAGAGATATAATTCACAACGTCCAGGCGCGTGACGTTCTGTCGGCCGAGGAAGTAGACGGCCTGTGAATCCTGCTCGCCGAAAATGGCAACCAGCACGTTGGCGGCCTGCACTTCATTTTTTCCGGAGGATTGCACATGAAACACGGCACGCTGCAGAACCCGCTGGAAGCCCAGCGTGGGCTGGGTGTCGCGCTTGTCCTGCGAGGGCAGCAAAGGAGTGTTCTCGTTCACAAAAATGGCGAGATCCTTCTTTAATCTGTCGAGATCGGCGCCGCAAGCTCGCAATACCGCGACCGCGCCCGGATTATCAAGCAAGGCAAGCAACAAGTGCTCGACTGTCATGAATTCGTGCAACTTTTCACGCGCCTCTCTGAAGGCGATATTAAGCGTGAATTCGAGGTCCTTGCTTAACATGGTGTTAACCTCTTGTCCGAAGACTTAATGAAAAACTTCCCGGATGACAGCGTGCGGCCGTGCCGTCGAACGGTGAGTCTATGCCTCTTCCATGGTGCATTTCAACGGGTGCTGGTTTTCCTGCGCAAATTGCGTCACCTGGGCCACCTTGGTCTCGGCGATATCACGCGTAAAAAGACCGCACACCCCCACCCCACGTGTATGCACATGCAGCATGACCTGAGTAGCCTGATCACGGCTCATGGCAAAAATAATTTCCAGCACATGAACGACAAACTCCATGGGCGTGTAATCGTCGTTCAGTAGTAATACCTTGTACATGGGCGGGCGTTTGAGCTTCGGCTTTGCCTCCTGCAGCGCCAACCCATCGTCATGATTATCCCGTTGTCCTTCTTTCATAGCGATCCAATTGTACTCAAAGCCCGAAAAAATTTCCCAGTACACCGTCTCATTATTGGGACATTACAACAGCGGCGCAAGCCCCCTCTATTTTCTCAAAAAGGGCTTGACTATCCGCAAAAAATCGTTATAAAAGTACTTTCGACCACAATAGGGATCAAAAGTCAACCCGTCACCGGGATCATATCAGCACAACCACAGCAAACCCCGTCACGATTCACGAGGTAATAATAGTATGGCGACCGGCACTGTCAAATGGTTCAGCAATGCCAAGGGCTATGGCTTTATCGCCCCAGAGGGCGGTGGCGATGACATCTTCGCCCACTTCTCGGCAATCTCCATGGACGGCTACAAGACCTTGCGCGAAGGCCAAAAGGTCGAGTTCGAGATCACCGACGGCCCCAAGGGAAGGCATGCGCAGAACATACAGGCCGGGCGAGACAATAGGTAGACTCAAAAGGGGCGGCAAATCCCCTGTCTGCCCCCCCCTTTTGCCAGCTTACATCTTAGCAATAACCGCCTCGCCAAACCCGGAGCAGCTCACCTGCGTTGCTTCCGGCATCAACCGCGCCAGATCGTGGGTAACGGTGTGGCCGGCAATGGCGCCTGCAACGCCCTTGGTAATCAGATCCGCAGCCTCGCACCAGCCCATGTGCCGCAGCATCATCTCTGCGGAGAGGATCACGGAGCTGGGGTTGACGTCATTCTTGCCGGCGTGTTTAGGCGCGGTGCCGTGCGTTGCCTCAAACATGGCAATGGAATCGGACAGATTGGCGCCGGGTGCGATGCCGATACCGCCCACCTGCGCGGCCAGTGCATCGGAGATGTAATCGCCATTGAGGTTGAGCGTGGCGATCACGCTGAAATCCTCGGGACGCAACAGGATCTCCTGGAGGAAGGCATCGGCGATAACGTCTTTAATGATGATCTCAGCGCCGGTTTTGGGATTTTTCATGCAACACCACGGCCCGTTGCCGATCTCCTGCGCACCGAATTCAGCCTTGGCCAGATCATAACCCCAGCTCTTGAACCCCCCCTCGGTGAATTTCATGATATTGCCCTTATGCACCAGTGTCACGGAATCACGTCCATTGTCGATGGCGTACTGTAGCGCCTTGCGCACCAGGCGCTCAGTGCCCTCGCGCGACACCGGCTTGATGCCGATGGCGGAGCTATCGGGGAAGCGGATTTTTGTCACGCCCATTTCGTTGCGCAGAAAATCGATCACCTTCTGCACCTCGGGCGTACCTGCCGCCCACTCGATACCGGCATAGATATCCTCAGAGTTTTCGCGGAAGATCACCATATCCACCTTCTCCGGTGCCTTCACGGGGCTGGGGGTGCCGGTGAAATAACGCACCGGGCGCAGGCAGATATAAAGATCCAGCGCCTGGCGCAGGGCGACATTCAAGGAGCGGATACCCCCGCCCACCGGCGTCGCCAGCGGCCCCTTGATGGAGACGGGATACTCACGCAACGCCTGCATGGTTTCCTCCGGCAGATAAACATCCTTGCCATAGACCTGCGTCGCCTTGTCCCCGGCATACACCTCCATCCAGGCGATGGATTTGGCACCGTTATAGGCCTTATCTACCGCCGCATTGACCACTGTACACATGACTGGCGTGACATCCACGCCGATGCCGTCCCCTTCGATGAATGGGATAATCGGGCACGACGGGACATTCAGCGAAAAATCCGGATTGACGGTAATCCGCTCGCCATTGGCAGGGACGGTAATCTTATCGTAGGTCATACACACTCCATCATCTCAAAAAACACGGCAAGCCAGCTTATATTTTGAAACATTTTAACAACTCCACGCTCTCGCCGCACGGCTATATCGAGTATATTAATAAAATGGTAAAAATCATCCTGTTTAATAAACCCTATGATGTCCTGACGCAGTTCACCGACCAGAAGGAGCGCAAGACACTGGCCGATTATATCGGCGTGCCGGGCGTCTATCCCGCCGGGCGGCTGGATCGTGACAGCGAGGGCCTGCTGATCCTGACAAACGACGGCGAGTTGCAATACCGCATTTCAGACCCGCGCCATAAAATGGAAAAAACCTATTGGGCGCAGGTGGAAGGCGTTCCGGATGCGCGCGCATTGGCTGCACTCGAGCGGGGCGTACTGCTGAATGATGGCGTGACTGCGCCTGCCAAGGCGCGGCTGATGGATGAGCCCGAAATCTGGCCGCGCACCCCACCCATCCGCTACCGTGCAGCCATTCCTACTGCATGGCTCGAATTGAAGATCAGCGAAGGGCGCAACCGCCAGGTGCGGCGCATGACTGCCGCCGTCGGTCACCCGACGCTACGGCTGATCCGTTATGCCATCGGCGAATGGACCATGGAAGGGCTTGCACCCGGCTCATGGAAAGAGGTTCACACGCCGTTAATGAGTAAAGCAAAAAAACCAACCATGAGAAGAGTACATACATGACCTGGAAACCCCACGTAACCGTTGCCGCCGTGATCGAACGCGAGGGGCAGTTTCTTATGGTTGAGGAAAAAAGCGACGGCAGGATTGTTTACAACCAGCCCGCAGGGCATCTGGATGAGGGCGAAGGCCTGATCGCAGCCGCTGTCCGCGAGACCCTGGAAGAAACCGCCTGGCATTTCCGGCCCACCGCGCTGGTCGGCTTCTACCGCTGGCAACACCCAGGCAGCGGCACCACCTACCTGCGCGCGTGCTTTAGTGGCTCCTGCCACAACCATGAACCGTCCCGCACCCTTGATACCGGCATCCTGCGCGCGGTATGGATGACACGCGCCGAACTGTGCGAAAACACCGCGCGCCTGCGCAGCCCAATGGTAATGCGCTGCATTGATGATTATCTGGCCGGAAAGCGCTACCCGCTAGAGATCATCGGTGACCTCCATTTCGATGAACCCAACGCCAGCGCCGCCTGACGGCGCGCTTTATCTCGCCATTGACCAGGGTGGCCATGCCAGTCGCGCACTGGTGTTTGACGGCCAAGGAAGGATAGTCGCCAGCGATTTTCAACCCATCGACGTCACTCATCCCCATAACGGCTGGGCAGAGCACGACCCAGCACAACTAATCACCTCTCTGCATACCGCCATTAGCAATACCATGTACCGTCTGGGCGAACGCGGCAGCAGTGTGGTCGCGGCAGGGCTGGCCACGCAACGCTCCAGCGTGGTGTGCTGGGACAAACATAGCGGCGCCGCGCTCTCGCCCGTTATAAGCTGGCAAGACCGGCGCGCCCATGCGTGGTTGCAGCAGTTCGCGGAACACGGGGAAAAGATCCATCGAAGCACTGGCCTCTTCTTGTCTGCCCACTATGGCGCAAGCAAATTACGCTGGTGCCTGGACCACCTGCCTGCCGTCCAAGCCGCCCATCAAAATGATACCCTCGCCTGCGGGCCACTGGCGAGTTTTGTCCTGTTCCATCTGCTTGAAGAGCGCCCCTTGCTGGCGGATCCCGCCAACGCCTCGCGCACTTTACTATGGAACATTAAAACCCGGGATTGGGACGATGAATTGCTGGCGCTGTTCGGCGTACCGCACACCCTCCTGCCCCGCTGCGTGCCTACGCGGCACGGCTTCGGCCATCTGCGCGCAGGAGGGCATACCATCCCGCTCACCATCGCCACCGGCGATCAATCCGCCGCCCTGTTCGGCTTCGGCCCGCCACAACCGGATACGGTCTATATCAACATGGGTACCGGCGCTTTTATACAACGCACCACCGGCCGACACCCCACTCATCCAAGATTATTGACCAGCATTGCCTTTCAGGAAGACAAACAAACCACCTACACGCTCGAAGCCACTATCAACGGCGCGGGCAGCGCCCTGGATTGGGCCAGCAAGGCTCTGGGGTTGCGTGATACGGCAACCCGGCTGGCGGAATGGCTGGCAAACGATAGCGCACTGCCATTGTTTCTCAACGGCGTCTCGGGTCTGGGGGCACCCTTCTGGATACCTGACTTTGCCTCGCGGTTCGTCGGGGAAGGCGAACCTTGGGAAAAAATCGTCGCCGTTGTCGAAAGCATCGTGTTCTTGCTCTACACCAATCTGGCCGAAATGGAGGCATTGCACGCCCCCGCGCACAGAATCATCATCAGCGGCGGTCTGGCCGCGCTCAACGGCATGTGCCAGCGCCTCGCCGACCTCAGCGGCCTGCCCGTCCACCGCCCCGCCGAATGCGAAGCCACCGCACGCGGCACGGCTTTCCTGCTGGCGGGCGGGACGCCCGCCTGGCCTGAGACCGGCACCGCCATCACTTTTACGCCCGTTCAAAACCCGCCGCTAGCGCAGCGCTTTCAACGCTGGCGGGAGACCATGCCGCCGCTGACATAGGCATTCCGATAACGAATCGTTATGGCTGCCGGACGCGAACACCAAACTTCTCACATGCACCGATACGCTGTGTGCATGGCAGATGTACGGTGTATGGCAACCTGACACCAAAGTTTCTTATGTCCTTCCCGCGTAACACGTCTAACCTTCCATTCCAACAGCAGCTCCAAGTACCCTATAATTTCCCTGGCATAAATGTGTTTGCATCTCGAACCTATCCCCCTTATATTCGGCGCAGCTATCGGCTATCAAGACACAAATCACGAAAAGGCTAAACAACATGGGACACCGTCTCTCAAAAATCTACACCCGTACCGGCGATCAGGGCGACACCGGTCTGGGCGACGGCTCACGCGTAGCGAAGGATAGCCTGCGCGTGGAGGCCTATGGCACAGCGGATGAACTTAACAGCGTGATCGGTATGGTGTTAGCTCATAACCTGCCCGAAGCGGTGCATGCCTGCCTATCAGACATTCAGCATGATTTATTCAATTTAGGCGGGGAACTGTGCATTCCTGGGCATCAGGTCATCACGGCGGATGATGTGGCGCGGCTGGAAACCACGCTGGATGCATTCAACGCCGACCTGCCCTATCTCAAAGAGTTTATCCTGCCCGCCGGTGGCCCTGCCGCAGCCACATGCCACCTGGCACGCACGGTATGCCGCCGTGCCGAACGCCATGTGGTGAGCCTGGCCCGCAACGAAACAATCAACGGGGAAGCGCTCGCCTATCTTAACCGCCTATCGGATCTGTTGTTCGTCATCGCACGCGTGCTGGCACGCGCCGAAGGAGGACAGGAAGTGCTGTGGCAGCGGGACCGTCACCGGAAATGAATTCCCACCAGACACTGCGAAACAGTGTGCTCGCCAGCGCGGGCATCCACCAAGAAAATTAGATGCGCTTGCCCTGCTGACAAAGTAGAACTAAGCCCGTCTACGCACTGCCTCGAACAGGCAAATACCCGTTGCCACTGAGACGTTCAGGCTCTCCACCGCGCCGCGCATGGGGATGCGGATCAGTACGTCGCAGTGCTCCCTGGTGAGGCGGCGCATGCCCTGCCCCTCTGCACCCATGATCAAGGCCAGCGGGCCGCGCAGGTCGGCATCAAAGAGATCCTTATCAGTCGCGGCATCCGCGCCTACCGTCCACACGCCCCGCTCCTGGAGCATGCGCAGGGTGCGTGCCAGATTGGTGACCTGGATGAAGGGCACGGCTTCCGCCGCGCCGCTGGCGACTTTACGCACCACGGGGGTGAGACCCACGGCGCGATCACGCGGGGCGATCACCGCGTGTACGCCAGCGGCATCGGCGGTGCGCAGGCATGCGCCCAGATTGTGAGGATCCTGCACGCCATCGAGCACCAGCAGGAAAGGCGGCTCGGTGAGACCATCCAGAATGCGCTCAAGATCGTCCTCCTTCCATGCCGCCCGAACCCGGCAGCGCGCCACTACGCCCTGATGACGCGCCTCTGGCGCCAGCGCATCAAGTTCCTTGCGCGCTACGCGCTGAATATCAACGTGGTGCTTTTCTGCCGCATCGGCGATAGCCTGTATGCGCGCGTCCTTGCGGCTGGCGTCCAGCAAAATAACGGTGACATGCTCTGCGTCACGCTGCAACGCGGCCTGGACGGCATGGAGACCGTAGATCAACTGATCGCCCGCCATTACATTGCGCCCTTCACCATCAAAGGTGACAATGTCACGGGTGCGAACTCCGCTTCTTCGCCGAGGATTTCCTTCTACTCTTGCGTTTTGGCTTCGGCTTTACATCTTCCTGGTCTTTATCCTTGACCTTTTCCTTTACGGGGCTCTGGTCAACCAGATCAAAGTCGATGCGCCTGGTGTCGAGATCGGCGCGCATGACCTTCACACGCACTGGATCTCCCAATCGGTATACCTTGCCGGTGCGCTCACCGCGCAGCCGGTGTCCGGCGCTGTCATGGTGGTAGTAGTCATTGCTCAGTGCGGTAATATGCACCAGCCCTTCAACATAGATATCGCTCAGCTCGACGAAGATACCAAACGACGTCACGCTGGTGATGAGGCCGTCGAACTCCTCACCCACCTTGTTCATCATGAATTCGCACTTCAGCCAGTCGACAGCGTCGCGCGTGGCATCGTCGGCACGCCGTTCGGCAGTGGAACAATGCTCGCCCAGGGCTTCCATGTCTTCAACGGTGTAGGCAAACCCTTTGACCTTGCCTTCCTTGAGGGCATGACGGATGGCGCGATGCACCAGCAGATCGGGATAGCGTCGAATAGGTGAGGTGAAGTGCGTGTAAGCCTCGTGGGCCAGTCCGAAATGCCCGACATTATCCGGGGTGTACTTGGCCTGGTTGAGCGAGCGCAGCATAACCGTCTGGATGAGGCGAAAATCAGGGCGTCCGCGCACGATGTTGAGTAGCTCGGCATAGTGTTGCGCCTCGGGGTCTTCGCCGCCGCGCAATTGCAATCCAAACTCGCCCAGGAATGTGCGCAGGTCGGTGATTTTTTCCACTTTTGGTGTTTCGTGGACGCGGTATACCGCAGGAATCTTGCGCTTGAGCAGAAAACGCGCCGCCGCGACATTGGCGGCAATCATGCACTCTTCGATTATCTTGTGGGCATCGTTGCGCACCAGTGGTTCGATGCGTTCTATCTTGCGCCCCTCACCAAACACGATGCGTGTTTCGGTGGTGTCGAAATCAATCGCGCCGCGCCGCTGACGCGCTGCAAGCAACGCTTTGTATAGCGCGTGCAGCTCCACGAGATGCGGCAGTATCACGGCATGTTTTGCACTGAGTGCAGGCTTTTGCCCTGCCAGCATCGCCGCCACTTCGTCATAGGTCAGCCGTGCAGCGGAGCGCATCACCCCTTCAAAAAAGCGATGGCGGGTAATCTCACCCTCGGCGTCGATGGACATTTCGCACACCATGCACAGGCGGTCGACGTGGGGATTGAGAGAACACAACCCGTTGGACAGAATTTCGGGCAGCATGGGAATGACGCGCTGCGGGAAATACACCGAAGTGCCCCGCTCCTGCGCTTCCTCGTCCAATGCGGTGCGGGGACGCACATACGATGAGACATCGGCGATGGCCACCAGCAACCGCCAGCCACCTGATTTTTTGCGCTCGCAATACACAGCATCGTCAAAATCGCGCGCATCGGCGCCGTCGATAGTTACCAGAGGCACATCACGCAAATCCTCACGCCCCTCTTTGGAGGCCTCGGGCACCTCCGGGGTGAGATGGGCGATTTCGCTTTGCACCGCCTCCGGCCATGCCAGGGGGATCTCGTGGGCGCGGATTGCAACTTCGATTTCCAGACCGGGGGCCATGTGATCCCCCAGTATTTCAACAACCCGTCCCAGCGGCTTGGCGTGTTTGCTCGGCTGTTCGATAAGCTCCACCACCACGATCTGATCGCGCCGCGCGCCGCCCTGGTAATCCGCAGGCACCAGAATGTCATGGGTAATGCGTTTATTGTCGGGGGTAACGAAACCGACACGCCCTTCCTGCTGATAGAAACGCCCCACCACATGTTGCGTGTTGCGCTCCAGGATCTCAATCAGTACGCCTTCGCGGCGGCCACGGCGGTCAACCCCGGCGATACGCGCCACAGCCCGGTCGCCGTGCATGCAGAATCCCATCTGGCGCGGCGTCAGGAAAAGATCCTCCCCGCCCTCATCCGGCACCAGAAAACCGAAACCATCGGGGTGGCCGATAACCCGGCCACACACCAGATCCATTTTGTCGATCAGGCCATAGCCATCGCGGCGGTTGCGCACCAACTGGCCGTCACGCTCCATGGCGTTCAAGCGCCGTCGCAGCGCCTCCAGGCTTTCCTCGTCGTGCAAGTCCAGCAAGTCAACAAGCTGCTTATAGGTAAGCGGCTCGCCCTGCGTCTCCAGGAGCTGCATGATGAATTCGCGGCTGGGGATGGGGTTTTCGTACTTTTCCGCCTCGCGACCAGCGTGAGGATCTGCGTGAGTGGGGGGTGGAGAATTAGTCATCAGACTGCCATCCCCTGCTTAACCGGCGCGGGAGCGCCCTGTGGCAACACATGAATCAACAAGATATTTTCCAACTAAAAACCCTTTTATTAAAAACAAAACACTCCAAAATGTCTCTGAAGTTTCAAAAATCATACCATATACGAGGGCTTCCGATCTTCCCGGCGCTCTTTTTCGAATACTAATCGCTTATTGTACCGATAAAAAAATCGCTTGTCCGGTTGACAATAAAACCTGCTCCCGGTACAGTGCGCACCTTCTGGTGAATCGTTAACCGGAAGCCCTTGCCGGGGTGGCGGAATTGGTAGACGCGCTGGTTTCAGGTATCAGTGGGGGCAACCCCGTGGAGGTTCAAGTCCTCTCTTCGGCACCATCTCAAGAATTATCCTCAAAAACCAAATTATACATTGATTCTCAATGAAATTTGAGATTTTTTCGAATCTTCCTGATTGGCTCTGATGATTGGCTCCGTGGTGAACGGATGCTGCAAAAAATTACGTCACCGGCTAAAACACGGCATCCAGCCGCTCAATTTTGGGGCACCCCTCAAACACTACAGCACAACTTCCTACGTGTCTTGCCTACGGCTTGACGCCAACGGTATATAACACATCCACATTCCAGCCAAATCCCCTCACCTATGGTAGCCGATGTTCTTGCGACCAACACTAATCTACAAAGCGGCTGATTGGACAAAGCGGCATTGCTGATTTCAGCTAACACGCCCTCATTCAATGCGCACCCGAGACTTTGATAAGGTATACTTTTCGCATTCATAGCCACCGATTTATTCCTGACGTAACCGATGCGCATCCACCGTCTCCCTACCCAACTCGCCAACCAAATCGCAGCAGGCGAGGTTATTGAAAGACCTTCTTCGCTGGTCAAGGAGCTGCTCGAAAACAGCATGGATGCGGGGGCAACCCATATCGAGATTGATGTCGAACAGGGTGGCGCGGGTTTGATACGGGTGCGTGACAACGGCAGTGGCATCCACAAGGATGATCTTGTCCTGGCGCTGAGCCGCCATGCCACAAGCAAAATCAAAACCTTTGATGACTTGACGAATATATCCAGCCTGGGTTTCCGTGGCGAGGCCTTGCCGAGCATCTATTCCGTATCACGCCTGATCCTGACATCGCGCACTCAAAGTGACAATAGCGGGTGGCGCATCCAGGGCGATGGCCGCGAACTGGATGCGCAACCCACACCCGCCGCTCACCCGGTCGGCACCACAGTGGAAGTGCGCGATCTGTTTTTCAACACCCCGGCGCGGCGTAAATTCCTGCGCAGTGAAAAAACCGAATTCTCTCATCTTGAGGACGTTGTGCAGCGTATCGCGCTCAGCCGTTTTGATGTGGATGTTACCTTGCGCCACAACCAGCGCGCCGCTCAAACCTTGCGCGCCGGCCTGGATGAACGGGACAAGGAGAGGCGCATTGCAGATATCATTGGCACGCCCTTTCTTGAAAACGCGCTGCGCATCGACTTCGAGGCCTCCGGCTTGCGGCTATGGGGATGGATATCATTGCCAACCTTCTCGCGTGGCCAGAGCGATTTGCAATATTTTTATGTCAACGGACGCATCATCCGCGACAAGCTGGTGAGTCACGCCATCCGTCAGGCCTATCAGGATGTGCTGTTCCATGGACGCCATCCGGTGTTTGCGCTGTATCTGGAAATGCCGCCGTCAGAGGTGGACGTGAACGTTCACCCCACCAAACACGAGGTGCGCTTCCGGGAAAGCCGTCTGATCCACGACTTTTTGTTCCGCACGCTACGCGACGCGCTCGCAACCACCCGGCCTGGTCATGCGACGCCTGGCGACCACACACCGCAATTCTCCACGCCCGGGATTCCCGTATCTGAGAATGCCTCACGCGAGCCATCCTATGCGCCAGCGCCTGCACATGCCCCTCAATATGCACGACAACCTCCCCTGCCTTTGTCGTCATCACAAGCGCCATTGCAAGTGCGCGAACAAATCTCTGCCTATGCCGCGCTGCACCCATCTTCCGATGCGATACCAGCCGTAGCGGATGAAGTCCGGCACGAGCCCCCGCCGCTGGGCTACGCCATCGCGCAACTGCACGGCGTCTATATTCTCGCCGAAAACGCCAATGGCCTGGTGCTGGTAGACATGCACGCCGCGCACGAACGCATTACCTATGAACGCATGAAAACCGCGCTGGATAGCGACGGGATACGCTCTCAACCTCTGCTTGTACCTATCACAATAACGGTCAATGAACGCGACGCCCGCTTAGCGGAAGAATGCGGCACCGCTTTCACCAATCTTGGTTTCGAGGTTAATCGGCTGGGCGCCACAACGCTGGTGGTGCGTCAGATACCTGAATTGCTGCACGATGCAAATGTTGAAGCCTTGGTGCAGGATGTGCTGGCCGACCTTCATGCCTTCGGCGACAGCACACGGATCCGCGAACAGCTTAACACCGTACTCTCTACCCTCGCCTGCCATGGCTCAGTGCGCGCCAACCGCAAACTTACCCTCCCGGAGATGAACATGCTATTGCGAGACATGGAGCACACTGAACGTAGCGGCCAGTGCAACCATGGGCGTCCTACGTGGATACAGCTCAGCATGACAGAACTCGATAAGATGTTCATGCGAGGACGATAAAAGCGGTTAAGGTTGCCAGGCAAAAAAATGCCCAGGCGCTTTGAGCAGCCCGGGCTAAAGTTGGACTCCAAATGACGGCTTGGGGGGGTGGGGGGTGACCGTCATTTGTTACCCTGGAGTCTATTATCCGCAACGGCAGATAAAGTTCTGTGCGCTGCGTCACAAAATTTGCGATTGATATTATGCCGTCCGACGACAGCGCCACAGCCACACCCGCTTCACACAGCCCCATATCCTTCGGCGCAGCCTTTTTATACTGGCTAAAGCTTGGGTTTATCAGCTTCGGCGGGCCTGCCGGGCAAATCAGCCTGATGCACCAGGAGTTGGTGGAGCGCCGCAGATGGATTTCTGAGGGGCGTTTTTTACACGCGCTGAACTACACCATGGTGCTGCCCGGCCCGGAGGCACAGCAGTTGGCAACGTATATCGGCTGGCTGATGCATGGCACCTGGGGCGGCATCATGGCGGGTGTGCTATTCGTGCTGCCCTCCTTGTTTATACTTGTTGGCTTGAGCTGGACATACCTGGCGTTCGGCGATACACCACTGGTGGCGGGCCTGCTGTATGGCATCAAGCCCGCCGTAACGGCGATAGTGGTGTTCGCCGCCTGGCGAATCGGCTCGCGTGCGCTGAAAAACGGGGTGCTCTGGGCCATCTCCGGCACGGCATTCATCGCCATGCTTGCGTTCAGCATCCCCTTCCCCTATATCATCGCAGGCGCGGCACTGGCAGGTTATCTGGGCGGCCGCATGGCACCGGACAAATTCGCCGTAGGCAGCGGCCATAAGGCATCCAACAAAGATTACGGCCCCGCCCTGATCGATGACGACACGCTGCGCCCCACGCATACTCACTTCCACTGGCCGCGCGCGCTACGTTACCTGCTCGTTTGCCTTGGGTTGTGGGCCGGCGTTATGGCCCTGCTGCTGCTCAACTACGGTTGGCAGGGCACACTTACGCAAATGGGCTGGTTCTTCACCAAAGCCGCGTTGCTGACATTTGGTGGGGCCTATGCGGTGCTGCCTTATGTCTACCAAGGGGCGGTGGAGTATTATCAGTGGCTGACGGCCACGCAGATGATCGACGGTTTGGCGCTGGGTGAAACCACGCCCGGCCCATTGATCATGATCGTGGCGTTTGTTGGCTTCGTTGGCGGCTGGACGCTGCAATTATTTGGGCCCGGCCACCTGGCGCTGGCGGGCGCTGCCGCCGCCGCAGTGGTTACCTTCTTCACCTTCCTGCCCTCCTTCCTGTTCATTCTGGTTGGCGCCCCCGCAATCGAAACGACACGGCACAACCTGCACTTCACCGCACCGCTCACCGGCATCACCGCCGCAGTGGTGGGGGTGATACTCAATCTGGCGGTGTTTTTCGCCTATCACGTGCTGTGGCCACAGGGCTTTTCCGGGAATTTTGAGTGGGTCTCCCTGTTGATTGGTGTGGCAGCCTTTATCGCTTTGTTCCGCTATAAAGCCGGAATCATCCCAGTAATCGCCGCATGTGGTGCAATCGGTGTTGCGTATACCCTGATTAACTAACCCTTTTCACGGACACGCGTCATCTGTTCAACCGGTGTTACCCACACGATCCCGTCCCCTACCTGCCCCGTATATGCAGCTTCTGTGATGGTTCGCACGATTTCCTCCACCAGCTCATCAGGCGCGGCTATCTCGATGCGTACCTTGGGAGTGAAATCGGTAAGATCCGCCTTGATATCGTGGCCGAGGATGTCAGCCACAACCGGACCGCAACCTTCCACTTTGCCGACGCTCATGCCTGGAAAATCCTTCACATTGCGTAAAGCACTGCGGATCTTGGGCAGCTTGAAGGGCTGCACGATAGCTTTGATTTCTTTCATTGCGGAATTCTCAATTATGCTTCAATTTTTTTTTCCTCAAACCACCGGTACAGCGTGGGCAGCAGTACCAGCGTCAAGAGGGTGGAACTAATCAGCCCGCCAATCACTACAACCGCCAAGGGGCGTTGCACTTCGGAGCCTGGGCCGGATGCGAATAACATAGGAATCAGCGCCAGCATGGCGACGGAGGCAGTCATCAACACCGGGCGCAAACGCTGTGTACATCCCTGAATGATGGCCGTGGCCTGATCCAGCCCTTCCTCACGCAGGCCGCGGATATACGACACCAGCACCACACCATTCAGAACCGCTATACCCCACAGATTGATGAAGCCGACTGCGGCGGGCACCGAGAGATATTCGCCGCTGACGAACAATCCAACAATGCCGCCTATCGAGGCCAGCGGCAGCACCAGAATGATGAGAGCGGCATAGCGCGCCGAGTTAAACAGCACGAAAAGCAGAAAGAAAATCGCCGCGATGGTGATGGGCACGATCACCATAAGGCGCGCCATGGCCCGCTCCATATTCTCGAACTGTCCGCCCCACACAAGGTAATATCCTTCAGGGAGCTTGACCTGCTGCGCGATCTTCGCCTGAGCCTCCGCGACAAAACCGCCCAAGTCGCGGCCCTGCACGTTGGCACCGATCACGATACGGCGTTTGGCGCCGTCACGGCTGACTTGGGCGGGACCATCGAGCAATTCGATTTCCGCCACATCACTCAAAGGAACGACCGCCCCTTTGGGCGATTTGAGCAGGATATGGCCAATGGCTTCCGGATTTTCACGGTAGGCTTCCGGGAAGCGCACCACTGCGGCGAAGCGGCGCTCGCCCTCGAAGACCTCGGTGCTAACCCGGCCCTTGATAGCGGTTTCGATGAGGTCGTTGACATCTTCGACATTGATGCCATAACGGGCGATGGCAGCACGGTCAATTTTGACGGTGAGGTACTCCTGGCCGCTCACTTTTTCCACGCGCATATCCGATGCGCCCTGGATGCTTGACAGCACACGCGCAATTTCATCGCCTGTTTGCTTGAGTGCCGCGAGATCATCGCCGAATAGCTTGATCGCCACCTGTGAGCGCACACCGGAGACCATTTCGTCGACACGCGCGGCAATCGGCTGGCTCATCACCAGTTCGATTCCAGGTAATGCTTTGAGTTTTTCACGGATTGCCATGGCAATATCTTCTTGCTTCCAACCCTCAGGCCATTCATCGCGCGGCTGGAGACTGACAACGGGATCCGACTCATTTGGCATGCCGGGGTCAGCCGGGCTCTCGCCCCGTCCCAGCTTGGATACCACCATCTTGACACCGGATGTTTCAGAGACTGCTTTCATCGCTTCCATTTCCATACGGATCGATTCTTCCAATGAAATATTAGGCACGCGGATAATTTGCGGTGTAATCGAACCTTCCTGCATGATCGGAATGAACGACGTGCCAAGGAACGGGAAGAGACTCAGGCTCCCAACGAACAAGGCAAGCGCGGCAAAAGTGACTTTCTTCTGATTGACAACGGCCCATCCCAATAGCTTGAGATAAGGTTTCTTAATGATCGCCACCAGCCATGTGTCATGCTCCGCGCCGCCTTTGAGCCAATACGAACACAACACCGGTGTAAGCATGAAGGAGAGGATGAGCGAGACGGTCAGGGCGATAGCGATAGTGAGGGCCAGCGGCGCGAACATCTTGCCTTCCATGCCCTGCAGCGACAACAACGGCAGAAACACCAGAATGATAATGCCTATGCCGAACAGTACAGGCTTGCCCACCTCGGACGCCGCATCCAGAATGATGTGGAATTTGCTTTCCCCGCTGTCCTTGCGTTCTCCCAGATGGCGGAAGGCGTTCTCCACCACCACCACGGAACCATCCACCATCAGTCCTATGGCGATGGCCAACCCGCCGAGCGACATGAGATTGGCCGATATGCCGTAGTGGTTCATGGTCATGAATGTGATAAGCGGCGTAAGCACCAGCGTCGCCACTACGATCAAACTGGAACGGACATCCCCCAGAAAGATGAACAGCACAATGACGACCAGGATAATGCCCTCGGCGAGCACCTTGACAACACCCGTCAGCGCCGAGTCAACCAGCTCGGTGCGGTCATAAAAAGGTACGATCTGCAAGCCACCGGGCAGGATATTCTTCTGATTGATCTCTGCCACTTTGAGCTTGATGCGGCCCACCACCTCGCGGGCATTGCCGCCACGCAGCATCATGACAATGCCCGCGACAGATTCGGTATCGCCATTCTTGATGATCGCACCCTGGCGCACTTCGTGGCCAAAAGTTACCTGCGCCACGTCGCGGACATACACCGGTGTGCCCTCCACCTCCTTGAGCACGATATTGCCGATATCGTCAAGGCTGCGTATCAGACCCACGCCACGAATCAGGTATTGCTTGCCATAATGCGGCAACACGCCGCCGCCGCTGTTGGCATTATTGCGCGCCAGCGCCGTGTACAGCTCTTGCAGGCTTATTCCGTAGTGGCGCAAACGGTCAGGATTGGCCAGCGCTTGGTATTGCTTGACGTAGCCCCCCTGGGAATTGATCTCCGCGATGCCGGAGACGCCACGCAACATAGGCCGTACCACCCAGTCCTGAATAGTGCGGCGCTCGGTCAATTCCTCCGTGGTCAAGGCACGCTTGCCGTCATCGGGCCTTTCCAAGGTGTATTGATACACCTCGCCCAGACCCGTCGAGACCGGGCCGAGCACAGGCGTCACGCCCTCCGGCATACGGCCGCCCACCTCAATCAGACGTTCCATCACCAGTTGCCGGGCAAAATACACGTCCGTCGCGTCGGTAAACACCAGCGTGATGAGAGACAGGCCGTTCCGGTTCAAAGAGCGCATCTCTGTCAATCCGGGCAAACCGGTCATGGATATTTCGATGGGTACGGTGACGAAACGTTCCACCTCTTCCGGTGAACGGCCAGGTGCCTCGCTCGCTATCTGTACCTGAATGTTGGTCACATCCGGGAAGGCGTCCACCGAGAGTTTTTTCACCGACATGACGCCAAACGCGAACAAAGCCAGCGCGATCACCACCATAATGACGCGCTGCTTGAGCGCGCCGCGAACCAGGGCTTCGATCATGAATTACTCCAGTTCTTTACGTTTGCGTTCGTTGTTGAGATGAAATGCACCGTCGGTCACTACGGCATCTTTTTCATTCAAGCCCGACTTGACAGAGCGCGTCCCACCGCTCTCCACTCCAAGGGTAACGGGCGTCAAACGGAACTGCATCTGCCCAGTTTGCACAAAGACATAATCCTTGTTGTCCTCGCGCACTACCGCCACCGCAGGCACCACGAGCCGCGCCGTGGGCCGTCCCTGAATCAGCATGCTGGCCAACATGGCGGGTTTGATGTCGCGGCCCGGATTGGATACATCCGTGCGTACCATTACGGTACGGGTTTCAGGATTGACCGTGTCACCCACAAAGATCAGGCGCCCCATGATGCGCCGATCCTGCAACGCCGGGATTTCCACCTCGACCTCCTTGCCCTCCCTCACCAAGTCCGCCTGCTGCTCGGGCACTTCGGCAACAACCCAGACATGCGAGAGATCCGCCACGGTGAACAGTGCATCGGCGGGCTGCACCACCTGCCCCTGGGTAACCTTGCGTTCGATGACCGTACCACTCAGTGTGGTGGTAACCGGCATCACTGAATTGATGTCGCGGCGTTTGGCGAGTTCTTTGACGGCGCTTTCCGACATGCCCAGCAATTGCAACTGGTCTTGGGCGGCAAGCCGCTCCACCTGCGCGGAAAAGAGATCATTCTCCCGTTTTTGCAGCTCCGCCGAACCAATCACATCCGCACTCAACAACAGCTTGGCGCGTTCCACTGCCCGGCTTTGCAACTCAACCTGCGCCAGTGCCTTCAGAAAAGTAAGCTGAGCCTCCGCCAATTCAGTGCTGTTCACCTTGGCCAACACTTCACCACGGGTCACGTCCTGTCCCAGAATGCCATGGACTTGCGCAATGCGCCCGGTGACCGTCGCACCGATGCGGGCTACACGCTGCTCATCCACTTCAACACGGCCAGGCACCCGCAAGGTGTCGCGCACCTCGTCCTTGCCGATGGTGAAAATCTTGAGGCGTTTCAACAAATCGGCTTTTACCGTTACAAGGTTAGGGTCCTGCACCGCACTTGATGCAGGTTGGGTGGCAGCAGGCTCTTTGGCAGAATCACATGCCGCAAGCCCAAGCACGACGAGAGAAATTGCGGCAAAAGGGATGATTTTTCTGGTGCCCTTTAGGGTAAATGCAATAGTCATTATTATTCTCCGGCAAAAGCAAGATCAGTGGCGCGTAAGCGTTCAATTTGAATAAGGGCGGTCTGCAGCTCATAGCGTGCGGCGAGAAAATCCTGACGGACACCGCGAAACACACGCAGCGCGTCGAGATAATCAAGAATTCCCCGCTCGCCAAAACGGTACGCCGCCTCAGCCACCTTGACCGCAGATTCAGCCTCTTTCAACAAGCCGCCTTCAAAGGCAGCCACCTGTTGGTTGGCGATCAGATAATTGCTGTAGGTGGTTTCCAATTCGCGCAGCAAGACCAGGCGCTGCTGCGCTAGCAGTGATTGACTCTGTGTCAACGATGCAGAGGCTTCGGCAATCTGGCCTTCGCGCCGGTTCCACAATGGCAATGGCAGAGACACGCCAATACGCCAGTTCCGCAGATCAGGGTCGTCCTCGACTATCCCTTTCACAGTGACCTGGGGCATACGCAAGCGCCGCTCCAACTCCAGGCGCGCCCTCGCCTGATCCTCACGCGCCCGGCTTTGGGCAACATCAGGGCTGCGCTCCATCAACTCCTTACGGAGTGCTTCCAACGATGGCAATGGCTGGCCTGCCTGCAAGCTGCCTGCCACTTCGAAATCCTCAGGCAGAACCGGGCCAATCAGGTTACGCAAAGCATCCTTGCTCTGATCAACTCGTAACGACGCGCTCTCAAGATTTTTGGCGGCGCCCAGCAGCTCCGCCTCGGCCTTGACCAGCTCATAACGCGGCGATTCGCCGATATTCACGCGCAGCTTGACGCGGTCTCGTACTTGCCCCAGCAGATTGAAATTTTCCTGGGCAACTTGCAGTTCATCCTGACGGCGCAGGATGTCATAGAAAGAGTTCTTGATCTGCGCCAGAAAATTGATTCTCGCGGATTGAAACCCAGCTTCAGTCGCGGTGATACCCGCCTCGGCGCCGCGTATCCGGGTTTCGCGTACGATGGGATATTCAATAGGTTGAGACAACCCGATGATCCTGTTCTGTCCGGACTGCCCCTGTGCCTGGCGGGTGCGGGATGGCCCCATGCCAATCTCGACATCAGGGTTTGGGTATGCCTGCGCAGTACGCCGCACACCGCGCGCTATTTCCATCTGGTCACGCGACGCCTGTAATCCAGGGTTATTCTGCTCGGCAAGCTGCATAATCGTCTGGAGCGTGAGCGGCGGTGCCGCCGAAAGATTTGCACTTCCAGCCAATGCAACCAGAAAAATTATGACGCCAACCCAGGCGCGCGCGCAAAACAGCGCTCCGTATGAAGTTGCGGGGGAAACAAAAACATTCATAATTATCCTAATTTTTTAAAGAAAAAGTCATATTTTGGCCCAACAGGAATTATAGGGAAATAGCCTGTCAGCAACCAGCAAAAACAGACATAACCTATTAAACAACAATGATCCATAGAAACTTTACGTAACTGCGGCGTAAATTTTCTAACAGAATCAAGAGAAGGTGGGGGGTTTGGTGTGCTGGAGGAGCGCCAGACTATCGAAGTCGATACGGTATGGGAGCCAATTAGCGATCGACGAGATTTGTATTCTCTGAAGATAGGAAGGTAACGCAGGATCCATTTCAGAAAGCTCTGAAATATCCGCATGCGGAGCTACGGCAGGATCCGTATGAGGGTTATATTCCTGCTGTAAAATGGTGCCGGAGGAAACTAGAATATCATCGCCAACACCCTGACAGATCGAAAAGATCATTGTCAGGTAAACGAACACCATGATAGTGCGCTTGGAAATAAGATTTAGAATGGACAACATAGTGTTATTGTAATTCTATTATCCAAAAAGTCAAAAATCGATTTTCTGATGGTAATCATCATTAAATTTATGAGCCATTAGGCGAGCGGATTGCTGGTCTTCTCAGAAGACAAGAAATAAATCAGAAAGTTCACACGAAGGCCGCCACTAACCATGCTGAACAATAACTATGAAACCGCTGCGGTACTCTCGCATCAAGAACTCGCAAATCACTATTATATGCTTCGCCTGCACGCGCCGGCATGTGCCGCACTCGCCCGCCCTGGCCAGTTCGCCAGTCTGCATTATGATACTACCCAATGCGCGCTACCGATTATGCGCACGAATCCCAACCTGGGCTGGGTGGATTTTCTCTATAGCGCTATCGAGCCAGACACTCTCCGGCTATCGCAACAAAAACCTGAAAATCACATCAAACTGACAGCCCCATTCGGCAATGCCTTCATTACCCGCAAAGATAAACCACAGGCGCTGCTCATAGGAGAAGGAATGGGTATCCCATCCTTGATATTCCTGGCCGATACCTTGCGGCATGAGAAGACGAGCCAACCATTGTTCTTAATGAGCTTCGATGGACCGCTCCCCTTCACCCCTCACCCATCCCGCTTCATCATCCGCGGCACACCTCCGGGCGTGATCGCGGCAATGCCGCTCATGGAGGACTGGGGGATTCCCAGCCGCCTTGCCAGCGCACAAGGGTCACCGGGCTGCTTTGATGGCAATGTTGCTGATCTGGCATGCGCCTGGCTGGAATCGCTGCCTGCCGGCCAGCGTGAAGGGGTTGAGATATTTGTGAGCGGGCCGAAATCAATTGTGGAGGCTGGCACAAGATTAGGGGCCGTTAAGGAATAACCAATGCTTTTCTGGTTAAGCCTCATTGTCACCTCACGGTGATTACGGCCCCTTATGCCGTTCCCACCATTCCAAATGTACAGATTACAATGAACGACGGCTTAGCGCTCGATCATCAAGTAGCCTATCAGGCGTCGCTTTACGAAAAAAATCTCCCCCACCCAAGGAAACGTGAAGCCTCAGGAATCCAGATCCTCAGTGCTTTCAAGAGTGAAATTTCTCGCGGCCGGAATCTCTCCGACACTGAGTTTGACCATCAATCGCACTTCATTCGCGGAATCGGCGTGGCTGATAGCGTCCTCATAAATAATTTCCCCTTGACTGTATAGCTCGTACAACGCTTGATCAAAGGTTTTCATGCCATGCTGACCGGATTTTTTCATCAAATCTTTCAATAAATGACTTTCCCCGCGAAGAATCAGGTCAGCCACCAGGGGTGTATTGATAAGCACCTCAACCGCCGCACGGCGCCCATGTCCATCCGGCGTGGGAATCAGACGTTGCGACAACACTGCCCTGAGATTCAACGACAGGTCCATGAGTAGTTGGTCTCGGCGATCCCTGGGAAAGAAGTTGATTATGCGATCGAGCACCTGGTTGGCATTGTTGGCATGGAGAGTTGCAAGGCAAAGGTGGCCTGTTTCTGCAAATGCGATGGCATGCTCCATCACCTCGCGACTGCGAATCTCGCCTATCGTTATAACATCAGGGGCCTGACGCAAGGTATTTTTTAGCGCAGCCTCAAAAGATTGAGTATCAATCCCCACCTCACGCTGCGTTACGATACAACCGGCATGGGCATGAATAAACTCAATCGGATCTTCGATGGTGACGATATGCCCGTTGGTGCATTTGTTGCGATAGCCGATCATCGCCGCCAGGGATGTCGACTTTCCCGACCCTGTCGCCCCTGAGACGATAATCAGGCCACGCTTGGTTAATGCGAGGTCCTTCAGCAGTGGCGGCAAACTCAATTGCTCAAAAGTGGGGATTTTGGTTTCGATTCTACGCACTACCATACCCACATGGCCTTGCTGCTGGAAAACATTGACGCGGAAACGTCCGATACCCTGCAGGTGGATGGCAAAATTACATTCCTGGGTCGCCTCAAACTCCTGGCGCTGCTTGGAATTCATGATGCCGTGGACCGCATCACGCGCCTCTTCCTGGGTGAAGCGTCCCTGAGCGACGGGAACAACCTTGCCGTTGATCTTGAAACTGGGAGCAACGCCTGCCGTAATAAATAGATCAGATGCGTTTCTGCGCACCATTTCGGAGAGAAAAGAGGTGAGATCCATAGATTGCTCTTCAATAAGGCAGGATACGAGCGTGACTATAGCATGTTGTCCCCGCGCCTCGTTAAGCGAACGTCGAACCCTCCTTAAAATATTATCGAAAAATAACATTAAAACATATGGTTGTATGATCTATCTTTTTTCCTGCTTGAACTGAATAATATGCCGACGATCTCTTTTGCTGGGGCGTCCCTGTGCGTGCAGGCCACCTGCCGCTTCCATCCTTAACTGCGCTGCAAGTTCAGTGCGCGCCTGCTTGCTTTGCTCGGACTCCTCGTACAGCAGCGCCGCCTCCGGCGCGGGGCGGCGCTGGCTGGCGGTGCCACGCACGCTGATCACATATTCATATTGTTCACGGTGGATACGCACCTCGTCGCCCGCATGAACCAACTTGGCAGGCTTTGCCCGTGTGCCATTGACATGCACTTTGCCGCCTTCCACGGCTTTTGTTGCCAATGCCCGGGTTTTAAAGAAACGCGCAACCCATAGCCACTTGTCCAGGCGCACGTCTTCCGGGATTTGTGTGTCATGTTTGTTTATGACTGCTGCTCCTCTTGTGGCACCAAGCAAACCGGATTATTTGCTCAGCGTTACCAGCAGCTCATTCAACCGTTGCACAAAAGCGGACGGGTCATCAAGCTGGCCGCCTTCGTTGAGCAAGGCCTGGTCGAACAGGATATGCGTCCAATCCGTAAAACGCTGGGCATCCGATTCATCATTCAAACGCATCACCAGCGGATGCTGCGGATTGATTTCCAGGCTGGGGGCAACATTAGGCACAGCATGCCCGGCCGCCTTGAGCAGCTTCTGCATACTGACCGCCATATCGTGCTCTTCCACCACCAGACACGACGGTGAACGGGTTAGCCGGTGGCTGACCCTCACGGTTTTGACCTTATCCCCCAATGCTTCCTTCATCTTTACGGTGAGGTCTTTAAGTTCGTCAGCGGCTTTTTCCAGCTCTTGCTTTTCTTCCTGGTCTTCAAGCGCCTCAAGGCCCAGGTCACCCTTGGCAATGGATTGCAGGGGTTTGCCCTCGAATTCGGTGAAATGCCCCATCAGCCATTCATCGACGCGATCCGAAAGCAGCAACACCTCAATGCCTTTTTTGCGAAAAATCTCCAGATGCGGGCTGTGTTTGGCGGCGGCGAAGCTATCGGCAGTGATGTAGTAGATCTTGCCCTGCCCTTCCTTCATGCGTGCAATATAATCTTCCAGCGCGACATCCTGGGCATCCGTGTCGTCATGTGTGGAAGCAAAGCGCAGAAGTTTGGCAATGCGTTCACGATGGGCATAATCTTCCGCCGGGCCTTCCTTGAGCACACGACCAAACTCTTTCCAGAATGTGGCGTATTTTTCCTTGTCGTTTTTCGCAAGTTCTTCCAGCAAGCCGAGCACTTTTTTCACCGAGGCGGCGCGGATGGTGTCGATCTGTTTGTTGCGTTGCAAAATCTCACGGGAGACATTGAGCGGCAGATCGTCGGAATCCGCCACGCCACGCACGAAACGCAGATAATTTGGCATCAACTGCTCGGCGTCATCCATAATGAAAACACGGCGCACATACAGCTTGATGCCGTGTCGGCCGTCACGATCCCACAGGTCAAACGGGGCGCGCTTAGGGACATAAAACAGCGTGGTATAGGACTGATTACCCTCGACGCGGCTATGCACATGCGCGAGCGGTTCCTCGAAATCATGCGATACATGCTTGTAGAATTCGGTGTACTCCTCGTTGCTGATCTCTTTTTTTGGACGCGCCCACAGGGCAGAGGCCCGATTGACGGTCTCGTTCTCATCTTTGTCCTGCGCTTTCATCACAATGGGCAGGGGGATGTGGTCAGAATATTTATGGATGATATGGCGCAACCGGTGGCCATCCAGAAATTCATCTTCGTCGCTACGCAAGTGCAGCACGACTTCCGTGCCGCGCGCGGGTTTGTCGACGGTTTCCAGCGTGTACGTCCCCTCGCCGCCAGACTCCCAGCGCACACCATGTTCCGCGCCCAGTCCCGCGCGCCGTGTGGTGAGTGTTACCTTGTCAGCGACGATGAAAGCGGAATAGAAGCCGACGCCGAACTGCCCAATCATCCGGGCATCCTTGGCCTGATCACCTGTGAGGGATTCAAAAAACTGCCGTGTGCCAGATTTGGCGATGGTGCCGACATTCTCCATCACCTCGTTGCGGTTCATGCCGATACCGTTATCCGTCACGGTGACGGTGCGGTTTTCCTTGTCAAAGGACACGCTAATCTTGAGATCGCTATCCCCCTCGTAGAGAGCATTATCGGTCAGCGCCTCGAAGCGCAGCTTATCCGCCGCATCTGAGGCATTGGAAATCAGCTCGCGCAGGAAAATCTCCTTGTTGCTGTACAACGAATGGATCATCAGTTTCAACAATTGCTGAATCTCGGCCTGAAAACCCAGGGTTTCCTTGTGTGTCTCTGTGGTCATGGGGTGAATCAGCTCCTTGGTTGATATTTGTTCACAGGGAAAAATCCCCTCCTGATTTCCCTCTTAAATTAGGACAGGCAAGGGGACTATCGATAAAGAAATTATACCTTGTGGTCACCCATCCGGAAATACGCAACCCCATCAGACTCATTTCATATTGGATGAGGCTCAATATTGCCTTTGCCTTTTCCTTCAGCTAGTGGTTATGATCGTTAATCTCGACAAAGGGTCGCTTTACTCTGCTTTGGCTCACTTGTTAACGCAAATATTAACCCTTGAAAGGAAATTGCGTGCGCATATTTCTTGCAGGCCCCAAGCGTGAGCAATCGCACGCGGAAGAGATTGCGAACAGCATTAGCCACGCTATAGGACTGGTCGCCGCACTCGCCGGAACGCCGTTTCTCATCATCCATGCAGCACAGCACGGTGACGCTGGATTCATTGTCGGCACGAGCGTCTTCTGCGCGACCATGATATTTCTTTACCTTGCATCTACGCTCTACCACGCGCTCCCCCCGGGCAAGGCCAAGGGTGTTTTTCGGATTATTGAGCATTCCGCTATCTTTCTTCTTATCGCTGGCACGTACACGCCGTTCACGCTTGGAGTACTTCGCGGCACATGGGGCTGGACGCTTTTCGGGGTTGTTTGGGGTCTTGCCGTAGCCGGGGCGGCAATGAAGGCATTCGATAAGGCCACCCATCCGATATTCTCCACCGGCCTTTATCTGTTGATGGGATGGGTTGTCGTGATCGCGGTCGATCCATTGCTTGCCAGAGTGCCAACAGCGGGCTTGCTCTGGTTGCTTGCGGGAGGCTTGTCTTACACGGCCGGTGTAGCATTCTTCGCAACAGATTCGCGGCTGCAGTATGGCCATCTAATCTGGCATCTGTTTGTTATAGCCGGCACCACATGTCATTACTTCGCAGTGCTTTGGTATGCAGCCTGAGAATCTGATTTGACCCCTTCGACTGAGACGGGCATTGCTAGTACCATCAGTTACTCTGCCTCCACACCTCACTCACATTGGGGAGCTGGCTAATCTTGGCCAGTACTCGGCTCAACGCTTCCAGGTTGGAAATTTCTACAGTTAGCGTCATTCGCGCGGTGTTGTTTTTTTTATCCGAGAGGGTGTTCACTGCGATCACGTTGATCTCCTCGTTGGTCAACACCCCGGTGATATCCCGCAATAATCCCTGACGGTCGAATGCCGTAATGTGCAGATTCACAGCATAGCTGGCGGATGTCGCCTGACCCCAATCCACATCAACAATGCGTTGTGGTGACACCTTTGTCAGGCGCAGCAAGTTGGGGCAATCGCGCCGATGGATACTCACGCCGCGGCCGCGGGTGATGAAGCCGGCCACCTGATCTCCGGGTACGGGATTGCAGCAACCGGCCATCTGCGTCAGCAGGTTTCCCACCCCCAAAATCTGAACATCGCCGCTGCCAAAAGTTTTTGGCTTGGGGGCATGCACGGGCAGAGCGATTTCCTCCTCCGCCTTTCTGGAGTGCAGGATCTCTTCCAGGGCGTGTATGATCTGGCCGGTCTTGACATCGTTGCGCCCAATAGCGGCCAGGAAATCATCGGTTTTGTGGTAACCCAGGCGTTGCGCCAGGGTTTCGTGGTTGATGCCCGTCAGCCTCAGACGCTGAAACTCACGCTCCAGAATGGCGCGGCCCGTGTCGATGTTCTCCTCATGGTGCTGCTGGCGAAACCAGTGCTGGACCTTGCTACGTGCGCGCGCCGTCTTGAGGTAGCCGAGATGCACGTTGAGCCAGTCGCGGCTCGGTGCCCCGCGCTTGACCGTGAGAATTTCCACCTGCTCGCCCGACTGCAGTGTGTAGGTGAAGGGCACCATCTGGCCGTTCACCTTGGCACCGCGGCAGCGGTGGCCCAGATCGGTATGGATCTGGTAGGCAAAGTCCAGGGGCGTGGCGCCTGCGGGCAGGTCCACGATATTACCCTTGGGGGTAAAGACATACACCCGATCCTCGAAGATGTCGGCACGCACAGGCTCCCCGGCATCACCGGCCTCCTCGATGTCACGCTTCCACTCCAGCAGCTCCCGCAACAGATTGACCTTGCGGTCGAAGCCGGCGTCAGCCGCCGCTCCCTCCTTGTACCGCCAGTGGGCTGCCACCCCCAGTTCGGCGTGCTGGTGCATGTCGTGGGTACGAATCTGCACCTCTACCGTCTTGCCCCCAGGCCCAATAATGGCCGTGTGGATAGAACGGTAGTTGTTCTCCTTGGGTGTTGCGATGTAGTCGTCAAACTGCCCGGGGATGTATTGCCACAGGGTATGAATGATGCCTAATGCCGAGTAACACTCGGGGATTGTGTTCACCTGCACGCGCACCGCACGCACGTCATAGATTTGGCTGTAATCCAGATTCTTACGCTGCATCTTTCGCCAGATACTATAGATATGTTTGGGCCGCCCCTTGATCTCCGCCTGGATATCCGCTTTGGCCAGCTCCATCTTCAGCGTCGCCACAAAGCTCGTGATGTACTGCTCGCGGTCGACGCGCCGCTCACTGACCATGATGGCCATCTGCTTATAGGTGGCTGGCTCCAGATAGCGCAGGGCAAGATCCTCCAACTCCCACTTGATCTGCCACATCCCCAGGCGATTGGCCAGGGGCGCGTAGACGTCGAGGGTCTCCCGGGCGATACTTCGCCGCTGATCCTCGGGCAGGGCGCCCAGGGTACGCATGGTGTGGGTACGAGCCGCCAGCTTGATGAGGACAACCCGCACATCCTCCACCATGGCAAGAAGCATCTTGCGCAACGCCTCGGTCTGATGGCGCTCTTTCCTGTGGCTCTCCGGCAAATGCTGGAACGATTGGATGGCGTCCATTTTGGTGACGCCGTCGACGAGCGAGGCAATGGTCTTGCCGAACTTTTCCTCGACTTCCGCCAGAGAAACGGCCGTGTCCTCCACCACCTCGTGCAAGAGGGTGGCGGCAATGGTCTCGTGATCCAGATTGAGGGCAGCGAGGATATTCGCTGCCGCGACTGCATGCTGGACAGAGGACCCGCCCGAGGGGGCGTAGGCCCCCTCCGCCAGACGGCAGGCACGCTCGATAACCTCCATCTCCTGCGGCGTCCGGCCAGCGGCGAGTGAGGCAAGCCAAGCATCAATGTGTATAGCCTCCTTGCTGGAGGTGCCAGTATGGCTGTCGGTAACACTAACCATGGTGTTGCCTGCTTGTTGAGCGCCAGAAGAAGAACGTGAGTGGTGATTATGCCTTATTCCAGGCCACAAAGAATCGACACACACACATCGGATAATGCATTTTACCGATGGCAGGCACAACCCGCACTCCGCTGACTGCCCACCCTCCACGCCAAATCGTCGCCGGTCGCCGACCTTATTGCAGATAGATTTGCTATTGGGTTAAGCGTAACGGCAGCGGGCAATCTACCACATCGTTTAGGCTTGACGCCCCAAAAGCCATTGCGGCGCGCCTACGAAAGAGTTGAAGAAGCCGTTAAAGAGTGGAAGGAAAAGAGTACCCAAGGATTCGTAAAGAAGCTAAAAAAAACAAGAGGCAGAGATATTCTGGTTAGGTGAAGCAGGCCTCCGTACAGATGATCCGCTACAGCATATCTGGGGTCTCAAAGGTCAAACGCCCATTGTTAAAACCAGCGGCCAAAGGCAATCCATTAATGCGACATCCGCACTATCTAACATAGGCCTGAATTTACCTTTTGCCACCCTATGCTTCCGATATTAATCCAGGCGAATTTAGTTTGGAATCAGATGCGTCACATGGGGACATCGAAAAAACCTCTGAAGAAAGGTGGGTCGCTTAAGCAGCGGGTGCCAATGACATGCAAAAAATCAAAAACGATAACCCATTGACAAAATCATTCTTTCGAGAACCTTCGGTATCCTTTTCTGGCACTTAGTTAGCATGTCGGGATTCTTTACATTATAAAAAATATAGGTACAACTCAACTATATTTTGCAACTCATTGACCATTAATAAAAAAATATGGATCGCTTACTTTTTTACATAAAAATACTGTCGAAATACTTTACACAATTCGAGATGCGAATATGCCCAGAGACCCTCCTTTTTCTTTTGTCATCCACAAGCAGTTGTAAACAATAAATAAATTATCCAATGGCACGCATGATGCTTAGGATATAGCTTCATTCGGGTTGAATGCTTGCATATCAAAAGGAGAGGATTGCAATGAAGCTGCTACCTTTAGAAAAACTCGGCGCAAGGGAGAAATCAAACGGCGTTGTTCAGTTCGGTCTCTTTTTGCCCTGGGTGTCGGCCAACGCTGGAAATCGCCTCTGGGTAAAAGTAATCCATGAAAATGATCAATTCCTGCAAGAGATCCAGCCATCGATGTTTGAGCTGGCTCATTCGGGTGATCCTGACTATGGCGATTACTGGTCCGTGGAAGTCGAGATCAATCCCGCCTCTAAAAAGCATCCCGAATCGGCATGGGGATCACCGGGGAGATACGTCTACCGTTATATACTGCAAAACCCCAACACCCCCGAATTAATCGACTGGATCATTGATCCATTTGCCAGGGAGTTCGGCATCGGAAAACTGTCGGCCTTCACTCTGGGGTATGAGCCTCATGCCTGGAGTGGAAACGAGAATAGCTGGAAAACGCCGTCGCTGAACGACCTTATCCTATACGAACTCATGATTAATGAATTTGGCGAGGATATCGACAAAACCATCAGCTTGCTCGATTATCTGGCCGACCTGGGGATCAACTGCATCGAAGTGATGCCGGTGTCGAATGTTTCCAATACCGTTGATTGGGGGTTTCTGCCGATTGGTTATTTCGGTGTGGATGAGCGGTTTGGGAAGCGAAAGGATTTTCAAAAACTTGTCGATGAGGCACACAAAAGAAAGATCGCCATCATTCTCGACGTTGTTTACGGCCACACCAGCGATAACTTCCCCTACGCCTATCTGTATAAAAAACTGAATTATCACGAAAATCCTTTTATGGGCGCCTTTGCAAAAGACTACTTTGGCGAAAGCACTGATTTCCGCCGCACATTTACCCAGGACTTTTTCTTTACCGTCAATCATCACTGGCTTGATTGCTATCACGTTGACGGGTTCCGTTACGATTGCGTTCCCAACTATTGGGATGGCCCTCTTGGACAAGGCTATGCCTCACTGACGTTCGAAACCTATCGGACTGTAAAGGCGAAACAAGGCCAGGCCGATCACTGGCAGCGATTTTTCAATAATGGCGCCAATAATTTAATCCAGTGCGCCGAGCAACTGGAAGGACCACAGGAAATCCTGGAGAAAACCTATAGTAATTGTACATGGCAGAATGAAACGCTCGGTGCGGCTGAAGCGGTTGCGCATGGCAATCAAGGTGATCTGGTCAATCTTGGACTTCGGCTTGGGCTTTCCGGTTATCCATCCGAAGTCACCAGCAATAACGACACCATCAAGAAAACAGCACTGCAATATATCGAAAATCACGATCACTCCCGCTTCGTCTGCAATTTTGGCATGGCCAGCCGTGACAATGATTTGCTGGGCGAAGGAAACCGCAGACTATGGTACAAGGTGCAGCCTTACCTGATTGGCCTGTTGACGGCAAAAGGGATTCCAATGCTGTGGCAAGGCCAGGAGTTTGGTGAAAACTATTACATACCTGATTCAGGCTGGGGGCGTGTAATGTTGTTTCGACCGGTGCGTTGGGATTATTTCTATGATTCCATCGGCAATCTCACAGTCGCGATGGTACGCCGCCTGACAAGATTGCGCCGTGACTCCCCTCAGTTCAGGGATGGTGATCATTTCTTTTATAACCACCACGACCGCTACCAGTCAAAGAATGTTTTGTTATTTTCCCGCCGGCTTGGCAACCATTACAGCCTGGTGGCGCTCAATTTCGGCGATCAGGAACAGTGGGTGCCGTTCACTTTTCCGTTGAACGGCAACTACCGGGAAGAACTTCATGGAGAGGATAACTTGAATGGGGTTGCGAATACGGAAGAACGCTGGTTGAGAATACCCAGCAATTATGGGCGCATATGGACTGTTAATCAGTAATTACTTCACATGCAAGGAGAATAACATGTCAAAAGTAAAGCTATTCTGGGATCCCGTGGGATTCGAACTGAATTCACTGGGCACGACAAAACTTGAACGTATCACCGACGGAGATACGCCTTATGTTTCCATGGCAATCCGCATGTTAAGTATCGACACGCCGGAGGTGCATTATCCTGGCACCGAAGACCCGTCAAAACACGATGCCAAATTAAAAGAACTCGCCGACTGGATTCAAGCGGGTAAAGCGCCGATTGATTCAGATTTGGCTTCTTATCTCCAGCCAAAACTTGCCACCGGGAACGCGGGCACTTTGCAGAAGCAGCAAGGTGGCAACGCCTCAGAGGCGTTCCAGAAAATGCTGGATCTGAAGCTGACCAGGCCCAACGGTAGCAAGCGCTCCGTGTTCCTTCGCGCCGCCAACCAGCCGTTTGATCAATATGGACGGCTTCTTGCCTACATGGCGCCCAATTATGACAAAAAAGAACTGGCCACCCTGCCCTATTCGGAACGAGCAACGTTCAATCTGTTGATGATCGAATCAGGCTGGGCCGCTTCGTTTCCGATTCACCCCAGTCTGCCCAAGTATACGGATCTCGTTATGCTGCAAAAAGCGGCTGAAAATGCCTTTGAAAAGAAAAAGGGTGCATGGAGTGACCCGATGGCGCTGACCGGTTATGAATTCCGCATGTGCCACAAATTGTGGGAAGTGACAGCCAGGCTGGTGAAGGGAAGCGACCTGAGTTCATCCGAACGCTATGGGTGGATCGAGAGATACTGCGTGGATATGACCACGCAGGAAATTCATTACCCGCAGGATTATTACAAGGTCAAACCGTATAACCGGATATTTATCTGGCCCAAGGATGTTGCCGAGGCCGTGGGAAAGCTGAATCTCGTGCCAGCGGGATAAAACGCCCCGCGCGCACCGTTTTTCGGGGCTTGGTGCGCGCGCTGCCTAACAAAGCAGGAGTTCTCAAAAAAATCTTGCCAGCTCGATTTTCAGGTAATCATCGTTACGGAAGCCGTAGAGTATGTTGGCGGGTGGCAGGCCGGCGTAGGCGCGCGCTTCCATGTTCAGCTTCCAGTTGTCACCCAGGCGCCGGCTGGCTTCCAGATTGAAAAAACGCGCACTGGTCGTGCGGTCGAAGATGGCGCCCATCAGCACTTCAGTGCTTTGCACGTCATTCACGGCCAGGCGCAAACCGACCATCACGTCGTCCTGAAAAGGCGTGGTGGCCTGGTTGCCGCGCTCGTCATAGAGATATTCCGTGAG
The DNA here is from genome assembly GCA_021731145.1 of Gammaproteobacteria bacterium. Classification (GTDB taxonomy): domain Bacteria; phylum Pseudomonadota; class Gammaproteobacteria; family Ga007554; genus LNEJ01. Next base: position 19,663 of record JAKFXX010000024.1, on the reverse strand, counting down.
TAGCCCCAGATCCATTCCTGAACCGAACAGGCCTGAGAGGGTGTACTCCAAACCGGCCGTCGACGCGACATAATTTTTTGGACCAAAACCGGAGCGGTGTATCGCCTCAAGCTTCCACAGCAAACTACCCATGGCCATTTGCACATCAAGACCCGTCTGATTAATCAGGGAATAGTAAGGTATTAACACCGGCTTACCCGTGCTGTCCAAGCCAAGAGAAAGCAGCGGGTCACGGCTTGTGCCATAGAAGTGCGAAAGCCCGATATCCCAGTTGCCGGCCGTCAGCGCCCAGCGCGCCGCCAAATCTATGTGCCGCCATTTGCTGCCGGATTCGTATTGAGCCTGACTGGTGTCGACCCGCAGGGGAAAACGCAGCCGGCCATTCAAGCCGGGGAAGGTGCGCTCACGAAAGCCGGGTAACACAATCAAATCCAGCGTGCCCCAGCCGCGCATCAGAGCCAGATTAATCATGGGTTGGCCGAGCTTGTCCTCGCCATCAGGATTTTCAACCAGATCGGTCTGGTTGATGATGTCGACCAGGTGCTGGGATTCGGTCACACCCCAGAATACCTTGCGGATGCCCACGCGCCATTCGTGCCCCTTCCCAACCTTCAGCCAGGTCATCTCGCGGATATCAAAATGGGTGCGCTGCTCGTCACGCTGATCTTTTCGATAAAAAGGTACAAAGGTAAAGCTCTGCTTGCCGTTATCCCACTTTCTGTAAAACTCGGGTTGAAGCGCCAGAGAAAATTGCGTGTTGTCCTGCTCGATAAACAGCGCATCCTGGAGGAATGCGCGTGATTCCACCGCAACGTAGCCTGACCATTTTCCCGACTCTTCCGCTGCCCCTTGGAGCCGTGCCGCCTCTTTCTGACGGGTACCTAATGGAAGAAACCGCTCTCTCCCTCTAATGTCGGGCATTGGCAGCGGTGCACGCTCCCCAGCCTCGGGAAGAGACAGCAGCTTGCGTTCTTCATCGGCAGCGGCGGGCGGTGGCAACCCTCCGTTGCCGCATAAAAATAGTGCGGCGGCTGTTGCCAAGAAGAGGCCAGCCTTACGTCGGTGCAAACTCGTGCGTAGGTGGTTCATTATCAACGCGCGCGCTTGATGCTGTCCTGAGTGAAGTCGGCATCCGCCAGGCCGGTGCGAAATTTATAGTTGCTCCATTTGAGCAGCGTGCTCTTGCCGGTCTGGTGATTGACCATGAACATTTCATCAGGCCGCCAGTGCTTGTTAAGGTATTGTTTATAGCCTTTGAAAGTCAGTGTTTTCAGCAAACTGTCCTTGCGGTCATAATAATCGATTTTCCATGGGCGATACTCGGCCTTATCCATCCATACCACTTGGCGCTTGTAACCGGAATATTTGTTCACCGGATAGCGCTCCAGCACAAAGCAGGGTTGGCCCTCGCACGTTTCATCACGCAAATATTTGTAGGTATATTTTTCCACCTCCTGAGAGCCTATGTCCTCATAGGCGAATTCGCTGCCCATGTAGGAGCCCGATTTATTGTCCGAGGCAATGCGCTTGACGCGCTTGAGCGCGGGCAGGTACATCCATTGATCGTCTTCATCAACCTTATGGGAAAATGTCAGCATGGTGGTGCCTTTTACATCGACGGGTTCATCGAAAATCGACAAACTCTTGTCGCCGTCGCCCTTTACCTCCAGGTTCTGTGCGCGTATCTGACGGGTGCTCTCCTCCCCTTGTTTGTTTTTGAGGACCATCAGCATGTCCGCGGTGAAATCGCCGAAGCCGAGATCGCGCCGGTCTGCTTCAACAGCAATGGCGAGCCCCTTTTCTTCAGGGGACTCGGCCAGTGCGCCAACAGGCATGCTAAGGGGTAATAGAGCCAGCAGTAGAAACAATATTCTTGTCACGTCCTTTTTCCTCGAGTTTTATCAATAATGGCGCCAGCAATAAATATTCGGCAAAGGCGGCAAAGGCGATAGTGATGGCGGCCAGCAGCCCCATGCCGGAGTTGAGCTCAAATGAGGATAATGTCAACACCAAAAAACCGGCTACGAGTATCAGTGATGTCACCCACACCGCCATACCCACGGTGGAGAAAGCATAACGCACCGCATCTTCCGCACTCAAATTCATTTCGCGCTTGGCCTGCAAATATTTGCTCAGGAAATGGATTGTATCATCCACCACGATACCGAAAGTCATGGTGGTAATAACCGACAAAGACAACCCTATTTGCCCCACAAACAGCCCCCATAACCCAAACGCCATGCCGATAGGCACCAGGTTGGGAATCAGGCTGATAAGTCCAATCTTAAAGCTTCGGATGGCAACCATGATGACAAGGGATGTAAGCACCAGGCTTATCAGGTTGCCGCCGATCATGCTGCGAATATTACGGTCGCCGATATGGGCGAACATGATCGTTGTGCCTGTCCCGTGGTTAATCATCGAAGCTGGGGCATGTTCGCGCAGCCATTGCTGGGCATGGGATTCCAGTGCAAGAATTTCCTTGGTGGTAGCATGGCCCATCGTAACAATCATGCGCGACGCCGATTTGTCTACATTGATCTGGTCGTTCAGATCAAGACCAAAAGGCAGGGACATTTCATAAAGCAAAAGATACTGGGCACTTAAATCGCGCGCCTCGGGAATACGGTACCATACGGGATCATCACCGTGCATGTTTTTGCTGAGGCGCTTCATGACATCGGTGATGGAGTTGACGTGCATGACTCCCGGCTGCTGGCGGTACCAGTCGGCGAACTCGTCGACTTTTTTCAAATACTCAGGATTGCTCACCCCTCCACTTTCCCCCGCCCCCAATGAATACTGGATCTGGTTAACGCCGGTCAGGTTGGCCACCATAAAATCCGTGGCGTTGCGGAAATCCACGGTCTTGTCGAAATATTTGACGAAATCGTCATTCAGCTCATTGCGTGGGATAAACGCTACCAGACCGACTGTCAGCATGGCAACAGCCCACAAGATCGGGTTACGCCGCTTGACGACGAATTCTCCAAAACGCTCCATGGTGGCCCAGTCGCGCGCCTTGCCGGGCTTGACCGGCTTGACATGGACCGGCAATATTGCCATCAATGCGGGCAAAAACAGGGTGGAAAGAATCCAGGCCGCCGCTACCCCCATCGCCAGGACATTACCAAGGTCGCGAAACAGCGGTACTTCACTATAATTCATGGTCAGGAAGCCGATGATGGTAGTGACGCTGGTAAGAAATATGGCTGAAAGATTGATGCGCAAAGCCTCAATAATCGCCGTATGTTTATCCTGCCCGGACCTCATCCCATGAAGCATGGACAAAAGAACGTGGATGCTGTCGGCCACCGCCACCGTCAATATCACTGTCGGTGCGGTAGCGGTAGGCGCAGAAAGTTTGATGCCCAACCACCCCATCATTCCCATCGCGGCAACCGCTGAGAAAATGATCACCAGCAACGTGGCAATCGTGCCCGCCACGGAGCGTAATGTCAGAACTGTAATCAGTATGATGATGCCGTACATGATCGGCACGAGCGTTTCGAGATCTTTCTGGGAATACTCCTGGAAGGCGTTGTTATACGGCACCATGCCGGTCAGATAGATGGCCACATTCGGGTCGCGCGCCTTGGCCTGTTCGACAAGCTTACGCGCAAACGCCACGACCTCTGGCACCTCTACGAGCGTCTTCTCCGGCAGGACGAATGTCACGCTAACGCCGGTGACATCGGCACGCGGGGAAACAAGACGATTTATTAGCAGCGGCTCGGCCAGAGCGATTTTGCTGATGCGTTCAAGTTCCGCATCCGGCAAAGACGCGGCATTTTCCGCCAGATCTTTCACAACCAGATCATCACCCTCCGCGCGCGTATACTGGAAATTGCTGACGGAGTCGACGCGCTTTGAATAGGGCATCTGCCAGCCCTGCTGGGTCAACCACTCCACGGTGGCGAGCGTCTGCCGGGTGAACACCTTGCCATCCTTGGGCGCTATGACAAACATGACGTTGTCACTCTTGCTATAGGTATTTTGAAGCTCATCAAAAGCCAGCAACTGGGGGTTGTCCGTACTGAAATAGGATCGGTAGCTGCTGGCAAACTCGATATACCGCGCACCGCTTGCGATGAGCGTAACAACCAGCAAGGTTCCAATCACGATCAACCAGCGCCAGCGAATCACCCAGCGGGAAAATGCGAGGGCCATGTTTATTCTTCTCCTTGATTCATGAATTCTATGCTGTTAAGGCTTGGCATGTAACGTATCAAGGTAATGCAGCAACCCTGCCCCGCATTCGAACAACAAGTTGATGTCGCGCGCGTTCTTGGCCATGCCAAGACATCCCTCGATAGCCGCCACGATAAAGATCGCCGCCGCCCCCGTATCCACATCCGCGCGTACCTTCCCGTTCGCCTGGCCTCTGGCAAGTGCATTGGCGATGGCTTGCCGCCACAGGGTATAAATATGGCCCAATTTCTGACGAAACCCCTCGTCCACCGAAGACATCTCTTGAGCCAGATTGTTCAGGGGACATCCCATTTCAACAAATTCATCCCCTGTATCTTCCGCCGCTTTTTGCAGGAGATTCATCAGGCAGTCGACAGGGTCCTGGCAGTCTGTCAGAGGCGTTGCCCAGCAGTTCAAAATCTCTTCATGGATAACTTCATCAACCACTGCGTAGCCAAGTGCAAGTTTGGTAGGGAAATGATGGTATAACGCGCCTTTGGTCAAGCCGGTGTTGGCCAGGATGCGGGACAGGCTCGCAGCCTGGAAACCATAATGGTGGATTTCCTCATAGGCCGCGTCGAGCAGTATCTTGCGTGTTTGATCCGGGCTGCGCATTAACATACCAACCAGTATGTATGCAACTTGAGTTCAGTGTCAATTAAGTATCGGCCAAAGGTGCGTAACATCAGTAACTATGGGAAAATGCTCAATTACATCCAGACTTTCAGAAAACAGCCTTATTTAAATGACGATATCGGCCCCAGCATCCAATCCATTAACAACAGGCAGCCTCAAGCTCAGCCCCTTTCAGCCCGTTCTGCCTGAAAAACCGGGTGACAGGGTATTTTGGGGCGGACTGCAGGGCAGCGCATTCGGACTGGTCATCAGCGCTGCGGCGCAGCGGCATCCAGGACCCGTGGTGGTGATCACTGCCGATGTCCAGGCCGCCAGTCTTTTAGAATATGAGCTGCGATTCTATATTGCGGACCATGATGCATTGCCGGTGCTGACGTTCCCCGACTGGGAGACACTGCCCTACGACAATTTCTCGCCGCATCAAGACATAATCTCGCAACGCCTGGCCACTCTTTATCAACTACCATCATTGCAGCGCGGCATCCTGATTGTGCCGGTTTCGACGCTGATGCACCGTCTGCCGCCGCGCACCTGGCTGGAAGGCAGCAGCCTGTTGCTGGATGTGGGCGCGAAAGTCGATCTGGACCAGTTTCGCAAACGTCTTGAGGGCGCGGGTTATCAATGCGTGTCGCAGGTCATGGAGCATGGCGAGTTCGCGGTGCGCGGCAGCTTGATCGATCTCTACCCCATGGGCAGCCCCCTGCCCTACCGCATCGACCTTTTTGACAACGAAGTGGACAGCATCCGCACCTTCGATGCGGAAAGCCAGCGTTCTTTGGATAGCGTCAAACACATCCGCTTCATGCCCGCGCGCGAGTTCCCCTTCGACAAAGACGCCGTGACGCGCTTCCGCCAGGCCTACCGCGCAAGTTTCGAGGGCGATCCCCAGAAGAGCGTGATCTACCGCGATGTCAGCAACAGCCTTGCGCCACCGGGCATCGAATATTATTTGCCGCTGTTTTTTGAGCAGACCCATACCCTGTTCGATTACCTGCCGCGCACCAGCATACTGATCACTACTGAAGGCGTCGAACAAGCCGCTGCAGATTTTTGGAATGAGATCGGTGAGCGTTATGAGCAGCATCGCTACGACAGGGAACGCCCGTTGCTTGCTCCGACGCAGGTGTTTTTACAGGCCAATGAGGTCATGGGTGCCAGCCAGGTATTTCCACGCGTTTCGATACAGCGCGCGGACACCGATAACCGCGCCGGGGCATACAACTACGCCACGCAAGCTACGCCGTCACTGACCTTGACGCCACGCGCACCACAACCTGCCGCAGCACTGATGGAGTTTGTCGCCAGTTTCAATGGCAGAGTTCTGTTCGCCGCCGAGACCGCTGGCCGCCGCGAAACACTGCTTGAACTTCTCAAAGGTGGTCACCTCCAGCCTGTTGCGTGCGATAACTGGCAGACTTTCCTCGCGACCGGATGCGTTGTGGGCATCACCGTTGCGCCGCTGGAACATGGTCTGCTGATTGATGAGCCACGCATCACTGTTATCGCCGAGCCACAGATCTTCGGTGAACAGGTGATGCAGCGCCGCCGCCGTAAGACGCGCGGCCGCGATCCTGATGCGCTGGTACGCAGCCTTGTTGAGCTGAGCATCGGCGCGCCAGTGGTACATGAGGAGCACGGCGTGGGGCGCTATCTGGGCCTGCAAACCCTCAAGCTCGGTGAGATCGAAACAGAATTTTTGACACTGGAATACGCCGGTGGCGACAAGCTCTATGTACCGGTTTCCTCACTGCACTTGATCAGCCGCTATTCGGGCGCGAACCCCGAACAAGCACCGTTGCACAAACTGGGGAACGAGCAATGGCAGCGCGCGAAGCGCAAGGCCGCCGAGCAGGTGCGCGATGTTGCTGCGGAATTGCTCGATGTTTACGCGCGGCGCGCGGCGCGCAAAGGGCACGCCTTCCCCGCTGCCGATGAGCAATACGCCGCCTTCGTGGCGGGCTTCCCCTTTGAAGAGACGCCGGATCAGCAAGCCGCAATTCAGGATGTGCTCGCCGACATGGTATCCGGCAAGCCCATGGACCGGCTGGTGTGTGGCGACGTCGGTTTCGGCAAGACCGAGGTCGCCATGCGCGCCGTGTTCCTCGCTGTGCATGGCGACAAGCAGGTTGCCGTTCTCGTGCCCACCACCCTGCTTGCCCAGCAGCATTATGAAAACTTCAAAGACCGTTTCGCCGACTGGCCGATACGCATCGAGATGCTATCGCGCTTCCGCTCCAAAAAGGAACAGGACACGGCGCTGGAGGGAATCACGGATGGCAAGGTGGATATCATCATCGGCACCCACAAGCTCTTGCAAGGCGACATCAAGTTCAAGAACCTGGGGTTGGTTGTCATCGACGAAGAGCACCGTTTTGGCGTGCGCCAAAAGGAGCGCTTCAAGGCGCTGCGTGCCGAGGTCGATGTACTCACCCTAACCGCCACACCCATCCCTCGCACCCTCAACATGGCGCTGTCAGGGATGCGCGATTTATCCGTAATCGCCACCCCCCCGGCACGCCGCCTTGCGGTAAAAACGTTTGTCAGGGAATGGAACAAGGCGCTGATTCAGGAGGCCTGTTTACGCGAGATCAAGCGCGGCGGCCAGGTGTACTTCCTGCATAACGAAGTAGACACCATCGAAAAAATGGCGCGCGAAATCGAGGAGTTGGTGCCCGAAGCCCGCGTGCGCGTCGCTCACGGTCAAATGCGCGAGCGCGAACTGGAACATGTGATGTTGGACTTCTACCATCAGCGCTTCAACGTACTGGTGTGCACCACCATCATCGAGACCGGTATCGACGTGCCCAGCGCCAACACCATCGTCATCAACCGCGCCGATAAATTCGGCCTGGCACAGCTCCATCAACTGCGCGGCCGCGTCGGACGCTCCTATCATCGCGCCTATGCCTATCTCATCATCCCGCCGCGCAGCCTCATCACCGCCGATGCCGTGAAGCGTCTGGAGGCTATCGAATCACTGGAGGAACTGGGCGCGGGTTTCACGCTCGCCACTCACGACCTGGAAATCCGCGGCGCGGGCGAACTGCTGGGTGAGGATCAGAGCGGGCAGATGCAGGAGATCGGCTTCACGCTCTACACCGAACTGCTGGAACGCGCCGTAAAGGCGCTGAAGTCCGGCAAGCAGCCCAGTCTGGAGCAGCCGCTTGATACTCACGCGGAGATCGACCTGCATATTCCAGCCTTGATACCCGACGACTACCTGCCCGATGTGCATGCGCGGCTGGTCATGTACAAACGTATCGCCAGCGCCGCGAACGAGGAAGAACTGCGCGAACTGCAAGTGGAAATGATCGACCGCTTCGGCCTGTTGCCGGAACCGACCAAGAATCTGTTCCAGGTAACCGAGCTCAAGCTCAAGGCCCGCCCGCTGGGGATACGTAAAGTTGAAGCAGGTCCACTCGGCGGACGCATCATCTTTAACGCAGAGCCAAACGTCGATCCGCGCACCATCATCCACCTCATCCAGACCCAGCCACGCACCTACAAACTGGACGGCCAGGACAAGCTGCGCTTTACCCTCGCCATGCCCGACAACGCGGCGCGGATCAAGCAGGTTGGAGAAGTGTTGGATAAGCTGAGGGGATAAACGCAGGATAAAAAACGTAAGATTGATGCCATTTTTAGGATTATCATAAGCGCCATGGACACCCTACCACATCACTTGTACCGCGCCAGCGACGTCCGCGAGATGGATCGCATCGCCATCGAAGAGTTCGGCATACCCGGCGCCACGTTGATGTCCCGCGCTGGTGCTGCGGGATTTGTGGCGTTGGGTGTGCGTTGGCCGCAGGCGCGGTCAGTCGCCGTGGTATGCGGCATCGGCAACAACGGTGGTGATGGTTTTGTCCTGGCACGTCTGGCGCATGTGGCGGGCATGAAGGTTATTGTTTTTCAGGTGGGTGAAGCAACCAGGTTGCACGGCGATGCTCAGGCCGCAGCGCAGTTTTTGAACGTAGTGGGTGTGCCCATAAAACAACTCGACTCTGACTCATTGAGGGAGTTCGATGTGGTGGTCGATGCCCTGCTTGGCACCGGGCTGGACCGTGAAGTCAGCGGTGAGTGGCGTGCCGCCATCGATGCCATCAATCACAGTGGGGCACCTGTACTCGCACTGGATATCCCCTCAGGCCTGCACTCGGACACGGGGAAAATACTCGGCGCGGCAGTGCGCGCACAGGCGACCATTTCGTTCATCGGGCTAAAGCAAGGTATGTTCACTGCTGCGGGTCCGGACTGCTGCGGCGTGATCGAATTTGACGATTTGCGACTCCCCGCTGAAGTATATCCACGGATCACCGCGCCCGCCGTCCGCCTTACCCCCCAATATATACAGCGCTTGCTGCCGTCACGCTTACGCTCGGCCCACAAGGGCGATAACGGCCATGTGCTGGTGATCGGCGGCGACCACGGCATGTCCGGCGCGGTGCGGCTTGCCGCAGAGGCTGCCGCGCGCACCGGCAGCGGATTAACCAGTGTCGCCACACGCAGCGCACATGCTGCCTTCCTCTCCTCAGTGCGTCCGGAGTTGATGTGCCATGGTGTGGAGCACGCACAAGATCTGCATGCGCTGCTGCACCGTGCCAGCGTAATCGCCATCGGGCCAGGACTCGGCCAATCAGTCTGGGCGCGCGAACTGTTTGCCGCCGTGCTGGAAACACATCTGCCATTGGTGGTGGATGCCGATGCACTGAATCTGCTGGCGCTGAAACCCGCCACGCGCGACAACTGGGTGTTGACACCCCACCCCGGCGAAGCGGCGCGTCTGCTGGGCTGTACAACAACGGATATTCAAATGGATCGTTTCCAGGCCGTTCGGGAATTACAGCAACGTTACGGCGGTGTCTGCATCCTCAAGGGCACAGGCACCTTGATTTGCAGCGCCCAGCAACCCATCGCCGTCTGCGATGCAGGCAATCCCGGCATGGCCAGCGGCGGCATGGGTGATGTGCTCACTGGTGTTATCGCCGGCCTGCTCGCGCAAAAACTGAGCCTGGCGGATGCGGCATGTGCCGGTGTCTACATCCATGCTGCTGCAGGCGATGCTGCGGCAGCGGCGGGTGAGCGTGGGCTGCTGGCGAGCGATCTGATGCCACACATTCGCCGATTGGTAAACCCATCTTCAGTCTGATGGAAATCTTGATCTCTCACGAAGATGAAATGCTCGCATTAGGTGCGCGGCTCGCCCAAGCCTGCGGACACAGTGGAGCAATCATTTTCCTGCACGGCGAACTCGGCGCGGGAAAAACGACACTGGTGCGCGGTTTTCTGCGGGGCCTTGGCCATGCCGGCAAGGTAAAGAGTCCGACGTATACCCTGGTGGAGCCTTATGAAATCGACCAGATGCCTATCTATCATTTCGACCTGTACCGGCTCGCAGGCCCGCAGGAATTGGAATATCTGGGAATACGGGATTTTCTGGAAAGAAACGCGATATTTCTTGTTGAGTGGCCTGAGCGCGGCGCGCATTATCTGCCTCCCCCGGATATTGAAGTAAGCATTGATTATGCTGGGTCTGGACGCCTGGTGCGATTTGAAGCAAAGACGGCGACGGGCAAAAACACTGTGACACAACTGGGTCTATAAAAAACGCAAAAAATGATGCAAAATCGCCTTATGAAACAAATCATCACAGTCTTTTGTTTGATGCTTCTGCCCAGCATCGGCCTTGCTGGCGACGCGCAGATCAAAAGTGTGCGGCTGTGGGCGAGCCCTGACAGCACGCGCCTGGTGTTCGATATGAGCACCCCGGCGGCATACAAACTTATTACCCTGGATAATCCCGACAGGCTGGTTGTTGATCTGGAGAGTGCCCGTCTCGCTGCCCCGCTGGGCACAGTGGATTACAACAACACTCTGCTGCAAAGTATCCGCAGCGCGCCGCGCAACGGTAAGGATCTGCGTGTGGTGCTGGATCTGAAAAACAGGGTAAGGCCAGAGATTTTTATGCTGAATCCCGCAGGAGAGTATGGCTACCGGCTGGTGATAGATTTATATGACGCCAATACCGCAGTAAAAACAGCCAACGCGGCAACATCCGCCCCACCCTCACCCGTCCCGCCCCCCTCCATCACGATAAATGATAAGACTCCTGATACCAAGGCACTGGATGACAAGCGCTACCGCGATATCGTGATCGCCATCGACGCTGGACATGGCGGGGAAGACACAGGCGCGCGCGGCCCCAGCGGCACTAACGAAAAAGACGTGACACTTGCGATTGCACGCAAACTGGAAGACCTGGTGCGCAAGGAAAAGGGCATGAGGCCGGTACTGATACGCGATGGTGATTACTACGTCGGCTTGCGCCAGCGCACCCAAAAGGCGCGCGAGCAAAAGGCTGACATCTTCGTTGCCATTCATGCCGATGCCTTCACCAACCCCAATGCACGCGGCTCATCGGTATTTATCCTGTCCGAGCGGGGCGCGAGCAGTGAGGCCGCCCGCTGGCTGGCGGCCAAGGAAAACGCCTCGGATCTGATCGGCGGCGTTGAGCTGGGCGGCAAGGATAAAATGCTCGCCTCCGTGCTGCTGGATTTATCGCAAACAGCCTCCGTCGAAGCCAGCCATGACGTTGCCAGCAAAGTGCTGGAAGGACTGAAGGAAATCGGCGACCTGCATAAGCCACACGTCGAGCGCGCAGGCTTCATGGTGCTCAAATCGCCAGACATGCCTTCCCTGCTGGTCGAAACAGCCTTCATCTCAAACCCGGCCGAAGAAAGAAAATTGCAGGATGAAGAACATCAGCAGAACCTTGCACGCGCCATCCTGAGCGGCATACGCACCTACTTCACCCGCTCCCCACCGCCCGGCACAAAACTCGCCGCACTCGCCGCGCGACGTCATATCATTTCCGAGGGTGAGACTCTCGCATCTGTCGCTGGCCAGTATGGTGTCAGCGTAGAGAAGCTGCGTATAACGAACAAACTACCGGATGAACAGGTCAAGGCAGGCGTAGTGCTGCGTATTCCTGGGGATGGGTGATCGGCCAGTAGCTTGCAGGCCGGGCTGCGAAGTGCCTGGCGCCAATCTCATGGCGGTGTACGGATGCCGTAAGTGCCGCCGCCCGGCGTGACCGAGATCTTCCTGGAAACAATGTTCTTCCAACCGGCCATAGAATCGCCACCAGGGAAATCATGCCGCAAATCGGCACGAACGCAGCCCCATCCACAGTTTCCAGCGCGACTTCAGTTAGTTTACACTCACGAGATCCAAACCTATCATGTGGCGTAGCTCATCGCTCATTTGGAGCGAGCAAGTTTCTCTCCACAACCATCAACGAGATCTGCAACCCATGAAATGCGCCATCTACAAGTCGCTGAAAAAAATGGACACGTATTTGTACATGGAGCGTGAAAACGACTTCTCCCGCGTTCCAGAAACACTGTTGAAATTGCTGGGGCAGCTACAGCATGTCATGAATATTGAACTGACACCCGAGCGGAGCCTGGCACAGGCGAATCCCGAAGAAGTCCGCGAACAATTGCAGGCGCAGGGATACTACCTGCAACTGCCGCCAAAAGAACCGGTGTTGAATGTCCGGCACTGAGCCACCATAGTAAAGAGCACCCTTGCCAAGATATGTGAACGTGACAAAAGAACTGGTCTGCTGGAAATGCGGCGCTTCGGTTGCAGAACTCCCCATGCCCTTGGGGCGCCTTGCGGAATGCCCGGCCTGCCGTGCCGATCTGCACGTCTGCCGTCTCTGCGCATTTTACGATCCGCGCGTAAGCAACAGTTGCCGCGAGCCTGTTGCAGACGCAGTGAAAGACAAAGAGCGGGCGAATTTTTGTGGCTATTTCCAGGCCCAGCCCGACGCATATAACCCACACGCGGATGAGCAGGCCACAATTGCCCAGGCTCAGCTTGAAGCGTTGCTTGGAGAGTCCGCCATGAGCAAGGCTGGACAGCGTTCGGAAGCGGAGGCTGCGCGGGAACAGCTTGAGCGGCTATTTGGCGTGGGTAACAAACACAAAGAATGACATGGGATCAAACAACGTGATTCTCAGCCGATTCCACCCCGCTGTCGCAAACTGGTTCCGCAAGACCTTCCCCTCCCCCACGGCGCCACAGGTGCAGGCCTGGCCGGAGATCCTGGATGGGCGGCATACCCTGATTGCGGCGCCCACCGGTTCGGGCAAGACGCTGGCGGCGTTTCTGGCCGCGATTGATGCGCTATTGCGCCAGGGTCTGGCGGGACAGCTCACGGACGAGACACAGGTGGTGTATGTTTCGCCGCTCAAGGCGCTCAGCAACGACATTCACAAAAATCTGGAGATCCCGCTCACCGGTATCCGCGCCGAACTCGAAGCGCTTGGCTTGCCAGACGTGGAGATTCGCACGCTGGTGCGCACTGGCGATACCCCTACGAGCGAGCGCCTGGCGATGCGGCGCCGTCCGCCGCATATCGCGGTGACCACGCCGGAATCGCTGTATGTCCTGCTCACCAGCGAGAGCGGGCGCAACATGCTGAAGAGTGTGCGCACGGTGATCGTGGACGAGATCCACGCCCTGGCGGCCAATAAACGTGGCGCGCACCTCGCCCTGTCACTGGAGCGCCTGGAGGCCCTCACCGGCAGGCAGCTCACCCGCATTGGATTGTCCGCCACCCAGCGGCCCATCGAGGAAGTGGCACGTTTCCTGACCGGCGCAGGCGGTATTGCGGCCAATGGTACACCCGGCTGCGCGATCATTGATTCCGGCCATATCCGGCAGCGCGATCTTGCCCTGGAAGTGCCGGAATCTCCGCTGGAGGCGGTGATGTCCGGCGAGGTGTGGCAGCAGGTCTATGACCAACTCGCCGAACTGAGCCAGGCGCACCGTACCACGCTGATTTTCGTCAATACCCGGCGCATGGCGGAACGTGTCACCCGGCATCTGTCCGAGCGGTTGGGCGAGGAGCATGTCGCCTCTCACCACGGCAGCCTGTCGCGTGAGCAGCGCCTGGATGCCGAACAGCGCCTCAAGCTGGGGGCGTTGCGCGTGCTGGTGGCCACCGCATCGCTGGAACTGGGAATCGACATCGGCGATGTCGATCTGGTCTGCCAGCTCGGCTCGCCACGCTCCATCGCGGCCTTTTTACAGCGCGTGGGACGCTCCGGCCACAGCCTGGACGCCACCCCCAAGGGCAGACTGTTTCCGCTGAGCCGCGATGATCTGGTGGAGTGTGCGGCACTGCTCGATTCGGTGCGACGCGGCGAACTGGACCGTCTGATCATGCCGGACAAGCCGCTCGACGTGCTGGCGCAGCAGATCGTTGCCGAGGTTGCCAGCCGCGAATGGCAGGAAGATGAACTCTATGAATGCCTGCGTCGCGCCTGGCCCTACCACGACCTGCCGCGCGCGGACTTCGATGCCCTGATCCACATGCTGGCAGAGGGCTTCAGCACCCGCCACGGACGCAGGTCCGCCTACCTGCATCGCGACAGCGTGAACAAGCAACTGCGCGCCCGGCGCGGCGCGCGGCTGACGGCCCTCACCTCGGGCGGCACGATTCCTGACAATGCCGATTATCAGGTGATCCTGGAGCCTGAGGGTCATTTCATCGGCACGCTCAATGAAGACTTCGCCGTGGAGAGCATGGCGGGCGACATCTTCCAGCTCGGCAATCATTCCTACCGCATTCTGCGCATCGAGGCTGGGCGAGTGCGGGTGGAGGATGCCCACGGGCAGCCGCCCACCATCCCGTTCTGGATCGGCGAGGCACCGAGTCGCAGCGATCAGCTGTCACTTGCCGTTTCGCGCCTGCGCAACGAAATGGCACAACGACTCACGACCTCCGCGGATGACGCGCTGCGCTGGCTGGCGCAAGAAGTAGAGATTACGGGGGCGGCCGCCGCGCAGCTCGTCGAATACCTCGCCTCCGCCCAGGCGGCGCTGGGCGTGTTGCCGAGCCAGGATACCGTGGTGCTGGAGCGCTTCTTCGATGAATCCGGCGGCATGCAGTTGATTGTGCATTCGCCGTTCGGCAGCCGCATCAACCGCGCCTGGGGCCTCGCTTTGCGCAAGCGCTTTTGCCGCACCTTCAATTTCGAGCTGCAGGCCGCCGCCACCGAAGACGCCATTGTGCTGTCGCTGACCGCCACCCACAGCTTCGCGCTCGACGAGGTGGCCCGTTACCTGAACGCCAAGACAGTGCGCCCGCTGCTGGTGCAGGCGCTGCTCGACGCCCCAATGTTCACCACGCGCTGGCGCTGGGACGCCTCCATCGCCCTGGCCCTGCCGCGCTTTCGCGGCGGCAAGAAGATGCCACCGCAGTTGCAGCGTATGATCGCCGAAGATCTGATCGCATTGGTATTCCCCGATCAGCGCGCCTGCCTTGAGAACATCGTCGGAGACCGCGAGATCCCCGATCACCCGCTGGTACGCCAGACTATCCACGACTGCCTGCACGAAGCCATGGATATCGAAGGGCTGGAACGGCTGCTCGCCGCGCTGGAACGCGGCGATATCCGCGCCGTGGCACGCGACCTCGCCGGGCCTTCGCCCCTGGCACAAGAAATCCTCACCGCACGCCCTTACGCCTATCTCGATGATGCACCCCTGGAAGAGCGGCGCACCCAGGCCGTCATGGCGCGCCGCTGGCTCGACCCTGAAACCGCCTCCGATCTGGGCCGCCTCGACCCCGAGGCTATCCAGCGAGTTCGCGATGAGGTATGGCCAGAGGCAGCAAGCGCCGATGAACTGCATGACGCGCTGGTGACATTGGGCTTTGTGACTGCGCAAGAAGGCATGAACGGCAGCGCGGACTGGCGGCCGTATCTCGCAGACTTATCCAAAGCCGGGCGGGCCACAGTAGTGCATACAGCGCCAGATCAACCCGCGCTATGGATCGCTGTTGAACGGCTACCTCAGTTCCATGCCATCTATGACGAACTGCGCCTGACGCCGGTGATCATGCCGCCACCCGAATACCTCACGCACACCTGGAGCCGCGAATCTGCGCTGGTTGAAATTGTGCGCGGGCGGCTCGAAGGACTGGGGCCTATCACCGTGGCCCAACTCGCCCAGCCGCTGGGATTGCCCGTCCGCGACATCGAAGCCGCACTGCTGGCCCTCGAAGGCGAGGGTTTCGTATTACGCGGGAGCTTCACTCCTGCGGCGGATGATACTGAATGGTGCGAACGCCGCCTGCTCGCACGCATTCATCGCTACACCCTCAAACGTCTGCGTCAGGAGATCGAGCCGGTCAGCAGCGCCGATTTCATGCGCTTTCTATTCCACTGGCAGCGCGTCATGCCCGAACTGCGCGGTGAAGGAGGCGAGGCCTTGTCCGCCATCATCGAACAACTGGAAGGATTCGAGGCGCAAGCGGCGGCGTGGGAAGGCGACATCCTGCCCGCCCGCATAAACAGCTATGAATCATCATTCATAGACAGCCTATGCCTGTCTGGCCGCATCACCTGGGCAAGGCTCACCCCGCCGCGCACCGTGACCGACAAAACCCCAGGGAGCGGGCCGGTGCGCACCACACCCATCGCCCTGCTCAGCCGCCGCAATCTTGCAGCCTGGAATGCGCTGGCATCAGAGTCACAGGATAAACCGGCCAACCTCTCGGCATCGGCGCGCAAGGTGGCGGATTATCTTACCGCGCATAGCGCATCGTTCTTCGATGACCTTGCAGGTCACGCGGGGCTACTGCAATCGCAACTGGAAGAGGCGCTCGGTGAACTGGTGGCGGCAGGTCAAGTGAGCGCCGACAGCTTCAGCGGATTGCGCGCCCTCCTCACACCCGCCGACCGCCGCCGACCGCTCGCGGGAGGCAGACGCCATCATCGCGGCGCACCTTTTGGTCTTGCTGAGGCAGGGCGCTGGGTCTTGCTCAAGCGCAACGGCACGGCACGCGCGCCCGAACCGGCAGGAGCACAACCACGTCCATGGAGCGGCGGCCAGCACGATCCTGAAACCGTCGAATTCATCGCGCACACCTTGTTGCGCCGCTACGGCATCGTGTTCCGGCGCGTGACCGAGCGCGAGGCTGCCTGGCTACCACCCTGGCGCGAACTGCTGTGGGTATACCGGCGCCTCGAGGCGCGCGGCGAGATTCGCGGCGGGCGCTTCGTAGCCGGATTCTCCGGCGAACAATATGCACTGCCCGAAGCAGTGGGCTCGCTGCGCGACATCCGCCGCCAGGCCAAGGATGGCGCCACCATCGCCCTGTGCGGCGCCGATCCGCTGAATCTCGCCGGCATCATCACCCCCGGCCCCAAGGTTCCCGCACTGGCCGCCAACCGCGTGCTGTACCGTGACGGCGTGCCGGTCGCCATTCAGATAGCGGGCGAAGTACGCTTCATGGACACTGTAAATGCAAACGAGCAATGGGATCTAAAGAATACCTTACTCAAATGCCGTGTCGCCCCCAGATTGGGCGGGTATTCGGCACGCTGACAAAATAGCTCTGTCGTAAAGTTAGAGATTCCGCCGAATCTGGGTATCCTACCGGGAAATAATCAGACAGAGAATCAATCGTATCCGACTCCATTGATTCAATGTACTCGGTCAGGTTGGCGTGCAGGGGATCGGTCGCAGTGAGGAAGGTCTGGGCCACCGCCGCGTCCTCTGTAAGATCGTTACTCATGGTAAGCCAGTTTATTTGGATATAGCTGGCCATCGCGGTGCTGCAAGCTAAGATACGGCGTTCCCGGTGTCCGCTCGATGCGCACTACGCGGGAGAGGGGACTCAAGCGATAGGTGAGATAACACCGTACACGCGGTGGATTTGACGGGCAAGGCAGATGCGGCGGGCAACATGACCTTTTCCTTTTACAGCGAAAAAGAAAAGAAAAAAGCGCCGGGTTGCCCTGGGCGTCGTACTTCAGGAGCGTGTAGTTGCCTCGAGCGTCCTTGGCCTTGCCGGGCTGGTTGAAACTGTTGAAGTAGCTGAATTCGACCGTGGCGCCGGAGGGATTCGTGATGCGGGTGACGTTGCCCTGGGTGTCGTAGGCATACTGGGTCTGATAGCCCTGCGGGCCGGTCTTGGTGAGGCGGTTGTAGGGGTTGGCGGGGTCGTAGCTGTAGCGGCGCTCGGCGCCATTTTCTTCGATGATCCTGACGGGGTTGCCGTAGGGGTCGAAGAAGAAGCGCCGTTCATGGCCGCGCGGGTTGGTCTGCACGGTCTCGTGGCGGAAGTCGTTGTAGGCGAAGGTGGTGGTCTCGTTGCCGGGGAAGGTGGCGTGGCGGAAGACCTTGCCGTTGCTGTAGTACTCGAAGTTCATGCCGTTGCCGCGCGGCAGGGTGTAGCGGCCATCGGCCTGGCGGACGGTCTGGAAGAAAAAGCCTTGCGGTGCGGTGAAGGCGCTGCCGGCCCCTACCCCGCCCGCCGTGCCCGTCGTCATCGACACATTTCCAGACCAGAACCGCATCAGGCTAACCCGTATATATGACAGCCGTGTTGTCACGGGGCGCTGTCAGACTGTGAGAATCACGCTTGACCCGAGACCCCAAGAGGGCGTAGGATTAAATCCTATTCGATGTAAGGGAGATTCCCCATGCGCTCAACCCAGCAATTCAGCATTACCCTACCGAACGAGATGGCCGATACGGTCAAGGCCAAGGTCGCCACCGGCGAGTACGCCACCGAAAGCGAAGTGATCCGCGACGGCCTGCGCGCGCTGCTGGCCCGCGACCGCGCCGTGGAACACTGGCTCCGGGAACAAGTGGGGCCGGCCTATGACGCGCTAAAAGCCGATCCGTCACGGGCTGTTACCGTTGACCAGGTGCGGGCTACGCTCGCCGCCGAGCACCGCAAGGCCACTGCGAAAGCGTGATACCGCACACCGTCGTTTTCACCCCCGAGGCGCAGGAGCAGCTTGCGGCGCTACATCGCGGCCGCTGCATCGCCGGAGATAGCGGCTCGCTACACGGACGCCATCGTGACCTACTGCGAAGGGCTGCGAACGTTCCCGCATCGCAGCCCCCGGCGCGATGACATACGCCCCGGCCTGCGTGTTACAAATTACCGCAAGCGGACAGTGATCGCCTTCGACGCGGAGACCGAATGGGTATCCATCATCGGCGTGTTCTATGGTGGACAGGACTACGCGGCCGCCTTGCAGCTTGACCCCGACGAACCTTAATTTTTGCTCTGCTTCTTTGCCGGGCGAAGCCAATCACGCTCAGCAGTGACGTTAACCCGTTTATATGACAGGCTTGTTGCCATGTGCTCACGTCAAGCTTCTATTTTTTTAGGCGGAGGGGCGGACTGAACCCACGCGGCACGGCCATCGCCGCCGGGGGCACGGCTTAGCGAAGCAGGCAACGTGCCGTTCACAACCCAAGCCGACGTGGGTGGGCCACGAGATCATCCGTCTCAAGGCCATAATGCCCGACGCCGGTTGCCGTAGCATCACAAAATCTTCAATCGGCGTTACGCCGCCAGCCGCACGATGACGGTGGGCAAGACTTTCGTGGCGGACACGATACTGCGCCATCGGTACGAAATAGAGGTCATGCGGCGTACACTGAAACACCGGGTGCCGCGCCCTACTCCGCGCAATCTCGTGTGAGGGCTGGATTTGACGGGCAAGACGGATGACGCGGGCGATGTGCATATGATCTTCGGCCTCCTCGATCACGGCAGCCGCGCCTTGCTGGGCTTGGCGGCATTGCCGGACAAATGCGCGTGGACATTGCTCGGATACTTGTTTCTATCTATTGGGAAATACGGCAAGCCGCGTGCGGTGCGCACCGCACGCGGCAAAATGTCAGTAGGATAACGAGAGGGTGAAGTTTTTGTTACGGCGCTTTATCGGACGTCGGGGAAGCATCGACAACAGCGATGCCGCGAATGAGATTATCCATACCTACACGTTGGCAGGTT